>JBEBHQ010000059.1:0-12905 GCA_040080805.1 Terricaulis sp. | reverse complement strand
CGCGTTCAATCCGCGTCCGCGTGCACACTCCATTCGCAATCCTTCCGAATCAGCAACACATCATGCTGTTGCGTTCATCGGTTGAATCCACCCACACACGCATTTACGGTCCTTGCTCGCGAGAACAAATCATGTACATTGCCGTTGGAGGTGGTCGTGCCACGTATGTCTCGCATCGTTGCGCCGAGTGTGCCGCATCACGTCACGCAGCGCGGCAATCGCCGCCAGCCGACGTTTTTTCGCGATGGCGATTATTTGCGCTATTTGCAGCTCGCCGCCGAATGGTGCGCGAAGGCGCAGGTCGAGTGCTGGGGCTATTGCCTGATGCCCAACCACGTTCATCTCATTCTCACACCGCGCACCGAAAGCGGATTGCGCGCCGCGCTGGCGCCGCTGCATTGGCGTTACACGTACGAAGTCAACAAGCGTGAGCGTTGGACTGGATATCTCTGGCAGGGTCGATTTGCTTCCTATCCCATGGACGATTGCTATTTCGTGCAGGCGAGCCGCTATGTGGGCTTGAACCCCGTTCGCGCCGGGCTCGTCGCGCGTGCGGAAGACTGGCCGTGGTCGAGCGTGCGCGCGCATCTCGCTGAGCGCGACGATGCATTGGTTCGAACCGCGCCGCTGGCCGCCTATGTGCGCGCGGACATGCCGCGCTTCTTTGAAGCTGATGTCGGCGCTGAAGCTCTCCGTAAATTGCGGCGCGCCTCAACGACCGGACGTCCGCTTGGCGGCGCGGAATGGCTGAAGGCGCTGGAGGATAGCGCGGGGCGGCGCCTAGGCGAACCAAAGCGCGGGCGACCGTCGCTGGCGCTTATTACTTATTGAGTGACACATGTGTGTGGACGGCCCTGTTCGCAAAGAGCCTCGCGGCACTCAGCGCCCGGCGCGTTCCGCCGCCAACCTTTGCGCTTCGATGTCGCGCCAGCGTGTGACGTTGGCGTTGTGCTCGGCGAGGGTTGCGGCGAACGCGTGACCGCCGCTGCCGTCGGCGACAAAGAAAATGGCGTTGGAATCGGCGGGGTTGGCGGTCGCTTCCAGCGCGAGCCGGCCGGGATTGGAGATCGGCGTCGGCGGCAAGCGATCGATACGATACGTGTTGTAGCCGGTGTTGAGTGCGATTTCGCTGGCGCGGATGGTGCGCGGATGGCCTTGCGCATCGACGAGGCGCCCATCGCGGCACCGCGCCGGCACTTGTTTGCACACGCCGTAAATGATGGTGGGATCGCTTTCGAGCCGCATCGGCCTGCGCATGCGATTGACGAACGCCGCCGCCACCATGGGCCGCTCCGCCGCCACGCCTGTCTCGCGTTCGACGATGGACGCCAGAATCACCAATTCCTCCGGCGAGGTGATCGGCAAGTTTGGTTGGCGGCTCTCCCAGATTTCCGCCACTGCCGCATCGTGCGCGTCGCGCATCTGCTGCAACAGCGCCGCGCGCAACATGCCACGCTGCACATGATAGGTTTCCGGCAGGATCGAGCCCTCCGGCGGCGCTTCGGGCATATCGCCGCTCAGCACCTCGGACTCTTCGATGATCCGCATCACGCCGGCGATGGTGATGCCCTCGGGAAACGTCAGCGCGTGTTGCAGCGCTTGCCCGCTCGACATCAGCTCAACGATATCGCGCACCGAGGCGTGGGCGGGAATGAGATACTCGCCCGCCTGCAAATCCGCGCCGTTGGCGTAAATGCGGTTGGCGATGCGGAACACGAAGGCGTCGCTGACCAGGCCCGCGCGCGCAAGGCCCGCCGCGATCGACGCGCCGCTGGCGCCGCGCTCGACCATGAACGTGGTTTCCTCGCTTGCGGGGCCTGGGCGCCCGATTGCGCTGAAGAAGAACGCCACCGCGAAAATCGCCGCCACCGCGAGCAGCGCGGCCGGCCAAAGCAGCAGGGACACAAAGCCGCTTCCGCGCCGGGGCGCCATTGCTCTCGCCATCACTTCACCGCGGTTAGGATCACAGCAGCGTTGGTTCCGCCGAACCCGAACGAGTTCGACATCGCCGCCTTAATGACGCGCTTCTTGGCCTTGTGCGGCGTCAAATCTATGGCGGTGTTGATGGACGGATTTTCAAGATTGAGCGTCGGCGGAATGATGCCGTCGCGGATCGCCAGCGCGCAGAAGATGGTCTCCACCGCGCCCGCCGCGCCGAGCAAATGCCCGATGGCGGACTTGGTGGACGAAAGCGAAAGCTTGGCCGCCGCATCACCGAAGCGCCGCTCCACCGCTTTCAGCTCAATCTCATCGCCGAGCGGCGTCGAGGTGCCGTGGGCGTTGACGTAATCAATATCCGCCGGCGTGAGGCCAGCGTCGTTCAACGCGGCGCTCATGGCGCGGAAGCCGCCGTCGCCGTCCTCTGCCGGGGCGGTGATGTGAAAGGCGTCGCCGGAGAGTCCGTAGCCTTTCACCTCGGCATAGATTTTCGCGCCGCGCGCCTTTGCGTGCTCATATTCTTCCAGCACCAGCACGCCGGCGCCTTCGCCCATGACGAAGCCATCGCGATCCTTGTCGTAGGGTCGCGAGGCTTTTTCGGGCGTGTCGTTGTAGCCTGTCGAAAGCGCGCGCGAGGCGCAAAAGCCAGCCATGCCCAGGCGGCAGATCGCGGCCTCCGTACCGCCCGCCACCATGACGTCCGCATCGCCATGCACGATGAGCCGCGCGGCGTCCCCGATCGCATGCGCGCCGGTGGCGCACGCGGTCACGACAGCGTGGTTGGGCCCTTTGAGGCCATAGCGAATTGAAACGTGCCCGGACACCAGATTGATCAACGCGCTTGGTATAAAGAACGGGCTGATCTTGCGCGGCCCCTCGCGTTCCAGCAGCAGCGCATTGTCGGCGATAGCGTTCAAGCCGCCGATGCCAGAGCCGATCAGCACGCCAGCGCGATTTTGCGCTTCAGGCGTCTCCGCCTTGAAACCGGAATCGGCTAACGCCTCATCCGCAGCAGCCATCCCGTAAAGGATGAAATCATCGACCCGGCGCTGCTCTTTCGCAGACATGGCTTTGTCGGGATCGAAAGCGTGGGGATCGCCCGCGCCGCCGCCGCGCCCATCGACGCGCGGCACCAGGCAGCCGATCTTGCACGGCAAATCATCGACCTTGAAATGCTCAAGCGTGTTCGCACCCGAGCGGCCCGCAAGCAGGCGCTCCCACGTCGCCGGCGCATTTGCCGCCAACGGCGTGACCAGGCCTATTCCAGTGATGACAACGCGCCGCATGTGGCGCCCCACCTGGGCCTAAGGGCTCAGCCCTTTTTTTCGGAAATGAACTTCACCGCGTCGCCCACGGTTTGGATATGTTCGGCGGCTTCATCGGGAATCTCGATCCCGAACTCTTCCTCGAACGCCATCACCAGTTCGACATTGTCCAGGCTGTCCGCGCCCAGATCGTCGATGAAGCTCGCCTTTTCCGTCACCTTCTCGGGCGCGGCTTCGAGATGCTTAATCACGATCGCTTTTACGCGCTCAAACACTTCCGACATGCACGCCTCGCCAGTGATAAAATTTCAAGATGCTTCCAGAGCGGCGTTTTGACCACAGGTAGAGGCGGGCGCAAGCTTTTTTCTCGCCCCAGCCCAAAACGGCGCCTCAGATCATCGCCATGCCGCCATTGACGTGCAAGGTTTGGCCGGTCACGTAAGCAGCCTCCTCGCTCGCCAGATAGACAGCCGCGGCTGCGATATCAGCGCCTTGGCCCAAGCGCCCAGCGGGGATTTTGCCCAACAGCGCCGCTTTCTGCGCCTCGCTCAGCACATCGGTCATGGGCGAAGCGATGAAGCCCGGGGCGATGCAATTGGCGGTGACGTTGCGGCTGGCGACCTCTGCGGCCAGCGCCTTGGTGAAGCCAATCATGCCCGCCTTGGAGGCCGCGTAATTCGCCTGTCCGGCGTTTCCGATCACCCCGACGACCGACGTGATTGCGATAATCCGCCCCCAGCGGTTCTTCATCATATTGCGCAGCGCCGCTCGCGAGAGCCGAAAATAGCCTTCGAGATTGATCTTCAGGACGTTCTGAAAGTCCTCGTCCTTCATCCGCAAGAGCAGCCCATCCTTGGTAATGCCGGCATTGGCCACCAGGATATCCAGCCTCCCGCCCAGAGCCGCCTCGGCCTGCCCCACCAGCGCATCGACGGCCGCGCTGTCGGAAAGATTGCACGGCAGGATAGGGTGATTGCCGCCGATCTCGGCCCGCGCCTTTTCCAGCGCCTCCACCCGCGTCCCCGAAAGCGCCACAAGCGCGCCTTGCGCCGCCAGCGCTTTCGCAATCGCCCCGCCAATACCGCCCGAAGCGCCAGTCACCAGCGCGGTTTTGCCTTGAAGTGAGAACATCGACGGAAAGCTCCTCAAGCTTCCGTCGCCTTTATTCCCCCTGCGTCGCCGCAGCAAGCTTCAGAACCGTATTCCAGTTCCGCGCGGTGCCGAGCTTGGGCAATTTCAAGCGCGAGACGCCCTGGCCCATGGGATATGTGATGTAAAGGCAATTCTTGCCGTGATGGATGGTCTCGTCGGCGCAGCTTGTCTCCATATCGTGGATTTCGTCTTCGGTAGGCGGCGCACGCATGAAGTGAACGACGAGGCAGTTGGGCGCATTCTTCGCATAATCCTTGAACCGGTTTGCGGCGACAACCTCCTCCACTTGCTTGCCGGTGCGAACGAAAACATCCGTCTTGAGAGCAAAACCCGCGGCGATGATTTGTTCGAGTTTCTTTTCAAGCCAATGGGCTTTGAGGTCAGTGCGCAACACGAGGTTTCCGCTCGCCAACAGCGTGCGCACGTCGGTAAACCCTGCGCTTTCCATGCGCGCGCGCAGCTCCGACATCACTAGCTTGCGCCCGCCGACATTGACGCCGCGCAGGAGGGCGACTTGCAGACTCATCCCGCCTTCGCGAACGCTTCCAAATCCGCCGGCTCGTTCAGCGCCAGCGTTTGCGCATCGGGCGCGTTGCGTTTCACCATGCCGGAGAGCTGCTTGCCCGCGCCGATCTCAACGAAACACTGCACGCCCCCCTCACCAGCCATCCATTCCACGCTTTCGCGCCAGCGCACCCGGCCCGTGACCTGCTCCACCAAAAGCCGACGGATCATCGCCGGCTCGCTCACCGGACGCGCAATAACATTGGCAACCAGGGGCACGGCCAGCGGCGCGATCTCAGCTTGCGCCAGCGCTTCCGCCATCGTGTCAGCCGCAGCCTGCATCAGCGGCGAGTGGAACGGCGCGGACACGTTCAGCGCTATAGCGCGCGCGCCTTTTTCCTTGGCGAAGGCCAAAGCCGCATCGATGCCCGCCTTCGAGCCCGAGATCACCACGCTGCCGACATTGTTGTCATTGGCGACCACGCAAACGCCCGCCTCGGCGCCCTTGGCGGCGATCTCCTCGGCCAGCGCCACATCGACCTTGCCAATCAACGCCGCCATCGCGCCTTCGCCGACGGGAACCGCCGCCTGCATAGCGTTGCCGCGCACGCGCAAAAGCCGCGCCGCATCGCGCACCGACAACGCGCCCGCCGCCGCCAGCGCCGAATACTCCCCCAGCGAATGCCCGGCCACGAACGCGGCGCGCGTTACCGGCACGGCGAACTCGCGCTCCAGTACGCGCACCGCCGCAAGGCTCACCGCCATCAAGGCCGGCTGCGCGTTGGCGGTCAGCGTCAAGTCGTCCGCGGGTCCTTCAAAGATAAGCCGCGACAGCTTCTCGCCAAGCGCATCGTCGATCTCCTGGAACACCTCGCGCGCGCTCGCGAACGCATCATGAAGCCCCTTGCCCATACCGGGCGCCTGGCTCCCTTGACCGGGAAAAATAAAGGCTGTGCTCATGAGCTGGCAGGTAGAGGACACCGCAGACAAGGGCAAGCGCGCCTATTTCGCCGTCGGCGGTTCCGGCCAGAACCCGTCATCCATCGCCTCGGCCAGCGTAAACGGGTTGGTCTCGGGGAATGTTTCGACCGGCTGATCAGTCTCACCCGCCGAGGTCAGGCGAGCGATCTGGTAGGCCGCGCCCAGCAATTCGTCGCGCCGCGGTTTGAGGCCGGGATTTGTCTCCATGTGCCTCGCAAGCGCCGCGCGTTGCACCCTAATGCTGGCCTCCCATGAACGTGAGCGCCCGGCGGGTTGGTAGAGCCATTTTAGCAAATGGGTCAGCAGAATAATGTAACGGCTCTCAAGTTCCCGCGCTTCGGACTTGCCCACGCTTTCGATCTCCTCGGCGACGTTCTCCCAGTCGATTTCGTTGGCCGAACGGCGGCGCAGGGCATCGGCTTGGGTAAGCGCCCAGGTGTAGATGTCCTTATCGTAAAGGTCGGTCATAGCCCCATTCCTAGCACAAAATCGGGCGCCGGTCAGCCGGGTCTCAGGCGGCGGCCTTGCGGGCGAAGAACAGCACTTCTTTCTCCAGCAGCCCGAAGCGATTGCCCGCGCCACCATAGGCTTCGGGCGCGTCGGTCCAGCGGAATGGTTCGACCGCAAAGCCCGCGCGCGTCAGCCGGGCGATGTAGTCGCCGGCGCTGTAAATGCGGATGTGATCGAATTGACCAAAGCGCCGCTCGCGTTCGGGGACATCGGTCACGCTGGGATCCTCGATGGTCATATCGAGCTTCAACCCGATGGGAACTTGCAGGATCGCCCAGCCGCCCGGCTTCAGCACCCGCAACACCTCACGCATCGCTTTGGCGTCGTCGGGGATGTGTTCCATGACGTGATTGCAGATCACCGCGCCGAAGCTGGCGTCGGGATAGGGAATATCGGTGAGGTCGAAATTGACATCGACGAAATCGGTCATCAGGTCGGCGCTCAGATAGCGTCCCCCGAGCCGCGCGCGCAGCTGTGCGCCGAGCATCTGTTCCGGCGCCACATGTACCAAGCGTAAATCGGGGTCAGCGAGCAGATCGCGCTGCTTCAAGAACAAATGCACCAGGCGTTCGCGATCGACCGCGCTGCACACCGGGCAGATCACGCCGTCGCGCCGTCCGCCGCCGACAACGTCCAACTCAAAGAGCACCGCATGGCTCTCGCCCTCGGGCTCAAAGCGCGCAAGTAGCGCGTTGCACATGGGGCACTGGCGCGCGAGGCCAAAGCCCCGCACCCGCCGTAAAATGCGATCCGCGCGCCTCGCGAGGGCGTCCGCGCCGGTAGGGGCCAAATTCGTGCTCATCGATTCCAGGATACACGGGCTGCCACCCAGAGGATAGCTCGGCCAACGCAGCGCCGACCCCCTCTCACTCTCCCCCTTGCAGGGGGAGAAGATGGTCGGCGCCACCCGCTCCTCCCCCTGCAAGGGGAGGCTGGGAGGGGGTCCGGCGCCGAGGATTCAGGATTTGTACAACATCACTTATCCCCCAAACTTCGCCCGCAAACCCAAGCGCCATAAGCATGTCCAGCGATTCTATCCGACCGAGTTCAACTCGGCGTAGACTTGCTTCATCTCGGCTAGGGAGGCGCTGGTGCACCAAAGCCAAACGTTGCCGGGACGCGGATTGTACGCGATGTGATGTGAAGCGGCGACGCGGGAACATCACAGCTTCGGGGAGAAAGGAAACCCGAAGGCTCCGGGCGAACTATGGTGGTTTGTCCGCGCGTCGGCCGGGAACGAAAGCAAGGCGCTAAGCGCGAAACGGAACCCCAGCGTCACGGGGATCGGTCCGGGAAACCGGCCTTCATGCAAGTGAAGATGGCGGGAGGAGTCCGCGCCGATCGAACGACCCACCCGTCTTACCGAAAACGCATGGCCCCCCGAACGCGCCTCGAACGCTTCATGCTTTGGCCGGCTGATCAACAAACCGCGCGGGGCGCGCTTGGCGCAACCCAACCGATTTAAGCTCTCGCGCGCATGCACAAAGCGCGCCCCGCTCTCCCGCCTTTTCGCGTTTTCACGGAGAAAACGCCGACGATGACGCACGCCCACATCTTGGACGGCCAGCCGCCTCCGGGCAGGGTCCTGCCAAACCCAGCGAACGCGCTTGCCACGGCGACCGAAATCCGTATGTTCCCCGGCTTCGCGATCCGCGGCCCTGGGGCAGTTCCTGCTTTTGGGGTCCATCGTTTGGGCGGGAGCTTCCCCCTTCCCAGGCGCCGCGGATCACCAGGAAGAGGAAAAGATGGCGTTCTACGAACACGTGCTTATTGCGCGGCCTGAAATATCGCCGCAACAAGTCGACACCCTCATTGAAGGTCTCACCAAGACCATCACCGATCTGGGCGGCAGGGTCGCCAAGAACGAATATTGGGGTCTGCGCAACCTCACCTATCGCATCCGCAAGAACCGCAAGGGCCATTACGCTCTGCTCGGTCTCGATTGCGCCGCGCCTGTCGTGCATGAGTTCGAGCGCCTGCTGCGCATCAATGAAGATGTCATGCGCTTCAAGACCATTCGCGTCGATGCGATCGACGAAGAGCCCTCGCCGATCCTCGCCCGCCGCGACCGCGAAGAGCGCCGCAGAGCCCGCCGCGAAGGCCGCGATGACGACGGCAACGAAATCGTGGACGGGGAGGAATAGACCATGAAGGGCGGTAATCCGAAATTCAACATTTCCAACATCCCCGCGCGCCGTCCGTTCGGGCGTCGGCGCAAGGTGTGCCCGTTCTCGGGCGACGCCGCGCCGAAGATCGACTACAAGGACGTCAAGATGCTGCAGCGTTACATCAGCGAAAAGGGCAAGATCGTGCCCGCGCGCATCAGTGCGGTGTCAGCCAAAAAGCAGCGTGAACTCGCCAAGGCCATCAAGCTCGCGCGCGAGTTGGCCTTGTTGCCGTTCGCCGTGCAGTGAGGGAAGTAAACCCATGCAAGTGATCCTGCTCGAACGCGTCGAAAACCTCGGCGCCATCGGCGATGTGGTGAAGGTGCGCGACGGCTTCGCGCGCAATTGCCTGTTGCCGCAAAAACGTGCGCTGCGCGCCACCGCCGATAACCAGAAATTGTTCGAAGCGCGCCGCGCCGAGATCGAAGCCCGCAATGCCGAGGGCCGCGCCGACGCGGAAAAGGCAGCGAAGAAGGTCGACGGCACATCCTACGTGCTCATTCGCCAAGCCGGCGAAGCGGGCCAGCTCTATGGCTCTGTCTCCTCACGCGACATCGCCGAGGAAATCGCCAAGGCCGGCGCCAACGCCAGCCGCGGCGCGGTGGTGCTGGACAAACCGATCAAGACCATCGGGCTCTATGACGTGCGCGTGCGCCTGCACGCGGAAGTCTACGCCAATGTGAAGGTCAACGTCGCGCGGTCGGCCGACGAAGCCGAGCGCCAGGCGCGCGGCGAGAACGTCATCGCCAGCGGCCACCAGGCCGACAAGGATGAAGCTGCGGCCCAAGCCAAGGAATTGGCCGCCTCCGCGTTCGTGGACACTTCACCGCGCGAATAGCGAAAACTACCTCGACGCAACGGCCCGCGTGTCCACAAGGCGCGCGGGCCGTTTGCTGACTCGCGCGCGCCCATTGTTGCGCGTCAACAACAATAATGACGCCGCGACTCGGGATATCAGATGCAAGCCGTCGCAACGTCGGTCGTTGCGTTCTCGAATCGCATCATTGTAACGCCCATGTCCGCACCGACAGCCGTCCCCACTCCCGCTCCGTCCGCCTCGCCGCGCGCGGCGCCGCACAACCTCGAGGCCGAGCAATCATTGCTGGGCGCGATCCTGTTCGATAACGAAACCTACAACCGCATCACGCCGCTGCTGCAGGAGCGCCATTTTTTCGACCCCGTGCACGGGCGTATTTTCGCGGCGTGCGCGCAGATCATTTCCGGCGGCGATCTCGCCGACGGCGTCACCCTGAAGGAGCGCTTCGCTCGCGACGGCGGCATCAAGGAAATCGGCGGCGCGATCTATCTGATGAAGCTGATGGAATCGGCCGCGCCGTTGTCGGCGCAGGCGCAATCCTACGCCGAGCTGATCTATGATCTGGCGCTACGGCGCGAACTGATCCGCGTCGGCCATGTCATCTCCGACCTCGCTGAAAATCCGCCCGACGATCACGACGCCAGGGACATCATCGAGGAAGCCGAACGCACGCTGTTTACGCTGGCGGAAAGCGGCACGGCGAGTTCGGGCTTTGCGCCGTTCTCGCGCGCGCTCGCCACCTCGATCGAAAACGCGGCCGCCGCCTATGAAAGCAAATCCGACGTCTCGGGCCTGGCCACCAATTTCGAGGATCTCGACCGCATGCTGGGCGGCCTGCACCCCTCGGATCTGCTCATCCTCGCCGGGCGCCCATCGATGGGCAAAACCGCGCTCGCCACCAACATCGCCTTCAACATCGCCCGCAACCGTCTCGCCGCGCAGCGCTCAGGCGATTTCGACAACCAGACCAACAAGGGCGGGGTGGTGGCGTTCTTCTCGCTCGAAATGTCGTCCGAGCAATTGGCCACGCGCCTGCTCTCCGACGCCTCCGAGATCGAGAGCGACCGCATCCGCCGCGGCAAGATCAGCAAGCAGGAATATGAGCGCCTCGCCGACGAGGCGGTGAATTTGCAGCAATTGCCGTTGCACATCGACGACACCGGCGCCATCGGCATCGCCCAATTGCAGGCGCGCGCGCGCCGCCTGCAGCGCACCACCGGCCTCGATTGCATCGTCGTCGATTATTTGCAGCTGGTGACCTCCTCCTCGAAGAAGAGCGACGGGCGGGTGCAGGAGGTGAGTGAAATCACCCAGGGCCTCAAGGCGCTGGCCAAGGACCTCAAAGTCCCGGTCATCGCCCTGTCGCAGCTCTCGCGTCAGGTGGAAAACCGCGAGGACAAGCGCCCACAGCTCTCGGACTTGCGTGAATCCGGCTCGATCGAACAGGACGCGGACGTGGTGCTGTTCGTCTACCGCGAAAGCTATTATCTAGAGCGAACCGAGCCGCGCGAAGGCAGCGACGAGCACATCGCGTGGATGCGGCAAGTGGACGAAGTGCGCAACCACGCCGAGATCATTATCGGCAAACAACGCCATGGGCCCATCGGCAAGGTGAAACTCTTCTTTGACAGCCGCTACACCAGATTCGGCAACCTCTCCTCCCGCAGCTAGCGCTCGGCTCGCGCGTTTGCGCGTCGATGTCGGCGCGATCGTGGAGAACTGGCGCTTCTTCAAGAAGCAGGCGCCAAGCGCCGCAATCGCCGCCGTTGTGAAGGCGGACGCTTACGGGCTTGGAGCGGTGCAAGCGTCTCGTGCCCTGGCGCAAGCGGGCGCGCGCGTTTTCTTCACCGCGACCTGCGGCGAAGCCTTGGCGGTGCGCAGCGCGCTGGGCGAGGGCCCGCAAGTGTTCGTTCTTAATGGCCCAGCCGCCGATGACGCGGCGCAGATGCACGCCGCCAAGCTCACGCCGGTGCTGAATTCGCTGGCGCAAATCAAACTTTGGGACGCCCGCGGACCCGCCGCGCTGCACATCGACACCGGCATGAACCGGCTCGGCATCGGGCCCGAGGAATTGGCGCACGCATCGGTCGCGCTGAAAGGCGCCTCGCTGGCATTGGTGATGAGCCACCTCGCCTGCGCATCAAGTGTCACACACGAGATGAACGCGCTGCAACGCACGCGCTTCATCGACGCCGCCACGTTGTTTCCAAAAGCGCCGCTCAGTCTGGCGTCAACGGCCGGCGCGCTGATCGGCGCCGATTATCATTTCGACCTGATCCGCCCCGGCATCGGACTGTATGGTTCGGGGGGACTCGATACCGGCAACCCCGCGCTGAGCACGGTCGCCACGATCGAGGCCCCCATTATGCAAGTTCGCGATGTCGAGGCGGGCGAAACCTTCGGCTACGGCGCCACCTTCACCGCGGCAAAAAAGATGCGCACCGCCACCGTGGCGCTCGGTTATGCAGACGGCTTCTTGCGTTCGCTCGGCGGGCACGGCTATGGCGTTCTGGGGGGCGCCAAATGCGCAATCCTGGGGCGGATATCAATGGATTTGACCATTCTTGACGTCACCGGCCGCGCCGATGCGCACCCCGGCGCGATGGTCGAATTCCTGGGCCCCAACGCGCCGCTCGAGGATGTCGCCGCGCTGGCCGGCACCGCGCCGTACGAAATTCTAACAACCTTCGCCGGCATTGTGCGCCGCGCTGGAGCGCGCGCGTGAATCCGTTCGCCGCCATCGGCCGCGCAAGCATTGTGCTGTTCGCGGAAATCGGACGCCTCTCGGCGTTCACCGCGCGCGCCGTCGCGGCGTGTGTCACCGCGCCGTTCTTCGCCGGTCAGTTTGCCCGTCAGGCGGCGCAGATTGGATATTTCTCGCTGCCCGTGATCGGCCTGACCGCCGTGTTCATTGGCGCCGCTTTGGCGTTGAATATTTATGTCGGCGGCGCCCGCTTCAACGCCGAGCAATTCGTGCCCAACATCGTCGTGCTAGGCATCACGCGCGAGTTGGGACCCGTGCTTGCGGGCCTGATGTTGGCCGGGCGCGTGAGCGCGGGCATCGCCGCCGAAATCGGCACCATGCGCGTCACCGAACAGATCGACGCGATGACGACGCTCTCCACCGATCCGTTCCGCTTCCTGATCGCCCCGCGCGTGCTGGCGGCGACGCTGACGCTGCCCGTTCTCGTGCTAGCTGCCGACGTGATCGGCGTCATGGGCGGCTATCTCGTGGCGGTGAACAGTCTCGGTTTCAACGGCGCGACTTATCTGCGCAACACCTTCGATTTTCTTGAGCCGCAGGATGTGATCCTGGGCTTGGTGAAGGCCGCCGTGTTCGGCTTCATCATCGCTATTGTCGGCGCCTATCAGGGCTACAATTCAAGCGGCGGCGCGCTCGGCGTCGGGCGCGCGACCACCAACGCCGTCGTCAGCGCCATCGTGCTGATCCTCGCGGTGAATTATCTGATCACAGCGTTTTTCGTGGAATGAGCGAACGCCGCTCCCCCGCGTCAGACACCAGAGCGCCTCCCCCTCCCCTCGAGGGGAGGGGGCAGGGGGTGGGGTGTTGCG
>JBEBHQ010000018.1:0-56871 GCA_040080805.1 Terricaulis sp. | reverse complement strand
CAAGTGGGAGGGGGTAAGGTTCAATGCATCCCAACTTCGCGCTGCATGCCGGTCAAGAAACCGCGCAGCGCGTCGGCGAGAGCGCAGGCGCTCGCGTGCGCTTCAGCGCGATCTGTCTCCGGCAACGCGTCGAGCAATTCGCGGCACACATCAGCGTGCTCAATATCGGCGGCTTGGTGCACTTCAAAAAAGCGCAGCGTCTTTGGGTCCGTGGCGTCGTAACGCTCGACCAGACCTTTGATCTTGGTCTTGGCGATTTCCGGCAGTTGGCTTTCATAGGCATAAAGCGCGCCCAGGCCCGATGCGTAGGAACGGCGCGACAAATTGCGGAACGTATCGATCAGCGTTTGGGTTTCGCGATTGAGCGCCACCGCGCGGACGGCGGCCTCGTCCGCGCCCATGCCCTCAGCGAAGCCGAGCCACAATGTGGCGTGGTCATCCTTGCCGGCGCCAATGCCTTCTTCCTCGGCTAGGTTCTCGGCCAGCAGCTTGCGGCCCTTCGCATCCGGGCAATTGGCGTGCACAGCGCTCACCGCTTGCGGGAAGGCCTCGACGTGGTGAAAATATTGCTGGGCATACGCCTTGAGCGCATCGCGCGTCAGTGCGCCCTGCTCCCAGGCCTGGTAGAATGGGTGCGCCAGCATCGCGCGCGCCGCCACCGCCGCATCAATCGCCGCCGAGGTGCAAACATAGCCGCCAAATGCTTCCGACATGGATACCCCCGTGTTTTTGCGACTCTGCCGCGCCGATGACCAATGCCGCGAACATAAAGCCTTCTCGCGGATGCGAAAGAGCCTCACGCGTCCAGCAACGCTTCCTTCTTGGCCTTCTTCAGCTTTCGAAGCACGTTTTCTCGCTTTAGCCGCGACAAATGATCGATGAAGAGCACGCCTTCGAGGTGGTCCATCTCGTGCTGGATACAGACCGCGAACAGATCCTCGGCGTCTTCCTCGACTGGCTCACCCGCATAATTGAGGTAGCGCAGCTTGACCCGCGCGGGGCGCTCGACGTCATCGTAAATGTCGGGCACCGAGAGGCAGCCCTCTTCCCAGGGCTTGCGCTCCTCCGACGCCCACACGATCTCGGGGTTGACGAAAAAGCGCGGCGCCTTGGCTTCCTCGTCGCGGGCCAAATCCATGACGATGATGCGAAGCGGCACGCCGATCTGAATGGCCGCCAAGCCAATGCCGGGGGCCGCGTACATCGTTTCAAGCATGTCATCCATCAACGCCCGATGCGCATCGCTAACCCCGCCCTCAACAGGCTTCGACTTTTGCTTGAGCCGGGGGTCCGGTGCGGTGATGATCTCGCGAAGCGCCATGTGATTTCAGGTATTAAGCGCCGGGCGGGCCGTCAAGGAAGCGCCCGTGGGCGGGGACAGTTTCATGAACACACAAGCATTGATGCGGCTTTCAGGGCTGGCGGCGCTCCTTGGCGGGGCGCTGCGCATCGCGTCGGCTCTGCCGCTGCCCATAAGCGCCGTCGCGCAGGAGGCGCTCTGGGACACCATCGATGTCCTGCTTACCCTTGGGCTTATAGGGGTTTACCTCGCGCGGGCCGGCAAGCTGGGCTTTCTCGGGTTGGCTGGATTTGCCTGTGCGATGGCGGCGCTGTCTTTCATCGGTGGCCCCGACGCCGACCCGTTCGGCTTTTCGACCTACGAACAGGGCGCTGCGGTCCTGGCGATTTCCCTAGTAGGGTTCTCCATCGCCTGGCTGCGCGCGGGCGAACGCCCAATCTTGCCGCCGCTCTGCTGGTTTGCCAGCGTGATCGCGGCGGGCGCATTGGGCATGGCCCCCGCGCCGCTACCCGACTACGGCTTCATGACGGCGGGCGCGCTGTTCGGCGCTGGCTTCGCCAGCGCGGGTTGGGACTTGTTGCGCCGCCCCTGACCCTTGCGGGCGCCGCGCCAAACAGCGATATGAGCCCCGCAGGCAGGCGGCGGACGGTCGCCCCGCCAACCCGGTCAGGTCCGGAAGGAAGCAGCCGTAACGGGTTGCGCACGGGTCGCCGTTCTGTCTGCACTTTCCGGCGCACCTGGATTACGCCGCAACCGAGCGGGGCTCGCTTTGGGCGGTGGGCTCGGGTTGGCATGGCACGACCAGCGTGAATTTCGAACCGCGGCCGAGTTCGCTTTCGGCGAGCACGTCGCCGCCCATCAGGCGCGCGAACCGGCGGGTGATGGCAAGCCCGAGGCCAGTGCCGCCATAGGCGCGCGTGATCGACACATCCGCTTGCACAAAGGGCTGGAACAGGCGTTCGAGGTTTTCTGCGCTAATGCCAATGCCGGTGTCGCGCACTGCGAATGCGAGTGCGTCCACGCCATTGAAATGAACCCGCCGCACATGGAGCACAACCCGTCCGTTACGGGTGAATTTAGCGGCGTTGGACAAGAGGTTCATCAGGCATTGCTTCACGCGCATGGGGTCGGCGTGCATCGTGGTCGCGCAGGGCTCGACAATGACATCGCAGACGCTGCCATTGCCGTTGACCAACGGCGCCACGGTTTCAACCACTTCACGCGCAAGCTCGGCGACATCCACGTCCTGCGGCGCCAGCCCCAATTTTTCCGCCTCTATCTTTGAAATATCAAGCACATCGGCGATCAACCCCAGCAGATGCACCGCGGCTGTGCGAACGCGCGCGATGTCCTGAGGACAAGCCTTGGTGTCGCCGCTCGCCAGATCCTCCTCGATAATCTCGGAATAGCCGATAATGGCGTTTAGCGGCGTGCGGAGTTCATGGCTCATATTCGCCAAGAACGCGGATTTCGCCTTGCTCGCGGCTTCCGCCGCGCGCGAGACTTCGACCAATTCGACGGTGCGGGCCTCAACCCGGCGCTCCAAATCCTCGGCGGCAAACTCGGCGCTCAACCTGGCGGAGATCAAGTCGCCGAAAGTGATGCCGCCAGCCCGCGCCGTCACCACGACATTAAGCGCCATCACGCCAGCCAGAACGATAAAGAATATCCCCTGCCATCCGGGCGCCAGCGCGAAGGCATTCGCCGCTAGGCCGACAGCCGCCGTCGGCACCGTGTACAAAATCATGTTGCGCGTCATCACATGCAGCGAAGTGATGACGATCGCGGATCCAGCGCAATACATCAGGCCAATCAGCGGGCCGGGGCCCGGCGCCATCGCAAGCGCGACATAGGGCAAGCCATAGGCGGCGGTGATAAACGCCACCGCCCAAATGTGCCTTGTCGCCAGCGCCCGCAGCTCAGCCTCCGATTTATGGTCGAGACTTTCCGACGTCCTCGTCAGACCGGCGCTCACTTTGAGATCGATTCCCATGCCCGCCAGCGCGCCAAGGACGCACAATGCCCACCACCACCCGGGCACCGTAAGCGCGACAATGACTGGAATGCCCAACACCGAGGCGTAGCGGGTGACGCCATGGCGCGTCCAGGCGACCTCCAGGAACCGCCGCAGGGTCATAATCCAGGTGCGACGAGCACGATCCGGCGCGTCCATGCGTGCTCCTTCCGGCCTTTGAGCGGGTCACAACCTTAGCGCAGATGGGTAAAGGACCGGCGAACGGGGCCTTAAAGCCCCCAAAGCAACTCGCGAAACGCCGCCCGCGCCGCTATGTTCTGGTTGATGAGCGATGAATCAGCCTCCGGCCTGTTCGGCGAAATGAACGCCCCGGGCGGCGGCTACCTTGTATTGGCGCGGAAATACCGCCCCCGGACCTTTGCCGACCTGATCGGCCAGGAGGCGATGGTGCGCACCATCGCCAATTCATTTACGCTCGGGCGCATTGCCCACGCCACGATGCTGACGGGCGTGCGCGGGGTCGGCAAAACCACCACGGCGCGGCTGTTGGCCCGGGCGCTCAATTATCGGCGCGGCGACATCGATACGCCCACCATAGACCTCGACCCGCCCGGCGAGCATTGCCAAGCCATCATGCAGAGCCGCCATCCCGACGTATTCGAGATGGACGCGGCCTCGCGCACGGGCATTGGCGATATCCGCGAGATCCTGGACTCAGTGCGCTACGCCCCGGTGATGGCGCGCTACAAGCTCTACATCATCGACGAAGTGCACATGCTTTCGACGCAGGCTTTCAATGGCCTGTTGAAGACGCTGGAAGAGCCGCCGCCGCATGTGAAGTTCATCTTCGCGACCACGGAAATCCGCAAGGTGCCGGTAACCGTGCTGTCGCGCTGCCAGCGCTTCGATTTGAAGCGCATCGAAAGCGAGCGCCTGGCTGAGCATTTGGGAAACATCTGCACCAAGGAAGGCGTCAAGGTCGATGCCGATGGCGTCATGCTGATCGCGCGGGCGGCGGAGGGTTCGGCGCGCGACGGGCTTTCGCTGCTGGACCAGGCATTGGTGCAAAAGCCGGGCGCTACCGTCACCGCCTCCGACATCCGTGAGATGCTCGGTTTGGCCGATCGTGGGCGCACGCTCGGCCTCTTTGAGGCCATCGCCAAAGCCGACGCGAAAACCGCGATCCTGGAAGCGCGCGGGCAGTACGATAGCGGCGCCGACCCGGCGCTCATTTTGCGTGACCTGCTCGAAATCGGTCACGAAGCCGCGCGCGCGCAAGCGCTGGGCGCTGAAGCGCGCATCATTGGCGGCGCCGATTGGGTGGCGCGGGTGAGGGCGCTGGCCGAGGCGCTATCGCCGGCGCAGCTTTCGCGGTTGTGGCAGATGCTGCTGAAGGCGCTGGAGGAAGCAGGTCGGGCGCCCGATCCGATCGCGGCGGTGGAAATGGCGCTGGTGCGCCTGTGCGCGGCCCAAAGCCTGCCGCCGCCGGAGGAAGCCGCGCGGCTGTTGCGCGATGGAGCGCCGGCTTCCAGCCGGCAGGACCAGGCCAAGCAGGAAAGCCGGCAGGATGGCGGCGCTCCAAACGCCAAATTACGGTCGTTCGAGGATGTGGTGGCGCTGGTCGCGGAAGAACGCGACGTCGATCTTGAAGTGGCGTTGGAGCGCCACATGCGGGTGACGCGCTTTGCCTCCGGCGAAATCATCTTCGCGCCCGCTCCCGACATGCCGTCCGATTTGCCGCGCCGGCTGATGGCGGTGCTGCGCGACGCCACCGGCGATGATTGGCGCGTGCGTGCCGACGATTCCGCGCCCGTCAAGCCAATCGAAAGCCTGGCGGAGCGGCGCAAACGCGATGAACAACGCGCGCTGGATGAGTTGAAGCGCCATCCGTTCGTGGCCGAGGCGCTGAAGCACTTCCCCGGCGCGGAAATCGCCGACGTGCGCCAGCCTCAGGGCGAAGGCGCCGATGTCGTTGCGCTGCACCCGAAGAAAGACTGAGCAATGAAAGACATTTCCCAAATCATGCGCCAAGCGCAGGCCATGCAAGCCAAGATCAACGAGGCGCAGAAGAAACTCGAAGCCATGGAAGTCGAAGGCAGCGCCGGCGGCGGGCTGGTGCGCTTGCGCCTTTCCGGCAAGAACGCGCTGCTTGGCCTCAGCATCGACCCCTCGCTCATCATCGCCGACGAACGCGAAATCCTCGAAGACCTGATCAAAGCCGCCCACGACGACGCCCGCCGCAAACTCGACGACGCCCAAGGCGAAGAAATGAAAGACCTCGGCGGCGGCATGGGCCTGCTACCAGGATTTAAGATGCCGTTTTGAGGGGCGGGGTGAAGCGTCGCTTGCTGGCCCGTTGCGGACATTCGTCGTAATCGAAAATGATGCTGCTCAGTGGATCCAGGTCAGCGCGCCCATGCGAATGGTATTTTCCCTATTGAGCTTGGCGCTCGTAGCAGGATGTCAGATCGGCGTGGACGTGGACGTGCAACAATTGCCGGATGGTCGCATCTCAATCGAAGCAACGAGGCGGGGCATATTCGGTGGTCGCATCTGCGTCGACGAAGCTTTGACAGAGCACGAGGCGCGAACCAGGCCGGGTGCTTTCGTGGACTGGGCCATCCGGCGCGATGACAATGCGCCTTGCCGCAGCAGCTTCATCTATCCAGAGGTGCCAGTGGGGTATCGCCTAGCAACGAATAGTTATGATCCCGACCCAGATTTTCCACGGAACATCGGTCTCCAAGCAGGCAAGGAATATAACGCGTCCGTGGCTGGCGTGGGATTTTCATGGGGTGCGAGCTTTGTTCGTCGCCTTCCGCTCCCGGCGAAAAAGCAGCCGGATGCTCTGCCGCTGAGCTACCGACACCCTCTGTGTTTTTGCGAGTGACAGGCGAGGGGTCGAACCTCGCGACCTCCGACCGTCGCAAGCACTCCGCCCATGGCGCGGGCGTCGGCAAGTCCTCAGCGCTTTGGCGCATGGACGGAGGATGGTGGCGTCAGGGCTCGACATTGGTGCGCCTTATCGGAACATTTGAGCGGGGCTCTCCCCCCTCGCCCAACCCGGCGACGCACATTAGATACGATCCATGCGTTCCAAATCCGCCATCGCCGCCCCTGAGATCGAGGCGCTTATTTCGTTGCTGGCGAAGGTGCCGGGGCTAGGGCCACGTTCGGCGCGGCGGGCGGCGTTGCAGCTGTTGAAGAAGAAGGACGCGCTGATGGCGCCATTAGCGGCGGCGCTGACGGAAGCGGCCGCGAAGGTGCGGGCCTGCTCCAATTGCGGCGCGCTCGACACCGCCGATCCGTGCATGTTGTGCGAGGCGCCGGACCGCGACGATGGGCTGATCTGCGTGGTGGCCGAAGTCGGCGATGTGTGGGCGCTTGAGCGCGCGGGCGCATTCAAAGGGCGCTACCACGTGCTGGGCGGGGTGCTGTCGGCGCTCGACGGCGTGCGACCCGAGGATTTGCGTTTCGCCAAATTGATCGAGCGCGCCAGCGCGAGCGGCGTGCGTGAAATTATCCTCGCGCTGGCGCGAACCGTCGATGGCCAAACCACGGCGCATTATCTGGCTGAGCGTCTTGCGCCGCTTGGCGTTCAAGTGACGCAACTCTCGCATGGCGTACCGGTGGGCGGCGAACTCGATTTGCTGGACGACGGCACCCTGTTCGCGGCGCTGCAAAGCCGGCGACCTTCGTGAGGCGTCAGCTTTCGTGCAAATCCAAGCATTGCGTGCGCGCGCGAGTGACGCGCGGGTCCATGCGCCCAGTTTCGCGGAAGCGCGTGAGCGCTGCTTCGTACTCCTCGTGCGTCATGGCGCGGGTGATTTTGTCCCACGTGCACACGCAGACCTGGCTTCCCGGCGGACACGATTGCTCAAAGCGAGTATGCGCGCTGTCGGGAAAAGGGTTCGCCGCCGGCTCCCCGCACGCCGCCAAGAAAACCGCCCCAACAAGGGCGAACGGAACCCAACGCATCGCGACTCTCCGCAACCGACCTGCGCGCACCCTAAGGGGTTTTCCCCATACGGTTAAGGGGATCAGACCGCCAAATCGTCACGGCGCCGCGCAAGCCAACGCATAGCCCGCAATCTGGCGCTGCAACGGGTGCGATGCGCGCTCAGCGACTGGCAAGCGCTCCAAAGCCTCGAAATCGCGGCGCGGGATCTCCGCTTCGATCTTGTCCCAGGCGCACGCGCACAAAGCCGCTGGCGCACCTTGCGCCTCACAAGCGCGGGTGAAGTTCAGTTCGTAGGCGGGCGGGTAAGCGTCGTCGGCCTTGCCACAAGCCCCGAGCGCGACAACGACCGCTAAAATCGCAATGCGCATTCAGTTTCGTCCCTCTTCCAACAGCCTGCGGCCAATCACTTGCGCCTGAATTTCGCCAGCGCCCTCGAAAATGTTCAAGATACGCGCGTCGCAGAGCACGCGGGAAATGGGGTATTCGAGGGCAAAGCCGTTGCCGCCGTGGATCTGCAGCGCGTTGTCGGCGGCAGCCCAGGCGACGCGCGCGGCGAGCAGCTTGGCCATGCCGGCTTCAAGGTCGCACCGTTTGCCTGAATCTTTTCGCCGCGCCGCGAAATAGGTGATCTGACGCGCGGCCATGATTTCCGCCGCCATCATCACCAATTTGTTGGCGACGCGCGGGAAGGAAAATATCTCCACGCCGAATTGCTTGCGCTCCAGCGCATATTGAAGGCCCAGTTCAAGCGCGCATTGCGCAACGCCGACGGCGCGGGCGGCGGTCTGGATGCGCGCGCTTTCGAACGTCGCCATCAATTGCTTGAAGCCCTGGCCTTCGACGCCGCCGAGCAGATTGAAGGCGGGGACACGAAAGCCATCAAAGCCAATCTCGTATTCCTTCATCCCCCGGTAGCCGAGCACTTCGATCTCACCGCCGGACATGCCAGGCGCGGGAAACGCATCCGCGTCGGTTCCGCGCGGCTTTTCCGCCAGTAACATGGAGAGGCCGCGATGGTCGCTTGAACCGGAATCGGTGCGCACCAGCAATGTCATCAGGTCGGCGCGGGCGGCGTGCGTGATCCAGGTTTTATTTCCGGTGACGACGTAGTCATCGCCCTCTTTCGCCGCACGCGCCTTCAAGCTTGCGAGATCGGAACCGGTGTTGGGCTCGGTGAACACCGCCGTCGGCAAAATCTCGGCGCTGGCGATTCTGGGCAGCCAATGCACTTTTTGCTCTGAGGTGCCCCCGCTCAAAATCAATTCGGCCGCGATCTCCGAGCGCGTGCCGAGAGAGCCGACGCCAATATAGCCGCGCGAGAGTTCCTCGCTCACCACGCACATCGCGGTTTTGCCCAAGCCAGATCCGCCGAACTGCTCCGGTATCGTCAGCCCGAACACGCCGAGCGCGCCCATGTGTTCGATAATTTCTAGCGGGATCAGTTCGTCGCGCAAATGCCAGCCATGCGCGAACGGAACCACTTCGGCATCGGCGAATTTGCGAAACTGATCGCGAATGAGCTCGAAATCGCCGTCGAGGCCGGTCTGCTCAAGAGTGGCGCGGCCACGCCCATCGCCAAGCAATTCGGCGAGCCGCGTTTTTTCCACTTGCGTAACCGACAACGAAACGCGCGGCGCATCAACGCCAAAATCGGCGGGACGAATAGTCTCCACCTGCGTCATCGCTACACCGCCGGCAAGCTGCGCCGCGTACTCGGCCGCGAGCAGTTTCGCCAACAAACATTCGGTCTCGCCGAATTGACCAGCTTCGCTGAGAGAGCGCGCCCACCCGGCGACCTCACGCAGCGTCTCGGCATAAGTCGCGACCCAAGCCAGCCCATGCACGACGTGCTGTTCGCGGTCGATGGCGGCGCGGTCAGGCGCGCCATCCTTGCAGACACGCGCTTTCACCGCTCCGCGCGCGGCCTCGGCATAAGAGGCGGCGTCAGTGACGAAGGCGTCCAGTTTCATCAACAGTTCGGCGGACATGATCCCTCGCGATTCCGGGCGAGCTTAGACCGCCGGTTCGCGCTCGCGAAAGGGGCTACGCAGCCGCGCCGAACAGCGCGCCCACGCCTGCCGTCAGGGCCATCGCCAGCGCCCCCCAGAATGTCACCCGAAGCGCCGCTCGCCACATGCCCGCGCCGCCCGTTCTGGCGCCGAGGGCGCCCAGCGCGGCGAGGAACACAAGCGAAGCGCCCGAAACAGCCAAAACCAGTTGCGACGCAGACCAGAAGGACGCAACCGCCAGCGGCAATGCGGCGCCGGCGGCGAAGGTGACCGCGGATGTCAGGGCGGCCTGCACCGGGCGTGCGGTGGTGAACTCGGTGATGCCGAGCTCGTCGCGCGCATGCGCGCCCAGCGCGTCCTTGCTCATGAGTTGTTCCGCGACTTGGCGCGCGAGCGCTGCGTCCAGCCCGCGCTTGGCGTAGATACCGGCGAGTTCCTGCGTTTCGTACTCCGGGTCGCTAGCGAGCTCGGCGCGTTCGCGCGCAAGGTCGGCTTGCTCGGTATCCGATTGCGAACTAACGGAGACAAACTCCCCCGCCGCCATCGACATCGCGCCAGCAACCAGCCCGGCGACGCCGGCAATCAAGATATCGCCGCGCGTCGCATTGGCCGCGGCCACCCCAACGATCAAGCTCGCCGTGGAAACAATCCCATCATTGGCGCCCAGCACGGCCGCGCGCAGCCAGCCGATGCGGGCGACGAGGTGGCGCTCAGTGTGCAAGCGGGACATGCGGATCATTCTTATTTGCGAAGGTGCGCGAACATTGTAAACGCGCTCAAATACGCTGGCGACAGCAAAAGGCGACAATCATGAGCACCACACCCCAGGAGGATTGGATCGACGAGGATGTCCTCGACCCTGACCCGTTTGCTGTTTTCAGCGAATGGGCCGGGGAGGAAGACGAAGAAGCTTACGCCGATTTGTGATGGCCATGGACCGCCGGCGTCCTCGCCGGCCTGACCCCATAAATCTCACGATTGCGGGCAATCTAGGCAAGCCAGACTTGGTCGCGACCCTTAATATCGATGCCAAATTCCTGTGATTTGATCTCGACGGGCCGGACAATGCCATCCAACAAGTCGTTATGAAAACGGCCTTGCGACCTAGTTCGGTCGCGGGTTCAGCTCATCCGCTGCTCGACCAAACACACGCTCGTCAAACACAGTTTGCCCGACAGGCCCGCCCCCGCCGCCGCAGATGGCGATCCCAACATCAAGGATCAAGTTCGTCCTATACGAGAAGCCGATGCTTTCACCGACAACGACACCGTCCGCACGCCGCACGATCTGCCACGTACTGCGATGCACTTTGACGTCACGGCTGCGCGGATCAAGTTCGCCGGCCATACGCAAGACGTAGGGGGCGGAGTACGCTGCGTATTCTTCTTCGAGTGTTGAATCTGGCGTGGCGGACGGAGGGAAACCACCCAGCCTTTGCGCGACATAACATCGGTCAAGGTTGAAGCGAGACAGGTATGGTTCGACGGCGTGGCGGCGGTCGAGCGTTGTTGGATCGAACCCAGCTTGTTCGAGCGCCTCATCACATGCCTGGGATCGCTCAGCACTCCACGTCACCAAGTACCGGCCGCGGCCTTCCCGGTAAAGTTCCGCGCGCTCACCCCCTACGCCGGACACGTAGAACTCCGCTGCGCTCGCGCCGATATTGAGAAGCGCCTCGTCGGCATCCAGCGCGTGTGTCATCGCAAGCGGCGCCGACTCGAGCGCCTCGTATACACGCACGCCGGTCTCGTTCCGGCACGCCTCCGCCCAGAAACTTGGCTGCGGCGTGACGTTACATCCCGTCAGCAGGAGGCCCAGCGCCACCAAGCCACTACCAACGCGTGACATAAGCTAGCTCATCCACTTCAGCACCGTCGGCTCAATCGGGTTGACGAACTCGCGCCCTTCGGCGCGGCTCGCGGCCCATTCGCGTTTGAGCTTTAGGTACCACTTCGCCTGCACGTCGATGTCATCGATCCACAACATCGAGGGGCTGTAGCGCAGGCCGCTGTTTTGCAGGTCAACCATGGCGCCATCTTGATCGAGGAACTTACGCCCAGCGGGGATCAGGATCGGCTTCAGCACATCGAGCAGCGGCGCGTTCTTCCAATAGGTGACTTGCGTGATCCGCGTGGAATTCTCGTTCTCCGGCGTCAGGCAAGTGAGCGTGAACAGGCGCGAGGTCGGGTTCTCGACCACCTCCCAGCGAAAGCCTGGCAGCATGAAGCAAATCTCGGTCGTCACTTCGCCGCCAAACAGCAGCCGATATCCGAGCGAATTGCCGCTGGGCGCATGGCGCTCGATCGCCCAGCCACGCTCGCGCGGCACGAAGCGCTTTTCCTTGAGCTTTTTGCCGGCGCTCGGCGGGCGCCACCACCATTGATTATGCACGTACGGCACGTGCGCGGGATCCATCAGACCAACCACTGCGTTATCCATGGTCGCGTCGAAGATGCGGTGGATGACGAACTTCGGCTCGCGGAAATCATCAAGCTCGAACACCGGCGCGGGCGGCGGCTCACCCACAAAGCGCGCGTCGGCGGCCACGAACACCAGCACGATGCCATCGGCCTCATGGGTGGGGAAATGGCGCACGCGGATGCGCCCCGCCTCGTAAGGCTGTCCATCGACGAGAGAGGGTATCTGCTTGCAGATGCCGTCTCCCACGCCGAAGCGCCAGCCATGATAGGGGCATTCCACCGTTTGCACGCCATTGGTGGGCGTAATGCGTCCGGCCGAGAGCGGCACCGCACGGTGCGGGCAGATGTCGCGCAGCGCGAAGGCGCGGCCCTCCTCGTCGCGCCCCAATACCAGCGGCTCGCCTAGAATCTCGCGCCGGAACATCGCCCCGCGCGCGAGTTCCCGCGACGTGGCCGCGAAATACCAAAGGTCCTTCAGAAACTCGCTCATGGGCCGACCGCTTTCAGGAAAAGTGGCATCCGGTTTTCCGTCAGAAAGCGGCTCCACTACTCAGCCGCGAAATACACGATCGCGGCGATGCCGACAAAGCCCAGGCCCGCGGATGCGACGATCCCACACAGGCAAAGCGCGGCAATCATCGCGCGGCGGATGCGAAAGTCACGCGGCCGGGCGCGGTTGAGGGCCCCGCCAACGAAGAAAAGCGCGCCCATCGCCCCAGCGACAATGCCGGCCAGCGCGAGCAGGAAGATGAGCGTTTGGGCCAGCAGAATCATGGATATGGACCGCGCGCGCTCGTCACCGCGCCACGATCGTTACGCGAAACACGGCCGTTGGCGGTTCGCTGGTTTCCCAGGGGCGGCGTTGCTCGAGCACGAGTTCGCCCGAGCCCGGCGCGGTAGCGACAAACATCAGCACTTCCCAACGATTGCCGCCGGCAAAGCCAGGCTGGCTTTGCGCTTGCGTCGTGTTGCCGCTCGCTTCACCGGCGCGGGTGACGAAAGCGGGTATTTGCGCCGGCGCCCAGATGTAGCCAGCCGTCGGCACACCGACGAGTTCCACCGCAAAGCGCTGGTTCAGCGCGACTTCAACGCTTTGCCCATCCTGCGCGGCATTGATACGTACGACGACATCCGCCGGCGTCGGCGCTGGAACCGACGAGGCCACGGGCATCTCCTGCTTGGGCGGTTGGACCGGCGCACAGGCGATCAAGGACACGGCCAGCGCAAAGCACGCTAAGCGAGATAAATTCATGGCATAGCCCCTGCTTCCATCAAGCCGATATAAAACCGGACCATGCGATCAAAATTGGCGATCGAGATGTGTTCGTTCACTCCGTGCGGGCCCTTGAGGTCCTCCGCAGTCAACAAGATCGGCTGGAAGCGATACACGTTCTCGGCGACATCCGCGTAAAGGCGCGAATCCGTGCCGGCGACCACCAGCCCAGGCGCAACCGGCGCTTCCGGCAATACCCCGCGCGACAGCGCCGCGATCAGCGCATAGCTTGAGGACGTCGTGCTTGAAACCGGGCTCGCTTCGCGCGGCTCTTCGCCCCATTCCACTGTGACGCCCTCGAGATCGGCCACGGCTTGGCGGGCGCTGCGCAAAAGATCAGCGGCGCTGTCGCGCGGATGAATGCGGAAATTGATCGCCGCGGTCGCCTCGCCCGGCAGCACGTTGGGCCGAATACCGCCCGCGATCATCGTCGGCGCGACGGTGGTGCCCATCAGCGCCTGCGCGGCGGGGTTGGCGGCCATACGCTGCCGCAGGAGGGGTGCGAACAGCCATTCATTCGACACCGCCATGCGATTGGTGAAACTCAATTCCGGCGCCAACGCCCGCATCATGGCGAGCGCGGGGCCACCCTCGAGTTGGCGCTCAATCGGCATGGAATGGATGCGGGTTACCGCCTCAGCCAGCAGCGAAACCGCCGTCTGCGGCGGCGGCATCGAGGAATGCCCTGGCATGCCCACGGCGCGCACGCGCAAAGTGCCCGAGCCCTTTTCGGAAATGCCGATGATCGCGGCGGGGGCCCCGGTGAGCGGATGGCGCTCCAGCGCGGCCATGCCTTCGTCGATTGCGAACCAAGCTCGCACGCCACGCTCGGCGAGTGCGGCGGCGATCAAAGCCGCGCCACCCTCGCCGCCAAGCTCTTCGTCGTGGCCAAAGGCAAACAGGATGGTGCGCGTGGGGCGACGCCCTTGCGCGGCGAGAAACTCCGCCGCTTCCAGCTGCGCCACCAGCGAACCTTTGTCGTCGATGGCGCCGCGCCCCCACACAGCATCATCCCGAATGATCCCCGCGAATGGATCGACAGTCCAGGCCGCGCGTGTGTCGTCTGGTACGGGCACCACATCCTGATGCGCCAGCAACAACAAGGGCGGCTGCGCCGCGTCGCTTCCTTCCCAAGTGTAGAGCAGCGACAACTCGCCGATCACTTCGCGGCGCGCGGCGGCGTGGAACGCCGGATAGTTCTGCAGCATCCAGGCGTGGAATTGCTGGAAGGGCGAACGATCCTCGGTGTCTTCGACAAGCGAGACGGTGCGAAAGCGGATCGCCTCGGCGAGCCGCATCGCGGCGGCGCTGGAATCGATGGAATAAGCGTTCGCGGCGGCGATCTCGACCGAGGCCGGCGGCGGCGGCGCGGTGAAGGACACCGTCCGATACCCAACAAAACCCACCAAAGCCGCCAGCAACACCCCTACCGCCGCACCAATCAACCGGCCCATCCTCGCAACCTCCCCGCTCTTCGAGCCAAGATTAGGGACCTCACGTCTCGAGAGGTCAACGGTCAAGCGCGGATGTGCCTTAGGCGACTTCCAGATGCGCGCCTTTCGGCCACAGCACCTTATCGATGCCGTGCAGGACGCCGTTCTCGCCCATGATGTCAGGGCGGACGATCAGCGCGCCATTGACGCTGATCGCCTCGTCGCCATCGATGAGGAGTTCACTGCCCTCTACCGACTTGCCGCGAATGCGGCACCCTTGCATGCGATGCGACAGCATTTGGCCGGCGACAAGATGAGCCGAGACGATGGAGTGTATCAGGTCCGCCGGCCTTCCGGGCACGAGATTGTCGCGCATGCGCTTGGATGCCTGGGCGAAGGCGTCATCCGTGGGCGCGAAAATCGTGTACCGCTTGGGCCCAGTGAGCATCGCCGCCAAACCCGCGCGATCCACCAAGCCGAGAAACGCATCGAACCCACCGGCAAGTTCGGCCGCCTCGATCAAATTGGCGGCGCGCATAGTGGCGGATGAAGTCATGCCTTTTTCTTGCGGACAGCCGCCTTGCGCGGCGCTGGCGCACGCGCTTTGCGCTCCGCAAGTTCCGCCACGATCAACGGCATTAGCCGGTCGGACTCGATTTTTTGCTTGGGCGAACCGGACTCCCCCAACCGCGTCGCGTTATCTTTTAAGCTCGCGAGTTCCTTGTCAGAGAGAGCGGGAATGCGTTCGTCGATTGACACGTGCTCCTCCTACTCTGTGCGCAAATTGACCGCGGATTCGCGGCCACGTTGGTCTTTTTCCATCTCGTAGGAAATTTTTTGACCATCGGCCAATCCGCGCAAGCCCGCGCGCTCGACCGCGGATACATGGACGAAAACGTCCTTGCCGCCGGTGTCAGGCGCAATGAAACCAAAACCCTTTTGGGTGTTGAAGAACTTAACCGTTCCGGAAGCCATGATCCGTCTCCTGATGCCATATCTGAATGGCCGTGAAGCCCGCTGAGATGCTCTCAGCAGGGTCGAACTCGAAGGAAAACGGCAGAATCCGGCGCGGCGGCGGAGGACAGAGCGCGTGACGCGACGAAGGACGAGGCCACTGCATAGGCGCTTTAGACGTAAACGTCCAGGGCAGCGCTCCGCACTCATTCCAACGAGCCGCCGCGCCATGTCGGCATCTCGCTAGCGCCGAGCGCCACCCCAACCGCTTCGCGCGCCAACAGCCGTGTGGAATCGAGCGTCGGCAGAGGGGAAATCTCCGGCGTCACCAAGAGCGGGATTTCGGTGCAGGAGAGCGCGACCGCGTCGCAGCCGTCGCGGGCCATGCGCGCGATGATGCGAACATATTCGGCGCGGGCGGCGTCGCTGATGATCCCCTGGCAAAGCTCCTCAAAGATGATGCGATCGACGATCGCGCGCTCGTCCGATTCCGGCGCTTGCAGCGCCAGCCCAGCGCGTGCGAACGCGGCGGGGTAAGCGGGACCGCCCATGGTCCAACGCGTGCCCAGTAGCGCAACGCGCGCGCGGCCATCGCGCTTGGCGCGTTCCGCGACTACATCGCAGATGTGCAAGCCCGGCAGCGGATAACGCTCGCGCGCCGCGTCGAGCGCGATATGCGCGGTGTTGTCCGGGCAAACAAAGAAATCGCATCCGGCGGCGGCGAGACGCGCGCATGTGCGCATGAGATGGGCGTTGACCGCGGCGAGATCGCCTTTGTCGTACGCGGCGAACGTCGGCCCCATTGGCAAGATCGAAAGCGTAATCTCCGGATGCGCATGCGCGCCCAGGCGCCGCGCGCTCTCACGCACCATTTCCTGAAAACACAGAGCGGCGCCATCGGCGGAATGGGCGAGGATGCCGATGTGGAGCATGATGTCTTCGCCTCCTGCCACCATCATTCCGGGGCGACCGGAGCGCGATCCGGAATGACGGAACTTGCGCTAACGTGGCGCACCAAGCTCCAGCACATCTTCGAACGTGCGCAAGCCGCTCCTCTGCGCGTTCACCAGCACGGCCATGTTTCCTGGCGCGTGTTTGTTATCGAGCATTTTCTCGTGGGCGTCGGGTATTTTTTCCCAGGGGAACACTTCCGACATCGCCGGATCGATGCGGCGATCAATCACGAGCTGGTTGGCTTGGGCTGCGTGATAGAGGTGCGCGAAATGTGAGCCTTGGATGCGTTTCTGACGCATCCACAAAAAACGCGCATCCATGGTGAGGTTGTAGCCTGTCGTGCCTGCGCAGATCACCACCATGCCGCCGCGCTTGCACACCAGCACCGAGACCGGAAACGTCGCTTCCCCCGGATGTTCGAACACGATATCGACATCCTTGCCGCCAGTGATTTCCCAGATCGCCTTGCCGAACTTGCGGCTCTCTTTCATGTAATCGGCGAATTCCGGGCCATTCACTTTCGGCAATTGGCCCCAGCACTTGAAGTCATTGCGATTGATCACGGCCTTCGCGCCCATCGAGAGCACGTAATCTTTCTTCTCCTCCGAGGACACCACACCAATCGCATGCGCCCCGCTCACCGCGCAGAGTTGTACAGCAAACACGCCAAGCCCGCCGGACGCGCCCCACACCAGCACGTTCTGCCCCGGACGCAGCACGTTAGGCCGCCAGCCGAACAGCATGCGATACGCGGTCGCCAGCGTCAGCGTGTAGCAGGCGCTCTCCTCCCAGGTGAGGTGCTTGGGGCGCGGCATCATCTGGCGCGCCTGCACCTTGCAGAATTGCGCGAACGAACCGTCGGTCGTCTCGTAGCCCCAAATGCGCTGGCTGGGCGAAAACATCGGATCGCCACCATTGCATTCTTCGTCGTCGCCATCGTCCTGATTGCAATGGATGACGACTTCGTCGCCCGGCTTCCAGCGCTTCACCTTCGGGCCTACGGCCCAGACGATCCCCGCCGCATCGGAACCCGCGACGTGATAAGGCTGCTTGTGCACGTCGAGCACGGAGAGCGGCTCGCCCAGCGCCGCCCAGACGCCATTATAATTCACCCCCGCGGCCATCACCAGCACCAGCGCCTCGTCCTCGCCCACGTGCGGCACCGGCACTTCTTCCAACTGCATGGCTTGGCGCGGGCGCCCATGGCGCTCCTTGCGGATCGCCCAGGCCCACATTTTTTCGGGCACGTGGAATTGCGGAGGGATTTCGCCGATGGCGTAAAGGTTCTTGACCGGTTTGAGGTTTGCTTGCGCCATGGGCCCCTCGCGCACTTTTGCTGCAGCGCACAATGGACCGCTTTTCATCGCCAGGTCAAGATTTGGACCGGTTATGGGCCAAGGCGGACGGTTTGATCACGATCTGCCTGCGAGCAACTCATCCAGCTGCGCAAACTGCTCGGGCAGGCCTTCCGCCGAACCGGCGAGGGCTTCGTCGAGGGCCGCTGTCGTGGGGTAGAGTTCGTGCAGGGTGACCAGCGTCTTGTCAGCATTTTCTTCGAACGTCACCGTGGTCACGGCGCCCAGATCGCTTTCGTCGTTCGTCCAGACGATGCGCTTGTGCGGCACCACTTCTCTGTACGTGCCGAAGAACGCCATCGGTTGATCGGAGCTCGGATGGCGGAACACGAGGCGATACCCGCCCCCCGTGCGCACATCCATGTCGCACGAGAGCAGCGACGAGCTCATCGACTTAGGAACCCACCAACGCTTGAACAATTCGGCTTTGCTCCACGCTTCGAAGACAATGTGTGCCGGGGCATTGAACGTGCGCGTCACGACGAGTTCGCGGTCGGACTTGCGCTCCACGACGGTGCGGTTCATGGCGGTGGGACTATCTTCTTTTCCTTCGGGCATCTGCCTTCTCCTTGCGTTTCAATTGCTCGACAATCTTGTCCAGTTGGTCGAAGCGTGCGCTCCAGAGTTGGCGGTGCCGCTCGATCCAGGCGGCCTCTTCTTCCAGCGCGCGCATGCCAAGCCTGCAGGTTCTGACGCGCCCAGCTTTTTCAGTTGTGACGAGCCCAGCCCGCTCCAACACGCCAACATGCTTCTTCATGCCCGTGAGGGTCATGTGGAATTTCTCGGCAAGCTCTGTGATCGAAGCGTCGGCGCGGCCGAGCTGCTCCAGGACGCCGCGTCGGGTGGCGTCCGAGAGCGCGGCGAACGAGGCGTCGAGGCGGGTTTCATTAGACTGAGCCATATGGTTCAGTATATGGCGGATCACCTTGCGGCGTGCAAGAGGAGACCAAAGCGTTAGGCGGGATGGCCCTACGAGCGCCGCTTGCGCCGCGCAACTGTCGTTGCTCGCGCCTCCGAATATCCAGCCATGTGGCGACTCTCGGGGTCCGCTATCGCCTCGCTGCGCCGCAACATAAAGCTTGCCGCGCCGGCGCGGCGCGTGGTTCCCTGGGCGCGATGAGTTTTCAGCACACCCCCGATCCGCCCTGGATATTCCGCACCTATTCCGGCCATTCCACGCCAGCGGACTCCAACAAGCTCTACAAGTCCAATTTGGCCAAAGGCCAGACCGGCCTTTCGGTCGCTTTCGATCTGCCGACGCAGACCGGCCATGACAGCGATCACGTGCTGGCGCGCGGAGAAGTCGGCAAGGTCGGCGTGCCGATCGGGCATCTGGGCGACATGCGCGCGCTGTTCGATGGGCTGCCGCTCGAGCAGATGAACACCTCGATGACGATCAACGCGCCGGCGGCGTGGCTGATCGCGCTTTACGCCACGCTGGCGGAGGAACAGGGCGCGGATTGGCGCAAGCTTCAGGGCACAACACAGAACGATATCCTCAAGGAATATCTCTCACGCGGCACCTACATTTTTCCGCCCGCGCCCTCGCTCAAGCTCACCGCCGACACCATCGCCTGGAGCCTTGACGCGCTGCCGAAGTGGAACCCGATGAACGTGTGTTCCTATCATTTGCAGGAGGCCGGCGCGACGCCGGAGCAGGAACTGGCGTTCGCGCTGGCGGCGGCTGTCGCGGTGCTGGATGAAGTGAAAGCGCGCTATGGACCGCCGGCGCCCTCGCCGGCAAGCGCTGAGCTGGCCGGCGAGGCGCCGGCGGTCCATATTGCTGAAGTGTTCTCCCGCATCTCGTTCTTCGTCAACGCAGGCCTACGCTTCATCACCGAAACCTGCAAAATGCGCGCGTTTGGCTTGCTCTGGGAAGAAATCGGGCGCCAGCGTTATGGTGTGAGCGACGCGAGCGCCTTGCGCTTTCGCTACGGCGTGCAGGTGAACTCGCTGGGCCTCACCGAGCAACAAGCCGAGAACAACGTCTATCGCATCTTGCTCGAAACGCTTGCGGTCACGCTCTCCAAAAACGCGCGCGCCCGCGCGGTGCAATTGCCGGCATGGAACGAAGCGCTGGGGCTGCCGCGGCCATGGGATCAGCAATGGTCGCTGCGGATGCAGCAAATTCTTGCATACGAGACCGACCTTTTGGAGTTCGAAGATATTTTCGACGGCTCGAAAGTGATCGAGGCGAAGGTCGCGGAATTGGCCGAGGGCGCGCGCGCGGAATTGGCGAACATCGAAGCGATGGGCGGCGCGGTGGCGGCGCTCGATTACATGAAGCGCGCGCTGGTGGAATCCAATCGCAAACGCGTCGAGGCCATAGAGGCCGGGACGCAAAAGATCGTCGGCGTCAATTGCTACACTGAAGCCGCGCCTTCCCCGCTCGAAGCGGGAGAGAAGAACATCCACAGCGTTGATATCGCCGCCGAAGCCGAGCAGATCGCACGACTCAAAGCGTGGCGCGCGTCGCGCAACCACCGCGAAGCGGAAGCCGCGATAGCGGCGTTGCACGCGACAGCAAAAGAAAATCAAAACGTCATGCCGGCCTCGCTTCGGTGCGCGAAGGCGGGCGTCACCACTGGCGAATGGGCCGGGGCGCTCCGCGAGGTTTACGGCGAGTATCGCGGGCCAACCGGGGTGGCGCTGGTGATCGAAACCGACAGCGAAGACGTTGAGACGGTCAAGCGCGATGTCGCGGCGCTTTCGGAAAAACTGGGGCGCCAGCTCACCTTCTTGGTCGGCAAGCCCGGGCTCGACGGCCATTCCAACGGGGCCGAGCAGATCGCCGCGCGGGGCCGCGCCGTCGGCATGGAGGTGCATTACGAAGGCATCCGCTTGACTCCGGCGCAAATCGTCGCCGCCGCCAAGGAAAAACGCGCGCACGCGGTGGGGCTTTCCATTCTTTCCGGGTCGCACCTCGATCTGGTGCGCGAAGTCGTGGGTCTGATGCGCGCCGAAGGGCTGGAGCATGTGCCGCTCGTCGTTGGCGGCATCATCCCGCCGACCGATGCGCTGGCGCTGAAGCAGATGGGCGTCGCCGGGGTTTACACACCCAAGGATTTCAAGATCACCGGCATCATGGCCGATGTGGTGAAGTTGGTGTCCAATCGGGTGACCTGAGTACCCGCGCCCCATCAAGCGTTCGAGATGGACTTCACCAACCGCGTCATCGCGCTCGCACCCACCAACGGCGCCACGAAGGGAATGAGCGAGCATATCAAACCAACAAGGAACACGCTCAGGCCATTGCGCGCGCGCAACCGACGCGCTTCGGCCCACGGCATGCGCCGCACCGCAGCGAGCGAAAAATATTCGCGTCCCATCAGATAGCCATTGAGGCTCAGAAACCAGACGATGTTGACGATCGGCACGAACAACAGCGGCAACGAAATGACGTTGAGAACCAACGGAAGCCAGCCAATGCGCAATCCGTTCGCCAAGCCTTCAAGCGGCGACACAAGGCGCCCTTCAGGCAAGCCCACGTCCTTCTCCACGCGCGCGGCCGCGACATCGAAGAGGACCGACCCCACGATCATCGAAATGGTCGGCGCGAGGACGATGGAGAAAACCACAATGCCAACACCCGACAACACTTCCGCCGCGTTCCAAAGGTAACGGAGCCAACCTTCGCCTTCGGGCACGAGCGGCACGAGATACTTAAACGCCGCCCACGCCGCGCCCACGGTCGCGGCCAGCGCGACAACAAAACACAAAACAGCCCAGCCGCCGAGGCGGCCGCCGAAAACATCTTTGAGGCCGCCGGAAATGGCGGCGAACGGCTTTGCTCGCATGGGTCGATGCCTTTAGCACAGCGCCGGCTTGACCCCAAACTCGCCGCCCTTACGCTCATGCCCATGGACATGAAAACACTTCGCGCCGAACTGACCGAATGGGTGCGGGTCGCAACGGGCGCTTTCCTTGCGTATCTTGCGTTCACCACGGTCGCCTTTGCGCAATATTCCATCCCTTCCGAGAGCATGGTCCCACACTTGGAAGTCGGTGACCGCGTTGCGGTGTCGAAGTTCGCCTACGGCTACAGCCGCCATGCGCTGCCGTTCAACGCGGGCGCGCTTTTGCCGGCCAGCACGCATCGCTTGTTCGAGCGTCTCCCCCAGCGCGGCGATGTCGCGGTATTCATTCACCCGCTCGATGGCAAGACCATGATCAAGCGCGTCATCGGCTTGCCGGGCGACACCATCCAGGTGCGCGATGGAGTTTTACTGATCAATGGCGCGGCGGTGGAAACGTCGCGGCCAGACTTGCTGCTGCGCCGTGTCCGTCCCCACGGGCGCGAATGGGCCGAGCGCTACGAAGAGACACTCCCGGGCGGCGCCACGCATGCAACCCACAATCTCACCGACGCCGGCCATTTCGACAATTTCGGGCCGTATGTCGTTCCAGCGGGATATTTTTTCGCGATGGGCGACAACCGCGACAATTCACTCGATAGCCGCTGGGATGGCATGGGGCCGGCGCCGCTCGAAAACCTGATTGGGCGCGCGGAAATCGTCTATTACGTGGCGCCCGGCTGCGGACACGACCCCAGCGCCGCGTGCCCGATGCCGCGCTGGATGCGCCCGCTGCACCACTAGCTCCGCGCGCGCTGCACCACGAAAACACCCGCCAAGATGAGCGCCGCGCCGGCGAGCGCCAGCGGGCCCAGCGCTTCACCGAACAACACCCAAGAGAGCGCCGCCGCTGACAGTGGCTGCATCCATAACATGATGGTGGAGATAACGATTGGCAGCCGCGCGACGCCGTGGGCGATGAGCCCCTGCGCCGCCGCTTGCACGACAATTCCGAGCGCAAGCAAAACCAGCCAGCCGTTCAGCGTCTGGGGTAAGAGCTGTTCGCCCAGCGCAAGGCTCAGGCACAGCGCATAAACAGCGCCGCTCGCGCTGGCCCAGAACATCACCGCCCCCGTGCCGACGCGCCCCGCCAAATGCCGGACGATCAGCAAATAGCCCGCATAGCCAATCGCCGATGCAAAGCCGAGCGCGTCGCCGAACCAACCCTCTTCCGGTGTGGCGGCTGGCCCCGCGTCGGCGCGGGCGCGGGCGATTGCGAGCACCAGCGCGCCAGCAAGTGCCACCGCCCCGCCCCAATAGACGCCCGCGCGCAACCGCTCCTTGAACAGGAACCAGCCAAACAGCGCCGCGAAGAAAGGCGTCATGTTGGAAAGGAAAGTCGCGTTGGCGACGGTGGTGTGGCTCAGCGCCTCGGCCCAGAGCGAAAGCTCGCCCCCGAACAGCAGCCCCGCGAACAACAGCCAGCCCAGCTGACCAGGTTTGGCGTGCGCTCCCCCAGCCAGCGCCCAAACCGCCAGAATCGGGAGCGCCAGAAGGAATCGCCAAAGGTTGGTGGCCTGAGGCCCGAGCTCCGAGAGTCGGACCAGAATGGGCGAAAGGCCCAGGAGGGCAGCGCCCCCCATCGCCGCGAACGCGGCCCGCGCCCGCCCATGCCCATCGCCCATGGGTCGAAAAACCCTGGAAAACGCTGGCGCGCAAGCTCTGAAACGGGGTGGCTCAGCAGCATTCAGCGCCCCGTCATGGTTACCGGGCGTTTAGTTCTTCACGGAAAAAATTGCGCCTGGGCGGGTTCTCCATTGACCCAGCATTAACGAGTGGCATCACTATATATAGCGGTGCGCTTCGGCTCGGACCCACGAGTGGTTGTGGTTTGGCCCAACAGCGAGTCTGGTTAAGACAAGGTTCAAGGGGGACGGCGAAATGCAAATTCGAGCGGAGAAAACGGGGGTCCATCGCATGGGCGAAATCCATCGCGGCAAGCCCAAGCCCCTGCGTCCGCTCAAAGTTGTCGAGAAGGTCGTTACGGATCCGAGCCGCGACGCGCTGCTCACGGAATTCGGCAAGACTACTCTGATCGATCGCTACCTACTGCAAGGTGAAAGCTTCCAGGACATGTTCGCGCGCGTCGCCACCGCGTACGCCGACGACATCAGCCACGCGCAGCGCATCTACGATTACATTTCCAAACTCTGGTTCATGCCAGCAACCCCCGTGCTCTCAAACGGCGGCGCCGAACGCGGACTGCCGATTTCTTGTTTCTTGAATGCGGTTGGCGACAGCTTGGACGGCATCATGGACACGTGGAACGAAAACGTTTGGCTTGCGTCCAATGGCGGCGGCATCGGCACCTATTGGGGCGGGGTTCGTTCCATCGGCGAAAAGGTCGGCCAGAACGGACAGACCAGCGGCATCATTCCGTTCATTCGGGTGATGGATTCGCTGACGCTGGCGATTTCACAAGGCTCACTGCGACGCGGCTCGGCGGCGGTCTATCTCGACATCCACCATCCCGAGATCGAGGAATTCCTCGAAATCCGCAAGCCCGCCGGCGATTTCAACCGCAAGAGCTTGAACCTGCACCACGGCCTCAACCTCACCGACGAATTCATGATCGCCGTGCGCGATGATTTGCCGTTCGCGCTCAGGAGCCCGAAGAATCAAGAACCGCTGAAGCACATCAGCGCCCGCAAGCTCTGGCAGAAAATCCTGGAGATGCGCCTGCAAACCGGCGAGCCCTACATCATCTTCTCCGACACCGTGAACAAGCAGATGCCGAGCCACCAGAAGAAGCTCGGCCTCAAGGTGCGCCAATCGAACCTGTGCTCGGAAATCATGCTGCACACCGGCATGGATCATAATGGCAAGGAGCGCACCGCCGTCTGCTGCCTCTCCTCGGTCAACGGCGAAACTTTCCTTGAGTGGGAAAACGACACCCAATTCATCGAGGACGTGTTCCGTTTTCTCGACAACGTGCTGGAAGATTTCATCGCCCGCGCGCCCGATGAAATGGAGCGCGCCAAATACGCCGCCTATCGCGAGCGCAGCGTCGGCCTTGGGCTGATGGGCTTCCACTCCTTCCTGCAAAGCCAGAACGTGCCGATGGAATCGGCGATGGCGAAAGTGTGGAATAACCGCATGTTCAAGCATATTCGCCGCGGCGCCGATGCGGCGAGCGTCAAGCTTGCGCAAGAGCGCGGCCCCTGCCCGGATGCGGCCGAGAACAACGTCATGGCGCGCTTCTCGCACAAACTGGCCATCGCCCCGACGGCATCGATCTCGATCATTTGCGGCGGCACCAGCGCCGGCGTCGAGCCGATCCCGGCCAATTGCTACACCCACAAAACACTCTCGGGCTCGTTCGCGGTGAAGAACCCTTATCTCGAACGCCTGCTCGACGAGAAAGGCCGCAATACCGAAACCGTATGGTCTTCGATCCTGAAGAACGAAGGCTCGGTGCAGCACCTCGATTTCCTTTCCGACGATGAAAAGGACGTGTTCAAGACCGCGTTCGAAATCGATCAACGCTGGATCATCGAACTTGCCGCCGACCGCACGCCGCTGATCTGCCAATCCCAGTCGCTCAACATCTTCTTGCCTGGCGATGTCGACAAATGGGATCTGCACATGCTGCACTGGATGGCCTGGGAGCGCGGCGTGAAGAGCCTCTATTATTGCCGCAGCAAAAGCGTGCAGCGCGCAGGCTTTGCCGGCGAAGAAGTAAAAGAGCGCGTCGCCGACATCGCTGGATCAACCGAACGCACCGATTACGAGGAATGCTTGGCGTGCCAGTAGAGAGCGCGCGCCTCCGTCATCCCGGACGCGCGAAGCGCGATCCGGGGCCCAGGTGCAAAGGGTGCGCCCTTGGCCTCCTAGGTTCCGGGCTCTCGCGTTCCGCGAGCCCCGGAATGACGGAGTGAAGTGTGCGAACCCTGATAAACTAAGCTCGAGTCCTGATAAGGATTGCCGCTAGTTTTCCTGGATAATCACGGCAAGAAAGCCAGGACAATTACGCTAAACCCGCGCGCGAGATGCCGGACACGCGCGCGCGATTTTGATCACAAGCAGGAGAAAGAGCGCGCGACAGCTCTGTCAGGCGCCGTTTGCGAAGCTGAAATCGGGTGAGCCGAGGGCGTGGTCCCCGAACTTGACCACATAGCCTGGACCTAATTTCTCGGCCAGGTTCTCCGCATCGATGCTCGACGCAAAGATTCCGGCCAAGTGCCATGGGTTCAAACGCACGACGCCCCAACCCTGCTTGAGACCGTCACCTGGAATCGGCATGTCACCTCCTGACGGTTCAATCCCTACGACCGTTCGCGCAACACAACGAGCCTCTATGCATCCGCAACGCCGACTGCCACCTGTTTGCCCGCTTCCTCAGTAGCCAAGCACCGCGAGCAACGTCCGCACCGCCATGAAAATGAGGATGAGCGAGCCCACGGTCCACAACGTGGCCCGCATGTCATGGGTCTGCGCTGTGAAATAAGCGGCGAAGTGCAGGAACCGAGATGCAACGTATCCGTAGAGGAGCCACTGCGCGAGAAGAAGCGAGGGGTCGGTCAGCACGAAGAGAAAGCCGGCGACAAGGAAGAACGGCAGGTTCTCCAGGTCATTCAGGTGGATTCGCCGGATGCGTTCCACGCGTTCGTTGGGTTCAAGCTGTTTCGGGTCTGGCGCGGGATTGAGCGGCGTCTTCTTGAGGTCCTCGGGCGCGCGGAAGCCACCTTTCTCTTGCATCATGCGAATGACCGTGAGCCAGGACATCGACACCGCCTTGAGGATCATGAGCGTGGCGGCGATGGCATAAGTGGCAAACACCGGGTTTTGTAGACTCAGCGCGTCCATGTCTTCTCCCTGATGGCCTTGGGGCCAAACACGCAGATAGCCCATCCGGTCGCCCTACGCGGCGAAAATCGCCGATGCGTCATTCGCTCGCATGCACCTTCGACCAGCCTATTCGATATCGGGACACTCTCCCGCCGGCGCCTGCGTGGCCGAGCGATACGAGACCTTCGAAGCGAACCGGCGCGGCCTCTGGCGCTAAGTCTTTGTAATGACATCCCGTTCTAGACTGTGCCCATGGTCACAGCACTTGCCTTCGCCAAACCTTACAAACGCTTAAGGAACGCCATAGTTCCGAGAGAGCATGAGGCCGTGGCCAAGTTGATCACCGCAATCGCCGCTTCGCTCGCGCTGGTGACATCATCAGTGGGCGCGGAGCCATCCCGCGCAACCGCGGCGCCCGCCGCAGCCGCTGAAATCAGCCCGGTCGTCGGCGTGCCCGCCGAGGCGCTGCCGCGCGCTGGCCAATGCCGCATCTGGTACAATGCCCTCCCGGCCGAAAAGCAGCCTGCCTCGATGGAGTGCGAGCACGCCCATTGGCTGGCGCGCACCTGGGGCGGGCGGGTGATCAACCGCGAGGCCGAACTCGCCGCCTATCAAGGCCGCAACGATTTCACCGGCGTGCCCGCCAGCGCGCTGCCGCGCGCCGGCTGGTGCCGGGCTTGGGTCGCCGGCGCGGACGCCAGCGCCCAGCCAGCCGAAAGCGATTGCGTCGTCGCGCGCCGCATTGCCGCCGAGCGCGGCGGGCGGGTTCTGTTTATGCCGCTTTGAGGCGCGCTACCGCCGCCTCGTAACTCTCCGCCGTCTCGACCAGGCCGAGCACGCCGCGGACGTTAGGCTGCAATTCGCATCATCGCACACCGCCGGCGTCGCAAGAAAGCGCGGCGCATGCGCGCGCTTGCTTGCGAGCGAGGCCGACTTGGCTCAAATCACCTTTATGCATGGGTATCACGGACATTCGCACGCGCACGGCGACGATCACGCCCACCACGCCGCCGCTCCCAACGACCAACGTTATACAATCGCCATCGCGCTGAACCTGGGCTTCGTCGCCATTGAGGCGGTCGCGGGCTTCTTCGCCAATTCCACCGCACTGCTTTCCGACGCCGCGCACAATCTTTCCGACGTGCTCGGCCTTGCGCTCGCGGGCGGCGCGGCTTGGCTGGCCACGCGCGGCGTCAGCGAGCGGCGCACCTACGGGTTCTCGAAGGCGACCGTGCTGGCCGCGTTGGCCAACGCCCTGGTGCTGGTTGCGGTATCGGGCGCCATCCTGTGGGAAGCCGCCCGCCGTCTCGCCGCGCCAGAAGCGACGGAACCTCTGTTGGTCATGGCGGTCGCCAGCGCGGGCGTGTTGATCAACGGCGCGACGGCGCTGTTGTTCTTCGCCGGCCGCAAGCATGACGTAAACGTGCGCGGGGCGTTCTTGCACATGCTGGCGGACGCTGGCGTGTCGGCGGCAGTGATCGTCTCTGGCGTGGCGATGTGGCTGACGAACTTCACGTGGATCGATCCGGCGATCTCCATCGCGGTGGTGTTGGTGATTTTGTGGAGCACTTGGGGGCTGTTGCGTGAATCGCTTGATCTGGCGCTCGACGCGGCGCCGCGCGGAATTGATGTCGCCGCCGTGCGCGCCTTCTTGCGCGCGCAGCCTGGCGTCGTCGCGGTGCACGATCTGCATGTTTGGGCGCTGAGCGCCAATACCTCGGCGCTGACCGCGCACCTGGTGCGCCCACAAGGCGGCGGCGACGATTTCCTCGCCGCGCTCGCCTCCGGCATCACCCAACGTTTCGGCATCGCCCACGTCACGCTGCAAGTGGAATACGCCCAGCGCGACGATTGCGCGGAGTGCGGCTAAAGCTCGGCCCAGCTCTTCAGCAATTGGTGCGCGATGGCGAACGGCGGCGGGCAGAAGGCCCCTGGAAATTCGCCCGCGAGCAGCAGACGCGCTTCCGCGCGCGTGAACCAGCGCGCGCTTTCCAATTCGTGCGCGTCGATGACGATGTCCTCGTTCTCGACCTCGCACAGCGCCCCGATCATCAGCGAATGGGGAAACGGCCACGGCTGGCTAGAATGCAGGCACACGTCGCGCACGCGCAAGCCCACTTCCTCGAGCGTCTCGCGCGCGACCGCTTCCTCGATCGCCTCGCCCGGCTCGACAAAGCCGGCAAGCGCGGAATGCATGCCGCGCGGCCAAGCGCGTTGGCGCCCAAGCAGGCAATTTTCGACGTGTGTCGGGAGCATGATCACGACGGGATCGAAGCGCGGGAAGTGTTCGGTCTTGCAAGCCGGGCACTCACGCTTCCAACCTGCTTCAACGACCACGCTCGCTGCCCCGCAATTGGCGCAAAACCGGTGGCGGGCGTGCCACTCGAAGATGCTCTTGGCGCAGCCGAGGATGGCGAGGTCATCGTGAGAAAGGCGCGGTCCAAGCGCGCGCAGATCATCAAAGCGGCCGAGTTCGGCGAGTGGGCTCGGATCGGTTATGTCAATTGCGAAGTGCGCCGCCCCGCCGCGACCGAGCCCCAAGAACAAAACTGGCGCCTCGGGGCCGGCTATGCGCGCACGCGTATGCGCGCCAAGCCAACCTGCCTCCACATCCGCTCCCGCTTCAATTACGAACGGACGGTGCTGAAAAAACGGAATGACCCTCGTTGTGTCGGCGTTCAGCGCTTGCGCAAGCCAAGCCGCGTCGCGCCGATGATGCCCGGCGCGATCAAGTGGCGAGCGCGCGAAGGCGTTGGGATTGTGGGGAAGGAGCATGGCTGATGTCACAACGATTCCGTCATCCCGGGCGAGCGGAGCGAGACCCGGGACCCAGGACTATAGGAGCTCTGCACATGCAGCCCCTGGGTCCCGGCTCTCCGCCGCTTCGCGGCTTCGGCCGGGATGACGCTATTTTAAAATTCATCCCGGCTTTCTGAACCGCAGCACGAATTGATCGGTGTGACCGCGAATGTCACCCTCGAACACGCGCAGCGTACGATTGTCGGCGGGATTGCGCAGAACTTGGCTTTCTTCCTCAAACACAAAGCCAGCCGCCTCGACTTCACGGCGTAGCGTCGCTTGGTCGATGCGGTGCAGCGTGTCCGTGACGGTGAGGTCGCTGCCGTCAACAGCGGTGTGATCGATAATGACAAGCGCCCCGCCCGGCTTCAACGCCGCAAACAGCATGCGGTTGATCGCGGGCACATCGAGATTGAGAGCCGGCAAGTGGAAATCATGATAAATCTGCGAAACGAAAATCGTGTCGAGCGGCTCCGGCGTTGACCAGTTCTGGTAGCCCTGTTGAATCACGCTGACATTAGGATAGAGCGGCGCCACCGCGAGAATTGCGCGCGGAGGGCGGTCGGGCGCATTGGGGCGGTCGATCGCGAAAACGCGGCCCTGCTCGCCCACCGCCACCGAAAAGAGCCGCGTGTAAAAGCCTCCGCCCGGGCCGACATCGGCGATACGTTGGCCCGCTTGGACCTGCGCAAACGCCATGATGTCTGCGGGGTGACGTAGTACGTCGCGTGCGGTGTCCGCCTCAGGGCGTCGCGCGTCGCCGACGGCGGCCATGATATGAGGTGAGGTCGCCGCTATCGCGGGTTCCGTCCGCAACATGATCCCTGGCACCGCGCCCCCGGCGCAAGCCCCGATAAACAACGCCGCCGCACCTGCTAGAAGTCCCCGCATGCTGTCCTCCCTCGAATTGGCCTCCGGATCTAACGTGCGCGGCGGCGCTTGTCTCCCGCCTCGCGCGCAAGTGAACGATTTGGAACCGAATGTCGCTAGATTGAACTCATGATTCCGGTGACGCCCACCCTCGCCCTCGACGAACGCGACCTAGAGGAGCGCTTCATCCGCTCGGCCGGCCCCGGCGGACAAAACGTCAACAAGGTCTCGACGGCGGTGGAGCTGCGCTTCCAACTGCACGGCCATTCGCAACTTCCCGACGATATGCGCCAACGTCTCGCGACCCTGGCGGGCCGCCGCCTGACGCTGGACGGCGAAATCGTCATCCGCGCCGACGCGCACCGCACCCAGGAGCGTAACCGCGCCGAAGCATTGCAGCGTTTGCTGGATATGGTCGAGCGCGCCTCGCACCGTCCGAAACCGCGTCACAAGACGCGCGTGCCTCGCGCGGAGAAACAGAGGCGGATCGACCACAAGGTGCGGCGAGGCCAAGTCAAGGCGCAGCGAGGCCGGCCGCACGGGGAAGATTGAAATGGACAGCCGGCGTCTCGCCGGCATGCGTTGCATCACGCGAAGAAACGCCGCCTTGCTGGAGCTAACGTCCGCGTTTGGCGCTGACCGGCGGCGGCGTAAGCTCCAATTGCTCGGGCGGGGCCGGCAAACGCGGGGCGCTTTCGATTTGCGCAGCGGCAGCGATATCAATGCCCGCATCGCCCGCGCCCAGCTCCTTGAACTTGCGCGCCTGCGGCAGCACCCGGCTCTCGACCGACCCCAGCAGCGCGTTATAGCGGGTGACGGTCTGGCCGATGGAATCGCCGACTTTGCCGAGGTGATCTGTCATCACCGCCATGCGGCGGTAAAGTTCGCGCCCGAGATCCGCAATTTCCTGGGCGTTCTTGGCGCTTTGTTCCTGGCGCCAGCCATAGGAAATCGAGCGCGCCAGCGCCATCAACGTCACCGGGGTCACGATGATCACGCGCGCTTTCATGGCGTCCTCGAACAAGGTCGGATCGCGTTCCACGGCGGCGGCGAAAAAATTTTCACCGGGGATGAACAAGGCGACGAAATCGGCGCTCTCGGCGATGTGCTTGCTGTAATCCTTCAACGACAGCGATTTTACATGCGCACGCAATTCAGCGGCATGCTTGGTCAGGCAGCGCTCACGCTCGGCTTCGTCGGTAGCGTCCATCGCGTCGAGATAGCCCGAGAGCGCCACCTTGGCGTCGACGATGATCGAGCGCCCGCCCGGCAGGCGGATAATCACGTCCGGGCGCAGCATCTTGCCGCCGTCGTCCTGCGTGGTTGATTGCTCGGTGAAATCCGCGTGCTGCGACAAGCCCGAAAGCTCCAGCACGTTGCGCAAGGTTTCCTCGCCCCAACGCCCGCGCGTCTTGGGCGCGGCGCGCAGGGCGTTGACCAGCCGGCCGGTCTCGGTTTGCGTTTTGGCCAAGGTCTCGCCGATGGCGCGCATCTGCTCGCCGAGCGCGGCTTTGTCCTGCGTCCGTGACTTTTCCAGGGCTTCAACTGACGTCGCCAATTTGAGCAATTGCTCCTGCGCCGGCGCCATCACTTCTTTCACGCCGCCTTGGGCCGCGGCCTTGTGCTTTTCGAACACTTCGTTGGCCTGGGCGAGGTAGCGCTGTTGGCTGGCGTCGAGCGCTTGCGCGGCGACTGCCTGGAAGGTTTTTTCCATCTCGCCGCGCAAGGCGAGCAGCGCTTGTTCGCGGCGTTCCCCTTCCTCCGCCCGCGCCGCGCCGGTGGCTTTCTCGGCCGCCAGGTCCGACGCCAATGCCGCGCCCTGCTGGCGCAGCGTCGCCAGTTCGGCAAGGGCGCGGTCACGCTCAGCGCGAATGGGTTCGACCCCAGCGGAACGGTAAGCAAACCAAGCGGCAGCCCCAATGGCGGCCAGAGCGAGCAAGAGGAGGAGCGATTCGGTCATGTAAGCACCCTAGCAGGTCGGACCGACTGGCTTCCGCTCAAATGGCGGCAGCGGCTCGACCTAGCACATGGCGCGCGGCGACACGGGAGGCTAAGCTTACGACCATGGATATCTTCGACTACCTGATCCCCGCCGCCCTGATTGCTGTGTTCGCGGTGTTGTGTTTCGGCATCTATACGCTGTTCCGAGGGGGCGATTTTGGCCGCTCATGGTCGAACAAAGCCATGCGTGTGCGCGTGGTGGCGCAGTTTGTGGCGATCCTGATTCTTGTGGCCGCCATGTGGTGGAAGCAAACGCATGGTTAGGCTGGACAAGATCGTCACCAAGGCGGGCGACGGCGGCAAGACACGCCTCGCCACCGGCGAGCCGGTGTCAAAAGCCAGCGCACGCGTCGAGGCCTATGGCGCGGTGGACGAAGCCAATTCCGCAATCGGCGTCGCACGGCTGCACACCAGCTCCGAGTTCGTGCTCGATCCCATCCTCGACCGAGCGCAAAATGACCTGTTCGACCTCGGCGCTGACCTGGCCACGCCGGAAACCGATCCGCCGCCTCCGTTCGCGGCCTTGCGCATCCAGGAAAGCCAAGTGCTGCGGCTGGAGACGGAAATCGATCTGCTTAACGAGGCGCTTGAGCCACTAACGTCGTTCGTGCTGCCAGGGGGCGCGCCGGCGGCGGCGCACCTGCATGTGGCGCGCGCGACCATGCGCCGGGCCGAGCGAGCGATCGTGGCGCTCGCGCAAGCTGAGCGCGTGTCGCCGGAGGCGATCAAATTCGCCAACCGCATGTCGGATCTGCTGTTCGTCGCGGCGCGCTGGGCCAATGACAAAGGCCGCGCCGATGTGATCTGGAAACCAGGCGCGAACCGCTAATGCGCGGCGGCGTTCATCACATCGATTTGACGGTAAAGGACGCCGGCCTCTCGCGCCCATTCTACGAAGCGGTGCTTGGATTCATGGGCTATCAGCTAAGCACCGTGTACCCGGACGGCTATTGCGATTTTGATTTGAACGGCACGCGCTTTTGCTCGATCGGCATCCGCGGCGAGAGCGGGCCAAACGCCGGGCGCACGCATGACCGCTACACGCCGGGCCTGCATCATCTCGCGTGGAATGCGGAAAGCCGCGAGGACGTGGATGCGTTGTACGCTCTGCTGCAACACATTGGCGCGGAGGTGCTTGATGCGCCGGCCGATTATCCGCGTTACGGCGCCGGCTATTACGCCGTATTCTTCGCCGATCCGGATGGGCTGAAATTGGAGTATGTATTCAAGCCGTGAGGCGCGGCGGACCGCGATAATACCGAATCCGAATGAGCAAGTACGGGCTACTCTATCCGGTAAGAGATATCAGAAAGCGCGCAATGTCGTGCCAAAGTGCGGTCGCGCTGAACGGTATCTTCAGCAGCTGCACCGCGAGGGCAAACCCGCCAGCCCACCAATAAGCAGGGTGCACCTTACCAAGCGTGCGCCAGTCATAGATCATACCAGAGACGATGAAGAGCAGGCCAATCAGAGCGGGCGGCAATACGCCCGCCACGGGCGGCGGCGGTCCATGGAATCCCGCTAATCCGACCGTCCCCTCGAATGGCGGAATATGCCCGCCCATGACGATATAGGCGATGAAAGGACGCGCTATTGCAGCGTCGAGGATGACCGCTGTCGCCGACAGCATGAGACGCTTGTGCCATTCGGAGCGACGTATGTTGCTGATGGCGGCGATCACAAGCACAGCGAATGAAAGCAGCGCCGCCATCGGCACGATCATGAAGGCTTCACCGCCCTCGCTGTAATTCAAGGCGATAGCCCGCTTTGCAGCGTTGATTGCAGCGAGCGCGCCGAAGATCGTCATGGCGGTTGCCAATGACACGCCGATCATGCCGACATCGCGATGCCGCGCGACCTTCCCGGACGCAACGAGCCAGGCTTGGTAGATCAGAAACAAACTCCAGCCAAAAAAGAGGGCGGCGTGGATGGCGATCACCGCGATCCGCTCGGGAATGCCTTGCGCCATCGGGATCCAAAAGGTCGGCGCAAAGCCGAGAAAAGCCGTGGCGGCCATCGCGACCGCCATCCAGAAGTAGAACAATGTCCGACGCGCCGTCATGGCGCGCGGCGCGGCGTCAGTGCTTGTAGCTGTCATCGCCCCCACCCCCACGCTTTCTCATGCGAACGCCGACCGAGGCCGCTTTTCGAAAAATGCAACCGGTTTCATACTAGCCCGCGATGTACTGTGCGCCGTTCATCGTCAGCGTTGCGCCGGTCATGAACGCCGCGCCGTCGGAGGCCAGGAACGAGACAGCGTGCGCGATTTCCTCGGCCTTGCCCAAGCGGCCAACGGGGATTCCGGCGATGATCTTCTTCAGCACCTCTTCAGGCACCGCTGCGACCATGTCGGTGTCGATATAGCCCGGCGCGATGGCGTTCACGGTGACGCCCTTACTCGCGCATTCCTGCGCCAGCGCCTTGGTGAAGCCGATCATGCCGGCCTTCGCGGTGGAGTAATTCACCTGCCCCACTTGGCCTTTCTGGCCGTTGATGGAGGAGATGTTGATGATGCGCCCGTGACCACGCTCGCGCATGCCTTCGATCAGCGGGCGGGTCATGAAGAACAGCGAATCCAGATCGACGCGCAACACCTCGCGCCACTTCTCGGCGCTCATCTTATGGAACAGTCCGTCCTTGGTGATGCCGGCATTGTTGACCAGCACATCGACCGGGCCAAGCTCAGCGGCGACTTGGGCGATGCCCGCCGCGCACTGGGCTTCATCGCCGACGTCCCACTTGAACACCTTGACGCCAAGTTCGTTGGCCGTGGCTTCGGCGGCTTCGCTGTTGCCGGCGTAATTGGCCGCCACCTTGAACCCATCCGCCTTCAGCCGCGCCGAAATCGCCTTGCCGATGCCGCGGGTCCCCCCCGTCACCAATGCCACGCGCGCCATGTATTCCTCCCGTATTCGTCTGATGCGAATTGTCCGGCGACACTTGCAAGAGTTCGCGCGGCTTGCAACAGAGCGAGCTCCCCAGGGACCAAATAATGACCGACCTCGCCGCCGCCCGCCTCCAGACTGTTCGCGACCACATGGCGCTGGAGGTCACGCACGATTGGGATGGCGTCATCGCCACCTTCGCGCACCCGCGCTACGAGATGCATGGCGGCGGCCAGGTGTTCGACGGCGAAGCCGCCGTGCGCGCCTATTTCGCCGCCTCGCGCACGCCCTTCCCCGACCAGGGCAACGAGATCATCGCGCTTGCGCATGACGGCGATACCGTGCTGGTCGAGTTCTGGCTCACCGGCACGCATTTGGGGCCGCTGAAGCTCGGCGGGCGGACGATTCCGCCGACCGGCAAGAGCTTCCGCGTGCGCATGGCGGGGAGCTTCGAGTTCGCGCCGGGCAGCGACAAGATCATCTGCGAGCGGCCCTACTATGATCAAGGCGCGGTGCTAAGGGCGTTGGGGATTGGCTAACAGCCATCAAATTCGCTCCGCGCCATCGACATCTCCGAGGCGGCGGTCGAACGTCACTAGCGGAAGATGGCCACTCTGACGCGCCGTCTCCAGGATCAGGCAATCAGAGAATCCAAGCTTTGGATCGGCCCGAAAGCGATCCAGCGCACGGGCGACAATATCGGCGTCCTGCACGCTCAGCTGTGCGTGATCGAGCAACATCTCGACGGCCAGCGCGATCTGCTTTGGCGAGCGCCGATAGACCGCGTCCAACACCCAGACGGTCTCCGCCAACACAAGATGGGAAACCCAGGCGCCCTTTCCTACCGCCGCCTCAGCGCGCGCCGCCTGGGCGGGATCGTCGCGCGCGATCAGGCGCACGAGCACGTTGGTATCAATCGCGCGCATGCTTCTTGCGCATATGAACGCGCACGCCTTCCTTCAACTCTTGCAGCGATTTCAAGTCCGGGCTTTCGCCTGCGAACACCGCGGCATGCACCTGCGCCGAACTATACCGCCCGGCGCGGCGCACAAGGATTTCGCCGTCCCGCTCCTCCCACTCGATCGCGGAACCCGGACCGATCCCGAGCTTCTTGCGGATCTCGGCGGGTACCGAAATCTGACCTTGGGCAGTGAGTTTCGAGCTGATGGACATGCGTTTCCATTACCATGGTAATGATCCGTGCGCAAGCCACTCCGCGAGAGGCGATCGACCCCAGGTTAAAGCACCTAATCCCAAAAGTTGAACACGACTTGGCCCACGGTTTGTGGGTTCCAATACCGTAGATCATAGTTCATGTTCTTGTTGACGCTTCTGAGCCAATCGCGGTCGCGCTCGGTGAGGTCACTACTCAAGTCTCCACCTTGAAGGACTCTTAGCGTGGGTCCGTAATAACCTGCCGCCGCAGTGACGATCGACGCGTCGTCGAAGAACGACCATGCTTGGTCTTCGCGAATCCCAGACAACGCGAAGATTGGCGCATCGACCCCAATCAACGCCACAAAGCGCTCCTCTTCCTTGAGCGCGATACATCGATGATAGGTTCGATGAACGACACGCCAGTCGAAGGACTCGATTGTCCAATAGCACTCGCGCGCCATAACGTGCATCAGCGCCTTTATTGCCGATTGGGTTAGCGGTTCAGCCGATCGCGAGTAGGCGTGAACGAGTGCTGGCGACACGCCATCCACCATTCACCGCTCCACGCACAACGCGATGCCCATGCCGCCGCCGATGCATAGCGTGGCTAGGCCCTTGCTCTTGTTGCGGCGTTGCAATTCGTAGAGCAAAGTTGTCAGCACGCGCGCGCCCGACGCTCCGATCGGGTGGCCGATCGCGATTGCGCCGCCGTTGACGTTTACGATGGCCGGGTCCCAGCCCAATTCCTTGTTCACCGCGCAAGCTTGCGCGGCGAAGGCTTCGTTGGCTTCGACCAAATCCAAATCGCCGATTTTCCAGCCGGCTTTTTCAAGCGCTGCTTTCGACGAGGGGATCGGGCCCGCACCCATCAAAGCCGGATCGACGCCGCGCGAGGCCCACGAGGCGATGCGCGCTAGCGGGGTGAGCCCTCTCTTTTTGGCTTCCGCCGCGCTCATCAGCACCAACGCCGCCGCGCCGTCATTGATGCCGGAGGCGTTGCCGGCGGTGACGGTGCCGTCTTTCTTGAACGCGGGCTTGAGGCCAGCGGCGGCTTCTAGGGTGGCGCCGGCGCGGATGTATTCGTCGTTCTCGACAATCGTATCGCCCTTGCGGCCCTTGACGGTGACGGCGCAGATTTCGTCCTTGAACTTGCCGGCCTTCTGCGCCGCCTCGGCCTTGTTCTGCGATGCGGTGGCGAATTCATCCTGCTGCGCGCGCGTGATCTGCCACTTCTCGGCGACGTTCTCGGCGGTGACGCCCATGTGATAGGCGTTGAACACGTCGGTCAGGCCGTCATTGATCATCGTGTCGGTAAACGTGACCGGGCCCATTTTCGTGCCGTTGCGCAAATGCGCGACGTGGGGGGAGAGGCTCATATTTTCCTGCCCGCCGGCGACCACAATCGTTGCGTCGCCGGCCTTGATCTGCTGGTAGCCGACCACGATCGCGCGCAGCCCCGAGCCGCAGACCTGGTTGAGGCTCCAAGCCGGGCTCTCATCGGGCACGCCTGCGGCGCGGCTGGCTTGGCGCGCGGGGTTCATGCCCTGGCCTGCGGTAAGCACCTGGCCAAGCACCACTTCCGAGACCTCCTTGGCGTCCACTTTTGCGCGCTGCAGCGCGGCTGTGATGGCAGTTCGGCCAAGCTCGTGCGCGGGCGTCGCGGCAAAGGCGCCGCTGAACGATCCGACAGGGGTGCGGGCTGCGGAAACGATAACGATATCGGTCATGGGGATGGCTCCTTGGGGGCGAAGGTCTTGGCCGGAAACGGAGAGTTTCCGCAGCTATCGCACAAGCGCGAGGCGAATTCCAAGCGGGGCCGTCGCAAAGCGCAGGTGAAAGCGGGGGCTTTGTCTTGCATTGCGGCGAAGGAGAGAGGATTCTCCCGCTGGCCCGCGCCTTCGCGGGCGCAATAAAGGGACGGCCCAGTGGTGGACGCGAACGGCCAAGCGGCGGGCGAGAGCCCCGAGACGGGCGCGGCGGCTGAGGCCGTGGTGATCAAGAAGTACGCCAACCGGCGCCTCTACAACACCGCCGCATCGAGCTATGTCACCTTGGAGCACCTCTCTGAAATGGTGCGCGAGGGCGTTGATTTTATCGTGCTCGACGCCAAGAGCGGCGACGACATCACCCGGTCGGTATTGGCGCAGATCATTTTCGAGCAGGAGAGCCGGGGACAGAATTTATTGCCGGTGGCGTTCCTGCGCCGCCTTATCCGTTTCTACGGCGACCAGATGCAAGGCTTCCTGCCGCCGTATCTCGACATGAGCATGGAGAGTTTCTCAAAGGCGCAAGAGCAGATGCGCGATAATTTCTCCCGCACCTTCGGCGCCGCGACGCCCAAGGGCGCGTTCGAGGAGCAAGCACAACGCAACATGGCGCTGTTCCAGCAAGCGATGTCGGCGTGGACGCCGTTCACCGCCGCGGTGATGCCAACCATTCCCGGCATGCCGACCGCTGTTCGGCCAGCACCCCAAGCCGAGGATGCTAGCGGCGACGCCCAGGTCGCCGAACTACGCCGTCAGATGGCGGCGATGCAGCAACAACTGGATTCGCTGGCGGGCTCTCGTAAACCGTAACCGCTCCATCCGACGCGGGATCGATGAGCCGTGAGACGACGACGCGCCTGATGTGCAATTCGCGACCGTAGGCGCCAAGATTGCCGTAATGCCCACGACCGCTCATTTCGCCTTCGACGGTGGTCACCACGCGCGCGCCTTGGCCTGGCGCCAAGGTCGCCGGGATCGCCGCGTGCAGCGCTTCGCGCGCGGCTGGCTCGGCACTCACCCAAACCGGATTAAGCGGACGATCCAGGAGATAGAAGGTTTCAACCTCCAGCCCGGTGACATAAACGCCGGTGAAGGTTTTGGTTTGCGGCGTGCTCGCGCAGGCCCCGAGCGCCGTCGCCGCGAGCAGCGATGCAATTAACATCCGCATTGGAAATCCTCGTTGGTTCAATTGCGAATCTGCGGGTTTTCATTCGCCAATGGCAGCTTTTTCTCCAATTGGCCTGCGCGGTCGCGTGAAATCGCCTGGTCGGCGTGGCGTTGTTGGTAAATGCAATGGCCGAGGTTAGGGGCGACGCGTCCCTTCTGGCTGCACAATATAGACCACCCGGCCCACGATATTATCGAACGGGACGTAGCCCATCACGGACGGGACGCGGCTGTCGGCCGAGTTATCGCGATGATCGCCGAGCATAAAATAATGTCCCTCCGGCACCACGAACACGCGCGTATCGTCGAGTTCGCTTTCTCCAGCGTCTAGCGTAACGTAACTTACGCCATTGGGCAGCGTTTCGCGATATGCTGCTATAGGCGTTGCGTCGTCGCCCACGGCCATCGCCGTCACGGCCTCGCGCGGAACGGGATCGCCGTTGATGTACAGCGCGCCATCTATCATTTGAATGCGATCGCCGGGTAGCCCGACGATCCGTTTGACGAAATCGCGATCCGGCTCGGGAGCGGGCCGAAACACCACGACGTCGCCTCGCTCCGGCGCACGCGCGAACACGCGACCAGCGGGAAAGAGCGATTGCAGCGGCGCGGCGGAATAGCGGCTGTAGCCATAGGTCCACTTGGCGACGACAAAATAATCGCCTTGTTGGATTGTCGGCGCCATCGACAGCGAGGGCGCCCGGAAAGGATGCATCGCGGTGAAGCGGATCGCCACAGCAAGCACCAAAGCAATCAAGAGTGGGAGCAGCCAGATCGCAAAATAGCCGAGCAAGCGCCCGGGTCCTGCCCGTTCAACCTGCTGGCGCTTTGACGCGAGCACCCAGACGCCAATCGCGACGCAGGAGGTGAGCGCGATCTGAATCGTATCGAGCAACGACCAGCCATCAGGGTTGAAAATCGATAGCGGCGCCGTATGCGTGACCAGCCAGTACGTCACCGCCGCAAGCGCAACCAGCACACCAACCGCCACGCTCGCAACGGCACACCAAACGGCCGCGCCGGATCGCCGCGCGTAATACAAGCCCACACCCCAACCGAGAAAGGTCAGCAGCGCTGCTATCCAAGGCCGGATTCGGCGGGTTGGATTTTCAGTGTCGCTCGTCGTCATTGTGCCCCCTGACTTCGCTCTATCCCCAAACTTGCGGCCTGCGCGCCGCCCACGGCAACTCCTTTTCCAATTGCCCCGCCAACCGAAACAACGTGGCTTCGTCGGCGTAGCGAGCGGTGAACATCATGGCGATCGGCAAGCCGGCTTTGCTTTGCCAGACCGGCAATGACAGCGAAGGTTGGCCGGTCATGTTGAAGGGAGGCGTAAATCCAAAAGTCGCGGCTTGGCGCCGATCAAACTCCTTTAGATCCTCCATCAATGTATCGAGATAATCCACGCGCGGCGGCGGCGTGCACATCACTGGCGTGAGATAGACATCCCAAGCCTCGAAACGCGCGAGGATTTGCCGGTTCATCAACCTGAGTTGCTGCCACGCCCACAGCGCATCGGCGCCGCTCATCTTCTTGCCCGCCTCATAACCGCGCCGCGCCAACCCTTCGATGTCGCCCTCCGGTTCGCGGCCCTTGATCTCGACCCAGCGTTTGATGCCCGCCGCAAGGTTCGCAGCCGAGACAAAACCCTGCGCGCGGTAGAGCGCGCGATAATCGATGCCCAGCCCCTCCTCGCGCACGTCATGGCCGAGGGCTGCGAGCGTTTCAGCAGTCCGCTCCAGCGCGGCGCGCACCTCAGGGTCGATGGGATTGCCTGTCGGCGTTTCGCTCGACCAGGCGATGCGCATTTTGCCGGGGCTTGCGCTTGCTTCTTCGAGATAGGGCCGCGCTTTGGCAGGATAGGCGAAAGGACTTGCAGGCTCGGGGTATCCGGTTGCGTCGAGCATGGCTGCGCTATCGCGCACGGTGCGGGAGACAATGTGGTCAACCGAAAACCCAATCGCGCGGTCGGAATCGTGCTGGCCGTTGGGATTGCGATCGCGGGTGGTTTTCATGCCGACAAGCCCACAGCAGGCGGCGGGTATGCGGATCGAGCCGAGGCCGTCGCTGGCATGCGCAAGAGCAACCATGCCCGACGCCACCGCCGCGGCCGCCCCGCCGGACGAGCCGCCAGAGATGTGCTCCGGATTCCAAGGGTTGCGGCACGGCCCCAGCCGCGCTGACGTGGTGACGCCCGGAATGCCGAATTCGGGCGTATTGGTCTTGCCCACCAAAACGACGCCAGCGGCGCGGAAGCGGGTGGTCAGTTCGCTATCCTCCGCGTCGGCATCGACGCAGGCAAAACGGCTGCCCGAGGTGCGCGGCCAGCTCTTAACCCTGACGCCAAGATCCTTGATCAAGAACGGCACGCCGGTGAAAGGGCCGTCGGGCAATTTGCCGGGCGCGACGCGCCTTGCCTCGTCGTAAGCCTTGTGGACCACGGCGTTGAGCACGCCATTGTGGCGCTCAATGCGTTCGATCGCGGCTTCGAGAAGCTCCGCCGGCGACGCCTCGCCTTTGCGCACGAGGGCGGCGAGACCAAGACCGTCATACTCAGCGTAATTCCGCACAGCGTTCCCCCTAGCGTGGCGTCTCGCAATTGCCGCTCCCCGCCTGCCCCACACGGAGGGGGCAATTCGGAGACAGGACACCAGCGCCAGACTATCGGTTAATTTTCGTTTGGCACATGAAATGCAGCGCCGCGCCCATGACCGGCCGCCGCGCCTCCGATTGGCCCGAACCAGACCGCACCGAAGCGGAGCAAAGGCGCGCGGGCCGGCATGGCGACGGGGCCGACGCCCAACGCAACCGTTTTGACCCATTGTTTGCGGCCACCCTCGTCAACCATATCGCCCCCGCCGAAGTGTTTTATGCGCGGGGCTACGCCGAAGCGGCGCCGCTGATGCGGGCCGGGATCAGGATCAATCTGCGGGCCTAAAGGCGCGCTCCGAGTTCAAGCGCTCTTCTTTGCCTCGAATTCTTCGAGCCAGATATCTATCGCGTCGAGCCTAGCCTCGATGCTGGCGATACGCGCGCCTGGGTCGTCCGTCGGCGATGGCGTGCGCGCGGCGACCCCGCTGCGAAGGTTTATTTCAATAAGGTCCGCGCCCAGCAGGCCCGCGAATGCGCTGAGTTCGTGTGCGGTCGGCGCGCGCTCATTGGTGAACAAGCGGTGCAATTCCGCGCGTTCAATGCCAGCGGCGGCGGCCAGGGCGTTTCTGTCATGACCGCGCTCGGCCAAACGCGCATCGAACCAATCAACATCGAAGAAGAGCGACATTTACCCAACCCAAGTCTGGGGCAAGCTTGGACCGGCGCCAAACCTGCAGCACGCCCCCCCATGGACATCCCAATCGTCTACCGATTCGGTCGCTGGCTCGACTTCGCCATCGCCCTTGGACTGGGGATGTGGTGTTTGTAATGAAGGGTCGCGGGCCGCTGGGGAAACCCCAACGGCCCACTTTTGCAACCTGAGTTCAGTGCTGCCCGGCAAACTCGACGTCGCGGCGGGCCGAGACGATCGTCACCACCACACCCGCCAGCACATCCAGTAGCGCCATCACCATGATGATGAAAAACACGCTGGTGGCGAAGGCTGGGTGAAGCAGGAACTCCACCAGACAGATAATAAACACCAGCATGGAAAGCGCATGGTTGAAGATCGCCGCCGTGCCGGTGGACGTGGATTTCAAGAGCTCGATGAACAGCAAGATCAGCGCCAGCAGCACCAGCACGTCGCCGAACGCCACCGTCCACTCCACGTTCGAGGCCATGGGCAAGCGTATCCAGACATCAGACAAATGCTGACGAACCGAAACGCCGCCATCATTGGAAGCCGCCGTCGCCCCGAACGCCCATATATTATAGGTGAGAACAGGGATCAGGATCAGCGGAAAGACGTTGAAAATGGCCCCCATGGGACTCCCCTCATTTCTGACCTGCCTGCCGCCGCGAGCGGCCTGGCGGATCGCTAAAGTCTCAGTCACACCGAGTCGGTCTTTCATAACTCGTCCGTCCCCCCCGGCAATCGGGCCCGGCTCCTCAGCCACATGACGCCAAACAAGTCCGTCATGTTCGCGGCCAGGCGACCGAGGTTAGTGTATTTGGAACGCCCGGCGCCCCGTTGACGATGGTTAACCTCTAAAAACTCGACTGCATAGCCTTCCCGCAACATCAAAGCAGGCATGAAACGGTGCATGTGGTCGAAATAGGGAAGCCGCAAAAAAGCTTCCCGTTTGAACACCTTGACCCCCGAACCACTGTCGTCGGCGCCATCCTTCAACGCCGCTTTGCGCACAATATTGGCGATACGCGAGGCCACCCTTTTGCTCCAGGAATCTTGGCGTTTTCCCCGCTTGCCCGCAACCATGGCGAGGCTGGCCGGCGCGTCGGCCCTAATCAAACGCGCCAACAGGCGGGGCAAATCAGCGGGGTCGTTCTGGCCATCACCGTCGAGCGTGCCGACCAAAGCCGCCCGCGCGGCCAGTACGCCGGTGCGCACCGAGCGGCTCTGCCCAGCGTTGGCGCGATGCCCTATCAGCCGCAAGGACGGCAATTCGCGCTTGAGCGCCGCAAGTTCGGCGCGGGTGTCGTCGCGGCTGCAATCATCGACGAAAATCATCTCGTAGGAGCGCCCGTCGAGGATGGCGGCGATTTCGCGCGCCAAGGCGGCGGCGTTGCCGGCCTCGTCGCGCACCGGCACGACCACACTGAATTCTATGCTCTCGGGCAAGGTCTTTGGGCTTCTCAGGTCGACAAGCGGGCTCTCTTAGCTGCTTCGCACAGGTAACGCGAGCTTCCCCTCCCCTTGGTCGGCGAGGCTCTATATCACCCGGAGATCAATGCCCGCGCCCGTCTCCCCGGCCTTGTTCGACCAATTCGCCCGCGGCTGGCGTGGCGCGGTGCTGATTGGGCTGATCGCGCTCGTCTCCAGCCTGTTCGGCGCGGCGCGGATGCCGGTGATGGACACAGATGAGGCCCGCTTTGCCCAAGCCACGCGGCAGATGGTGGAGAGCGGCGATTACGTCCGCATTCGTTTCCAGGACGAAGAACGCAACAAAAAACCGATCGGCGTGCATTGGCTGCAAGCTGCTTCGGTGCGCGCATTTGAGCCTCTCGCGCAGCGCCTGAACGCGATATGGCCGTACCGTTTGCCATCGGCGCTCGGCATTGTGCTGGCGGCGTTGGCGACGTTGTGGGGTGGGCGGGCGCTCGTCGGTCAGCGCGCGGCGTTCCTCGGAGCCGGATTGTTCGCCGCCGGCATGCTGGCCGGTTTTGAGGGCATGACCGCCAAGACCGACGCGCTGATGCTCGGCTTCACCACGCTCGCGCTCGCGGCGCTGGCGCGACTCTACGCGCAGCCTCGCGCCACGAAATGGCTGGCGCTCGTCTTCTGGGCCGCGCTCGCCTGCGGGATTTTGCTGAAGGGGCCGGTGACGCCGTTGGTTGCGGCGCTCACGCTTGCGGCGCTGGCGCTCTGGGAGCGGCGCGCGGAATGGATGCGCCCGCTGCTCTGGTGGCCAGGGCCGCTGCTGGCGGCATTGATCATCGCACCATGGTCAATTGCGATTTCATTTGAGACCGGCGGGCGCTTCTTCGTTGACATGCTGCTGGGCGATATCGCCCCCAAATTGGTCAGCGGGCACGAGGATCATTTCGCCTTGCCGGGCTACCACCTGTTTCTGCTGCCGTTTCTGATTTTCCCCGCCACCTACGCATTGCCGGCGGCGACGCGCCTGGTTTGGGACGCCGCGCGCGCGCCGCGCGATGATGGAGTTGTCGCGCCGTACCGCTTTCTCGCCGCGTGGGCGCTGCCGACACTGCTTTTCTTTGAGCTCACGCCCACAAAACTCGCGCATTATGCGCTGCCAGCGTACCCGGCCATCGCGCTACTGTGCGGAGCGGGCCTTGGTCTTATGCGCGGGCGGCGCTGGCGCACAGCGCACCCTGCAGGGCTTGTGGTGTTCGCAGTCGCCGGGGCGACGCTTGTAGCGCTGATGGCGGCGGGCGCGACGTTCATGCCCGGTGATTTCGCCGCCGATTTGCGCCGTGCAATATCCACGGGACTGGTCGGCGCCGGATTGGTGGCGGCCGCACTCACGGCGCTGATCATGCTGCGTCGGCCCGCCGCGCGCACGGCCGTACTGATCGTTTGCGCGCTCGCGCTTTCATTCAGCCTGCGCGAGCGCATTTTACCGGAGGCGCGGGCGTTGTTTGTGAGCAGTGAGGCGGTTGCGGCGCTGACGCGGGCGCGCCTTACGCCGCGCGAGGACCGCCCGCTTTGGGTTGTCGGCTACGATGAACCAAGCATTGTGTTCCTGACCCGCACCTCCATACGGCTGGCTGAAACACGCGAAGCCGGGCTTGGGGCCCAGATTGGAGACGCGCTGATCATCGAGGGCCGCGCGCTTCACCAAACCGCCGCGGACCTGGCCCAGCGCGGCCTCATGTTCACATCCGTCGAACCACCGGTGCGCGGCTTTGCGCTTGGGCGCGGGCAGCGCGTGGCGCTGTATATCGGCGTATTGGAGGCTAGCGGGGAAGCGGCGGGGATCCCGCCACGAAATCCCTGAGCGCCACCAGCACGCCCAAGGCCGGGCCCGCGATCAGGGCAAACGCCCTCTGTACCGGCGTCTTGGCGCTCTTGCTTGCAAACAGCGCCAAACCTTGCGCCTGCTTGCGTCCGTGCATGGGGGCGCCCTCGAATTGCACTCCGGCGGCGGCGGGCTGAACCAGCACGTTACCGCCCGCATCCGACGCACGCCGACACAAATCAAGATCGGCGGCATCGGTGATGAACGCCTCGTCGAAACCGCCAAGGCTTTGAAAATCGCCCCTCGGGATGAGCATGAAGGCGCCGGAGACGGCCGCGACTCTCGCGGGCTCGTCCCGTTGTTTGCGCCGCGCCAGGCCGCGCCAATGCAGCGCCACCGCAAGCGCCGACCATGCATTGAGCGAACCGGTGCGCGTGACCTGGCGTGCTCGGCCTCGCGTGTCGCTCAAACGCCCCCCGACGATCCATGGCGCCTGCGCCTCGCCGCCTGCGGCGGCCATGCGGGCCACGGCGCCGCGTTGCAGCACAACGTGTCCGTCGAGAAACAAGAGCCAGCGCCCATGCGCGTGCGCCGCGCCGAGATTGGCCGCGGCCACTGCCGTCGCGGCGCCGGCGCCATCGACGAGCTTCACGTCGCGCCGATCAGCCTGCAGCGCGCGCAGCTTAGAGGCCACCGCTTCCGGCGCTCGATGATTGACCACCACCACATCATCGATCCAGGGCTCGGCCAAAGCGCTGCGCAAGCACAGGTCAAGTAAACGCGCATCCTTGCCGCGACCGTGCCCAGCCACAACGATGGCCGACACGCGCGGCGCCAACGTCGCCGAGGCCGAACGCTCGCGGGAGGGGAATTTGTCCACCCAGATCTCCGCCGGGTGCGCCCCGGACCGCCGCGCATCTTGTCTCGCGACTTTGGTCGCGTCTAGGGCGGGCCCTACGGCGGGACCAAGATCCGCTCTGGATTACAGAGGTTTCAGCAAAACCTGATCGGGGCCGATGCCGGCTCAGCGCAAATCAGGCGGAGTCGCCTCCACCCCCAGCGCTCGCATGGCTTCCTCCAGCCCGACAATATCCTGGGCCTCCCCGCCCAAGCGACGCAGGGCCAATGTGCGGTCCTCGGCTTCCTTACGCCCCACGACGGCAATAACCGGCATCTTCATCAGCGAGTGCTCGCGGATTTTGTAGCCGACCTTCTCGTTGCGCAGATCCAGCTCCACCCGCAGGCCAACGCGCTTCAACGTCTCGGCCACCTCTTTCGCGTAGGCGTCGGCGTCTTGCGTGATGGTCGCCACCACCACTTGCACAGGGGCAAGCCAGAGCGGAAACGCGCCGGCGTAATGCTCAATCAGGATGCCGAGGAAGCGCTCGAACGAACCGAAGATGGCGCGGTGAAACATCACCGGCGCGTGCTTGGCGCCGTCTTCGCCGACGTAGTCCGCGCCAAGGCGTTCCGGCAGCACGTAATCGAGTTGCAGCGTGCCGCATTGCCAGGTGCGCCCAATCGCGTCTTTGAGATGGAATTCGAGCTTGGGGCCGTAGAAGGCGCCTTCGCCGGGCAGGAATTCCAGTTTCTCGCCGGCGGCTTCGGCTGCGTTCTGCAGCAGGCTTTCGGCCTTGTCCCAGACTTCATCCGCGCCGAAGCGAAGCTCCGGGCGCAGCGCCAGTTTCACCGCGTGCAAATCCACGCCGAGATCCTCATAGACCGAGCGCAGCAATTTGCAGAAATCGACCGTCTCCGAACCAATCTGGTCTTCGCGGCAGAAGATGTGCCCGTCGTCCTGCACAAAGGCCCGCACGCGCATCAGTCCCTGCAGTGCGCCGGAGGGTTCGTAACGATGGCAGGCGCCGGATTCTGAAAAGCGGAGCGGCAGGTCGCGATAGGATTTCTGGCCGACATTGAAAATCTGGATATGCCCCGGGCAATTCATCGGCTTCACCGCCAGAATTTCGCCCTCGACCGTCTCGCAGGTGAACATGTTGGCGTGGAATTTCTGCCAATGGCCGCTGCGCTCCCAAAGCCCGCGATCCAGGATCTGGGGCGTCTTCACTTCGGCATAGCCCGCGCCTTCGAGGCGACGGCGCACGTAATTCTCCAGCACGCGCCAGAGCGTCCAGCCCTTCGGGTGCCAAAACACCATACCGCGGCCTTCTTCCTGCATGTGGAAGAGATCGAGTTGACGCCCGAGCTTGCGATGGTCGCGCTTCTCGGCTTCCTCGACGCGCTTGAGATAATCCTCAAGCTGTTTTTCGTCAGCCCAGGCGGTGCCATAGATGCGTTGCAGCTGCGCGTTGTTCTGGTCACCGCGCCAATAGGCGCCTGCGAGCTTCGTCAGCTTGAAGGCTTTGCCAAGGCGCCCCGTGCTCGGCAGATGTGGACCGCGGCAGAGATCCTTCCAGTCCGCGCCTTGACGATACACGCTGATCGCTTCACCGACAGGAATGATATCGTCGATGATCTGGGCCTTGAACGCCTCGCCGATGGAATTGAAGTGGGCGATCGCGTCTTCGCGGTTCCACACCTCACGCGTAATCGGCAAATCGGCATCGACAATCTCGCCCATGCGTTTTTCGATTCTGGCGAAATCGTCGGTCGAGAACGGCTCGTCGCGCGCGAAGTCGTAGTAGAACCCATCCTCGACAATCGGGCCGATCGTGACTTGCGTGCCGGGAAATAGCTCCTGCACCGCTTGCGCCAGAACGTGCGCCGCATCATGGCGCAGCACTTCGAGCCCGTCGGCGCTATCGCGTGCGACCAGTTCGAACTTTGAATCCTTCTCGATCGGTCGCGTCAAATCCCACCAAGCCCCGTCGAGCTTGGCGGCGACCACGCGCTTGGCCAAGGATTTGGAAATTCCTTCAGCGACGGAAAGCGGCGTCGAGCCATCGTCATATTGACGTATTGCGCCATCGGGGAATGTGAGGGAGATGCTCATGGATTGCTCTTACAAGATTCTGTGTGAGACGGCGGCGCGCGAAACCCACCCCGCCAATCGCCCAATCGCCATGGCGCCCACCAGGGCGCACTCGGTTTGAGCGCCGGCGCGGGATCCCAGCCGTGCCCGCCAAAGGGATGGCAACGGCAAAGCCGCGCTCCCGCCATCCAGGCCCCAGCCCACGCCCCGTGCTGGCGGATCGCGTCCGCGGCATAAGAAGAGCACGTCGGCTGGTAGCGGCACGCCCGCCCGATCAAGGGCGAGAGTGTCCACTTGTAAAGCTGGATGAGGCCCAAGAGGCCCCGCGCTGGAATGCTCGGCGACATGGAGGATCAGAGGATTGGGTGAACAACAAGGACCGGGCCAAACGCCAGCCGCCGCGGCGCGCCCGATCCCGCGCCGCCGGCTTCAGTAGGTGGTTTGCGTGGTCCAAAACATGGCGCTCTCCTAACAGATCGGCGCGCGGAGTGCAAAGGCGTGGTATCATAAGTTCATGCCCTTTGAGCCCCGACTCGACATCCTGCCGCCGCCGCAGCGCCGTCTCTGGGACGAAATGTCGACCCTCCCGGAGAGCTTTACGCTCTATGGCGGCACCGCAATCGCCCTGCACCTGGGGCATCGGGCGTCGGTCGATTTCGATTTTTTTGGAGACACCTGTTTCGACCCCCGGGAGCTCGCCGCGCAGATACCGTTTCTGTTCGGCGCGGCCATAACCCAGATCGAGCCGCAAACCTTGAGCATGATTGTCGATCGCGGCGGCGCCGTGAAAGTGTCGTTCTTCGGCTTGCCGGGTTTTCCTCGCCTGGCGCCGAGGCGCCGCGCCGCCAATGGCGTGCACGTCGCTTCGCTGCTCGATCTCGCGGGAACCAAAGCTTCCGTTGTCCAGGTGCGCGCCGAAGCCAAGGACTATTTTGACCTCGATGCGCTGATCGGCGCGGGGACGGACTTGCCACACGCACTGACCGCAGGCCGCGCGCTCTATGGCGCTAGCTTCGCGCCGCAAGCCACGCTCAAGGCGCTCAGCTATTTCAGCGATGGCGACCTAGCGAGCCTGCCTGCCGACGTGCGCAAGCGCTTGGCTGAAGCTGTGCGCGCGATTGATCTGGATCTATTGCCCACCATCGAGCCCGCGCCATGATCACCCCCCCCCTCACCGAAGCGATACGCGAAATCGCCCAGCGCGTTATCTGGTTCGAGCCGGCGGAGAAAGCACTGGCCGATCCGGTGCGGTTCATGGCCTACGCCATGCGCTACGCCACGCACGAGGACATGAAGACGATCCGCGCTCATGTCAGCGACGACGATTTCCGCGCCGCCATAGATTCCGCCCCCCCCGGCATCGTCGATCCACGCTCCTGGGCGTATTGGAATTTGCTGCTGGGCAGATATCCCGCGCCGCCTATGCCGGCGCGGGCGCTTTAGCCTCCCTTGGCCGCCGCCGCCACATCTTCCACCGCCGGCGTGCAACGCACTTGCGTGAACGCACCCCAGCAATCCGCCAACGCGCGATCGCCGGCGGACACCGTGTAGCGGGAGGCGACGTAATAGTCGGTGTAAGATCCGTCCTGACTCAGCTGCGCCAGGCCGGTTTGCACCATGCCGCCCAGATCGAGATTGGAAGTTGCGGCTTCCTGCAGGTCTTGCAGGGTGGCGTTCACAGCCTCGCGGTGCTGGGCCTCGGTCGGCTTTGTGAAATAGCCAGCCACGCCGGCGAGCACCAGCAACAGCGCCAAACTTCTGAACATGGGTTTCTCCTCAGGCAGCCTTGGCGCTGCCCCAAAAATTGTAGCCGGCAAAGCGCGGTGTTGACGGCAGATACATCGTCTCCATTGTTTCAATGGTAAAGCCGCCAGCTACAATCACAGCCGGAATGTCACGCGTCAAATGGCAGCCGCCAGCGATGTGTTTCCACCATTTTTCAACGCTGGCCTGGGTTTTTCGCACCTTGGCGTCGGGCGCGAGGCCATGTTCGCAAAACAACAAGCGCCCGCCAGGTTTCAGCACGCGCCGCGCGCCAGCGAGCGCGGAAGCCGCGTCGGGGATGGTGCAGAGCGAATATGTCACCAACACGGTGTCAACGCTTGCATCTGGCAGCGACACATCCTCGGCGCGCTCGGGTAATATCTCCAATGGAATCGGCGCTTTGCATGCGAGCTTACGTGCGCGCGCAAGCATACCCTCCTCCGGTTCCAGCGCGATCACACGCGTGACTTTCTCTGCATCATAGAATGGCAGATTGAGGCCGGCGCCGAAGCCAAGCTCCAGCACAACGCCTGCCGCGCGCGGCACGATCTTTCTGCGCTGATAGCGGATGGGTTTCGTCCCGCAGGCGCAATTTATGACGACCGGCAAGATATGGCGGGCGTAGAAGCTCATGCGCCAGCCTGCTCCAACGCCGCCACCGCCGCATCGAACGCCAACATCGTTGAGGTGTGGCGGGGCGGATAGTCGCGCACGCCTTCGAGGTGGCGCAGTTCCCAAAAGCGGCCCGCGGGCGGCGGCCCGCCCTCCCTCAGCATGGCGCCCAAACCGTCGCGCGCTTCGCGTATTTCCGCCGGTGTCGCCCCGACCGCGTGCATGGCGAGCACCGCCGTCGCCGCCTGCCCGAGCGCGCAAGCTTTCGGATGCACGGCGATTTCGCTGACCAAACCGTCTTTCAATCTCAGTTCCACGCTCACCACGGAGCCGCACACCCGGCTGACCTTGGTGGAGGCGCCGTGGGGCTGACCCAACCGGCCGACATGAGGCATGTCGGCGGCGAGTTCCAAGATGCGGGGGTGGTAGAGATCATCCATTCGCCATTATGTGGCCTTCCTTGCCGACGAAGCAAAGGGCCCGATAAAGGCTGAAGGATTGCCATGCGCCGACGTCATTTTTTCGCCGCGGCCTTAGCCGCCGCCGCGCTGCCGGGCGCCGTGCGAGCGCAAACGCCAGCCGCCGCCCCGGTGACGCCGCCCGCACCCCAACCTATCCAACCCCAGAACGCCTTGGAGTACGCCTTCGTCGCGGCGCTGACCAATGCCGAAATGCGCCCCGTGTTCCGGCGTCAATTGCTCGAAGGGCATGTGGCCTTGGCGCTTACATCGACTCAAGCCAACGCGCCGCCGCGCGAAATCATTATCCGAGAGGGCCATAGCGCCGGGCTCGTTTTCACCAGTGTAGCGCGCTTGGAAACAGTGTTGGGCGCGGATACACCGCGCGCCATCCTCACCGGGCGTGCGGCCTTGGAGCGCTTGCGCGGCAAGAACGTGGTCATAAATGCACGGCTCGCGCCTATGCTCACGCTCGAACCGGAGGATGTGGCGCGCTACCTTGCGACGCCAGTATCGCCGACGTCAGCCGGGCCCGCCCAATAAGCCATCGCCGCCACAACGCCGATCATAGAGCGCGCGCGCGCGCGTCAGCGCGGAATTGCCATTTTCATCGAACAAATGCACTTGCCAGGTGTGGGTGCAATTCTCTGCACTGACGGTTTTGCGGCATACTTGGTCAGCCGGATCGCCGCGCCCACTGGTTTGAGCATTCGCCGCGCACGTGAACTCATTGCGGCGCAAATCAGCGCTGACGGCGCTCAGCGCCAGGCCCAAACCGTAGCGGGTGCTCACTTCGCGCTCGAAGTTCTGAATGATGGTGTTCGCATTGGCCCGCCGCCAGTCACCCAAATTGAGCGGCGCGGAGGGGATAGTCGCTGGTCCCGCAGGCGTGGACGCGCCGCCCACCGGGGTCACGCACGCCGCCGCCAGCAGCACAAAACCCAAGCTCGCCGACGAAATCGCGTTTCTCATCACCCGCCCCCTATCGCGCGCCCAGGCACATTACATCGAACCCAGCGATCGGCTCGCGCGCGCCGCGTTCCGCCACCACATACCAATCAAAGGCGCACTGGCGCTCCATGATCTCGATGCGGCAATCCATTCTTTGGCCATCCTCGCAGCGAAAGCCATTGGATTCGAGATCGGTACGGATTTGCGCTTCGCCGCGCCCTTCCAAGCGGGTGCGCATCTGGCTTTGAAAGGCTGGCGCATAGACCGCCGGATCGGCTGATCGCCACGCGCCAAAGTCGACCCCTCCAGCCGCGCGTCCTTCAGCAGGTGCGGACTGACCAGGACCCGCTGACGGAGGCGGCGGGGCGGTCCCCCGCGCGACCGGAAACGGCGATGGCCCGGAGGCCGGTTCGGGCTCGGCCCCGCCTGTCGCGCAAGCGGCCAAAGCCAAGATCATTACGACTAAAAGCCTGCGCATAGTTGGATGTCCTGTCCCCGCCACGCACTTACGGCGGGCGGCGGGCGCGGGCAAGCGCTCAACACTCCCGGCGCAGGTCGGCGGCGACATCAACGTCCCGCAATTGCGCAATCCGCGTGACGGCGCCGGCGCCTAGGTTGCGCACGACGTCCGCTGCCGCGTGCTGGGTTGACCAGCGCACGTCGCCCATGGCGCGCGCTGCCGCGGCGCCTGAACGCGCCCCAAACAACCAGAAGCCGCCGTCGCGCGCCGGCCCCAACACGAACGGGGTTCGTTTGAGCGCGGCGAAGGCCGATGCGATGTGAGGGCGCGTGAGCATGGGGCAATCCGTGCCAATGACAGCGACATTGCGGCGGGGTGCGAGCGCGCGCGCGAGGCGCGCGCCCAGGTCGCCAGTTCCTTGCGCGCGGCGCGGAAGGCCGCGCGGCCATACGCCCGGCAAATCCAGTATTGTGGCGGCATCTGGTGTGACGCAAAGCACGGTGCGCCAGCGCGGATCGCAAGCGACGCGCAGCGTCAACGCATGCAAGGCGCGGTTGATGCGCCACGCCTCCACCCGGCCGACTTCGGCGGCAAGTCGGCTCTTGCCTATCCCCACGCGCGGCGCCTTGGCCATGACGAGCAGCATCGGGCGGTTAGTCATAGGCCTTCGCCAAATCCGCTGGCTTGGCGCCCATGAGATAGCGCGCGGTCAACACCAGATTGCGCCAAGCGCGCTTGTTGTAGCCGTCGCGGCGATATTTTTCGGCGCTGGTCACGGCCTCGGTCTCCAGCAATGTTAAGCGCCTGGCGCCGATGCGGCGCACGATCTCGACGTCCTCCATCAACGGGATGTCGGAAAAACCTCCGAGCGCGTCGTAGAAAAAACGCGAGAGCAACAAGCCCTGATCGCCATAGGGCAAGCTCAGCACGCGCGCGCGCAGCCGCGCCCAAGCAACGACGCGGCGTGCTTCAGGCGCGTCATCGTCGAACGCAAGGCGAAACGCCGCCGCGCGTAAGCGTCCGCGCGGCGCATCGATGAAACGCGCGGCCTCCTCCACCCAATTCTGGGCAAGCGCCGTGTCGGCATGTAGAAACAAGAGCCAATTGCCCTTCGCGCCAGCGACGCCGGCGCGCATCTGTTTGGCGCGGCCTTGGGGGCTCACCACAATATCGCAGCCCGCCGCGTCAGCGATCTCCAGCGTTTCGTCGGTGGAGCCGCCATCGGCGACGATCACCTGCTTGACTAGCCCATGGGCAGCCCCCGCCACCAAGGGCGCGAGCGTACGCGGCAGCAGCGCCGCCGCGTTCAAGGTCGGGATGATCACTGAAATCATGTGCTCAATTACGCGCCGGCGCGCAAATTTGTGTCAAGAAATCGCAGCTGCCTTAGGCGCCTGCGGCGGGCGTCTGGCGGGCGGGGGCCGCGGGCAGCGCCGCTTGCGGCGGCGGTGCGGTTGGAGGTTGCCCGGGCGCGGGCGGCGCGGGCGCATTGGCGGCGGCGGTCGCGGCGGCTTCGGCGGTCATGCGCGTGCGCTGGCGTTGTAGAAAGCGATCCAGCAAGTCCGTGCGCGCCACCGCGCGCGCCACGTCACGAACGGCGGCGCCGTCCGCATGCACGCCAGAAGCCACCACCTCGAACGCGTCAGCTTCATCGGTATTGACCATATCTCCGGCGTATTCGCGGTAGAGCGCGCGCACGGCCTCTTCGTTACCCGCCAGCGTCAAAGCCACGCCCGCACGCAGGACCGCTTGCCTATTGCTGGCGTCTAGCGGCGCGGAGCGATTGCGCATGGCGAGCAGGCCGCGCAATTCGACAGCAGCCCGCTCCCAGTCACGCGCGCGCCACGCCGCATCCGCGCGCACGCGCTGAGCATCCTCGCTGCGATCACGCTCGACCAGTTCCGCCGCCCCGTCGAGCCGCCCGAGATCGAGCAGCGCGCGCGCTTCGAGGATGCGACGATCAGCCAGCAGTGTCTGCGGCATGTTCGGTTGGCGCGAGCCCGCCAACGCCACCAAGGCCTGGTCAGGTTTGCGATCCATCAAATAAATCGCGGCCAAATCCGCCGCGACTTGCGCCTTGCTCAACCCATCCAGACGCTCGTCCACTTGGTGTTGCAGCAATTGCGCGGCTTGCTCCAACAGGTCGACGTGCACGAGACGCCCGGCGAGCAGGCGCACGATACGGTCGCCATTAGGGCCCACCGGCGTCTGGTCGCTGAATTCGTAGAACAGGCCGAGCGCCTGGATCGGCTCAAGCTGGTCAGCTTCGCCGTCGAGAAACAGGCGCTCGAACAGCACCGACATATCCGCGCGCAATTGCCGGGACGCTGGATCGGTGGGGAAGCGATCGGCGGCGATGCGCATGGTGGTGAGGGCGTCGCGCCAGCGACCGAGCTCGGAATAGACGTCACCCAGCATGCCGACGACGGCTAATTCCATGGAATCGCCACGCCAGCGGAAACGTAGCGCCTCCAAGGGTTCGATCGCATCCACAGCGCGCATGACGCCGGTTGCGCGGCGGATGCGAATAGCCTCGATGGTTGCGCGCACGGCGGCGGCTTCGTCATGGGCGCGCGCCAGTTCATCGAACATCAACAGCGCGCGCTGGGGATCGCCGCGCAGCGCCGTCAGCCGCGCGTCCACCAGGCGCGCCTGCAAACGCAGCGCCTGGTTGGGCGCTTGCCCCATCGCCGCGCGCGCCGCGGCTTCAGCGGCGGCGTGGTCGTTTAATTCCAGCGCGGCGTGCGCGAGCGCCAGCTGGAAGCGCGCGCGCCAAGCCGGGGGGTGCCCCTCAAGCGCGCCAGCGCCGCGCTCGAGTTCTCGCCGCGCCGTGCTCCAATCCTGCCGCAACGATGCCGCGTACCCACGCCACAGCGCCGCGGAGGCATTGTCCGCCAACGTTGTCGCGCTCAGATCCTGCTCGGCGGCGCCGGCGCGACCCAACATCACATTCGCGGCGGCGCGCATCAGGCGAAACTCGGGGTCGATCTCGACCAACTCGCCCTGGTTGATCGCGGCGATACGCAGCGCACCCACCGCCTCGGCGGCGAAATCATTTTGCACAAGGAACCGCGCCAGCTCCATCCGCGCTTCCACTGACGCCCCTTCGCGCGTCCCTTCAGCGGCGGCGCGGCGCGTGAGTTCGTCAATATGATCGCGCACTTGCGCAAGGCTCATGCCTGGGTCTGGAGCGTTGCTTTCCCCTTCGACGCCCGCGAGCGCTTCCTCCAACAACGCAGCATTCGGGTTTGCCGGCGCCGTGGGCGCGGCGGGCGCGGCGGCGGCAATTAAGCCTTGCTCGCCATGGCTCACGATCAAATTTCCAGATTCAAACACCGCGGTGACGCCATCGGCGCGCGGCTCTATCGCCGCGCCGTGCGCGGCTGGCAGCACAGCCGCTTCGAGCGTGGCGCGGCGAGTATCGACGCCTTTGCCCGGTCCCCCGAGCATCACCACGCCAATACGATCGCCGACTTCGGGATCGCGAATCCAACGCACCGAGCCCTCGCGGCCAAAGCGGGCGATCAGGCGCCCGCGTCCCTGCGCATCGACTTCGCGCGTGAGCGGGGCCGCCTGGGTTTCCTCCGCGCGCGCGCCGAGCGTGAATGTCCAGGTGTTTTCCTCCGCCGCCGCGGACACCAACACGTCCGGCTGCGCGGGGATGCGCAAACCGATCACGCCCTCACCCTGCACGACTTCGATATCCTGGTGGCGCCGCCCCGCGCGCGCGACGCCAGCGAGGTCCATCCGCCCGACCGCATCGAACACCAGCCAAATCGCTTCACCACGGCGGAACGCGGCGGCGCGCGCGGGCGCGGGCCAGGTCACGGTGACACGGGTGACGCTCGCTTCCTCCACCAGATGCACGCGCGCCGTGCCCGTTACGGGCGCGCGCGCGGGCGCGGGCGGCGGCGTATGGCCTGGCGCCACGACGGCAGCCTCCTGCACGCCGCCCTCCGGCGGCAGCAAGTCCACGACAACCCGGTCGCCATCTACGAAATGACGCTGCCTCACGCCAGGCTCAAGCGTGAGCATAAGGCGCACCGGCGCGCCGACGGCGCTGATGCGGCGCACCTCACGTACAAAGCGCGGCGGGGTCGCGCGCAGCTCGGCCATGTCAATGTCGGCGGCGCGCGAGAAGCGCAGCTCCAAGCGATTAGCTTGCATGAGCGGCGTCACCGTGGTGGCGCCCACGAAGCGAAACGCCAAGCGCGTGTACTCGTCCTGCACGCCGATGGT
>JBEBHQ010000017.1:0-57835 GCA_040080805.1 Terricaulis sp. | reverse complement strand
ATGATCTGCTCTTCGCTAAATCGCTTCCGCTTCATCTTCCGGCTCCCGAATCAGGCCGGATTCTAGTTCCCCGTGGATGGGTTTTCGGGGGTCAGGTCAGCGGCGTCGTATCGATCGACCAGGCCTCGCGCCTCCCAAAAATGCGCAGCGCGGAGAACTGCCTTCTCATCAGCGGACATGCCGTGGATCGGTCGGGAAAACCAGTCAGGTGACAGAAACACACTCTGCAAAAATGTCTTTGCATCACCTAAACGGCCCTTCTCATCTTCCGTTCGGGCGCCTTCAATACGCGAGTCGATAGACTCTGTGTGCGCAGTGAAAAATGCTCCCCGCAATGACGCCGGCGCAGAGCAATGAAGTGTGTCGCGCCGCAAAATCTCCACACCGGATCGGAGCAGCTCGCCGTTTCGAGCGCGCGCCTTCAGGCTGTCGGCCGTCCCAAGCCCGCGTGCGTGAGCGAGATCAATGCTGCTCAGATTGCTCGGTATCTGTCCCGCATCGAAATCCAATAGATACCCGGCGGCAGCGACACCGGAAAGTCTCTCAAATGCCGAGCGATACGCTGAGCGGGCAGCAGCGTCCTGCACCTCTTGCGCCTTACGCTTTATCCAATCGAACACCACGATTATTCTCCGTAGTTATCTTGGCTAGGGTAGCGTAATCGAGCGGAGAAATATCTCGTATTCGCGTTGGTAAGCTGATTGGAAGGTGGTCCTATCGGTATCATAGTGGAAGCACGTCACCAGGTTATCGCGGCGAGGCTGCGAGAGAATGGCGGCATGCATGACCTTGACGACTTGGGGAGCATTCGACGCGGCGAAGCGAAACGAGAGGGGCGTCTCCGCAAACGACCTCGCCTCCGGCGGTTCGAAGCTCGGGCAAGAAGTCCACGCGCGCGCAGCCGCATTGAGACCCGCCAAGCGGGCGCCGCTGAGGCGCCAATGGAATTCACGAGCAATCGACTCGCGGCGGCTTTAGCCGAGCGCTCTCAGGAAATGGCGACTTCCGTCAACATCAGGGCGCGAACCGCCCCGAGGCCGCTCAAAAGTCAAATTTTTTGCTGCTTCGCCAAGCCGGGCTTTCGGTTGGTAGCAAATTGGTAGCACGCCTGTGGAAAACGCCCCTCCGGGGCCGCTTGCTACCAACCTAAATCGTTGAAAACATTGGAGCGGGCGATGAGATTCGAACTCACGACCCCAACCTTGGCAAGGTCATAAGGTTATACTACAGCTAGATTCAATGGATGACGATATGATTGCGGAGCGCCACATAAATGTAGCTTTACCAGTGGTTTGGCGCGAATATGCGAGCGGATGCGCTTCGGCGCCTTGTGTTGCCAGCAGCCGAAATTTGTGCCCCAATTCCACCCCAAATCGACACTCACCCTGCTCGGTGTCGCTAGTGGAGTGGTTTGAGTGCTCACCGACACGAAGCTGAAGGCGCTTCTCGCCACACCGCCCGCACGGCGGACTGAACTCGTTGACGGCACGATCTCGGGCTTGATGTTGCGTGCCGGTCCACGCGGCAAACCCACATGGACGCTGCGCTATGCGATCACCGGCCGTGGCGGCGTAACGGCGCGTGGAAAGGCCCTGGACGGCCGGAAATTTTACCGGATCAGCATCGGCGAATATCCAAGCGTTTCGATCAAGGAGGCGCGCGCAAAAGCGAGCGTGATGCTTTCGGAAGCGGCCAAGGGCAAGGACCCGATCCACCGCCTTGAAAGCGAAGCGGTCGTGCGTCGCGGCACCATGGCCGAACTCGCAGAGGATTTCATGAACGCCCACGTCCGCGGCCGCTTGCGCAGCGCGGGCAGCGCAGAATGGATCGTTCGTGATCACATTGTCCCGCGCTTGGGCGACATGGCGCCGGGACAGGTTTCCCGAGCGAATATCGTGGCGTTGCTGAGCGATCTTGCGAAGCATGCGACGCCCACCGCAGCGCTCGACACACGCAAATGGCTGTCGATCATGTTTTCGTGGGCGGTCAGCGACGGCCGCGTCGAGAGCAATCCTGTAATGGGTGTAAAGCCGCCGGTGAAGACAAAGGCGCGTGAACGCGTCCTCTCGATCGAGGAAGCCCGCGCGGTTTGGCGGGCAGCACAAGCCGAGCCCTATCCTTCCGGAACGCTTATCCGCCTTTTGATGTTGACCGGTGCCCGGCTTCGCGAAATTGGCAATGCCCAGCTCGGTTGGCTCGATCGCGTCCACGCCTGTCTCGACATCCCCAGCGATGCCTACAAGACCGGCGATCCGACCGTCATTCCCCTCGTTCCGGACGCGTTGCATCTCTTCGAAAACATTCCGAGGCCCCCGAATGGGGACTATCTGATCAGCTCCAACGGAGGGCGCCGCCCGGTTTGGACGGCAACACCCGAGGCGCTTGTCCGCATCCGCACCGGCGCCGAGTCTGACATTGGACGCACCATCGAGCACTGGACGATTCACGATCTGCGTCGCTCGGTGGCCACTCATATGGCGCGGCTTGGCGTTGATGAGATCATGATTGAGCGCGTTCTGGGACACCGTATCGGCGGCGTGAAGGCCGTCTACAACCGCTATCGCTACCTCGAAGAAAAGCGCGCGGCGCTGGCCGTGTGGTCGAAGGAATTGAACGGCTAAGCGCGTCGCTCGCCTCAGAATAGCTCCAGCTGGCGCGCATCGATCCCGCCGACGCCTTTTCGCCGCCGCCTGGCTGGCGCCGCAAGATCTGCAACGTGCGCGGGCTCCGGCTGAGCTGTCCGATCCAGTGCGATCGGCGTCGCCGTGTCCACGATTTCCCCGGCCGCCACTCCCGCCGTAGGTTTGCAAGCTGCGGCAAACCGCCGATCCATCCAGCCGCGCACGTCCGACGCTCGAAACAGGTTCACCTTACCTCCCGGTTTGATCGCTTCTGGAAAGCGCTTCACCGGATCGCGTCGAATGTCCCACAGCGCGCGTTTGCCGAGCTTCAGGTGCGCGCACACCATCGCGGTCGTCCACCATTCATCGTCGATAGGTTTGATGCTTGGTTTGCTCATGTCCGCTTCGATCACTCGTAGGCGGCATGATTTCCCCACAAGGCGCGCGGATCAGCAAATGCGTTCGCATTTTGCTTGAGTAGTTGGACTACGCGCGCCAGCGCAGCCCGCTGATGCCCCCCGAGAGGGCCCCGCTGAAATTCGCCGTTTAGGAGGTGTTTTCGGCGCACCGTGGACGCACCGTGCGGATAGCACCCCGCACCGTGGGAAAAAGTGAAGTAGGGCAATGGCTTAAAGCACCGCACGCGGTGCCTTTTATCTTGCCCTACGCCCTACTTCTTCCTTTTCCGCATTTTCCATCCATTTCTAATACGAACGGACTCTCCCACAACGCGCAAAGATCAACGACGCGCCATTCGTCCACGACGCGAGTCCCCCAATTCTCGTCAGCACGCTCATTCGGTTCTGGGAACGCGTTTCAGAGAGCCGCGCCCACGAGCGTCACGCATTTCAGCGCGCACACGCTCGACAAGAGGATCGGGAGCGAAGCCATATGCAGATGCTCCCGCCTGCGTCGTGTCGAGATCAACGCCGGGCCAATCAAATTCATTGTACTCGTCACAGATCACCCACGATCGGGCCGCGTCGAGACCAAGGTGGGCCTTCACGCGCTGTGGCAGTTCGATCGCGCTGCGGGTTGGATCCGGCTGTTGACTGGTGATGGGGCAGACCGCGACGCGCTGCTTGCCTGTGGCGGCGATTGTAACGGCGATGACGACCAGGGCAGGACGCGCCTTTCGCCCAGTCTCCTCGCCGCTCTCGTGCTCACGCCGCCACAAGTAGACGTAGGGAATAACTAGCCCCGGCTCCGGGACAATGTCCGGCACGGCCTCAATCGTCCATCAGAGCATCAAGTTCAGGGCGCCGGCGCTGAAGGGGTTTGTCGAGCTCGGCGGCTAGATCATCGGGCATCTCCCAGGCGAACCTTGCTTGGGGCAAAAGATCACGGACCCTGAGATATTCCTCAAAGTCGCCTGCCGAGACGAAATAGCCCAGAACCACGCCGGTCTTCTGATTTGTGACCATTACCGGGGCTGATTGCGCCGTAAACGACCACTGACCGAAGCGGCCCGCGAACTCGGTGGAGGATACTTTCTTAACCTGCGGCACAGTGCATTCCCGCCATATTCCTGAATATCGAGAATATAGCCGCTATCGTTCTTCGCCGCAAGGTTTGTTTCGACAGGTTTGTTGGCCGGTAGTTCATTGCGTGACCTCCGAAGCGCTTGCGTTTCGATGCGTAACCAATTCGATCAGGCTCGTTCCTGATCGACTCTCCCAAGCCGTCGCCATCCCGACCGGGTGCGGTCAAGGGGCGGAGCGGCGAAGCCGGCGCGCAAGCGCCCCCTTGAGGGGGCCCGGTCGGGATGGCTAGCCGTCCAATGCCTCTCAGGCGAACGGCGGTGATCTTCCCTCGAAAAAGTGGGTCACCAACAAACAAGCGACCGAAAGCGGTCGAGATTCCGGTCGCTCGCCAAGCACGCTGTGGAGTTGGCGTTTGCCCACCAGAAGCGAATGAACATGCAAAGACCAGGTCGTCACGCTGGCGCCAACAGGTTGCGCAGCATCCAGGCCGTTTTTCGGAGGCCTGCATTCTCTTGGTCAGCAGGTCGCAGGTCGGCTCAAACCTAAAGCAGAGGCAAGCCCGCCTGGGCACGACATTGCAAATCCTGGGCGGGCTTGCCCTGCTGGCGGTTGGCGGCGAAGAAGTCATCCACGGCGGATTTCCGGGGATCTCTATCGGCGATGTGTTCGGCTCCAACATCGCCAACGTCTTGCTGCTCATCGTCCTCGTCGCGTTGACCCGCCCCATGACGGTCGCCCGCGCCGCCATCGGCCGCGACCTTCTTATTGCATTCGGCGTCAGCGCGGGGCGCTCGCAACGGCGAAACGCTGAGGCGAAACGGGAACGAGACGCACCCGCGCATCATTTGGCAACGGCAGAGTCTCCAGCGTGTACGCGCTTGGCATAACGAAGCGCACAACCCATGCGCCGTCCCTGCCAGATTGAGTGACCGGGGCGGTCATCGCTATGGTTTCGTTGGTAGTGCCGCGCTAGCGCTGGAGCCGACCGCCGGGCGCCGATGCCCGTCGTGGTTGGCCCCATGCCAATGAAAGTGATCCGCTCCGCTCAGCGGTGGGCGATGGCGTCATCGACAAGGGCGGACCAGCGGGGATTACCGCGAAGCCTCGAGAACTCCGGATGCGCCTGGATATTTCCAACCGCTGTGTAGCCAGCGCGGACGGCTGCTCTGATACGCGCGAACGCCTCATCGTCGCGGCCGAGTGCGGCCAGCGCACGCGCAGCGGTGATATGGGCGCCGGCGACGATGGCGTCGAGACGCACGGCTTCGTCGAATTCGGCGATGGCGAGCTCGAAGCGGTTGAGGTTGAAGGCGGCGACGCCGCGACGGAAGTGCGCTTCGCCGTCATCCGGCGTAGTCCTCAGAACGGACGCCCAAGCCCATTCGGCATTGATCCAATCCTCATCGTTGGAGAGCGACGCCGCCTCGGCGCGCGTCGGCTCGCGCTGCGCTCGGGCGTCGGCGACGACGCGTGCGAGCACCATCTCGCCCATGTCTACGGAGGTCGGGCCGCCGAGATTGGTCAGCACGATGACGCCGACGCCGAGCGGACGCGAGAATGCGGCGTAGCTGCCATGACCGTCGACTTCGCCGCCGTGGGTGAGGATGGCGCCCATGCCGGGCGAACGCCACGTCTGCCACGCAAAGCCCATGTCATAGGTTGGCTGCCAATGCATCTGCGGACGTTGCATCTGCTCGAGCGAAGCCGCGCTCACCGGGCCGGTGCCGTCGGCGCGTAGTTGCATGGAGAGAAAGCGCGCGAGATCTGGGACGGTCGAGACGAGGCCGCCGAATCCCGCGACTTCGCCGAACACCCAGCGGTGCTGCGGCTGTCGGCGCTCATCCTGATGCCAATAGTGACGTGCGAGCGTGCGCTCTTGAGCGGGCGAGAGCGTGATCGTAGTGGCACTCATGCCCAGCGGCGAAAGCAGACGCTGCCGGAGCAAATCTTCATAGCGGACGCCGGCCGCGCGTTCCAAGGCGTAACCCAGCAATCCATAACCCAGATTGGAATAAATCACGCGCGTACCGGTAGGCGCGGCGAGCGTGGTCTCGCGCAGGCCGGCGTAAAGATTGCGCACACTGTAGGGCTGCATGACGCCGTCGACGTCGACGCGGTTCACAGGATTGGCGGGAAGTCCGGACGATTGCGTGAGCAAATGGCGAATGCTGATCGCGGGCGCGCCGCCGGGCAGCGGCGCGGGCATCGCTGTTCCCGGATCGAGCCAGCGCGCCACCGGATCGTCGAGCACGATGACGCCTTCGTCGCGCAGAATTACCGCGAGCGTTGCGGTGAAAAGCTTGGTGATCGAACCGATCTGATATTGGGTGTCGACGGTGGCGCGGATGCGACGGCCGCGATCGGCGTACCCGTACGCTTCCTCCCAGATCATGCCCTGCGCGTCATAGACGCCGACAACCGCGCTCGGCACATCGCGTCCGCTTAGGAATTGGCTGACGTCGCGCGCGATCGCCTGGGTGTCGGGGCGAAAGCGCGCCTGTTCCTGGGCCTGTGCTGAGTCTAACCCAAGAGCGAGCACCAAAACCAAGCCTCTCAGTGTCGCCAGCATGCGGCCTCCCCGTCGGCAAGACGTCGAGCCTAGCCGGTCGGCGCAGGTCCGTCTTGTACGGGAGAAACGGGGCGGTGCTGCGCCCTGAACACGCGCCGCGAAAATCCAAGAGCGGCGCGGAAAGAGCGGGTGAAGTGGCTTTGAGACAGGCGTTCGCACTTGGACCCTCTTCGCATTTGCTCAGGTTGCGCCGGGTGAAGCGGCACGACTCATCAATTATGGCACAACATCTGCGCCTCTGCATTCGAGACACATTCAGTCGCTCTGATTTCGCTTTTGATGTCCAGCGCTAGCATTCTTGATTCTGTTGCGCCGTCCATTCTCATTGACTCCGCAATGATTGCGGCCTATGGTCGGGCACATGCCCCTTCTGTTGGACATCCGAGAGTGCTTTCGGTCCCTCACCGTGCTCACCGAACAGACCTTCGACATCGCTGAAGGAAAGCTCCACATCGTCCGCGTCTTGGCGACGGAAGGCCCCTGTTCGCAGGCCAAGGTAGTGCGCGCCACCAAGCTTGACCCGGCCTCCGTATCGCGCCACATCGCGACGCTTGAGGCCGAAGGCATGGCGACGCGCAGCGCCAGCGACGATCATCGCGGTATGCGCATCGTGACGCTGACCAAGAAAGGTCAGAGCTGGTTCGAATGGGCGCGCCGAACCCGGTTGAAACTCGAGCGTGCTTTGCTCAAAGGCGTTGACGAGCGCGATCTCGCCGCGTTTTCGCGCGTTCTTGCCCACATTGATGCGCGCGCAACGGAGCTGGCGGCGAAGGCCGACGCGCTCAATGAGGCTGACCAATGAACATGCGCGCTCTGATTTCTGCCATCGCCTTCGCGCTGACGGGCGCCGGGTCTTGCGCCAGCGTGCAATCGAACTCGAACGCGATCGCCATCGAGCACGTCACCGTGCTGTCGATGGCGCCGAACGCTGCGCCAGCGCAGGATTGCACAATCATCATTGAGAACGGTCGCATCAGCGCGATCGGCCCGTCGCGCCGCGTGCATCCGCCGCGCGGCGCCCAAATCATCGACGGGCGCGGCAAATTCCTGATGCCGGGCCTCGCCGACATGCACACCCACCCTGAAAACATTACGATGGTGCGCGAATTCACCGGCAATCCCGATCTGCCCGACGGCGCCTACCCGACCGAAGACGTATTCCTGCCTTGGCTCGCCAATGGCGTGACCCAAGTGCTAAACATGTCGGCGAATTCCGATTCCATCGCTCAGCGCGATGCGATCGAAAGCGGGGCGGCGCTCGGCCCGCACATGGCGCTCGCGCCGATGGTCGATGGGACACCGCGCCTTTGGGCGTTCGCCACAGAAGCCGCAACGCCCGAGGCCGGCGTCGCGTTTGTGCGGCAAGCGCACGAAGCCGGCTACGATTTCATCAAAGTCTATTCCCAGTTGGACCCTTCCACCTTCACCGCCATTGTCAGCGAAGCGCGCGCGCTCAACATGCGCGTCATAGGCCACCTTCCCGGCCGCGAACAGGATCAGCCCGAGCGCTTCCTACAGCCGGATTTCGTAATGGTCGCGCATGCGGAGGAATTCGCCTACCAGCCCGCCCACATCGCGGAAGCGCAAGCGCGCATCCCCGCCTTCACGCAATTGGCGCGGGAAAGCGGCATCTGGCTAACGGCGACCCTGACAGTGAACGAGCGCATCGTCGAACAGGCGCGCGACTTCTCAACCGTCGCAGCGCGACCCGAGTTGCGCTTTCTCAATCCGATCACCCGCGCCGTTTGGCTGCACGGCAATCCTTACAAAGACGAGACCGGGCGGCTCGCGCCCTATGTCGAACAAGTCGTCGCCTTCAATCGCGCGCTGGTGCGCTCGTTCTACGAGGCCGGCGTGCCGATCCTGCCGGGTACAGATTCGCCGCTTCCAGGGCTAGCGCCGGGGTTCTCGCTGCATGACGAATTGGAAGCGATGGCGCGCGCGGGCATGAGCAACATTGCAGTTCTTGAAGCTGCGACGCGACGCTCGGCAGAGTTTCTCGGCGTCCAGGGCGATCGAGGCACGGTTGCAGCCGGCAAGCGCGCCGATTTGCTGTTGCTCGACGCTAATCCTCTCGCCGACGTCGCCAATACGCGCCGCATCGCGGCAGTGTTCATCAATGGGCGCTATCTCTCAGCGGAAGAGCTCCACGCACGCATGGAAGCGTTGGCGCTGCGCAACGCAGATTAGCCGCCGCCGAGAAACTAACGCGCAGCCCGTGCTCCTGGGTGCGCAGGCCGTCTTTGCCTGCCCGTTCATCCGGCGCACGATCGCCGAAACAGGACACCACGGTGCGGAGATACGGAATTGCACTTTGTCGGCGTCGGCATCACTGACCGCGCCATCTTGAAGGGCGCTGGCCAAGCCACGCCGAGCGCCATGGCTCCACGAGCACATTCGAATGCCCTCACCGTGGGAGCCGAGCGCGAAAATGTCCGCGCCGGCGATCATTGGAAATGGATTTGGCAAACAGCACGATGCAGGCGTGCGCGCCGCCGCCGCTGCTGGGATAGTGCTATGGCGCCGGCCGTTTAAAGGCTTCGCCGTCAGCGATATCTCATTGAGACCAGACTAGCGCCGTATTTATCGAGCCCTGTGCTCGCATGTTTGAGGGTGCCGGCGCTGCTCCGCCAGCGCCACGCCTCAAGGTCGCGCACACCGAGGCTGATGGCGCTCCGCGTCACGTTCTGTTCGTCGGGCATTCTCGTGAAACTCAACGACCCCGCGGTCGCCTCGAAAGCGCGCATTGAAGAAATCGAAGGCGAGCTGCTTTATGCATGTGCTCGCTATGAGCGTGGTTCATGCGAGCGTGAAGAGGTTTCGTTTCTGAAACACCGTTTCCTCAAGTAGGCATGACATTGCCACTCCGTGGAGGCAGCCCCGCGATCAAGCCAACGTCGAACCGCCGCATGACAAAGCGCTCAATCGTGTGATCGCCGCGCCCAAGAATACGCACACAGGTGAGCATCAAATCACTTCCCGCCACCGCAATTTGTCCGATGTAAACTCCCGCCAATCTTCATTTCCAAAAGCCGAGACATTTACGACAGCAGGGCCTTCTGATCAGCCTGCCGGACACCTCCCTATGGACACGCTCTATTACTCCCCCGGCGCGTGCTCGCTCGCACCGCATATTCTGTTCGAAGAGACAGGCCTCCCCTTCGAGGCGCGCCGTGTAACCATCAGCGACGGCGAACATCTCAAGCCCGCCTATATCGAGATCAATCCGCGAGGGCGCGTTCCAACGCTCATAACCGGCGGCGTAATAGTGACCGAGTCTCCGGCCCTATTACTGGCGATCGCGGCTCGTGCGCCTGAGAAGCGTCTCGTGCCCCCACCGGGGGCGACGCACGCTCGTTGCATGGAGTGGCTCTTCTTTCTCTCCAGCGGCCTCCACATCGCCTACGCCCAACTCTGGCGGCCACAAAGATTTCTGCCGTCAGGGACGGATACGACCGCTCTCGTCGATTTCGGCCGAAGCAGCATCGTGGCCTACAATGCCGACATCGAACGTCGGTTGGGCGCGCCATGGGCGATCGGTGAAAGCTATTCCGTCGCCGATCCGTACCTGCTGCCTTTCTACCGGTGGGGCGTTCGGATTGGTCTGGACATGGAGAAAGACGTTCCCCGATGGACCGCATGGAAAAATCGCATGCTTGAACGTCCAGCGGTGCAGCGCGCCATCGAGCGCGAAGGGATTGGCAGTGTATGGAAGGCGACCTAGCCCGTCGCACCTGCGGACCGCGGATCAGGAAAATCGGCTATGCACCAGCGGCCGGAGCTGCTGCATCGTTCGGCTCACCCGAAGAAATCCAAGCCGGGCTTCACATGCTTACACCAGCCATGAGCTTGGTTCATGTGAGCGTGAAGAGGTTTTGTTTCCAGTCCTCGGTTCGCTCAAGTAGTCATGAGCGACGTCCATCTGCGGATGGCAATCCGCAATTATGTGAAACCAACGTCACAACAACAACGTGCACTCAAAGAATCTGTACCTATGAAACACCGCACGCGAAATGTGATCCTCCTTTTCGTCTTTTCCCTAACGGCGTGCACGTCGATTACCCTAGACGACGCGTCAATGCGCGGCGCAATTTCGGATGGCGTCTCGTGGCAACGCGTTCGCGCCGATATGACCGCGCTGTCGTCAGATGCAATGGAAGGTCGAGCCTCGGGCTCTGCCGGCTACGGTCGCGCGGCGGCGTTCGTCGCCGAGCGGTTCGACGCGCTCGGTCTTGAGGCGGTTGGCGATCGGTCCGAGGGCCACTTCCAACCGGTTGACTTCATAGAGTCTCGTCTCGACAGCACTGCTTTGAGTATTGACGCCGACAATGGGCCGTTACAGCTCTCATTCCCGGACGACTTTGTGACGCACGGCGGCTTTGGGCCACCCTCGGAATCTGTCACCGCACCGCTGGCGTTCGTTGGTTACGGCATCTCAGCCCCGGAATTCGGCCACGACGACTATACGCAAGTTGACGTCCGAGGACGCATCGTAATTGTGCTTAGCGGCGCCCCGGCTCAGTTTGGGACCAGCGAACGCGCCTTCTATTCGTCGCTTGAAGGCAAACAAACGCTGGCGCTGGCGCTTGGGGCGACGGGCTTGCTCGTGGTGCACACTCCGGTTGACCGCGAGCGGCAACCGTGGCCGCAGGTGGTCAGCGGTTCGCGGCGATCAGACCTGAGGTGGCGCGATGTTGATGGATCCGCCCATAGCGGATTTGCGGCGCTTCCAACTGCGACGCTAAGCCCACGCGGAGCCGAGGGTGTTTTTGCAACCAACGCGATCGATCTCGACAATCTGTTTGAAGACTATTTCTCCGGTCGAATGCATAGCTTCGGGCTCCGCGCGACCGCGACATTCTCGCGAAGGTCGATACAGACCGTCAGGTCTTCTCCCAATGTAATCGGGGTTTTGCCCGGTTCCGACCGACGACTTCGCCAGGAGATTGTTTTGGTCTCAGCCCACCTGGACCACTTGGGTATCGAAACCGGGGGAACAGGCGACGTCATCTTCAACGGCGCCTACGACAATGCGGCGGGTGTTGCCGTCATGTTGGAAGTGGCGCGCCTGCTCGCACACTCACGAGGCCGCGTTCGCCGAACCGTGATGTTTGCAGCGTTCACAGCCGAGGAGAGTGGGCTGCGTGGCTCTGACTACCTGGCCCATCATCCTCCGGCGTCCATCGACGCGTTTGCCGCGAACTTGAATATCGACATGCCATACCTTGGCTACCCGTTTCGCGACGTTGAAGGATACGGTGCGGCGCACTCCACGCTCGAAGACGCCTTGATCGTCGCCGCGCGCGAGAACGGATTGTCCGTTAGCCCGGACCCGCGACCTGAACTCGTGCGCCTTATTCGATCCGACCAGTACTCATTCGTCCGTCAGGGCATTCCGGGAATGAACTTGAAACCTGGCTCGCAGTCAGCCGATCCCTCGATCGACGGCGCCGCCGCGCTGCGGGATTTCCTGACCCACCACTATCACCAACCGAGTGACGAGGTGTCGCTGCCGTTTAGCCAAGACGCCGCCGAGACGTTCACACGGACAGCAGCCACACTCGCCTTGCTGATCGCCAACGATGAGGATCGGCCTCAATGGCGCGCAAACGACTTTTTCGGAACACGCTTCGGCAACAATGAGAGGAGCTCAGACCCGCCGCAGAGTCCCTCGTTGGAGCCGCGCGGCCAGTAAGGCAACAGATTCAAACTCACCAATGAACGACCAAACCGAACAGCGCGCGTTCGGCGGTGCATGAAGGAGGGATCGGGTGCGCACACATAGGGCCGCCTTGCTGGGCGCAAGTTGGCTTGCTTTCGCCGGCGCCGCCTGGGCACAAGACCCAGTTGAAGAACGTTTGGAGCGCATTGCCGCGCTCGAGGCGCATCTAGCGGAGATCGAGACGCAAATCGGCGAGCTGCGCGAGCGCGTCGCCGCAGATGCGACTGCCGAGGCCGCGCGCGACGCCGCCGCGAGCGCAAATAACACTAACGCCAACACCACGGTGCAAGTGACGCTGTCAAACGGACGTCCCACCATAACATCGGCTGACGGCCAATCGCGTTTCGCAATCCGCGGCCAATTCCAGTACGACGAGGCGCAGTACGAACAAAGTGGCGCTCCAACACCTGACAATCGCCGCTCCGATGCGAGCAATCCCGGCGATTTGAGTGCAGGCGCCAATTTCCGCCGCGCGCGTTTGGGCTTTGATGGCGCCTATCGCGACTGGAATTATTCCTTAAGCTTCGGCCTAGTTGGCGGGGGAGCGGGCGGCGAGGACTCTCAACTCGCCGAGGCTTTTATCGAATATGCCGGCTGGAAGCCGTTCGACGATGCTGCGCCCGTGCGCTTGCGTATCGGCGCATGGGGAACGCCGACTGGTCTTGACGACGCCACGTCGAACATAGAGACGCTGTTCCTGGAGAGAGCGGCGATCACGGAATTGATGCGCGGTATCGCCGGCGGCGACGGACGTACAGGGATTGGCGTGTTCGTCAATGACCAGCGGTGGTACGGCTCGTTCACGCTCACCGGCGCAAGTATCGGCAACACCGGCGAGTTCGACGAGCAGAGCAACTACATCGCACGCCTGGCGCTCCTGCCGTTGCACGGAGAGCACTACGGCCTCCACACCGGCGTGTCGGCAATTGGCGTAGCCAATCCGGCGGATACCAATTCCGGCACGAGCATCACCCAGACGTTGCGCTTGCGCGAGCGGTCGGAGCTTCGCGTGGATGCACAGCGCTTCGTTGACACGGGCGCCATCGCCTCCGACGGTCTCACAGCATACGGGCTCGAACTCGGCGGCTTCTGGAACAATCTCTACGCCGCTGGCGAAGTGTTCCAAATTGACCTGTCGCGCACCGATGGGTTGGCCGATCCAAGATTCAGCGGCTGGTACGTTCAGGGGGCCTGGACGCTCAGCGGCGAGCAGCGGCGCTGGAATGCGGCGAACGGCGGCTTTCAGAGCGTCCGCCCGGACCGTCCGTTCAACGTTGCCTCAAGCGATTGGGGCGCGTGGGAGATTGCAGCGCGCTACAGCGTGCTCACTCTCAACCACAACGAAGGAATGCTTGGTCATGCCACACCAGCCGGCGGCGTTCGCGGCGGGGAGCAAACGATCACGACCATTGGTCTTAACTGGTATCCAAACAACATCACCCGCTTCCTGCTCGACTACCAATGGGTCGAGATCGATCGTCTCGATCCGGAGAACAACTCGATCGTCACCCCCGCCCCCGGCATCGGCGCCCAGGTCGGTCAAGGCTTCGAAGCTCTCTCACTGCGCAGCCAAATAGCATTTTGATGGGCCCGCTATCGCACGAAGGACCGGAGCCCAGGCAAGGCTGATGCTTACGAGTTCGATAATCGAATTGGTAGAACGTCAGCGTCTGGGCTTCGTGCTACACAATTGCTCCATTGTACTGCGCGCTGGTTTTAACGCGCGCTATTTGGCTGGAGGGCACTGTGCCGTGCCTGACAGACGTCCACGGCACCGATAGCCAACATCGTAAGCGCGCTGGCGTAACACGACTACTCGGGCGAGGGCCTGACTCGTTTGATCGAGGCGCGGCGCGCGCGACCGGGCTCTCCCTTCGGCGGCGTTATTCGAGCCTCGCTAAGGAGCCATTTGCGAAACCTAGCGATCTTGGGCGTCTCCGCCGATTCAGACGGGCAGACAATCCAATAGGCGAACTGGGCCGGTATCTCATGGGCCATGGGCCGAACGAGCCGTCCTTCTGCTAGATCGCGCGCCACTAGTGCGCTGCGCGCAAGCCCGATGCCTTGTCCCGCTATCGCGGCGTCAATCACCAAACTCATTTCGCTCAGTACCGGTCCACGTGAAAGACGCGCCGGCGCAGCGACATCGAACGCGCGCAACCAAAGGCGCCAAGGATCAGTGCTGCGATGGTGGATCAGCGTATGATCGCGCAGATCAGCGGGCACCCGTGGGCTGCGGCCGCCGAGCAGCGACGGACTGCAGACAGGGAACAGCGTTTCCTCGCAGAGTCGCGCGCAATGAAGCAGCGGCCAGTCGCCGTTGCCATGGCGCACGGCCACGTCGATCTCGCCATCTAAAAAATCGATGTGCTGAGGATTGGCGCTGATCCGCAGATCGATGTCAGGGTGTGCTTCAGCGAACGCCCCCAATCTCGGGACCAGCCACTTCGCGGCAAAGCTGGGCGACACGCTTACGGTCAGCACGCGGGCCTTCCGCTGCGGATCAAGGACGGCGCGGTCCGCGGCGCGCAATCGGTTCAGGGCGTCCGCTGCAAACGGCAAGTAAAGCCGCCCGGACTCCGTCAGCGACAAGTTGCGGCCATCTCGGGATAGAAGCTCAACGCCCAAACGCTGCTCCAAATCGCGCACGCCATGGCTAACGGCGCTTTGCGTGACATTGAGTTCGGCCGCCGCCTTGGTGAAGCTCATCAAGCGCGCCGTCGCCTCGAAGGCGCGCACCGAGCTAACAGAGGGGGGATTCCAACCGCGCACTGCCTGCCATTATGAGCGTTAGTCATGCGGAGGTGAAGAGGTTTCGCTTTTGACGGAGCAAACGGCGCAGTAGGCATGAGCACGCTTTGCCGAGGTGCGCCAATGTCTAAGTCAGCCAGGTCTAAGCGCGACGAGGCGCTCAAGGCCTTCTTCGGCGACCGCCGGCCTACGCGCTGGGTGACGCGCGAGCGGCCGAAGATCGATAGGATCGCGTGTCCATGGGCGATCCGGCGCTTCATCGATCAGAAAGCCGAAATTCTCTATGTGCCCACCAATCAGGTGTTCGACGTGGCCAAGCGCGAGGGCGCGGTCGCCTTCGACATCCCGGGCGCCCCGATCTCACACGAAGGCGAACTCTGCAGCTTCGACACGTTGATCCAGCGGTTCGGACTCGACGATCCCACCCTTGCGAAGCTGGCGCTGATCGTGCGCGGCGCCGACACCGATCGTCATGCTTTGGCGCCTGAAGCCCCCGGCCTGCACGCGGTGTCTTTGGGACTAGCTAGTCTTTACGACGACGACCACGCCCTGCTCGCGCAAGGCATGATCGTCTACGACGCCCTTTACGCTTGGGCGAAGGCTCGCGACGAACGTCACGCTTGGAGGCCCGAGGCGCCATGAGCACGCGGACCATCCTGCTCAACCGCGGCGACATAGCCGCGCTCATGAGCCCGGCGGACTATCTCACCGCCGTCGAGAACGCATTCCGGGCCAGCGGGCAAGGCAACACCAGCTCGCCGAGCCCCATGCACATACCCACCAACGGCGGTGGCTTTCATGCAAAGGGCGCAGCCTTGAAGTGTGACGGCCACAGCTACGTCGCGCTCAAGCTCAACGGAAATTTCCCGGGCAATCCTGATCGCGGACTGCCGACAATCCAGGGCGCCATTCTTCTATGCGATGCAGACAACGGGAGGGTCCTGGCTATCCTCGACTCGATCGAAATCACGCTGCGGCGCACTGCCGCCGCGAGCGCGCTAGCGGCGCGGCACTTGGCGCGGAGCGACGCGAAAACTCTTGCGATTTTCGGATGCGGCGCTCAGGCGCGCGCGCAAGCCGAAGCATTGGCCGAAATAACGCCGTTTGAGCGCGCCTTGGTGTGGGACCTTGACGCAACCAAGGCCAAACAGTTTGCCCACGACATGGGCGACGCGCTCGGATTTGCCTTCGAGGTCGCGCCAAACGCGCGCAGCGCGGCGCGCGCCGCCGACGTCATCGTTACCTGCACCACCGCACGCACGCCCTTCCTGGCCGAAGCTGATGTCCCGCCGGGCGCCTTTATCGCCGCGGTCGGCGCGGACCATCCCCAGAAGAGTGAGATCGCGCCAGCCCTCATGGCCAAGGCGGTCGTCGTCGTCGACAACCTCGACCAGTGCCTGCATATGGGCGATCTTCATCACGCCGTGGAAGCTGGCGCCATGCGCCCTGGCGATGTGCATGCCGCACTCGCTGACATCGTGACAGGCGCGCGCCCCGGCCGCTCTCGCCGCGACGCCATCACCATATTCGATTCCACAGGAACTGCGATCCAGGACGTCGCCAGCGCCGCCTTAGTCTATGAACGCGCGCAAGAGCGAGGCGCCGGCCTCCCCTTCACGCTCGCCTGAGAGCGCATGAACGAAACATCGAAACCCAGCCTTGCCGAGCTGACCGCTGCAAGCTTCAGAGTGGGTTGTCTCGGCTTCGGCGGGCCGGCTGGACAAATCGCGCTCATGCACCGCGTCTTCGTGGAAGAGAAGAAATGGATCGATGAGGCGCGCTATTTGCACGCCTTGAATTATTGCATGTTGTTGCCAGGACCCGAGGCGCAGCAATTGGCGACCTATGTCGGTTGGCTGCTGCACGGCGTACGCGGGGGCGTCATCGCGGGCGCGCTTTTTTTCATTCCCGGCGCGCTCATTGTATTTGGGCTTTCCTGGCTTTACGCCGCTCATTCCGAAACGCCGATGGTGATGGCCCTCTTCTACGGCGTAAAAGCTGCCGTCTTGGCGTTCGTGGTTGAGGCGCTCCACAAAATTGGCAAGCGCGCGCTGAAGACGAAACTGGACCTGACTATCGCGATTGCCGCGTTTCTCGCGCTTTTTCTAGTCGGCGCACCGTTTCCCTTCGTCATCGTCGCAGCCGCCGCTTTGGGCCTTCTGCGCGCGGTTCGAGCACCCATGCCCGACATCCCAGCTCCGTTCGCAAGTCCTTCCGCGCTGGGCGCACTGGGCGCGGCGGTCGTCTGGGGCGCGCTTTGGATTACGCCCCCGGTTCTGGCGCTTGTGCTCCTCGGTCAAGGCCACATACTGACCCAAGTGGGCATGCTGTTTAGTCAGCTCGCAGTGGTCACGTTTGGCGGCGCTTACGCCGTCTTGGCTTATTTGCAGCAGCAGGCGGTCGAAGCACATGGTTGGCTGACCCCCGATCAGATGATCGATGGCTTGGGCCTCGCGGAAACCACCCCCGGACCGCTCATCCTCGTCAATCAGTTCGTCGGCTTTCTCGCGGGCTGGCAAGCACAAGGCGGCGGCTTCTGGCTCGCGGTCGGCTGCGCGGCGATGGCGAGCTGGTGCACCTTCGCGCCGTCCTATCTCTGGATATTCGCCGGAGCGCCATTCTCGGAAGGCCTCCGCCGCAACCGTTTCGCCACAGGCGCGCTCTCGTCGATCACGGCCGCCGTCCTGGGCGTGATCGCCAATCTGGCCTTGTGGTTTGGCCTGCACGTCGTCTTCGCGCGCGACGTCTCAGTCGCGACACCGTGGGGAAAGCTACTTGTGCTCCCCGACTTGCTAAGTTTTGACCCCAACGCAGCCCTCATCGCGCTCGCCGCCGGAGTCGCGCTCATTCGCTTCAAGGCAAACGTGCTTGTCGTCATCATCGCCTGCGCCGCCGCCGGTTGGGCAGCCGCCTATTTCACCGTCTGACGCTCCCAAGTGTCTGCATAGGCCAGCTACGGTCCCATCGACAAATCATTACCATCGACAGGCATTGAGCGCATCAGCGACCTGAGGGTTCATCCCAGGGCAGGACGCGCCTTTCGCCCGGTCTCCTCGCCGCCCTCGTGCTCACGCCGCCATAAGTAGACGTAATGTTGCCCTCGCGAGTTCGCCGAGATGCGTCACTCGGACGGCGGCGCAATCGCTTCAGCGCCCAGCAGGAGGCCGTCCTTCACGCGCCAGCGGATATCGCGAATTGCCGCCATGCCGAGCAGTGGATTGGCTTCGAGCACCAGAAAGCTCGCTTCGCAGCCGCTGCGCAGGCACCCTACGCGACGCTCCGGAAAAATAGCCCGCGGCGTGTCCATGGTCGCCAACCGCAGCAGGCGCGCGACGCCGAACAAGCGCCGCTGGCCTTGCTCGATCAACCCGGCGATCACAGTATCGCCGTACGCGTTGGAACCGATCGCCAAGGGCGCGCCTGCGGCTTCAAGCAACGCGACATTGCGACCTTCCCAGTCGAGGTACCTTTGCCCGCGCAGCGCCAAGGGTTTCGCCCATTCGCTCGTGATCAAGATCGAAACCATGCGCTGACGCGCCGCAGCGCGAGAATCCGCGCGCGAAAGCTGACATTCTGCATCGGCGGGCGCATCGAAATAAGGACTGTCCGCGCCATCGATCTCGGTGTCCTGGTAGCAGGGAAGGTGCGTCGCGAGCGCAGCGCCGGCCGCCAGCGCCGCGCGATAATCGCTGACCGAACTCACCGCCACCGCCAAACGAAGCCCTGCCCCGCGTGCGTGCTCGGCCACAGCAGGAAGAAGAGCTGGATCGAGTCCGCCCCCAGGGCCCCACCTACCCCACCCTTCAGCATAGCGTTCGCTCGAACGGAGATATACTTTCACCAAATCCGGGCGTTGACCGCTCAGTCTGTCCCAAGCAGCGTCGAGTTCATCCCTGTTTGAAACAGCATGGTAGGCGTTGCCGTTCTCGCTTCGGCTCGCGCGAATTTCTGCCTGGTGCGCAAGCTGCTGTTCAAACGTGTAATACCCTAGCGCAAGGGCCTCGTAGATTTCGGCAGGATGACTCTCTGGCCCAGTTATGCCACCGAGCGATGTCCGCACATCGACATTATCCGGTCCCGCGAACTGCGCCCTGATGCGCGCGACGCTCAGTGCCGGTGCCGTCATGGTCATGGCGTAGAAAACACCCGCTCTCAGATCGGCGCCGCGCTGCGTCGGGAATTGGAAGGGGCTGTCATAGTGATGGGTGTGCGCATCGCCGAATGGCGAAATCACATATCCGCCTGCAAGATCAACGCGGCGATCGAACCGCCTCGGCCGGCTGGTCTCAAAGCGGCCGGCAATGATGTAGACCGCCTGACGGGCGCGAAACCGCTCTCCGTCAAACCAAAAGCCGTTCTCTAGCGCCACGACCTCGCTGGCACTCCACGCCTCTGGCTCCTGGCCAGCCGCCGGCGGCGCGAGCACAAGCCATACCCCGGCAATCGCCGACGCGATCACCCCAGTCCAGAGCCGATGCAATTTCACGATCACGATCCCCCTTAATCAGGCCGCGAAACTTATGGGCGCGCATCACTCACTGCGCCAAGTTGTATCGTTGATCACATTCACTGCAACACGTCGCGCGCGCTCCGGAAGTGGTCGCTTGTGGGCTTGGTGCGCCCTGGAATTGGGGTGATGCCGCCTTTGCAACGCATCTGCACGCATCCGCCGCCTTCGGCAGCACCTCGTGCGTGTGCCCCAATTCCACCCCAATACAAAATCAGCGGCTTTCCGGCGATTTCAATCGTCGGCTAAGTTTCTGCATTTATTTCGTAAATTGGAGCGGGCGATGAGATTCGAACTCACGACCCCAACCTTGGCAAGGTTGTGCTCTACCCCTGAGCTACGCCCGCATCCTGGGTGGCGCGCGCTTCGCGCCTGAGAAGGGCGCTCATATCGCAGAGGGGGGCTGCGTGCGCAAGGGGCGGCGGGCGCTTCGGCCCCCGGGGTTACCAGATTTCCGCGAAAGCACGGGCGAAATTGACCCCCAGCACTTTGTCCACCACCCGGGCCCGATAGCCTCGCTTGAGCAGCGCATCGGCGATCACCAGGGCGCGGTCGGCCCGGTTGAGGCCCTCGGTGTAGGGCAGCCGTCCGTCCTCCTCCGGCGCGGCGACGCCAGCGGCGTGGCGGCGCTCGGTTTCGGCGATCCAGGCGGCGCGGTCGGCCTCGGACAATTCCATGGCGCCGAAGGTCGCGTCACTGCCAATGCCGACGTGATCCTCGCCGCAAACGTCCAGCGCATGCGCCATGTGAGCGATGTAATCGTCGAGGTTGGGCTGACGCGGCGGCGGCGCGGCGCCACGCCGCGCTTGAGATGCGCTTTTGCGCGAGCGCGGGAGCTGCCGGTGTCAGCACCAGCGCTGCGGCGGCCGTTGCGAATTCACGACGGTTCATGGCGACAAGTGCCCGCATAGTGTGCTCTCCGGCCATGTCCCAGACATGGTCGCCAACGCGCACTGCAGATGGTCCGGACCAGGCGTCGAACCCATCAAAACCACCCTGGCGCGCCGGTTGCCGTGGTTCATGGTCTCGACCAGCATCCAGGCGCCGTCGCTCCAGCCAAAATATCCGTTCGGATGTGGCTGAACGTCTCGCTGCAGCACCCAAATGCGGTGCGCTTGCGCTCGTGAAAGCGACCGCTCAGTTACGACCCAGCGAAAGCGATCTGGGCCAAACGCAGCAGCCGCCTCAGACTCCGACAGTTCGCTAAACGGCCTCGATGGAGGGCTCCATTCGCGAATGGTCGTCCTTAGCGTTGCGCGATCGTCGTGGTAGTGAATGCTATAGACATCTCGTTGAACTCTTAGGTCCCCAACGACAACGACCCGCACGATGCGGCCGTCATGCAGACGCAGGTCTGGTTCCTGAAGCTGCGCGAGCAGGCGTCCGAAAAATGCAGCATACCAATTGTGCTCGTATTGACGCGCAGATCGGCAGGCCGGGCGAACAAGGTTATCTTCCCAGAATGCCAGGTGCGTCCGCGAGCCCAATTCCGGCGACGAGAAATAAGCCTCACCTTCCGCGCTGGATCGATGAAGCGACAGCTCGACAGGAAGGGGAAGGGAAACGCATTCTTCGCCGCCTGATTTAGCGCCCCAATGCGCGCTTCCAGACAGCGCGAGTGCTATGCACGGCGCTAAGGCCGCTGCGGCGCGCGTCATGCCCTACTCCCCCTCCTCCTCCTTCCGCGGCGGTTTCAAACGGCGGCGGTTGACGTGGCTATCCGGCGCGAGGTGCCCCTCTGGCGTTCGGCCGCGAAAGTAGTCGCGTTGCCAGCCGTGCTTCACCGCTTCGGAATCCTTGTCGCCGAGCTTGTTCAGAAAGTTCGTGCGGCTTTCGCCCCACGCGTCGTACTGGCGCTTCAGTTCCGGATCGTCGTGAATCGATTTTATGATCGGTTGGACCTCATCGATCGCTTCGTGCGGGATCGGCGTGATGAACGCGAACGGCTCGCCCTTCTTGAACGAAGCGAAGCCCGGGCGGGTGAAGCGGTAGTTCATCGTGAACGGAAACGGCAGCCAATAGGTTTCCACCACGCCAGTCAGCGCCTGTAGCCCGTCCTTGATCCAATTGGGCGGGCCGCCGACCCAGATGTCCCAACCCGGTTCGGTGCGGAACAGCCAGCCGGTGTGGAAGGTCAGCACGCCGCCGGAAAAATGCGACACCGCCCAGCGCTTCATCAGCTCCGGCGTGGTGTCGCCGTCGGGATCGAGGCGGATGTCCTCGCTGCGCGGGCCACCGTTCCAGGTGGCGGTGAACGAGACCGGCGAGAGCAATTCCCAACCGGTCGTGTTGGCCACCACCAGCGGCAGGCACCGGTACGGGTGGCGGTCCGAGAATTTGTCCATCCAATCACGGTCGGGCCGGCCCGGAACCATCTCCGCCGGCTGCGGATCGACTTGATAACAGGTGAGTTTCATCCCCCCTCCCTAAAGCCTCGCGCTTTAAATGCGACGCAGCGACCGGGATCAAGCTCACAGTCGCATTTAAAGTGCAAAGAGGCTTTCGAATAATAAGCCTCTAGCGCGGCTTATGGACTTTTAATTCGCTCCTCGCATGCCCTCAAACTGGGGCGAATTAAAAGTCCGCCGCGCTAGACGTTTCAGGCGTGATACGCCAAGGGGAGCGATGCGCGCGCCAGCCACGCCAAAGGATTTGTTCGCCCGGCTTGACGCTCTGGGCATCGCCCACGTGACTACGCCGCACCGGGCCGTCTTCACCGTCGAGGAAGGCGCCGACCTTAAAGCGCAAATGCCAGGCGGCCATTCCAAGAATTTGTTCCTGAAGGACAAAAAGGGCGCGCTGTTCCTGCTCTGCGCGCTTGGCGAGAGCGCCATCGACCTGAACGCCGTCTCCAAACTGATCGGCGCGGGACGCTTCAGTTTTGGCTCGCCAACGCTGCTCATGCAGCATTTGGGCGTGACCCCCGGCGCGGTGACGCTGTTTGCTCTGATCAACGACCCCGAACACCACGTCACCCTCCTCCTCGATGAAGGCTTCTTCGCGCACGAGGTGGTCAATTTCCACCCGCTCCGCAACGACGCCACGACGTCTATAAGCGCCGGCGCGATGCTGGATTTCATCGCCGCCTTGGGCCGGACGCCGATCCGCATCACCTTTGATGCCGCAGGCGCGCCAAGTTTGATTGAACCGAGCGCACGTTCCGCCCACATAGAGGGCTGAATTTTCGCAACTCGCAGGACGACCCCCGCATGACTTTTCTCGACGGCGCCGCGCCGCCCCTTTCCGACCCCGTGAAAGACGGCTCCGACCAGGCCTTCATGGCCGACGTGATCGAGGCTTCGCGTGAAACACCGGTGATCGTGGATTTCTGGGCGCCGTGGTGCGGGCCGTGCAAGACCCTGGGGCCGCCGCTGGAAAAAGCCGTGCGCGCGGCCAAAGGCAAGGTGCGGCTGGTCAAGATCAATATCGACGAAAACCCGGGCGTCGCTGGCCAATTGGGTGTGAAGTCGATCCCGGCGGTTTATGCGTTCGACAAGGGTCGCCCCGTGGACGGCTTCACAGGCGCCGTTCCGGAAAGCCAAATCAAATTGTTCGTGGATCGCCTCGCTGGCGCCGGCGCCGATGAGGACATCGAAGCGCTGCTCGATCAGGCCGCCGAGAGCCTCTCCCTGGGCGATTTGGGAGGCGCCGCACAATCCTACGCCATGGCGCTGCAGATGGACCCCGCCAACACCAAGGCGATCGCCGGCATGGCGCGCGCCTATCTCAGCTCCGGCGATACCGAGCAGGCGCGCGCCGTGCTCGATCTGGCGCCGCCGGAAAAAGCGGGCGATTCCGATATCGCCGGCGTACGCGCAGCGCTTGAGTTGGCGGCGAGCGCGGCCGATGCGGGCGACCCGCGCGCGCTGTTGCAACAAGTCGAGGCCAACCCCGCCGACCTGCAAACACGCTATGATCTCGCCGTCGCGCTCTCCGCCCGCGGAGATCTGGAAGGCGCGACCGAGCACTTGCTCGCGATCATCGCCAAGGATCGCGACTGGAACGAGGACGCCGCGCGCAAGCAATTGATCAAGGTTTTCGAGGCTGCGGGCCTCGCGTCCGATGTGGCGAAACAAGGCCGCCGCAAGCTCTCGGCGATCCTGTTCGCATGAGCGCGTTCGGCTATCGCAAGCCCGCGGACCTGCCGCGGACGATCCCGCTGTTTCCGCTCGCGGGCGCGTTGTTGTTCCCGCGCGCGGCGCTGTCCCTCAACGTGTTCGAGCCGCGCTACCTCAACATGGTCGATGACGCGTTAGCCGGCGGCCGGTTGATCGGCGTAATCCAGCCCGCGACCGGCGAAGAAAACGAAACCGTTCCAGGGCTGTCCGATGTCGGCGCAATTGGACGCATCACCTCGTTCACCGAGGCCGAGGACGGGCGCTATCTCATCACGCTCACCGGCGTTTGCCGTTTCACCCTGGAGCACGAGATCGAAGGCGGCGCGCCCTATCGCCAAGCTTTCGTCAGCTACGAAGAATTCGCGGATGATTTCAACCAAGCCAGCGGACGCGGCATCAATCGCGAACAATTGATGGTGTCACTGCGCGCCTACGCGGCTTTGCACGGTTTTCAAGTGGATTGGTCCGCCGTTGACAAGGCGCCCATCGAAACAATCGTCAATCTCGCGGCCCAGCTCTGCCCATTCGACCCCGCCGCCAAACAAGCGCTGTTGGAGGCAGTGTCGCTCGAACAACGCTGCCATGCTCTGGTGGCGCTGCTCGAATGGGATTCCGCCTCGGGCGATCCGCAAAGGCCGCTGCAATGAGCGAAGTCGATCCCAAATTGCTCGAAGTGCTGGTGTGCCCGCGCACGCGCACGCCGCTGCGCTACGACAAAGCACGCCAGGAATTGATCAGCGTCGCGGCGCGCCTCGCCTATCCGGTGCGTGACGGCGCGCCGATCATGTTGATCGACGAAGCGCGCGAATTGGGACCCGAAGAATGAATGAGCTTGCAGCGACCCGCCCTTGGCCGACGGATCTGGTGTTTGACCGCGCCGTCAAACTGCTCCGCATCGCCTTCGACGATGCCGCCAGTTTTGAAATACCCTTCGAGCTGCTGCGCGTGGAAAGTCCCTCGGCGGAGAACAAGGGCCATGGCGGCGCGACTACGCCACCGCCGGTGCGCGGCAAGGCCAATGTCGGCGTGGTGCGCGCGGAGGCCGTGGGCCGCTACGCCGTGCGCATCGTCTTCGACGACGGCCACGACACCGGGCTTTATTCCTGGGACTTGCTCTACGAACTCGGCCGCGACCGCGACGAACGCCTGGCGCTCTACCGCGAAACCCTGGCGCAGCGGTCGCTGCGGGACGAGGCGTAGCGGCCCGTTCGCGTCCAGAAACTGGGGCTTCTCCCACCATTAGAGCAGCGTCAACTCGAGCCTACTCACTCAAACGCTCCCCGGATTCCGCGCCCGCGGAAGTCCGGGGTCCAGCGCGGAGGAAAACTCCATTCGTTTGGCGCTTGCCGCCACCATAGACCCCGGCGCTCCGCCCCGGATCAAGTCCGGGGCTACGGCCGGGGAGCGGGATTCCGGTCGATCTAAAAACCGCTTTCAGCCCCAGCGCAGCCGCAAAGCGCGCGCAGCGTCAGGGCTCCAATAAGGAGGAGGCGATGCGGAATTGGGCGGTGCTGGCGCTGGCTTTTGCCTTGGCGGGCTGTTTCAGTTCCGATGGCCCGGTGTTCGATGAGGCGCGCGGCGATTGTCCATTCGAGACGCCCACGCTCTACCAAGAAATCGACGAGGGAACGCCCGGCCAATTCCTGTTCGAAACCGACGGCGCATCTTGCAAGGTCACAGACCCTGACGGCGACGTCTCCCACGCGCTGTTCGTGCCGATGCGGCGCAATTGGTGGATCGTGCAAGGCGACGAGACCCGCCCAAGTTATTTCTTGATGCGCCGCAACGGCGCGCGGCTCACCCAATACATGCCCCGTTGCGAGGAATTCTCCGCTTCACGACTGACGCGGCTCGGCGTCACCTTCGACGCAGATCGCAAGAATTGCACCGTCACCGAAGCGCGCCAGATCGAGCGCTTGTTTCGCGGCTGGCCCTCGCCGTTCCGCCGCGCCACAGGCGCGTATCGCCTCGTGAGCCAGCCGCCTACGCCGCCAAGGTCTCTCCCTTAAGCAATTTCGGCAAATCGCCGGCGGCGCCGCCGGCGTATTTCATGAAAAAACGCCGCGCCGGGCCGGCGGCGTTGACGGCGGCCAATCCCAAGCGCCGCGCCGCGCGCAGCGGGGCGAAATCATTCGAGAACAGCTTGTCGAAAAACTCCATGCCGAGCGCCATTGTAATGTTGTCGAAGCGCCGCCAGCGCTGATAGCGCTCAAGCGCCGACACATCGCCAGGGTCGAGCCCCACGCTCACCGCGTCGGCGATGCACTCGGCCAACGCCGCGCAATCCTTCAATCCCAGATTCAAGCCCTGGCCCGCGAGCGGGTGGATCCCGTGCGCGCTGTCGCCGGCGAGCGCCACGCGCGCGTCAATCATGCGCTCGGCCATTTGCAGCGACAGCGGATAGCCAAAGCGCGGCCCCTCCAGCGAAAGCCCGCCCAGGAAATCACCGAAGCGGCGGCGCAATTCAGCGAGAAAATCCTGCTCCGACATCTTCAGCAACGCCTCGGCCGCCGCGCGCGGTTCGGCCCAAACGATATTCGAGCGCTCGCCCTTCAAAGGCAGAATCGCAAACGGGCCATGCGGCAGGAAAAACTCATGCGCGACGCCTTCATGGGCGCGCTCATGCGCGATCGTCGCGACAATCGCCGTCACCGGATAATCCCAACCGATGGTGCGAATGCCGACCGCTTGGCGCACGAACGAACGGCGCCCGTCTGCCCCAACCAGCAGCGGCGCGCGCAAACGCCGTCCGTCCGCCAAACTGGCGGTTACGCCCGCGGAATTGCGTTCGATCGCCGTCACCGACATCGGCTGAATCATCTGAATCGATGGCCGCGCGCGGATCGCCGCGTCGAGCGCGACGCGGACGTGGCGCGCCTCCAGCATCAGCCCAAGCGGCTCGCCGCCTTCGCCCAGTTCGGCGCCATCGAAATGCAGATGCAGCAGCGAGGGCCCGCCCCGGCGTCCGCCGCCGCGCAAATCACCATCTGTCACCATGATTTGCGCGATCGGCTGGGCTGCCGCGTCCAGCGCATCGCCCAAACCAAGCGCCCGCCACATCCGGTACGAAGAGAAGGCAATCGCGAAGGCGCGCCCGTCGAAATTGGCGGCCATCGTCTCTGACGGCTTGGCCGCATCGACAACAATCACCGAAAGCCCAGCCTGGTCGAGCGCCAGCGCCAGCGTCGGCCCAACCAAGCCGCCCCCGCCGATCAGCACGTCGGCGTCGAACGCTCCATTGCTCATGCCAAACGATAGCCCTCGTCCGGCGCCGGCGTCGATGCGGCGTCCGCGCGCAACCGGGACTTTTTACTATTGTTAACCACACGTTGCGCGATCGTCGCATGAATGCCGCGGTAACCCTCTTCCGGAGTAAATCTTCATTGCTCGTTTACCGGTGGAGACAAGAGTCCGCCCTTGAACAGCGGCAGAGCGGACGCCCCCATTTCATGACCGACGAAGCCTATCCTTCTGGGGGAAGAATCCCCTCCGTCGCCTCTTCGGCCGCTGGCCGCTTGGCTTTGAAGCGCGCGGTTTTGTCCGTGGGCGCGGCCATTGTCGGCGCCTATGGGCTGGGCGCGGTGCTCACCTACACGCCGGAAGACCCAAGCCTCAACACCGCCAATGACGGGGCGACACACAATCTTTTCGGCGGCCCCGGCGCGGTCGTGGCTGACTTGGCCATCCAGACCCTGGGCGCGGGCGCCCATCTCGCCATGGCAGCGCTGCTCGCCGCCGGCGCCTTGCGCATCGCCCGCCGCCAACTCGTGGCCCGGATCAACGGCCGGCGCATCCTGGTCGCCTCGCTCGGCATCATGCTGCTCGCGGGCGCCGCTTCGACTTTGCCCACCTATGAAGGCTGGCCGCTTGCGACTGGCTTCGGGGGCCTGGTTGGCGACAGCGTCGCCGGCATCATGGGCGGTCTCGCCAGCATGCCAGGGCTGCCGTTCCCGCATGTGCTGACCGGGATTCTCTGCGCCATCGGCGGATTGCTGGCGACCGGTTGGGCGTTTCAAGTGCGCGCCGAAGACGTGCGCACCGCGGCTGCCGTCGCCCGCCGCGCCGCCACCGACGCCGGCGCGGTCACCCAACGCGCGATCGGCTATGTCGCCGACAAAACCCGCCGCGACGAGAGCGATGCAACGTATCGCCGCCCCATAGAAGATCGCAGCAAGGCGCCAAGGCCGCCCGCGCGCGAGCGGCCGGAGCGCTCAGAACAACGCGCCGCGCCGCGCCAAGCGCCCGCCGAAGCGGCCGAACAGCGCCGCCCGCGCGAATCGCGCGCCGAGAAGCGGCAAGCCCAGCCCGCCGCCGCCTATCGGTTTGGTCGCCCGTTCGAGCTGCCCGACACCGATCTGCTCTCAACGCCAAAGCAACGCGTCAACCAGACTGACGCGCAAACGCTGCACGCCATGTCGCGCCAGCTTGAAGGCGTGCTCGCCGATTTCGGCGTGCAGGGCGAAGTGCTGTCGGCCCGACCTGGCCCGGTGGTGACCTTGTTCGAGTTCGAGCCCGCCGCCGGCGTGAAATCATCGCGCGTCATTGGCCTGTCCGACGACATCGCCCGCTCCATGAGCGCCACCGCCGCGCGCGTCGCTGTCATCCCTGGGCGCAACGCCATCGGCATTGAATTGCCCAACGGCAAGCGCGAAACCGTGTATCTGCGCTCGCTTTTGAACAGCCCTTCCTTCGCTGGCACGCAAGGCGATCTGCCGCTGGCGCTCGGGGAAACCATCGAAGGCGATCCCTTCGCCGCCGACCTTACGAAGATGCCCCATTTGCTCATCGCCGGCACCACCGGTTCGGGCAAATCGGTCGGCATCAACGCCATGATCTTGTCGCTGCTCTACCGCCATTCGCCGGAAGAATGCCGCTTCATCATGATCGATCCCAAGATGCTGGAGCTTTCGGTCTACGAGGGCATTCCCCACTTGCTGCACCCGGTCGTGACCGACCCGAAGAAGGCCGTCGTCGCGCTGAAATGGACAGTGCGCGAGATGGAAGATCGCTATCGCCGCATGTCCAAGCTCGGCGTGCGCAACATCAAGGGCTACAACGACCGCGTCCGCGAAGCTCTGGAGCGCGGCGAGCGGCTCGAACGCACGGTGCACGCGGGCTTTGATCCAACATCGGGCGAACCGATCTACGAGACCCGCGAACTGCCGCTTGAGCAGATGCCTTACATCGTCGTCGTCATCGACGAGATGGCCGATCTGATGATCACGGCGGGCAAGGAAATCGAAGCCGCCGTACAGCGCCTCGCGCAAATGGCGCGCGCCGCCGGCATCCACGTCATCATGGCGACGCAGCGCCCGAGCGTCGATGTCATCACTGGCACCATCAAGGCCAATTTTCCGACCCGGATTTCCTATCAGGTCACCTCCAAGATCGACAGCCGCACCATCCTTGGCGAGCAAGGCGCCGAGCAATTGCTCGGCATGGGCGATTTGCTGTTCATGGCCGGCGGCGGGCGCATCCGCCGCTTGCACGGCCCGTTCGTGACTGACGGCGAAGTCGAGCGCGTGGTCGATATCTTGAAGGCGCAAGGCGCGCCGCAATATCGCCAGGACGTGACCGAGGAGCCAAACGAAAACGCCGGCCAAGACGAGCCGGAATTGTTCGACGGCGACGGCTCGGACGCGGACCTGTTCGACCGCGCCATCGAGATCGTGCGCCGCGACCGCAAGGCGAGCACCTCCTACCTGCAACGGCGCCTCTCGATCGGCTACAACCGCGCCGCCACCCTGGTCGAACGCCTCGAAAAAGAAGGCATCATCTCCACCGCCAACGGCGCGGGAAAGCGGGAGATCTTGCTGGACGAGGGGATCGAGGATTAGGGCGCGCGCAAGCGCGTAAGCTCCGCCTTGAAGGAAGCGAATAACGCTTCGCCCTCACCTTCTGGCAACGAGCCGATCAAGTCAGCGAACAGCTTTTCCCAGCTCGCCGCTTCCGCCTCGCTCCAGGGCAAAAGTTCGGCTGTCTGCGCCAAGCGCAGCAGATGCGTGAGATGGCGACGCACAAAATCCGGATCAACCGGCGCGGGCGCGGGCGCCGCCGGTTCGGCGAACAAGGACATCTGCTTTGGTTTAGCCCCCATGGACGCTTCTTAGCGCAGATTCGGGTTAACGGCGCGAACGGGCGGCGTCCCTCTCCACAAGCAGTCGCTCACCTGGGGTCAGGGCATAGAGTTCGTAGAGTTTTTCGTTCATCGCCCGCTCTTCGGCCTCGATGGCGGCGATCTCGCCCGCAAGCGCGGCGACACGCTCCACGAATTGCGCGCCGGCTGGGCCTGCCACATCGGCGGGCGGGCGGCGCAGATCGGCGGCGAAACGACCGGCCTCGCGCGGCGGGTGGGCGATCAGCAACCAGCGCCAATAGGCTTCGGTGATGCGGCCCGCCGCTTCATCCAGATAGATGCGCCCGAGCGCAACAGCGCCCGCGACGTAGAGCTTGAGTTCGCCGCCCTCGTAGCGCGCGTCCAGCCGGCCGCCGCGATTAAGCGCGGCTTGCAGCTTTTCGCACGCCTGCGCCTCCATTTCATCGAGCTGAGCGTCCGCCCAGGCGCGGCGTTCGCTTCGGTTGCTCAAAGTTTTTGGCGCGTCGGCGATCTTCGCGTCCAGCGTGGGCAGTTCGGGCCAGAGCCAACGCGCCGGGTGCTTCGACCGCGCCAGCACCGATAGGCGCTCTTCCGCCGCGCGCATCACATCACGCCGCTGCGTCCAGCGTTGCTGCAACGAGCGGGCCTTCGCCGCCACGTCGGCGCGATCATCTGGGTTTGCATCGGGAATGGGGAGTGGGGCGATGAATTGCTTGTTCGCTGACCGATAATCGCCGCGGAATGGCTTCGAGATTGCACGAAAGACAAAGTCCGTCACCGGACCATTCAGTACACCCAAGAGAAATTCGGAACTGCCCTCATCCGATGGCAAGACGCCCCCAACATCGACATTGTCCAAACACACGCGACCGCCATCATCAAAGCAGCATTTCAGGTGCTCGACCAGGCGGGGCACTACCAATTTCGGTTGATCCTGCTTGTCGAGATTTTTCGGGTAATTGTAGGCCCACCATTCGGGACCATCCATTTTACGGTTTTCCCGCTCGCGCAATTCCTCTTCGTAGGAACGCAGATACGCCCACGCATCTGGAAAGCGACGCTCCATATCGTCATCGGCAATCAACCCCATCACGCCGCGTGCGTCGCGCTCATAGGGAAAGAGCAGATAGGTCTCTGTCGCTGGCTCCTCATAGCGCTTGGCTTCGGCGCCGGAGACGAGCGGTTTCATGATCGAATCTTCGATCCGCACCTCGTAGGCATCGCCGTCTTTCGGCGCGCAGCGATAACGGTCTGTTCCAAGGCGCTGCAAATGATATATTTTGTCGGCGCTTGTCTGAATGCCAACGGTGATTCCTTCCGTCAGCGACGCATCATCGAGCCGCAAGCAATCGCGGGCCAGGCGTTCGATTAGCGCCCGCTCCGGCCCCGTCGCCATCAGCCATTCGCTATGCTCCGGCAGCGCGGCGTAGGGGGTCACCAGATCGCCGCGCGCCCAATCGACATTGGCGGCCTTGCCGTCCGGCGCCAGCGCGACTTTCACCGCCTCTTGCGGCGCGTGGGTGAAGAATTGCAGCGCCGTGTATGTGGTCGCTTCGTCAAATACCTGGAAGGATTTGAAGTCGATCCAGCGTTCAAGCTGGCACGAACGCCGCACCAGGGAACGCAGCCCCGCGCCATACTCGTTCACCGTCCACAGGCTCTGCGCGATGTACGCCATCCGCCCGCCCGGCCCGAGCAGGCGCAACCCCTTCTCGATGAACACGAGATAGAGATCGAAATTGCCTGTCGCGCTCAAATAAGTATCGTCGCCGCGACTAGCCTGCACATACGCCACCATCTCCGGATAGACGCGCGTCATGTTCTGCAATTTCACGTAAGGGGGATTGCCGAGCACGATGTCAAAGCCGCCCTCCGCGCCGTCCGGCCAGACCTCCGGGAACGCTTCGCGCCAATCAAAGCTGCTGACGCGCTCGCGCGTCGCCGCGTCGGCTTGGCGGCCAAGCCAGATATCGTGCGCGACGAGGCTATTGCCGCACCGTATCGTGCGGTCCAGCATCGACAGCGGCGCATCGGCGCGCGCCGAATGCAGCCACAGCGCCAGCTTGGCAATCTCCACGGCGGCGGGGTTGATATCAACGCCATAAATGTTGTTGGCGAGAATGTCGGCCACCAACGCCGCTTCGTTGATCTCCGCCTCGGCCACGCCTTGCCGATCACGCTCCGCCGCGACGCGCTCCTGCACAAGCCGGCGAAACGCCGCGATCAGAAACGCGCCGGAGCCGCAGGCGGGATCAACGATGCGCATCGCCCGCAAGCGCTCGATATAAGCGCTCGCCGCTTCGGCGCCCGGAGCGCCCTCGGCTTCGCTGGAATAGCCCGACGCCGCCCGCGCGGCGGCAAACCACGGGCCCAGCGTCTGCTCGACCAGATAGTTCACCACCCATTCGGGCGTGTAATAAACGCCATCGCGTTTGCGCTTTGAAAGCTTCGCGATCGAGTCGCGGCCCTCCAACTCGCCAACGCGGTATTCCAACTCGGTGATCGATTGCTCGAAGATGCGCCCCAGCGTGTAGAGGCTGATGCTGTGCTTGGCGTCGCCGCGCGCGGCGAAATTGTAGCGCGCGCTCAAATAGAGCAGCGTGTTTGTATCACTCTCGAGCGATGCTTCGTTCCTGCCTTGCCCGGCGGTGGCGAAGATATGGTTGGGAATGCTTAGCGCCTCGATCTGCGGGTCAGGCGCGAAAAGTCCGCCATTGATGTGGGGCACCTGCAATTGGCCAAACAAACCGCCCGCATCCATGTGCCGGAACAACCGTTTGAAAAACTCCCAGAACTCGCCGCCGCTCGCATCATAAAACGGCTCGAAACTGCGACCTTTCATATGATCGCGCAGCATTTGCGGCGGAAACAACATCCGCTCGCCCATGTCCTCGCAGTAAAAGGCGAAGATGAAGCGATCGAGCAGTTTCTGCGTCAGGCGCAACAAGTCCGCCGGCGACCCGACGAAACTCTGATTGTTGATCCGCAGCACTCCGAACAATCGTTCCCGGATCGCCTTATAGTGTTCGTAGAACTCTCCCTCGAGCTTCTCTTCCTTAACCCATTGCCGCTCGATAAGGCGCAGCAACGGCGGGCGCCCCGCTTGCGAGAGTAAGTAATCGCGCTGCAACAGCTTGGAGAACAGGAAGCGATCAAACCGCGCGTCCTCGCCATCGCTGAGCAGATCGTATTGCGCGAAAAGATCGCGCGGCCCTCGGATCACGAACCGCAGATATTCGGACGGCGCACGATCCCACCAATAGAGGCGAAACTCGTTCATGTCGGTGACGAGGCCCCACCAGGGCTGGACCGGCTCGTTGCCGAACAGACCCCGACGCGCGCCACGCAGATAGCTCAGGCATTGCTCAACCGGCGTGAAATTTCTGCCCTTGCGGTTCTGCTTGACGTCAAGCTTGGAGCGAATGTCCTTGAATTCGCATAGCACCTGCGCGTCCGACGCCGCGGCGCCACCGCGAAACCAGCCGATGCCAAGGTCGGCAACACCCTCGCCCGGCACGGGCATTTGCGGCACCAGGGAATGGTCCGCCCCACCGCCAGCCAATCCGCAGCCCCAAGTTTCGACGAAGAACGCCTGGATGAAGCCGCCCTCCAACTGCGTCTCGCTCAGGGACTTTGACCGACCGTCCCAAGCCCTCAGCCGCGCGAGGAGGGCCTCGTCCGCGCCGCTTTGGGTGTAGACCTTAAACTCAAGGTCGAATTCGCCGCGCAGAAAGGCGCGGCTTACAAAACTGAGGCGATCATCGAACACGGCCCTACTTGGCGCACGCAGTGCGGGGCGTCCATCCCCAGGGCTCCTGGCCCAAAAGGGCTGCTCCCCTTTTTTTCGCCACGGCTTTCGGCCACATGGGGGCCATGAACAGACGCCTCGCCCTACTCGGCCTTGCCGCCCTTTTAGCGCTCCCAGCGCAGGCCCAGGATTTGCGCCCGCGCACGTCGGTGGAGGCAGCCGCGGCGACGACACCCGCCGCGCCGGTTATCGTCGCGCTTGAGGGGGCCGAGCGGACCGCCGCCATTGCGCGCGCCAATTTGACCCTGAACGCCGTGCAGCGCCTGCAAGGCCGCTTCGTGCAGACTTCGCCCGATGGCGGGCGCGCCGGCGGCGCCTTCTATTTGCAGCGGCCTGGCAAGCTGCGCTTCCAGTATGATCCGCCGGCCAGCTTGCTTATCGTCGCCGACGGCAGCGTCGTCTCCCTGCGCGACACCGCGTTGCGCACAACCGAACGCACGCCGCTGCGCTCCACGCCGCTCAATCTCATCTTGGGCGCGCGGATTGATCTCGCGCGCGATGCGCGCATCACCCGAGTGGCGCGCTCGGGCCCGTGGATCATGATCACGGCGCGCGATCGCGGCGGCCAAACCGACGGCTTGATTACGCTGCACTTCTTCGGCCCAAACGCCGAGCTGCGCTCGTGGGACGTGCTCGATGTCACCGGCGCGCGCACGCGGACAACGCTGGCTGAATTGACCCAGCCCGCCAGCCTCGACCGGCGCTTGTTCCAACTGGACGACCTGCTGACCAACCGTCCCGGGCAGCGCCGCTGATCGCGTCGCGCAATTGAGGCGACGCGTGGCAAGAGATTTCTCCATGCCGTCCTTGATTTTCTTTGGCCTGTGGCGTACATACCACGCAACGGTCGTCGTCATCCCCCTGGATTAGCGTCGTCCCCCCCGCTGACGGATCCAGCGCGGCGACCGTCTGCCGGAATCCCCTGCCGGCGACATGCGTCCCCCTCAAGGCGCATTCAGAAGGCCCGGACGCGGAATGCGGCCGGGCCTTTTTGTTTTCGGCCTTTTTGTTTTCGCGCGCATTTCTTGTCAGACATGGCCGATGCTGAGAATCGCCTCCTGGAATATCAATTCCGTGCGCCTGCGCATCGAGATGGTGTGTCGCTTCCTCGCCGAAGCGAAGCCCGAGGTTTTGTGCCTGCAGGAAATCAAGTGCCGAGACGGCGAGTTTCCCGCCAAGGCCTTTAAGGAGGCCGGTTACAAGCACATCCATGTCGTCGGCCAGAAAGGCTGGCACGGCGTCGCCATTGTCTCGAAGCTGAAGCTAGAGCCGCTCGAAGCGCCAGCCCTTTGCACCAACAAGGAAGCACGCATCGCCGCCGCCAAGGTCGCCGGCATCGAGGTGCACAATCTTTATGTGCCCGCCGGCGCTGATGTGCCCGATCCGGTCGGCAATCCGAAGTTCAAGCACAAGCTGAATTTTCTGGACCGCATGAAACGCGACTACACAAAGCGCAAGAGCCAGGGCCCACTTGTATTGGTCGGCGATCTCAACGTGGCGCCGGGTGAGTTTGACGTGTGGAGCCACAAGCAATTGCTCGATGTCGTCAGCCACACGCCCGGCGAGACAGACCGGCTCAACGCGGTGCGTGACGGCGGTGGTTTCGTCGATCTTGCCCGGCTGCACCGGCCCGACCCGGAAAAACTGTTCACCTGGTGGAGCTATCGCAGCCCGGATTGGACCAAGAACAATCGCGGCCGCCGCCTCGATCACATCTGGGCCAGCGCCGATCTCGCGCCCGCTTCACGCGCCGAGGCTTTTCAGGTGCACGTCCCCTGCCGCTCCTGGGAACGCCCCAGCGACCACGTGCCGGTGGTGGCCGGGTTAAAGCTCTGACTCAAAGCGCTTCCGCTTGCGCCTTCTCTCTCAGTTCGTCGAGTTCGTGAATGCGCTCGCGGTAGGCCCCGCGCACACAGGTTTGTGGGTCGTCCTCCAGGACGCATGCGTTCCTGCGCACGATCCAGGCACGTTGTGCTTCAACCTCGCCGTCGGCGAGTCCGGCCGCTTGGAGCCGGGTCCATGAGGTGTTGAGCAATTGATCCGATTCAGCCAGTCGATCATCCGAACAGATGAGCCGCTCAATCGCCGACGCCGCATTTGCGCACTCGAAGCTCGGTGTGGCGGTCATCGGCGACGGCGCGACCTCCGGCGGGACGGCTTCCGAAACCGGCTGCGCCTGCTCCAGCCCAATGAATTGGCGCGCGCCCGGCTCAAGCGCCAGCCACGCCGCGCCCCCGCACACCGAACTGACCACGCTCACCGCAATCGCTTTGCCAATCCCAGCCATGTCACATCCTCCGCGGCGGCGACTTTAGCCGCACCCGGAGCTGGTTTCAAACGCCGTGCAGAGATCGTCCCATAATTCTCGGCGTTCATCGCAACCACGATTGTGCGGAGGCGGCCCGTGGATAAGATGAGCCCGCATTTTCTTTCCTTGGGGGACATTCATGCTCACGACACGACGCGCCGTTTTGGGCGCCGGCGCGGCCAGCTTCGCCCTGCTCGCGGGCTGCCAACAAACGGACCAGGGCGCTCGCCTCACCGCGATCCTCGACCGCGTCTCAACGGAAATGCTGCGCGAGTCGCCCGAGCGCTGCACCAGCCTTGGCGTCACTGAAGCGCAGGCCGGCGGGCGCTTTGTCGATAAATTGGGCGACGCGTCGAAGGAAGGCGCCCGGCGCTATCGAGGGCTGCTTGAAACCGCGCTCGCCGACCTTGGCGGGCTCAAGCGTGACCAGCTGCCGCCCCAAGACGCCGTCACGCTCGATGTTGTGAGCACGTCGTTCCAGAACTCGGTCGCCAATGCGCGGTTCGAGATCGGCGGCGGCGCCGGCGCTCCTTACGTGGTCACCCAACTCACCGGCGCCTATACTGACACGCCGGACTTCATGGATAGCCAGCATCCGCTGCGCACGCGCGATGAAACGGAAGCCTATGTCGCGCGGCTCAGCGAATATGTGCGCCAGCTCGACCAGGAGACCGCGATCATCGTCGAGGATGCAGGCGCGGGCGTTATCCCGCCAGACTTCGCTATCGACAAGGCGCTGCTGCAACTCGGCCAGTTCGCCGCCACCGCGCCGGCGCAAACCGTGCTGGTGCAGTCGCTGGCGCGGCGCCTGCCCGAAGTGGCGGAGATTCCTGAAGCCGAGCGCGCTGGCTTTGCGACACGCGCCGAGGCCATCGTCCGCGATCAAATTCTCCCCGCCTATCAGCGCCAGATCGAAGCGCTTCGCGCCGTACGCCCGCAAGCCGTGCACGACGCTGGCGTTTGGCGCCTCCCGCAAGGCGCCGAGATGTATGCCGCCGCCCTGCGCAGCCGCACCACCACCGACATGGCGCCAGATGATATCCACGCCATGGGCGTTGAACTGGTGACACAGTTCAACGCGGAGATGGATACGATCTTGCGCGCGCAAGGCATGACGCGCGGAACCGTCACGCAGCGCATTCAAGCGCTCTCGCGCCGGCCTGACCAACTCTACCCAAACACCGACGCTGGCCGCGAACAAATCCTTGCTGACCTGAATGCCCAGACCCGCGCTATTGTCGCCATGATGCCGCAAGCGTTCACGACGCTGGCGCAAGCCCAGCTCGAGATCAAACGCATCCCGCCCTACACTGAGGCCGGCGCGCCGGGCGGCTATTATCAGCGCGCCGCGCTCGATGGCTCGCGCCCAGGCGCCTATTACATCAATCTGCGCGACACCCACGAATGGCCGCGTTTCTCGCTGCCGACGCTGAACTATCACGAGGGCGTGCCGGGGCATCATTGGCAGATTTCGATCCAGCAGGAATCCGGGTCGATCCCCTTTATCCGCAGCGCGCTGATGGGCTTCAGCGCTTTCAGTGAAGGCTGGGGGCTCTACGCCGAGCAGCTCGCCGATGAGCTTGGCGCCTATGCCGACAATCCCCTGGGCAAGCTTGGTTATCTGCAATCGGCCACATTCCGCGCCTCGCGGCTCGTCGTCGATACCGGGATGCACCACAAGCGCTGGACCCGCGAACAGGCCATCCAGTCGATGATGGAGGCGACGGGCGACCTCGAGAGCTCCGTCACCACGGAAATCGAACGTTACAGCGTCTGGCCCGGGCAAGCCTGCAGCTACATGGTTGGGCGCCAAGCTATCAACCGCCTGCGCCAAGAGGTGACTTCAACATTGGGCGCGCGATTTGACCTGAAAGCGTTCCACGATACTCTGCTCGCGAACGGCGCCGTGCCGCTCTCCGTGCTGGAGCAATTGACGCGGGAATGGGCCGCCGCCCAGGGTCAAGCCTAGCCTCCCGTCCCTCAAAGGCCCGCAGGCCAGCTTTACGGACGCCGCCGCTGGCGGCGGCATGGCCTGTGCGCTAAGGGGCTGGCACGCTTTTAGCTCGACAGCGTTGAGCGCCCCCGCGCCTAACGCCTCGGAGGGATTCCTTGACCGCAGAAATCGCTGGCCTCAAGCCGGCCCCGACCCGTCACACCAAGCTCATCGATTGGGTCGAGCGCATCGCCGCCTTAACCAAACCCGACCGCGTGTATTGGTGCGACGGTTCGGAGGCGGAGTGGGAAAGCTTGACCGGCGAACTCGTCGCCGCCGGCACGCTAAAGAAGCTGAGCGAAGACAAGCGCCCGAATTCCTTCTACGCCGCTTCCGATCCAAAGGACGTGGCGCGCGTTGAAAGCCGCACCTTCATTTGCTCGCAAAGCGAAGACGATTCCGGCCCCACCAACAATTGGCTCGCCCCGGACGAGATGCGCGCCAAGCTGGGTGGCTTGTTCGACGGCTGCATGCGCGGGCGCACTATGTATGTGGTGCCGTTCTCGATGGGGCCGCTCGGCTCCAAGATCAGTGCGCTGGGCGTTGAGATCACCGACAGCGGCTACGTCGTCGCCTCGATGCGGATCATGACCCGCATGGGCAAGGCCGCACTCGACCAAATGGGCGATGACGGCTTCTTCGTTCCCGCCGTGCATACATTGGGCGCACCGCTCGCTCCTGGCCAAAAAGACGTGCCCTGGCCTTGCAACAACGAGAAGTGGATCGTCCACTTCCCGGAAACGCGCGAGATTTGGAGCTACGGCTCCGGTTATGGCGGCAACGCGCTGTTGGGCAAGAAATGCTACGCGCTGCGCATCGCATCGGTGATGGCGCGCGATTCCGGCTGGCTCGCCGAGCACATGCTGATCTTGAAGCTCACCTCACCGGAAGGGGCCGTGAAGTACGTCGCCGCCGCCTTCCCCAGCGCCTGCGGCAAAACCAATCTCGCCATGCTGCAACCGACCATTCCCGGCTGGAAGGCCGAAACCATCGGCGACGACATCGCCTGGATGCGTTTCGGCGACGATGGCCGCCTCTACGCCATCAATCCGGAAGCCGGCTTCTTCGGCGTCGCGCCCGGCACCAGTTCGAAAACCAACAAGAGTGCGCTCGACGCGCTCTTCGCCAACACCATTTTCACGAACGTGGCGCTCACCTCCGACGGCGATGTATGGTGGGAGGGACTCACCAAGGACCCTCCCCCCGGGCTCACCGATTGGCAGGGCAATCGCTGGCTGCCGGATTCCAAATTCCCCGCCGCCCACCCCAATTCGCGTTTCGCCGTGCCCGCCGGCCAATGCCCGGTGATCGCCCCAGAATGGGAAGATCCCAGCGGCGTGCCGATTTCGGCCATCCTGTTCGGCGGTCGCCGCGCCAGCGCGGTGCCGCTTGTCACCGAGGCGTTCGATTGGGCGCACGGCGTGTTCTTAGCCTCCAACGTCGCCTCCGAAGGCACCGCCGCGGCGGAAAACAAGGTCGGCGAATTGCGCCGCGACCCGTTCGCGATGCTGCCCTTCTGCGGCTACCACATGGGCGATTATTTCAACCACTGGCTCAAAATCGGCGAGCGCGCTGACGCGGACCTGCCGCGTATCTTTTTCGTCAATTGGTTCCGCAAGGACCAAGGCGGCAAGTTCATCTGGCCGGGCTTTGGCGACAATAGCCGGGTGTTGAAGTGGATTTTCGAGCGCCTCGACGACGCGGCGGACGCGCACGAAACGCCGATCGGCCACGTACCCACGAAGGAGGCGCTCGATCTAAGCGGGCTTACGCTCTCGGACAAAGATCTCGACACTCTACTTAACGTCGATCTCGACATCTGGGCCGAAGAGGCCGCTCTAATCCCTCCACACTACGAAAACTTTGGCGCGCGCCTGCCGCGGCGCTTGTGGGATGAGCACGCAGCGTTGGTGAAACGCTTGGAGGCGGCGCGCGCCGCGCGGGCAACGACGGAGTAAGCGTGTCGCGCTTTGCGGTGTACGCCACGATCGCGCTGATCGCCTTGCTTGCGGCGCACGCGGCCTTGCGCGCGTATGGTTTGTTTGGGCCGGTCGAGGCGCGCAAGCTGATCTTGGCGAGCTTCATGCTGCTGTGGCCGACGCCGTGGATTATGCTAACGCGCGAAGAGCGACGCGCTATCGGCTTCGGCCCGCCGCCGCGCGCGGCATGGTGGCTGATCGCGCCGCTTATGGGCGCTGTTTTCGCCGTCGTTGCCTTTGGTGTTTGTTACGCGCTCTATGGCGCGAGCGCCGATAACCCATTCGTCAGCATACGTCAGAGCTTTCTTACCGGCCCCGGCATTCCGACGGGCCTTTCTCCGATGGCGTTGTTCCTGATCTTCACGGGCCCCGCCCTGATCGCCAGCCCCGTCGGCGAAGAGTTTTTGTCGCGCGCCGTGATTCATCAGCGCGCCGCCGCGGCTTGGGGACCAATGGCGGGGCCCATTGTCAGCGCCAGCGTATTCGCCGGGCTGCACCTCATGCACCATGGCATTACGTATTCAAGCGGCGCGGTGAGCTTTATCGGCGCTTCCGGGCTGTTGTGGTTCGCGCTCACTTTCGCGGTCTCGTTGATGTTCACAGCGTTGCGCAAACGCGGCGGGACGATCTGGCTAGCCGTCCTCGCGCACGCCGGCTTCAATTTCGCGATGAACGCCGCGATCTTTTCGGTCTTGGTCGCCTGATTGGCGACGCCGACCGCGCCCAATTGTTAGCGCCGGCGGCGGGGCGCAACGGCGCTTATGGTTTATCCGCAATTATCGTTTCACGCGCTGACGCCAACGCCTAACGCCGCCTTAACGCCGCCGCCGTACACTCTTGCCCACATCAGCCGATGAACCAGCGAAGGAGCAAGCGTAATGTCCTCGATCGTCACTTCGAGCGCGCGGCGCAGCGCGCAAGACCATTTCGAGCCCGAAGCTCAGCTTGATCCGCAAGAACAGCGGCGCATGCGTGGCCATCTCGAGCAGATCGATTACGCCGCCTTCGCCGCCAACCGCGAAACCGTCAGCAAGGTGCTTGGCCGCACTGATCTTAGCCGGTTTGAGCACCTGGCGGTGTCGGCGGCGCAAGCGCGCGCCAACTGGGTCGCCGCGGCAATCGCGATAACCGAAACTGGGCGCACGCCAAACCCCGAGCAAATCGCCCACCTTGCCACGCTTCGCCAAACCTTTGAGGAACTCACCGAAGCCTACAACGCGCTACGCCGTATGGTCGAACGCGGATACCTGCCGTACCAGCCGAGAGTGTAGCAGCGCCGTACCTTCGGGAGTTGCAGCGCACAGAGCGCGCCTGGAGTGGGTGCTCGCCGAAGACCAGGCATGAGGCGACAATGACGGGATAATTCCGGGCGGCGCGGTTAGTCTTCCATCGCTTCCTTCGCGGCAATACGCTCCCGCGCGCTGACCCATGAAAGCTCGGTGACGCGCGCTATGATGGCTTCGGCAAGCGTGAACAAGGCGGCGTTCGAATCCCACGTCCGGCCAACGTCCACGGCGCAAGGCAGCACATATTTAGCGTGGCGGGAGATCGGCGAAATCCACGAATCGGTGATGAGGATGACCCGCGCGCGCCGCGCCCTCAGCGCCTTGGCCATGCGCAAGAGGTCATCGTCATAGCGACGAATGTCGAAGAATACGGCGCAATCGCCTGCTTTCACATCCAGCATCTGATCGGCGGCGTTGGCGGGGCGCTGCTCCAGTTTGCGCACGCCAGCGCGAACCACGCGCAATTGGGCGACGAGGCAAGCGGCGATCGCATCAGTGAAGCGCCCGCCTACGACGTGGCAGGCGGCGCGCGGGTCAGCGAGGCGATGGCACACGGCTTCGAACTCTGAGGCCGGCAAGCGCGTTGCTGTCTCCTGGATGTTGGCGATAGTGGCGTTGACGAAGCGGGGCAGAAATTCGCCAGCCGATCCTTTGCGGACAGACGGTGGCGTTTTCTGCAGTGGCGATTTCATCCGCTCAGCAAGCTCGTCGCGCAATTGCCGCTGGAACTCCGGATAAGAATCAAACCCCATTCGGGCTACGAAACGCAACACGGTGGCCGCGCCCACGCCCGACTCATCCGCGAACTCCGCCACCGGGCCAAGGCCGATCATTGGATATTTGGCGAGCAGCGCACGCGCCGCGCGTTTCTCCGCGGCCGTCAGCGCATGCATCAGGTCATGGATCTGGGTCTCGATGTTCACGCGAGCCATGGGTGGGGCCGGCCCCTCCTTTGCCCGATCCCAACTTGAAACGATGGTTTCAAGATTGACAAGAGTGCAAATTCCGGAATGTTGGCCCCCAAGGAGCCCAGCGTGGCCAAACTGGAGCGAGTCGAGCCGATCATCGACAACCCGGCAGGGCGAGCGCCCGTGCTGCTGGTGTGTGACCACGCCTCCAATGCGGTTCCCTCCCACCTCAGCTCTCTCGGCCTGGACGCCGCCGTGCTTCAAGATCATGCGGCCTGGGATGTCGGCGCGCTGGCTTTAGCACAGCGCCTGTCGGTTGCGCTCGGCGCAACTTTGATCGCCGCGACCGTTTCGCGCCTAGTGGCGGACCCCAACCGTGATCACGCCGCAGACGATCTCATTCCGCTGGTCGCCGAAGGTGCGCTGGTGCCTGGCAATGCGGGCCTCGATGCGCGGATGCGCGCCGAACGCATTCGCGCTTATCATGATCCCTTTCACGAAGCGATCGAAGCGCAATTGGCGGTGCGCCCCGATATTCTGGCGCTGGTGTCAGTGCATTCCTTTACGCCAATTCTGTTTGGCAAGCCGCGACCATGGCATGTTGGCATTCTGCATGGGCTTGATGCGCGCATGGCTGACGTGATGATCGAGTCGCTGGCGCGCGATTCTCAACTCAAGGTCGGGCGCAATGAGCCTTACAGCCCCGATCAGGGCGTTTTCTACACCATGGACCGTCACGCAGGCCGGCGGGCGGGCGTGATGATCGAAGTGCGCAATGATTTGATCCGTGATGAAATCGGCCAGGCGCGATGGGCGCGGCTTCTGGCGGAGGCCGTGAATGCGGCGATGGAAGCGCTCGACGATGACAAAAGAGAAATTGGCGTAAGGGCAATTCAAAACCAATAAATAGGGAGGCAAAGCACACAATGGCGAAACCAGGCACTGGCGCGTCCGACGACGACGTCAAAACCCTACACAAAATGGGTTACGCGCAGGAATTGTCCCGCAGCATGGGGCACTTTTCCAATTTCGCGATTTCGTTTTCAATCATCTGCATCTTGTCCGGCGGCATCAACTCGCTGGCGCAGGGCACAAGCGGCGCGGGCGGCGCTGCGCTCGGCATCGGCTGGCTGGTGGGCGGGGGCTGCGCGCTGTTATTTGCGTTGGGCATGGCGCAGATCGCCTCAGCCTATCCCACGGCGGGCGGGCTCTATCATTGGAGTTCCATTCTCGGGGGCCGCTTCTGGGGCTGGCTTACAGCATGGATGAACCTGCTGGGCCTGATCACGGTGTTAGCCGCCATTAACGTCGGCACCTATTATTTCTTCATCGGCTCATTCGCGCCGATGCTGGGGATCACCGACACTTATCTGACCAAGGTGATTTTCGTGGCCGCGATCACTGGCTCGCACGCCCTGATCAATCATTTGGGGATCCGAACCACCACGTTGCTCACTGATTTCTCCGGTTATCTGATTCTGGGCGGGGCGGTGCTGCTCACCGGCGCTCTCTATTTCTACGCTGACAGCCACGATTTTAGCAGGCTCTGGACCTTCACCAATTATTCCGGCGATGCGGGCGCCGGCGTGTGGCCGCAGACAGCTTCGATCATCACTGTGTTCATGCTGGGCATGTTGCTGCCGATCTATACGCTGACGGGTTACGACGCATCGGCGCACACTTCGGAAGAAACCCACAAAGCGGCGCACCACGTGCCGACAGCCATCATCCACTCGGTGTTCTGGGCGGTGTTGTTCGCGTGGCTGTTTTCCTGCGCTTTCGTGTTGGCCATCCCCAATATGGATGAAGCCGCCGCGCAAGGCTGGAACGTGTTCTTCTGGGTCATGGACGGCACCATGCCTCAAGGCGTGAAACTGACGCTCTACGGTATCATTCTTGTGGCGCAGTACATTTGCGGCTTGGCGACCGTGACTTCAGTGAGCCGCATGATCTTTGCCTTCGCGCGTGATCACGGTCTGCCGGCTTCGGAAGTCCTGAAAAAGGTGAGCCCACGCTGGCGCGTGCCGGTGGCGGCGATCTGGATTGGCGCGATTTTGGCGGTGGCGTTCGTCGCCTATGCCGACGCGTATTCGGTGGCGGTGGCGGTCACGTCCATCGCACTCTACATCTCCTACGCCATGCCGCTCGCAGCGGGGCTGTTCGCCTATGGCAACAAGTGGAAAACCATGGGACCATGGGACATGGGGCCGTTATTTAGAGTGGTCGCATTCCTGTGCATCCTGATCGCGGGCTTTATCTTCTATATCGGCACGCAACCGCCGAACGATAAAGCGCTGATCTTCTTTGCTGGCATTGCCGCGATCACAGCCGTGGTTTGGTTCGGGCTCGAAATGCGCCGCTTCAAAGGCCCGCCGGTCAGCGAAGCTGATGTTGCGGCTCGTCAGGCCTCGATCACTGCTGCTGAAGTGGCGGTGGGCGAAGTAAAACGATAGTTAGACGACACCCATCCCCGGATGTCGGCGCAGCCGGCAGTCCGGGGCCCATAAACTCGGACCATCGCGATTATGGGCCCCGGACTTGCGCTTCGCGCAATCCGGGGATGGGTGTTTATGTTGCTTGAAAGGGATTGGCACATGGACGGCATGCTGACGCTCGACGCATTGCGCAAACTCACCGCCGCCGGCGATATCGATACGGTGCTCGTGTGTTTCCCTGACATGCAGGGCCGACTGATCGGCAAGCGATTCCAGGCGCAGTTTTTTGTCGATGGCGCCTACGAGGAAACTCACGGCTGCGATTACCTGCTCGCCAACGACATCGACATGGAGCCGGTGCCGGGCTACGAAGCTTCAAGCTGGCAGCGCGGTTACGGCGACTTCGTCATGAAGCCGGATCTCTCCACCCTGCGCGTGACGCCGTGGCTACCAGGCACGGCCTTGGTGCTCTGCGATCTGGAAGATCACCACGATCACAAACCCATCCCGCACGCGCCGCGCTCAATTCTGAAAGCGCAGCTCGCGCGGCTCGAAGCGCTGGGGCTGACGGCGTTTACCGCCTCGGAACTCGAATTTTATTTGTTCGACGAAGATTATCGCAGTCTGCGTCAGAAACATTATCGCGACGCCATCACCGCCGGCGATTACATCCAGGATTATCACATCCTGCAAACCAGCAAGGAAGAGCCGGTGATGCGCGCCATGCGCAACGGCTTGCAGAAAGCCGGCATTCCGGTGGAAAATTCCAAGGGCGAATGGGGGCCGGGCCAAGAAGAACTCAACGTCCGCTATGCCGATGCGCTGACCATGGCTGATCGCCACGTGATTATGAAAAACGGCATGAAGGAAATCGCCCACCAGCACGGCAAGGCGATCACCTTCATGGCCAAATGGCGCTACGATCTAGCGGGTTCTTCCTGCCACATCCACATGTCGCTGTGGGACAAAGCCGGCAAAGCGCCGCTGTTCCGCGATGGCAAAGACAAGCTCGGCATGTCGGAGATGATGAAGCAATTCCTCGCTGGACAGATCAAATACGCGCCAGACTGCACCTTGCTGCTCGCGCCCTACATCAATTCCTACAAGCGTTTCATGGCCGGCACCTTCGCGCCGACGAAACTGGTGTGGAGCGATGACAATCGCACCGCCGGTTTCCGGCTCTGCGGCGCCGGGTCGAGCGCGGTGCGCATAGAGTGCCGCGTCGGCGGCGCCGATCTCAATCCGTATTTGGCCTTCGCTGGCTTGATCGCGGCGGGGCTGAAGGGTGTTGAAGAGAAGCTCGCGCTATCAGCGCCGTTCGTCGGCGATGCTTACAACCAAGCCGAATTGCGTGACATTCCCCGCACGTTGCGCGCCGCCACCGCCGTGTTCGACGGCTCCGCCATGCTGCGCGCGGCGCTTGGCGACAAGGTGATTGAACATTATGTCCACACCGCCAATTGGGAGCAGCTGGAATACGATCGGCGCATCACCGATTGGGATTTGATGCGCGGGTTCGAGAGATATTGATTTGGAATTCGTGTTGAAAAAACTGACCGCCCACCGCCGGATGCGACCCCGGACGTGATCCGGGGGAGCAGTCCGGGGCCTATAAACGCAAGCCATTGAGTTTATGGCCCCCGGACTTGCGCTTCGCGCAATCCGCGGATGGGTGGGAATAAGGATAGGTTATGACCAGACTCAAGCTCATCTCCCCCCTCGACGGCTCGGTTTACGTCGAACGTGAAAGTGCGAGCCTTGACGCCGCGCACTCGGCCATCGCCGCCGCGCGGGTGGCGCAGAAGGCGTGGGCGGAGCGGGCGATCACGGAACGTGTGACGGCGGTGCAGGCTTTTGTCACCGCGCTGATCGCGATGAAGGACGAGATGGTGCCAGAGCTTGCGCACATGATGGGCAGGCCGGTGCGCTATGGCGGCGAGTTTGGCGGGGTGAAGGAGCGCGCGGACTACATGGCGGGCATCGCCGAAAGCGCGTTGGCGCCAATGCAAATCGAAAACAGCGCCGCGTTCCGCCGCTTCATCGCGCGTGAACCGCTGGGCGTGGTGATGGTGATCGCGCCGTGGAATTATCCCTACCTCACCGCCATCAACACCATCGCGCCGGCGCTGATGGCGGGCAATGCGGTGGTGCTGAAGCACGCGACGCAGACATTGCTGGCGGGGGAGCGGTTCCAACAAGCCGCGAATGCGTCCGGACTGCCGCGCGGCCTGTTCTGCAATCTCGCGCTCGATCACCAAGTCACGGAAGCGCTGCTTGGCGCGGGCGCAGTTGATTTTGTGAATTTTACCGGCTCGGTCGGCGGCGGCAAAGCCATCGAACGCGCCGCGGCGGGCAGTTTCACCGGCCTCGGGCTCGAACTCGGCGGCAAGGACCCGGCTTATATTTGCGAGGATGCGGACGTTGAGCGCGCGGTAGAGACCTTGATCGACGGGGCGATGTACAATTCCGGCCAATGCTGCTGCGGCATCGAGCGCATCTATGTGGCCGAACCCTTGTTCGATGACTTCGTTGAGGCGGCGACCGCGTTGACGCGCGGCTACAAGCTCGGCAATCCGCTCGATCCTGAAACCACGCTCGGCCCGATGGCGCAAACTCGCTTTGCCGATTTGGTGCGCGCGCAAACCGAAGAGGCCAGGCGCGCGGGCGCGCGCCCGTTGATCGATGTGAAGGATTTTCCGGCTGATAAACCCGGCACGCCATACCTCGCACCGCAAATTCTCACACACGTCGATCATTCCATGCGGGTGATGCGCGAGGAGAGTTTCGGGCCGGTGGTCGGGATCATGAAGGTGAAGAGCGACGAGGAAGCTATCGCGCTGATGAACGATTCCGATTACGGGCTCACCGCTTCGGTCTGGACCAGGGATACGGACCGCGCCCAGGCTATCGGCGCGCGGATTGAAACCGGAACCGTCTTCATGAACCGTTGCGATTATCTCGACCCGGCTTTGTGTTGGACCGGCTGCAAGGACACCGGGCGCGGCGGCGCGCTGTCGGTGATCGGCTTCCACAATTTAACGCGACCGAAATCGTATCATTTGAGGACGTGATGAGCATCAACGCTAATTGGAACTACCCCACCTCAATCAAGTTCGGCGCTGGGCGAATCAAGGAATTGCCGGACCATGCGCGCGCGCTTGGCATGAAGCGGCCGCTTCTGGTGACCGATAAAGCGCTCGCGGCGCTGCCGATCACGCAAAATGCGCTGGCGTCGTTGCACGCCGTTGGGCTCGAGGCGGACATTTTCGCCGACGTGCGCTCCAATCCGAGCGATGAAAATCTCGCCGCCGGAATCGCGCACTACCGGAGCGGCAAGCATGACGGCGTTATCGCCTTCGGCGGCGGCTCCGGCCTCGACCTGGGCAAGCTGGTCGCCTTCGCCGCGGGACAGACGCGCCCGATCTGGGATTTCGAAGATGTCGGCGATTGGTGGACGCGCGCTGACGCAAGCGCCATCGCCCCGATCATCGCCGTGCCAACGACGGCGGGGACTGGCTCTGAAGTAGGCCGCGCCGGCGTCATCACTGACTCAAAGGCGCATCTGAAAAAGGTGATCTTCCACCCCAAAATGATGCCGGCGGTCGTGATCTGCGATCCAGAGCTCACCATCGGCATGCCGCCGGCGATCACCGCCGGCACTGGGCTAGATGCGTTTGCACATTGCCTCGAGGCCTATTGCGCGCCGTCCTATCACCCGCTCGGCGATGGCGTCGCGGTCGAAGGCATGCGCCTGGTGAAGGAATATCTGGTGCGCGCTTATACAACGCCGACCGACATCGAAGCGCGCGGCCACATGATGAGCGCCGCCGCCATGGGTGCGACGGCGTTCCAGAAAGGCCTCGGCGCGATGCACGCGTTATCGCACCCGATTGGCGCGCTCTACGACACCCATCATGGCATGACCAACGCCGTGGTGATGCCCGCTGTGCTCGAAGCCAATCGCGCCGCTATCGAGCAGAAGATCATCAGGCTTGGCGCCTATCTCGGTATTGATGGAGGATTTGACGGCTTCTTGCGCTTCGTGCGGAGATTGCGCGCTGAGCTCAAAATCCCGGCAAATCTCACCGCTTTCAGAGTGCCGCGGGGCGATTTTGAACGCATCGTCGCGATGTCGCTCGAAGACCCCACCGCAGGTGGAAACCCGCTGCCGCTCACGCGCGAACTGGCGAGCGCCATGCTTGAGGCAGCGTTCAAAGATTAAGACAGCACGCGAAGTTACGTGGGCGTTGCGTAAGTGTGGGCTAAACAATCCCAGTTCGCGGGACCCGACTCCACCGGCGCGCACCAGACGAAAGCGCAGAGCAGGCGCTACCCCTGCAACCGATATCCGCCCGTTTCCGTGATCAGCAGTTTTGGCGCCTGGGCGTCGGGTTCGATTTTCTGGCGCAGGCGATAGATGTGGGTTTCGAGCGTGTGGGTGGTGACGTTGGCGTTGTAGCCCCACACTTCGCGCAGCAGCTCCTCGCGCCCAACCGGCTTTTCGCCTGAGCGATAGAGGTAGCGCAGGATGGACGCTTCCTTGTCGGTGAGGCGGATCTTCTTTTGCGCGGGATCGATCAACACGCGCATGCCGGGGCGGAATTCGTACGGACCGATGCGATAAATCGCATCCTCGCTGGCTTCGTGGCTCCGCAGATGCGCGCGGATGCGGGCCAGCAGCACCGAGAATTTGAACGGCTTGAGCACGTAATCGTTGGCGCCGGCGTCCAGCCCGTTCACCTGATCAAGCTCCTCGCGCGCTGCGCCGGTGAGCAGGATGATGGGGGCTTTCACGCCCTGGTCGCGCAAGCGCTTGCACGCTTCTATCCCGTCCATGTCTGGCAGACTGACGTCGAGCACGACAGCTGCGGGCTTGTGGGCGGCGGCGGCGGTGAGCCCCTCCTCGGCGCTGGCGGCGCCCAGGGCGGCAAAGCCGTCTTCATCGGCGAATTGCTCGACCAGCGCCTCGCGCAGATCGGCATCGTCGTCGATAATCAGGATGATCGTGTCACGCGTCATTGGGGCCTGGTGCTGGCTCTGAGCTTACCCTGATCGTACCCCTCCTGTCCTGTCACGCTTTCGCAATCGTGGCCGCGCGGCGCCCGCCGAACAAGGCCGAGCCGACGCGCACTTGAGTCGCGCCGAAGCGGATGGCGGTCTCGAAATCCTCGCTCATGCCCATGCTGAGTTCGGCCAGCCCGTTGCGGGCGGCGATTTTCGCCAGCAGCGCGAAGTGCATCGCTGGTTCTTCATCCGCCGGAGGGATGCACATCAGGCCTTTGACCGGCAGGCCATAAATCTCCCGCGCGCCCTTGATGAACGCGTCCGCCTCCCTCGGCGCGACGCCTGCTTTCTGCGCCTCTTCGCCGGTGTTCACCTGCACCAGAATATCGGGACTGCGCCCCTGCCGTTGCGCCGCCCCAGCCAGCGCCGCCGCAAGCTTTTCCCGATCGAGACTGTCGATGGTATCAAATAGCGCGACCGCCTCTTCGGCCTTGTTGGTCTGCAGCGGCCCAATCAAGTGCAAACGCAATTCGGCAAGGGCGGCGCGCCGTTCGCCCCAGCGCGCCCGCGCCTCCTGCACCCGGTTCTCGCCAAACACACGCTGCCCCGCCGCGAGCATGGCCTCGACGCGGGCCTCCGTTTGCTGCTTTGATACCGCGACAAGCGCTATACCTTGCGGCGCGCGGCCGGCTGCTTTCGCCGCTTCGGCGATGCGCGCAAGAACAATTGCGCGCGCCGCAATGATTTCGGAAGATGTGTCCATGAGGTCGGCCACAATGCTAGCGGGGTTGGCGCGGCGGCTCAACCGCGAGGCGGGCGCGCCCTCGATCCCCGCGCTTTATCTCCTGACTGACCCTGAGCGCACGCCAGACCCGCTGGCCGTCGCTGCCCGTCTGCCGCGCGGGACCGCCCTGGTCTACCGTCATTTCGGCGCGCCTGATCGCGCACGCACCGCAGGTTTGCTCGCCGCGATCTGCCGAACGCGCGGGCTCTTTTTGCTGATTGCCGCCGACCCTGAGCTTGCACAGCGCGTCGGCGCGGCAGGAATACACTGGCCCGAGCGTTTGCTTCCAGCGCGGCGCGAAGGCGCGGGCCTGGTTACAGCCGCGGCCCATTCGCGCGGCGCCCTCGCGCGCGCCGCGCGGTTCGGCGTCGATGCAAGCGTGCTGGGTCCGGTGTTCGCGACCGCCAGCGCTTCGGGCAATTCGCCGCTCGGCCTGTTTCGGGCAAGCCAACTGGCGCGCACGGCGGGCGTGCCCGTGATTGCGCTTGGCGGAGTAAGCGCAACGAACGCTGGCCGTTTGGCTGGGCGCGGCTTTGCTGGCTTGGCGGCGATCGATGCCTTGTCTGGACTTTAGAACCGGAACGCAGACTCGATGCGAACGCCGGCGAGCGGGTCGTTCTGCTCCTCGGTCGGGGCGGCGCCTGGGCGCTCGGCGGTTTCGAGGCTCACCTCGCCGCCGACGCGGACGCGCGGGGTGAACTGGTAGAATGCGCCCACCGAGGTTTGGTCGCCCCGGCCACCCTCGGGCAGACGCTCGATGCGTTGAGCCTCGCGGACATCAACCGTGAGCCCCCAACGCTGGTTCAACGTCCAGGCCGGCGCTAAAATATGGTCATCCTCCACATCACCGGTGATGGATTCCGTGACCCCGCTGGACGTGGTGAACCGCTGGTACCAGGGTACCGCAGCGCGAACGACCTGAGCTTCGACCGCCGGATTTGGCCGCTCTTGCGCGTGCGCGACGCCAGCCGTCGCCAAGACGGCGGCCCCCGCGAGCACCCAAGTAGACGGCCTAATCACGAACTTTTGCCCCTGGACGAAAGATCTCAGCGAACACTCTAGCTGAATCGATGCGAGTCCGCAGTGAGTTATAGGACACAGGTCGTGCGAATATTTCGTCAAAAAAGGGGCATCGGGCACATTAACCATGAAATTGGCCACCGTGGGATAGGGATGCCACACCCTCGCCACTCCGCAGTGCCCCCCTGGCTCTGGCCTTTCCCCATGATATACGAGCGGCGCACTGCGTCGGCTTCGGGGTAGCGCAGCGGTTTGGAAAGCGGAGAAAATTGATGACGCAGGCCGGGCGAACCCTCTTGAAGGGCGCACTCTTCATGGTGGCGGCCCTAGCGCTTTCCGCCTGCTCGATGTTCCGGGGCGACGACGCGCGCCAGCCAGGCCAATCGCGCGCGGACGACAATCAAAGCGCCGGCGTCTCGATCTTCGGCGGCGGCAACGGCTCAAGCGGCAATCGCGGCGGCGAGGCCGGCATTGGCGTCAACTCGTTCCTCTGGCGCGCCTCGCTCGATACCTTGTCGTTCATGCCGCTGGCGTCCGCCGATCCTTTCGGCGGTGTCATCATCACCGACTGGTACTCCGACCCCGCCGCGCCGAACGAGCGCTTCAAAGCGACTGTCTACATTCTCGACACGCGCCTTCGCGCCGACGCGCTGAACCTTTCGCTGTTCCGCCAGGTGCAAGGGGCCAACGGATGGCAGGACGCATCGGTTGATCCCGACACCGAGATCCAACTCGAAAACGCGATCCTTCGCGGCGCGCGCCAACTCCGCTTGAGCACGCTCGGCAGCTAGACTTAACGGCGCTTTGCCCTCACCAAGGCGCCTCAAAAGGCGCTGAGGAAACATGTCTCGTTACAATCACCGCGAGGTCGAACCAAAATGGCGCGAGCGCTGGGCGCGCGCCGGGATCGACCGCGCGCTTGCGCCGGACGAAGCCAAAGGTAAGCCCAAAGCGTACATCCTTGAGATGTTCCCCTATCCGTCGGGGCGCATCCATGTCGGCCATTCGCGCAATTACGCCATGGGCGATGTGATCGCGCGCTTCCGCCGCGCCAACGGCTACAATGTGTTGCACCCGATGGGCTGGGATGCGTTCGGACTGCCGGCGGAAAACGCGGCGATGGAACGCGGCATCCACCCGAAGGGCTGGACCTACGATAACATCGCCGCGATGCGCGAGCAGCTGAAATTGCTTGGCCTCGCCATCGACTGGTCGCGCGAAATCGCCACCTGCGATCCGGCTTATTACAAGCACCAACAGGCGATGTTTCTGGCGTTTTGGAAAAAAGGCTTGGTGTATCGCAAGAAGCAAAAAGTGAATTGGGACCCTGTCGACAACACCGTGCTCGCCAACGAGCAAGTGGTCGATGGCAAGGGCTGGCGCTCGGGCGCAGCCGTGGAGACGCGCGAGCTGGAACAATGGATGTTCCGCGTCACCGCTTATGCGGATGATTTGCTGGATGCGATCGGCAAGCTCGACAAATGGCCCGACAAAGTGCGGCTGATGCAGGGCAACTGGATCGGCAAAAGCCAAGGCGCGAAAATCTGGTGGGATATCGCCTCCTTTCCTCCCCCGCTTGCGGGGGAGGTGGCTGAGCGAGGCGAAGCCGGAGGGGGCGCGGCTGCACCTGCCCCCTCCGTCGCCTTCGGCGACACCTCCCCCGTAAACGAGGGAGGAAAACAAGCGCCCAATCACGCGCGCGACCCAATTGAAGTCTTCACCACGCGGCCGGATACCTTGTTTGGCGCGAGTTTCCTGGCGCTGGCGCCGGATCATCCGCTCACAAAAACAATTGCGGAATTCCGCCCCGACGTCGCGAAATTCATCGCCGATTGCGCAACGCTTGGCACCTCGGAAGCCGACATCGAGAAAGCCGAAAAAACGGGTATCGATCTCGGCGTCCGCGTGAAGCATCCGTTCGACGACAGCTGGGAATTGCCCGTGTGGGCGGCGAATTTCGTGCTCTCGACTTACGGCACGGGGGCGATTTTTGGTTCCCCGGCGGGCGATCAGCGCGATCTGGATTTCGCGCGCAAGTACGACCTCCCGTTCAAGCCGGTGGTGTTGCCGCCGGGCGCGGACGCGGCGACTTACGCTGTCGCGGACGAAGCTTTCACCGACGACGGCACGATCTACAATTCATGCTTCCTCGATGGACTCTCGACCAAGGATGCGATCACGCGCGCGATCGATGAATTGGTGAAACTCGAAAAAGGCGAAGCGACGACGAAATACCGCCTGCGCGATTGGGGCGTTTCGCGCCAGCGTTACTGGGGCTGCCCGATCCCGGCGATCCATTGCGGCAAATGCGGGATCGTGCCCGCGCCGGAAAAAGACCTGCCAATTCAGCTGCCAGAAGACGTGACCTTCGAGCGCGACAAGCCCGGCAATCCGCTGGATCGCCATCCGACCTGGAAGCACACCAAGTGCCCGCAGTGCAGCGGCAAAGCCACGCGCGAAACCGACACGCTCGATACGTTCGTGGATTCCTCCTGGTACTTCGCGCGTTTCACCGATGCGCAGAATCCTGACGCGCCGTTCGATAAGAAGCTCGCGTCATACTGGCTGCCGGTGGATCAATATGTCGGCGGCGTCGAACACGCGGTGCTGCATCTGCTCTACGCGCGCTTCTTCACGCGCGCGATGCGCGATTGCGGCTACCTCGACCTGCCCAGCGGTGAACCCTTCGCCAGCTTGTTCACGCAGGGCATGGTCGTGCATGAGACGTATCAACGCAAGCAACGAGGCCTGCGGGAAGCCGACATCGAGCAAAGAAGCGGAGGGCGTGTTGAAAAGACAACCGGCTTCCCAGCGTCCTCTTGGACTCAGTCCCAGGTCCAGGGCGGCTCGGTTATACAGGCGCCGCGCGCAACTTACTTTGTGTCGCCGACCTGGCTCACGCCCGAAGAGGTGGACCTTCGCGACGGAAGCGCGTTCGAACGTGGAAGAGACATCCCCGTGGATGTCGGCCCCATCGAAAAAATGTCGAAGTCAAAAAAGAACGTCGTCGATCTCGACGCGTTCGTGCATGATTTCGGCGCCGACGTCGCGCGCTGGTTCGTGCTCAGCGATTCACCGCCCGAGCGCGATGTGGAATGGACTGCCTCCGGCGTCAAAGGCGCTTGGGGCTTTGTGCAGCGGGTTTGGGGTTTGGTTGAGGCGCATGTTGAAGGGTCGCCTCCGGCGACGCCTGCGCGGCCGGAGGCCGCGCGCTCCAATTCCGAGGGCGCCGGCGCCCCATACGCCCTGCGCCAGCTCGCGCACCGCGCCATCGCCAGCGTCACCGAGGACATCGAGCACTTTCGCTTTAACGTCGCGGTCGCGCGCTCATACGAACTGGTCAACGCCATCGCCAAGCTCAAGGACGACACGTCCGCCGGCCATTTCGCGCGCGGCGAAGCCCTGCGCATCCTCGCCCAGCTCATCGCCCCGTTCATGCCGCACCTGGCCGAGGAATGCTGGGAAACGCTCGGCGGCGAGGGCTTCGTCGCCACCGCGCCCTGGCCCAAGGCAGACCCAGCCCTCGCCGCGCGCAACACGGTGACACTCCCCATCCAGGTGAACGGCAAGAAACGTGGCGAGATCGAAGCCGCCAAGGGTGCGCCGGAGGCCGAAATCCGCGAAATGGCCCTCGCCCACCCCGCCGTGGCGCAATTCCTTGCCGGCCAAAGCATCCGCAAGGTGATTGTGGTCCCCGACAGGATCGTCAATATCGTGGCCAGCTAGGAGAGCCGACATGCGCGCGCTGATCGCCAGTTTGACCCTGCTCGTGGCCGCTTGCGGCTTCCAGCCCATGTACGCCCCCACGGGCGGCGGGTCGGCCATCGGCCCGGTGCAGGTCGCGCAGATCGACGGCAAGGCCGGGCACGTGCTGAAGACCGAGCTCGACCGCATCCTGGCAGTCGAGAATAACGGCGCGCCGCCCATGATTCTTGAGATCACGTTGTTGGAGACCGTTTCGCAATTGGGCCTCCGGCTCGATGAATCAGCCACCCGCGCCGAGATGCGCCTTACCGCCAATTACGTGCTGACGCCGCCGGCGGGCGGGCGCGCGATTCGCGGCTCGGTGTTCACGGTGGTGAATTACGACATCCCCACCGCTGCGTTCGGCGAAATCACCGCCCAGGACGACGCCCGCGAACGCGCTGCGGAAACCATGGCGCAACGCTTCCGCGCTGAGCTCGCCCTGCGCATGGCGCAAATGCGCTCCGAAAGCGCTGCGCGTTGAAAATCGCCAGCGCCGGGATCCGGCGCTTTCTCGACGCGCCGGACAAACACATCCGCGCCATTCTGCTGTACGGCCCCAACGAAAGCTTCACTCACGAAGCAGCGCAAAAACTCAGCGCCTGGGCGATGGGCAAGTCCGACGATCCCTATGCCATTACCAAGCTCGGCGAGGACGACATCAAGCGCGACAGCGCCCGCCTCGCCGACGCGCTGGCCGCACAATCCCTGCTGGGCGGGCCCACCATTGTCTGGGCGCGTATCGACGGCAAAGCCGCCGACGCGGCCATCGTCGATGCGCTCGAAGGCATCGAGCGCGGCGAGCCAGGCGGTTTTCTCATCGTCGAAGCCGGCGAGCTCAACTCAAGCGCCGAGCTGGTGAAGGCGTTCGGCGCCGCCAAGAATGCCGCGGCGATCCCCTTCTACGAGGAAACCGAAGCCGAGCGCGCGGCGTTCGCCCGATCGCTGGCGAAAGAACTGAACATCGCCTTCGACCGAGACGCGGAGGAAGCTTTCCTCGCCGCCCTGCCCTCGGACCGGGGCCTAGCGCGCCAGGAGATCGAGAAGTTCGCGCTCTTCGCGCACGGGCTCGGCCGCAAGATCAGCACCGACGATCTGGCGCAGCTGATGGCCAGCGAAGCGGAAAGCGCGCTCGACGCCGCCAGCCTCGCCGCAGCGCAAGGACGCGCCGCGTACGCCGTCGAGGCGCTGGCGCGCATCGATGCGCTGTCCGGCGTCTCGGCGCTGCGCGCGCTACTGCGCCGCCTGCACCAATTGCGCGAGGCGCGCGCGCTCGTGGACGAGGGCATGAGCGCAAGCGACGCCATTGGCAAACTGCGCCCGCCAGTGTTCTGGAAAGAGCGCGACGCGGTGGCGGCGCAGACTCGCCTCTGGACCGCCAAAAAACTCAGCGCCGCCTATGACGTACTCTGGGCCGCGGAACTCCGCGCCAAAACCGCCGGCGCCCCGCAAGACCTGATCGCCGCGGATGCGTATCGCGGGGTGGCGAAATTGGTGGGGAGTTAGCGCTGTTCATGCCTTCAAAAAGGAGCGGAACGGGACGTCATGCTCGTGGCGTCGGAAAGGCTGGCGGGTTCAAGGCGTGGGCCGCTGCCCCCCTTTCGCGGGCGCAGACTGCAAACCCTCAGACGGCTCAACGGTGGGCGACGGCATCACAAAAGGCGCTTGCGGTTGCGACTGACCACCAATAGCGTTGATCAGCGCCGGAATGCCCCAGCCCAGAATCGCCGCAAATATGAGCGCTGCCACGACCCAGCCAGATCGAAAATTGGCGAACACATCTCGCATCTGATCGAGACGCGATCGAATGCCTTCATCCTCGCTTTTCCGAGCTTCGCGCTCTTCTTTCAGCCCGTCGATGAGCTTCCCGAGCTGGGTATTGTGTTCGTCCAAGGACGCCTTGAAGTCTTTTTTCCAGTCGTCGTCTGAAGTGAGTTGCGCCTTGAGGCTTTGAAGCTCTCGCCTCGTCTCTTGCAGCAAGTCCGCGACGCTCTTGAGTTCAATAGGCTTGTAGTTTCGAATCAGCAGAATCAGGTCATCGGGAAATTCGAGAACTGGCTTGCTCGGCGTAGTGGGAATAGCTTCATTCTCGGCCAATTCGTAGAACATGCCCGCGACCAATTTCAGGCCAGGACGAAGCTTGAAGGCTGTTGAGGAAAAATTGTAGAGGCCGACCCAGAGCGCGCCCTTGTAATTAGGGTCAACTGACAAACCTCCGAGAACTAAAATCCCCTGGTGAGCTAGCGAGCGCTTCGGTGACAAGAGTGCCGTCATGTTTCCGGGAAGCGCGACCTGTTCTTGCGTGAGAACAAAGACCACCTCGCCAGGGTCAACTTGAACAGCCGCTTTCTCCGCGCCGGAAAGCGAGTCAAACGTCACCGACTGGCCGAACGACGCTTTTAGAAACTTCTGTCCAATACAAAAATCGTACTTCAGACCGTCCGCGTTCGCGGAGTCAGCGCCGATCAAGAAGGTCTTTTTCTTGATTGCTTCCGCTATCTGCGTTTCCGTCAAAATCCGGGGCATTTGACCGACCTGTTCGCTACCGAATCGGCATCCTAGACTGTATACGGCGTCGCGGAACGAATCGGCAACGAAATATCCGCAATTCGTTTCTAAAGTCGTAGCTTGAGCATGGATTGGAGCCACAAGGCGTTTTTCCGCGCCCCCCGTGCCCACGGTCACATCCCCCCGCCC
>JBEBHQ010000058.1:0-13559 GCA_040080805.1 Terricaulis sp. | reverse complement strand
GTCTGGCACAACGCATGCCGGCGAGGGCGCCGGCGGTCCATAAGCGTCACCTCTCCCCCGCAGGGGGAGAGGTCGCCCACGATTTAGTCCGGGGCGGGTGAGGGGTGAAGCGCTGCACCTTGCAAGCACTGCGCTCCCCTCATCCGGCCCTTCGGGCCCCCTTCTCCCCCGCAGGGGAGAAGGGACGCCTCACCCGCTACGCTGCCTTCACAACCGCCCCGCCCTGCGCGATCGCGCTTGCCGCCGCCATGAACTCGCTGGGCAGCAGCACAATCGTCGTTGTGTTGTGCTCGGCGCCGACTTCGGACACCATTTGCAGGCGGCGTAACTCCAACGCGGTCGGACTGGTGGCGATCAGTTTCGCGGCTTCCACCAGTTTTATCGAAGCTTCGCTCTCGGCTTCCGCTTTGATCAGGCGCGCGCGTTTCTCGCGGGTGGCTTCGGCTTCGCGCGCCATGGCGCGTTGCATCGAAGCTGGAATCTCCACGTCCTTCATCTCGATGATCTCGACCTTGACGCCCCACGGTTCGGTGGCCGCATCGACGATCTCAGCGAGCTTGGAATTGATCGCGTCGCGCTCTTTCAGCACCTGGTCCAATTGGTGCTGGCCGATAATGTTGCGCAGGCTGGTCATCGCCACCTGGTAAACCGCGGATTGGAAGTTCGCGATGTTCAGCACAGCCTTCGAAGCGTCGGCGATGCGAAACCAGAGCACGGCGTCGACCTTGATGGTGACGCTGTCCTTGGTGATGGTTTCTTGCTGCTCGATGGTTTGTGTGCGGGTGCGCAAATCCATGAGCACTTGGCGCTCGATCAGTGGAATGATCCAATAGAGACCAGGCCCGCGCAGGCCGACATGGCGGCCGAGCCTAAAAATAACGCCGCGCTCGTATTCCTGGGCAATGCGAAACCCCGCCAGCGCGAAGACCGCGATGGCGACGACGGCAATGATGAACGGAGACATGAGTTAACCTCGAAACGGCCCGAGATATGGGCGCTGCCTGAATGTGGGCCCGCGCACTGGCGGTAGAAGAGGGCGCCAGCCGATTTCGAGAACAAACAGCGTCCGGTTGTTGACTTCTCAACCCTTTTCCACCATATCCCCGTCCAGCGACCGTTCGCGCTCATTCGCCGAACGCGGTCCCCCGGAACGCCACCATCGACGTTCGGCTTTGAGCGCTTCGTTAAGCAAGCTCGCCGCCTTTCTTCGCCGTCGCTTCGTTCCTTAACTCTGCACCCGCGCGCAATCGCGTGGGGCGAGAAAGTATCTCTGTGACTCATTCTTCGACTGGAACGCCGAACTCGGCGCCCAAAAGCGTGTTCGACTCCCTCGGCCTCAGCGCGCCAATTCTCAAGGCGCTGGCGGCGGAGGGCTACACCAACCCAACGCCGATCCAGACCCAAGCCATCCCAATCGTGCTCAAGGGGCGCGACCTCATCGGCCTGGCGCAAACCGGCACGGGCAAGACCGCCGCGTTCGCGCTGCCGATCCTCGACCGGCTGGCGGCCAACCGCATCCATGGCGGCGCCAAGTGCGCGCGCGTTCTGGTGCTGGCTCCAACCCGCGAACTCGCTGGCCAAATCGGCGACTCGTTCCGCTCCTATGGGCGCTTTCTCGGCCTTTCGACCGCTGTCGTTTACGGTGGCGCGTCGATGCACAAGCAAAAGCAAGCGCTGATCCGAGGCGTGGATATCCTCGTCGCCACCCCGGGGCGCTTGCTTGACCACATCTCGCAGCGTTCGTGCCGGCTTGATGCGGTGGAAATCCTGGTGCTCGACGAAGCCGACCACATGCTCGACATGGGCTTCATCCACGATTTGCGTAGGATCGCCGCCCTGGTACCGAAGAAGCGCCAGACGCTGTTTTTCTCCGCCACCATGCCAGCGCCCATCGCCGAACTGGCCGCGCAATTCCTGGACAATCCAGAGCGCGTTGCGGTCGCCGCCGTCAGCTCCACCGCCGAGCGCGTGCAGCAGGCCGTCATCCACGTCGATCACTCGCGCAAGCAGGATCTGCTACACGCGATGTTGCAGGACAAAGCCGTCAACCGCGCGTTGGTGTTCACGCGCACCAAGCATGGCGCCGACCGCGTCGTCGGCAAGCTTGAAGCCGCCGGATTTCCGGCTGAGGCCATCCACGGCAACAAGAGCCAAGGCCAGCGCGAACGTGCGCTCGAAGCGTTCAAGAAGGGCAAGGCGCGGCTCATGGTGGCCACCGAAATCGCCGCACGCGGTATCGATATCGACGACATCAGCCATGTGATCAATTTCGATCTGCCGAACGTGCCGGAACAATACGTTCACCGCATCGGCCGCACCGCGCGCGCTGGCGCCGGCGGGCACGCGATTTCGTTCTGCGCGCCCGACGAACGCGCGTTTCTGCGCGACATCGAGAAGCTGACCAAGCAGGCGGTGCCCGTGGTGGTGCATGCTTTGTCACTGCCGACGCCGCGTGCTGACGAACGCGTGCCGCGCGCGCTCAAAATGGGCGGCGGCGGCGGGCGTCCGCAGGGGCGGTCCGAGGGCCGTCCCCAACAACAACAACGCAAGCACGCACCGAGAGGCCATCACGCGTCGGATGCGCATGGCAAGGCGCACGCCAAGCAGGGACACGCGACCTCGCATGCGCGCGATGAAGGCGCCAGAGGCCCCAGTGAATATCGCAGCCGCAAGGGCCAGGACGTGTGGTCCAACAGCGGCCCCCCGCGCCGCGCCAACAAAAAGCCGACGCGAGTCTAGCGCCAAAGAAAACGCCGCCGCATCGTGAGATGCGGCGGCGTCCTCTTGTTGTGTTCCGTACCGATCAGCCCTGGAAGGCGCTGATCATCACTTCGACGCGGCGGTTGCGCGCGCGGCCGCTGTCGGAGCTGTTGTCGGCGATCGGGCGGCTCTCGCCAAAGCCGGTTGCGATCACACGCTGGCGGATAACGCCGTTCTGAATCAGCACTGACGACACATTCATCGCGCGCCGCTCGGAGAGATCTTGATTGTAGTCGTCGCGGCCGGTTGAGTCAGCGTGGCCCAGCACGTCGATCGTGGTCTGATCGTATTCGCGCAGCACGCCGGCGACATCGCGGAGCGAGGGCACGAATTGCGCCTTCACCGAGTCGCGATTGAGGTCGAAGGTCAGGTCGGCGGGGAAGTTCAGCAGGATGCGGTCCTGGCTGACCCGGGTGACCCCGATCCCGGTGCCGGCGAGGCGCTCACGCAGGTTGCGCTCGTTCTGGTCCATGTAATGGCCGATGCCGGCGCCGGCGAGCGCGCCGATGCCAGCGCCGAGAATGGCGTTGCGGCGATCGTCACCGCCAGCCAGCGTGCCAGCCGCCGCGCCGACCACAGCGCCGATAATGGCGCCGGTGCCAGTGTTGTTGCGCGTGCGTTCGCCCGTTACCGGATCGACGTTGGTGCAACTGGCGATCAATACGACGGCCGCGAGGCCGGTTAAAAATTTGCGGATCATGTGTCCCTCCAAGTCCAAAAGCCAAATTCAAGATGGGTGCGATACGACCCACTCCGCAAGGAATCTGAATCTTCCCGCCCGAGCGCAGGATGAACGCTTCGCCTCAATCGGGAGATCCGGTTCCAGCATAGCGGACTAAACGGGCGAATTGTGCCATTAATACCTGATCAACAAGCGGAGCGATCGGGCCCAGGCCGAGGCCCGGGTCGCCGGCCACCCGGTAGGTCATGCTGATTTTCGACCCCGAGCCTTGGGGCGTTATGACAAAGGTCAGGATCGCGGTTGTGCCCATCTCCTGCAATGGCCCAAGCCCGCCAATCGTCCGCAAGGTGCGGACCCCGTCGCGCTCCATCGCCAGCACCACCCGCGCATGCTCGACGGACTGGCCGCTCCAGCGTTCGCACCAACAGCCGCCAGCGCGCGGGTCGAGGCTGAGGCGTCCTGCATCCCCAGAATAAGTGTGCTCCGAACCCCACCAGCGCCCGATCCGGGTAAGCGCGCGCCAGGTTTGCTCGGGGGAGGCGGCGAGCTCGGCTTCGGTCTGGATCAGGAAGGCGCCCGGCGCCACGGCGGCTATTTCCGCCTGCGCTGGCGCGGCGTCCAGGCCGGCAAACGCCAGCGCCGCGATCATGAGAAAAAAACGCACGAAGACCCTCCGCTATGACGTGGGCCAACAGCCCAACTCAATTTAATCGGTCAAGCGGTTTGCGACATCCGCCGAATTTACAGCCACGTTAACCGGACTTAAGCGAGCGGGCGCCACCCTTCGCGCGATTTGGTGCCAGCAGCCACGCCCCTTTTGCTCGGGCCCGCCGACCGCGAGACCCATGCCCTTAGGGCTCGCCGTGCGCGTGCGCTCGGCGCAACAGCGCGCGCGCGCGTCGCCAATACCTGGCTGCGGCTTGGCGGTTGCGCTGTCTCCACCTTGGTCGCGAGCACGATTGTCGATTGGCGCGGCGCGACGGCGTGGTTGGCGGGGTTCGCCCTGGTCGTGCTCACCGATCGGAGCATCCACCAGCGCCTCGGCGCACGGTGTGAAGCAGGCGATCCGCCCCAAGCCATGCCAGGGCTGATCTGTTGGACGGCATTCCAGAGCGCCTACGGCAACGCCTTCGCGGCGCTGCTGTGGTTCGCGCCGCATCCCTCCAGCCAAGCCTTAGCGGCGATCTTTCTATGTGGCAGCCTCGCCAATGCCGCCGCCACGCTGCGCGCATCGGCATCGCTTTCGATTGCGGGCGTTGCCTCAACGACGGCGTTTCTGCTTGGTCTGCCCGTCATCGACTTCTTCGTCGGAGGCGCGCGAGATTGGCTTGATCTACTCCCGTTCGTCGGCGGCTTGCTGCTGCTGTTTTGCGGCGTGGGCCTGTGGCGCGGCTTGGCGGCGTCCGACGTGGCGCAAGCGCTTGCCGAGGCGGCGGCGCTGCGCGAACGCCAATCCACTGCCGCAGCCGCCGTCGCGAAGGCCGATATGATCAAGCTCATGAACGTGGAATTGCGCACCCCGCTGGCGGCACTCCTCGGCGCGGCCGAGCAGCTGCGCCGCAGCGCGACGACGCCGGGCGCGCGCGCCCAGGTCGCGGCGATGGTGCGCGCTGGCGATGTGTTGAAACTGGTGCTGAGCGATCTCTCCGAGCCTGGGCGTATCGAAAACGGCGAGGTTGTCATCTCTCCCGAGCCGTCCGACCCGCGCGACCTGGCGCGCGCGGTGGTCTCCGCTTTTCGCGCCAGCGCCCACGACAAACACCTTGAGCTGTTCCTCGATGTCGCCCCCGACGTGCCGGCCCAAGTCGATCTCGATCCGCTGCGTGTGCGTCAGATTTTGTTCAACCTGCTCGCCAACGCCGTGGGCTACACAATTCATGGCGGCGTGCGTGTGCGCCTCGACCTGCAAACGGGCGCGCGGCAGGGGCATGTACGCTTGGCGTTTGTGGTGTCCGACACCGGCCCCGGCCTGTCGCGCTCGCAACTGGCGCTGCTGTTCGGGCGCGATCATGTGCGCGCCGAAGGCGAAGCGCCAGACCAGGGACTCGCGATTTCAGTGAAGCTCGCGCGCCTTATGGGCGGGCGCTTGCAAGCCCGCAGTGAATTGGGCCAAGGCTCGGCGTTCACGTTTGTGATTGATGCGCCCGTCGCCGCGGCGCAGGCGCCGCGTAGAATGGCCTAAAGCAACGGACTTGAAATTCGCCTCACTTGGATGGCCGCCGGGTGCGAATTTCAAGTCCAAAAGTTGCTTTAGGACTCTTTGAATCTAAAGCATCTTTGGGGCCCTAAATGCGATCCAAAAGCTGCGTCGCATTTAAGGGCCGATGCTTTAGCCGCCTTCGCGTCGAGGAACATCGCCAAGCGTACTGCCAGGACGTCGCGATCCCGGCATTCGCACTCCCAAACCACGCACGTGGACCAGCCCCGCGCTTTGAGCGCCTTCAGTGAGGCGCGGTCACGAGCGCGGTTCTTGGCGATCTTCGCGCGCCAATAGGCGGAATTGTCCTTTGGCTGGCGCGCGCCGCGCTTGCAGGAATGGCCGTGCCAGAAACAGCCGTGCACGAACACGGCCTTGCCGAGCGATGTAAACACGAGGTCGGGCTTGCCGGGCAGGTGTGCGCCGTGGAGGCGATAGCGCCGGGCATAACCGAGCGCGCGGACCGCCGCGCGCACAATGCGCTCTGGCGCCGTGTCGCGCCCCTTCACCGCCCGCATGATGGCGGCGCGCTTGGCTGGCGTGAAGATGTCGGCGCGCATCACGCGCTTTTGCGCGCCGCGCCCGCGTTGGCAAGCGGCGCGAGCAGGTGCTGGGAGAGCCAGCGCACGACGGGCACGCAGACCCCATCGCCTAAAAGGTGGAGCGCCGCTGTCTGCCCGGCCGGAAGCGCGTAATGATCCGGCGCGCCCATGAGCCGCGCCGCTTCGCGCGGCGAGATGAGGCGCGCGCGCAGTGCGTCGCCTTCAATGAACAGCAGCAGCTGGCGGCTAGACCCGCCGGTCGGCGTGCGCAAACATCCCGCCAAACCGTCAAAACGCGCTTCGGCGCGCTGTACGCGCTGGCCATGCTCGATGCGGATGCGCCGAAACACCGCGCCGACTTCGCGTTGGCCGGTTTCACGCAAAGCCTCAACGCGCGCGCGGTGCAATGGGCTCATTTGTGTAAACAGGCGCTGGGTTTGCGCGTCGGTGTTCCAGACGACGCCAACTGGCGGATCATCCAGCATGTCGGCCAGGCGCGTGTTGCGCTGCGCGGGTCGATCGAGGCGCCACCACACGAAGCGTTTGCGTAAGGCCTCGGGCAAGCGCGCGACCACGCCGCGCAGCGCTGGCGTGTGGAATGGCTCGGCGGGGCCGGCGGCGGTAAGATGGGCAGGCACACGGCGCGCCGCGATGATGAAGAGGCGCGGGCGCGATTGTGGGGTGAACAGGGCGGCGTCGATTTCCAGCGCGCCTACGCGATAGCCCAGTCCATCGAGCGCATGCACCAGCGCGGTGAAATCGGCGCCGCCATGTGAACTCAAAAGTCCGGTGACATTTTCCAGCGCAAGCACGCCCGGCGCATCGGCGCCGAGGCGCTCCATGAGCGCGTGGAAACCCCAAAAAGCGCCCGAGCGCGGCGCCGCCATGCCACGCCGTGCGCCCGCCAGCGACAGATCCTGGCAGGGGAAGGAGGCCCACGCGAGCGCGCCTTGGCCGGGCAGATCGGCGGGGCGGAGCCCCCAGACGTCGCCCTCGCGCATTTCGCGTCCCCCAAATGCCGCGCGATAGGCTTTGGCCTTGGCGGGGTCGATGTCGTTGGCGAAGACACAGGCGAAATCCGGTTCGAGCCCGAGTCGCGCCAGGCCGCCGCCAGCGAAAAACTCATAGAGTGGGGCGCCGGAATCACGTTGCATGGGGCTATACTAGTCCCGGCGCCTGCTTCGGCGTCCATCGCGGACGGTCGGGTCCGGACAGGGGTAGGCCAATGCGGGGGTATTTCCGCGGCGTTTGTGCGGCGCTGGCGTTGGGGGCTTTGGGGCTATCGGGGTGCCAGCGCGAGAACGCCGCGCCCACAGAGACACCCGCCGCGCCCAGCAATGCCGAGCGCGAGGCCGAAATCGCCGCCGAGCAATTGGCGGCCCTCGGCGGCGGCGCCACTCCCGCGCAAAAAGCGCTCTATGAGGGCGAGTTCCAGGCCTCGGGCGATGTCGGCGCCGGTGAGGGCGCCTGGGAGCTGCGTCTGCTGAGCGATTATGCGCAATTTTCCCGTCCCGGCCTCGGCGAGGATGGCGGCATCGCCAGCGAGCGCTTGTTTCGCGAGCGCGGTATGCGCGTCGCGGCGGGCTCGGTCACCATCACCATCATGCAGCAAGCCTGCGACGCCAATGGCGTGGAACTCCCCTACACCGCCAACGTTCTGTTTGAAGGCGTCGCCTATCAGGGCTGCGCGCGGCGCGGCATTGACGAAGGCGAACGCCCGACCTGGGCGTCGGTGTTGCCAGATCTGATCCCCGCCATCGATGCATGCTTGGCGCGCGTGACCTCGCAGCCCGGGCGGGTGACGTTCGCCTCCGCCTTGGACGAGGGCGCGGTTAGCGTTCGCATTCGTGAAGGTGACGGCTCACGCCGCGAATGCATCGCCGATCTCGCCGGTGCGCAAGTGTCGGTGTATGAAACGCTCTCCGACATTGATCGCAGGAGCGGTGAAGGCGATCCGGAATTCCAACGCGGCGAAACCGAACCGCGCGCCCGCAATTGCCGCGCCCATGAAGCCGCGACCGACCGCGCCGGCGCGCATCTGGGCTGGCTGATCCGTCGTTCGTGCTGAAGCGCTAGCGCTCTAACCCGCGCCCTGCATCAGGCCCTGAATCCAGTCGAACAGGCCGTGGAAGATGGCTGAGCCCACGCGCGCGGCGACGTAAGCGGATAACGCGGACGCCAAAGTCGTCAACAGCATCAACACGCCGTCACGCTGCAGCAGCGCCAGCGCCGTCAGCGCAACGGTCATGCCGGGCGGCCAGTTTCCAAGTGGGATCGGCAAGATCAGCACGAACGCCATGAATAGCGTTTGCAGACCGACCAGGATCGTGATCGGAAATCGCGTGAGCCGCGACCAGCGCGGCTTGATGAGGTATTCCAAGCGCCGCAGCACGGGCGTGGCGACATTGAATGTCCGCCGCAGCGCGTTGCAATCGACCCGCCAGGCGCGCACGCGCTTGGGCACCCATAAGGTGCGCGATCCGAGCACAAGCTGCAGCGCCGGCGCGATCATCAACGCGCCGAAAATGGTGGAGATACCCGGTATGTTGGGGATGCACATGGGCAGCGCCAACACCAGCAACACCACGCCGTTGGCGCGCGAGTCGAGCCGGTCCAGCAATTCACCGACACTGACGCTCTCGCCTGGAAAGGCCTCGACCAGATCGTCGAGCAGCTCCGACGCCGGGCGTCCGCTACTGTGCGGGGGTGGGGAGGAGGTGTCCATGAAGGCGCGGCCTCACATGGGGCGCCAGCGCTGATTTGGCTAGTGTCGCAATGCTTCCAGAGGGAATCCAACACCCGCCCATCCCCGGGGCTCGCCGCTTACGCGCCGCCCCGGGGATGGGTGGCGTTTCAATCTGAACGAAACATGCTCAAGCGCAAAGCGCTGTTCAGACCTCGTCAACCGGCGCGGACTAGCTCCTAGGTCTTATGGCGCGCGCTAGGTTGTCTTTTGTCCTGCTTGTTGCACTGGCGGTGGCCGGTTGTGGCGGATCGGCGCCGCCGGCCGAGCTTGCGGGTCTCTGGAGCGCTGGCCCGGCGGCGTGCGCGGCCGGGGTCGGGGTCCGCTTTGGCCCACGCGCGATCGAGGCGGTCTATGATCGCCAAACCGAAACCCTGTTTGAACGGCCCCGCTATACTAGCGTTTCTGGCGCGGACACGTTCAGGGTGCGCATTGTGTATCGGTTGCCGCGTATCTCTGGCGGCGCGCGCAGTTTGGGCGCACGCGGCGTTCTGGTGCTCGCGCGTCAGCCGGGCGGTGGTATCGCACCGGAGGCGCACAATCTCATTGATGCGCGTACAGGTGCGGCGCGGCTGCGGGTTGGGGACGACCCGGCGGCGTCCTTGCTGACGCTGACGCCCTGTGGGGCGCATCCCTGGCGCGAGAATTTGCGCGGGCGGGCCGCCGATGCGGGTGCATCGGCGGCTTAGTTTCTTAGTTCCGGGCTTGCTGGGTCGCCGTTGCCTCGCCGTTGCAGCGGGCGATTTCGTCGGCCGTCAGTTCATCACCGGCAGGGCCATAAGCGCTGACGCGCGCGCCGGCTTCGCGCACGAATTGGCGGCATGAGCGGACCGTGGACGCGTGGCTGGGGCGGGCCTGGCAGGTGTCGCCATTACAGGTCCAGAGCGTGTTTTGGGCGATGATCTGGGTCTGCTCGGCGAGCGGCGCTTCCAGCTTAGCGGTGAAAACAGCGTTGCGAGCGGAAACCGCGCCGGCAAAAGCGACGCTGGCGAGGACGCCAAAAAGGATGGTTCTTGCAGCGGACATTGTGGAGTTTCTCCTGTTGGTCACGCTTCTGGGGAGGAGCGCGAGGCAGATCCTGCGCCCATGCGTGATCGCTGACAAGAGAAAATTGAAGATATCAAAAAATGTTCATCACTCAATGATCACCTAACGTAAAGCTGCTTCGCGCGCTCATTTCGCTGTCCGATATGGTTAAAAAGCCCATCTGCTGGGCGCGGGTTTAGGATAGAGATGTTTTGCCGGGTGCGGCGGAACAAATCAAAAGGGGTGGCCATGACCTTATATAAATTCGCTGTGGGCGTGGTGCTGGCGGTGGCGATGGTCGCTGTCCTGGGCATGAGCGCGCTGGTGTTCAGTTCGCGCGATTTTCAATTCGGCGTGGCGCAGATTTCGCCATCGACCAATGGGCTCGTTTCATTTGCGCAACTGGAAGCGGCTGATCTCCAGATCCGCCAGATCGAAACCGAGTCCGGCGGACCACGCGGCGAACTGATCGAGGTTGAGCAGCAACTCGCCAATCTCGACAATCAAGTCCAGAGCGCGGAAGCATCAACCAACGAAGCGCGCGCCGCCATGGTCGGCGCGATCGCCGACATCGAAACCCGCATCAGCGCGCCGACGGGCGAAAGCGCCGCCGCCGACATGAGCGCGCAGGGCCTCAACCAACGCATCAATACGCTCGCGGGCCGCGCTGGCTTGGCGCCTGGCGATCAGCAAGCGGTGGCGGGCTTGCGCACGCAAGTGCGTCAATTGGCCGACCAGGAAGAGGAGCTTGATGATCGCGGCGCCGAGCGTGCGGCCTTGGTGGCGCGTCAACGTTTGGTCGGCGGGCAAGTGGCTGAGTCCAACCGCCGCATCTTCGCGCTACAGCAAAGCGTGGTGCCCGATTATGAACACTTCGCGCGTGTGCGCAGCGAAGCGCTCGCCCTGCGCAACATGAGTCCGCTGGGCGTCAGCGCTTTCTTGGCGCAAGGCCATCCCGCGCTTTTGTCCACGACCTTGGTGTTGCTCATGGGCGCGCTTGGATCTTTGCTGTACCTTTTCCCAGCCTACCTCAACCGGCCCGCGCCGGTGACGATGGCGGAAATCGTGGTGCGGCTGATTTTTGGCATGTGCGCGGCGCTTGCTTTCTATGTGCTGGCGAACGCCGCGATCGCCGGCTTCTCGATCGCCTCCTCGGTGCAGCAGGCGACGACATCATCCACGCTCAATCCTTTCACTGTATCGCTGGTGGGGATTGTCGCAGGCGTGTTGTCGGAGGATATCGCCAAGTGGATCCAGGATCGCGGGCGCGGCATCTTCACCCCAGGGGGCGCGCCGCCAGCGGCGGCGACTGAATCCGAATTCACGGGCATCAACCCCCACGGCGGCCCCGGCGCGCCGTAAGCAGCTCAGCTCTTAGGAGGCGCGGCGCAGGCCCTTTAAAGTATTTCGTTTTCCGGCGGGTTGCGCGGGCTGCACTTTGACCGCAACGCGGTTTAGGATGTCATGAAAGCTTTAGATGGAGAGCACCATGCGCCGCGCCGTTGTCGTTTCCTATGCCCGCACCGGGCTCGCCAAATCGGGTCGCGGTGGTTTCAACGACACCCACGGTGCGGCGATGGCGGGCCATTGCATCCAGCACGCAGTGGCGCGCGCCAAGCTTGAGCCGGACGCGGTGGAGGATGTGATCCTGGGCTGCGGCTCGCCCGAGGGCGCGACCGGCCACAATGTCGCGCGTCTGGCGTCGGTGTGGGCCGGGCTCGATTTTAAATGCTCGGCGGCGACCATCAATCGTTTCTGTTCATCCGGCCTGCAATCGACGGCGCAGATCGCCCATTACATCATGCAGGAAGGGGCGAAAGTCGGCGTCTCGGGCGGTGTGGAATCGATTTCCTTGACCCGCCTTACCGGCATGAACACCACCCACATGTTCGAGGAGAAACTGCAAGCCGAGCATCCCGAAATGTGGGTCACGATGATCGAAACCGCCGATAATGTCGCCAAACGCTACAATGTCGGCCGCGACTACCAAGATGAGTATTCGCTGCGCTCGCAACAGCGCATCGCCGCGGCGCAAGCGGCGGGTTTGTTCGACGACGAAATCGTGCCGATGAAAACCAAGATGAAAAAGATCGACAAGGAGACGAAGGCGGAAAGCATCGTCGCCGCCCTGGTCGATCGTGACGATTGCAACCGCCCCGACACAACACTGGAAGGGTTGGCGAAGCTCGAACCCGTGCGCGGCGCCGGCAATTTCGTCACCGCCGGCAATGCCAGTCAGCTTTCCGATGGTGCCGCCGCGCTCGTGCTGATGGACGAGAAGGAAGCCGAGCGGCGGGGGCTTGCGCCCATGGGCCTGTTCAAGGGTTTCGCCGTTGCTGGGTGCCATCCCGATGAAATGGGCATTGGCCCTGTGTTCGCCGTGCCGCGTTTGCTCGAACGCCAGGGCCTCAAGGTCGATGACATCGACCTCTGGGAGCTCAACGAAGCCTTCGCCAGCCAATGCCTCTATAGCCGCGACAAACTCGGCATCGATCCGGAAAAATACAACGTCAATGGCGGCTCCATCGCCATTGGCCATCCCTTCGGCATGACCGGCGCGCGCCTCGTCGGCCACGTGCTGATGGAGGGCCGCCGCCGCAAGGCCAAAAACGTCGTCGTCACCATGTGCATCGGCGGCGGCATGGGCGCGGCGGGATTGTTCGAGGTGTTTTCGTAATAGCGCCATTTTCGACGGGTGGGAGCGCGGGTCTCCTGACCCGCTCTTTTCTTGCAGCTGTCGTATTGCGCGTCTGGAGACGCGCGCTCCAATCCGCAGGCGTCGCGCTTCATCGACGTTACACGGTTACTTTGTGCACGCTCGCCGCGCTGGCGATACGTTCGTCTGCGGCGCTGAAGCATTCCGCGTTCATGAAGGCGAGCGTCTTGGTCTTGCGCGCCAATTGCGTTTCTACCCGAGTGACTTCGCCGCGCGCGAGCATGGTGATTTCAACGCTGACCAACGCGCTGACACCTGCTTCAAGTGCCGCGGCTTCGAGCGCTTCGATGAGCCGCGCGGCGATGGCGGAATTGTTCATGCTTTCTGCTTGCGTTCGATCGCCAGCATGATGCGCTCGTGCGCGAACTCCAGCGTTGACCATTTGCCGACCACCGCGCCCTTGCCTGGTTCCAAATCCTTGTAGTGGGTGAAGAAGTGCGCGATCTGCTCGACCAGCAGCGGCGGCAAGTCCTCGTGCGTCTTCACGTCCTTGTAAAATGGATTGAGCGCATCGATCGGTACGGCGAGGATTTTCTCATCGACGCCTTTTTCATCATCCATCAGCATCACGCCGATCGGGCGTGAGCGAATGAAGCACCCGGGCACGACCGGCATCGGCGTCACCACCAGAATATCCAGCGGATCGCCATCCTCGCCTAATGTGTTGGGGATGAAGCCGTAATTGCTGGGATAGATCATCGAGGTATGCAGGAAACGATCGACGAACAAAGTGCTCGATTTCTGATCCAGCTCATACTTCACCGGCAGCCCGCCCTGCGGAATTTCGATGAACGCGTTGACCTCATGCGGCGGATTGCGGCCTGGGGGAATGTCGGAAATGCTCATTGAATGTTCCTATGGACCGCCGGCGCCCTCGCCGGCCGACGCAACGC
>JBEBHQ010000016.1:0-60200 GCA_040080805.1 Terricaulis sp. | reverse complement strand
GTGCAGGTGCAAGTATGCCCGACGTCGGAGTTCGTGGTGTACTTCGAGTGGGATCGGTCGAACCTCAACCAAGCCGCGCTCGAAACCATCGATGCGGCCGTCGCCCGTGCACGTCAGTGCAACGTCAGCGGCGCCGTGGTCGTCGGTCACACCGATACCTCGGGCTCGCCAACGTACAATCAAGGCTTGTCGGAACGCCGGGCGTCTGTTGTGCGCGATGCGCTCGTGTCGCGTGGCATGGGCGCTGGTGCGGTCCGCACCGAAGCTCGCGGCGAATCCAGCCTCGCCCGTGCAACCCGCGACGGCGTGCGTGAGCCGCTGAACCGGCGCACGGCGGTGACGATCAGCTTCCGCTAATCGCCACTTCTAACTAAAAACTTGACGGGCCCGGCCAAAAGCTGGGCCCGTTTTGTTTTGAGGGCCGCTGGACACTTGCCCAGCGGCCCGGTTAGGTCGCCCGATGGCGCGAGAAGAGAAATTGAGCCCGGCGTGTTCTGAGTGGGGCGCCGGGGTTGAGCAATTGCTGCAAGGGCTCGACTCAGAGGGCGAGGCCATAACCGCGCGGGCCGAGGCCTGGTCGGCTTTTAATTCGGGATCTTACGAATTGGCTGGGCTCGAGCGGATGCGGGCCCTTCTGGCGGACGCGTTCGCAGTGCTGCCTGGTGAGCTCACATCGGTTCCGCTCGCCTCATCGCAACGTGTACGACCCAACGGCGAGTTGGCCGATGTCGAACACAGTGCCGCAATCCGCGTTCGCGTGCGTCCTGACGCGCTCATCCAGATCGCGCTCACTGGCCACTACGACACCGTGTTTCCCGCTTCGCATTCCTTCCAAACGCCATGGCGCGCGGACGCAGCGACGTTGCGCGGGCCCGGTGTCGCCGACATGAAGGGTGGCCTCTCGCTGATGTTGGCAGCCTTGCAGGCGTTCGAAGCGCTGCCCGGCGCCAAACGCGTCGGTTACGAAGTGCTGCTCAGCCCGGACGAGGAAATCGGTTCCCCTGCCAGTGCGCCGCTACTCGCCGAACTGGGCGCGCGCGCGCATTTAGGCTTGACCTACGAACCTGCACTCGCTGATGGCGCGCTGGTGGATGCGCGCAAGGGCTCTGGCAATTTCAGCCTCGCGTTCAAGGGCCGCGCCGCTCACGTGGGCCGGGCCTTCGCCGACGGACGTAGCGCCGTGCTTGCCGCGGCCGAGGCGGCGCTCGCGCTTAACGCGCTCAACGGCCAGCGCGAGGGCGTGACTTTCAATGTCGGCGCCATCGACGGCGGCAGCGCTTCCAACGTCGTGCCCGAGCGCGCCGTGCTGCGTTTCAACGTGCGTGCGCCGGATGTGGAGGGTGCGACGTGGGCAGACGCGGAGGTTTGCCGCATCGCGGGCGTGTCGCGGGATGGGATAGTCGCGCGTCTGCACGGAGGGCTCTCGCGCCCGCCAAAGCCGCTCACCGAGCCTCAACGCACCATGATCATTTGGACGCGCCGCGCCGGCGCCGCGCTCGGCTTGGATTTGAAATTCCAACCCTCAGGCGGGGTCTGCGAAGGCAATAATCTGGCGGCCGCCGGCTGCCCCAACATCGATACCTTAGGCCCCTGCGGCGGCGGCCTGCACAGCGACCAGGAATTCGCGCTGATCCCCAGCTTTGCCGAGCGTGCGAAGCTCTCATTGCTGCTGCTCGTTGGCGTTGATCGCGGCTTGTTCGATGTTCGCGAGCTACGCTCATGAGCGCTCCAACCTACGTCATGCGCGCGGCGGGGCCCGGCGACCTCGATGGCTTCAAGCAATTGCGCGAAATCGCCGGCGCCGGCTTTACCAGCTTGATGCTCGACGATCGGGCGATGGCGGCAAAATTAGAGCTGTCACAAGCAAGCTTCGCCACCAACGCGGACGCGCCGGGCGCCGAGCGGTATTTCATCGCGTTGGAGCACATCGCCACCGGCGCGCTGGCCGGTTGTTGCGGCGTCAAGGCGACCATCGGGGAGACCCCGCCATTCTTCAATTTCCGCCTCATCACCGAGGCGCAGTCGTCAGCGGCGGTCGGGCGCCGGTTTGATATGGATGTGTTGATCGGCGTCAACGATTTCACCGGCTGCACTGAAGTGGGGTCCTTGTTCGTCCGCCCGGAGCATCGGGCGGCGGGCGTCGGGCGTGCGCTCGCGCAATGCCGGTACATGCTGATGGCGGCGCAACCTGGCCGCTTTCGCGATCGCGTCGTCTCGGAACTGCGCGGTGTCGTGTCGCCTGAAGGCGTGTCCCCGTTTTGGGAAGCCGTTGGCCGGCATTTTTTCCGCATGGACTTCGCCGAAGCCGACAAACTCAGCGCCGTCACCGACAACCAGTTTATTCTCGATTTGATGCCGCAACATCCGATTTACGTTGACCTTTTACCTCCCGCCGCGCGCGAGGTGGTTGGCCAATGTCACAAGGATGGCGAAGGCGCGCGCCGCTTGCTCAAGTGGGAAGGCTTCGCCTTTTCCAACGTCGTGGATATTTTCGACGGCGGCCCGCTTGTGAATGCGTCGCGAGATAACATTCGCACGCTGCGCGAAGCGCGCCGGCTGCGTCTGGCGCCCAAAACCGATTTTGCCGGCGGCCAACGCGGATTGATTGCGGCGCCCAGCATCCAACATTTCCGCTGCGTGCCAGCCCATGTGACGCTCGAAAATGGCCTCGCGCATGTTGACGCCGCGGTGCTCACGGCGTTGAAACTTGACGCTGGCGCGGAAGCTCTGGTGTGGGTGGGCGATGCGACCTGAACTTTACATAGGCGGCGCTTGGCGCGTTGGACGTGGCGAACAATTTTCGTCGCACGATCCCGCCACCGGCGACAAAGCGTGGGAAGGCCGCGCCGCCGACGCCGAGGATGTCGGCGAAGCGATGGCGGCGGCGCATCTGGCGTTTCCGGCTTGGGCGCGCCGGCCGCTGGATAAGCGTATCGCCATCGTTCGCGCGTTCGCGAAATCGATAGAGGCGCGCGGCGATGAGGTCGCGCGCACGATCAGCCGCGAAATGGGCAAGCCGCTGTGGGATTCGCGCGGCGAAGTGCAAGCCATGGTTGGCAAGATCGAGTTGTCGATCAGGGCGCAGGCCGAACGCGCAGGCGTCAAGGAGGAAAAAACCGCTTTCGGCTCCATGACGCTTTCGCACAACGCTCACGGTGTCCTTGGCGTGTTCGGGCCGTTCAATTTTCCTGGGCACTTGCCCAACGGTCACATCGTGCCGGCGTTGTTGGCGGGCAATTGCGTGCTGTTCAAGCCCAGTGAGTTCACGCCCGGCGTCGGCGCGCTGATGGCCGAGGCGTGGGCGGAAGCTGGGTTGCCGGCGGGTGTGCTGGCGCTGCTGCAAGGCGCGCGGGAGACGGGGGCGGCGCTGCTCGATGCGCCCGGCCTGAGCGGCGTGCTGTTCACCGGCGCCGCGCACACGGGCGCGTTGATCCATCGGAAATTCGCCGGCAGGCCCGATGTTCTGCTTGCGCTTGAGCTCGGCGGCAACAACCCGCTGATCGTTTGGCCGCCGGCGGACGCTAACGCCGCCGCCAATCTGATCGTGCACTCCGCTTTCGCCACCAGCGGCCAACGTTGCTCGTGCGCGCGACGTCTGATCTTGCCGCAAGGCGCGGCGGGTGATGAGATTGTCGCCGCGCTGATCGCGCTGGCGGAAAAAGTTAGCGTTGGACCGGCGACGCAGACGCCGGAACCGTTCATGGGGCCATTGGTCAATGCGATGGCGGCGGAGCGCGCGCTCAAGTTCGAGGCGGGGTTGTTGGCGCTTGGCGGCACATCCCTGCTGGCGCTCAAGCGCGACGGCGCGTTCGTGCATCCCGGCATTATCGACGTGACTGGGCTTACGCCGCCGGACGAGGAATTGTTCGGCCCCGTCCTGCAAGTGTATCGCGCGCAAGACTTCGACCACGCGCTCGATCTCGCCAACGCAACGCGCTTTGGGCTTGCGGGCGGGCTGGTGAGCGATGACCCGGCGTTGTGGGGGCGCGTCAAAAACGAAATGCGTGTCGGCGTTTTGAACTGGAACCGGCCGACCACCGGCGCGTCGGGCGCGTTGCCGTTTGGCGGCCCTGGGCTGTCAGGTTCGTTGCGTCCGAGCGCGTACTACGCCGCCGATTACGTGGCCTATCCGGTGGCGACCCAAGCGGCGGAAAAAGCCGTCGCCATCGCCGCGCCGGGACTTCCAGCGTGAGCGCGGAAGAGATCAATTTCGACGGCGTGGTTGGTCCAACCCACAATTACGCCGGCTTGTCCGAAGGCAATCTCGCGTCCGCGCGCAACCGTGACACCGTTGCGCGCCCGCGTGACGCGGCGTTGCAGGGCATCGCCAAGATGCGTCGTTTGCGTGCGCTGGGCCTCAGCCAAGGCGTGTTGCCGCCGCACGAGCGGCCGAATATCGCATGGCTGCGCTCGCTGGGTTTCAGCGGCAGCGATGGCGATGTGTGGTCCAGGGCTTGGGAGAGCGAGCCCAATATCGCGCGCGCGGCGCTTGCGTCCTCGGCGATGTGGGCGGCGAACGCGGCGACGATTTCGCCGAGCGCTGATTGCGCTGACGGGCGCCTGCATGCCTCGGTGGCCAACCTGCAGACCATGTTGCACCGGCGCTTGGAGGCCGACCAAACGGAGCGCACGCTGCGCCGCTTGTTGCCGGACGAGGCGCGCTTTGCCGTGCACCCCGCGCTGCTGGCGCACGATGCGCTTTCCGATGAAGGCGCCGCCAACCACATGCGCATGGCCGCGGACCAAGGCGCGCCGGGGGTGGAGATTTTCGTTTACGGGCGCGACGGCGCTGAGGCGCGCGGCGGTTTTCCCGCCCGTCAAACTTCGCAAGCGTGCCGCGCCTTGGCGCGCCGGCATGGCCTCAATCCCGCGCGCACGATTTTCGCGCGCCAAGCGCCGGGCGCCATCGACGCGGGCGCGTTCCACAACGATGTCGTCGCCGTCGCGCATGACAATGTCTTGTTCCACCACGAGGATGCTTTCGCCGACAAAGCCGCGCTTCATGCAGAGGTGCGGGAAAAGGCGAAGGGCTTGTTCGAGCCGGTGTTCGTGGAGGTTCCGCGCGCGCGTGTGGGGCTGGACGACGCGGTGTCGTCCTATCTGTTCAATTCGCAGCTGCTGCGTCTGCCGGGCGCCAAGGCGCTGACGCTGATCGCGCCAAGCGAAGTGCGCGAGAACAACAAGACCGCGTCTGTGGTGCAGGAGCTGCTGGCGCAACCGAATGCCGCGATCGGGCAAGTGGAGTACGTCGAAGTGCGCGAGAGTATGCGCAATGGCGGCGGGCCGGCGTGCTTGCGCCTGCGCGTCGTCATGAATGCGGCGGAACGCCAAGCCGCCGCCCAAGGATTTTTCCTCGACGACGCGCTCGCGGACAGACTCGAAGCCTGGGTGCGCGCGCACTATCGCGAAGACCTCGCGCCCGCCGACATCGCCGACCCCGCCCTCGTCACGGAAACCCAGCGCGCGCTGGACGACCTCACCCGCATCCTCCCGCTAGGCGCGGACTTCTACCCGTTCCAGCGCGCGTGAGGGAGGCGCGAGGGAAGCGCTGTGGCGTGTCGGTGTTGGAGATGCGCTATCCGAACAGCACACGCGCTAATTCAAGCTCTCCGCCCGCAGCTTGTAGCCGGCTTCGGTTTCGTCGAACAGAAGATCGATTTGCGGGTGTTCGATGGGTTCGCCGGTATCGTCCGGCGCCAGGTTTTGCTCGGACACATAAGCCACGTAATGGCTGTCCGAGTTTTCGGCGAACAGATGGTAGAAGGGCTGGTCGCGGCTCGGGCGGATTGGTTCGGGGATGGCGGTCAGCCATTCCTCGGTGTTGGAAAAATGCGGATCGACGTCGAACACCACGCCCCGGAACGGGAAATGCTTGTGCCGAACCACCTGACCGATGGAGAATTTCGCTTCGCGCATGTTCTCCCTTTCACCACTTCCTGGCCTCTCGCCCCTTTAACGTAGGTAGCCCGAGGGCGGGCGCCAAGCGGCTGAGCGCAGCGCCCCGAACAGGTGTGGTGCGGCGGGCGCGAAAGTGCGCGAATCCGGCGAAATCCCGGCAAAACCCAGCTGGCCGCTGAAAACCGGTATCCATATTTCGCCAAAGCGGGCTAGCATTGCGGCGAATGTAGCATTTGCGGGGCCGAGCCCCGCCGGAACTTTAGCCATGGCCAAGGATGGGCAGGGGCATTCGCCGCGCGGCGGCGGCAGGCCCAGCTCGCGATCGCGCGCGCCGCTATTCGCGGCGCTCGATCTGGGCACCAACAATTGTCGTCTGCTTATGGCGGGCGCCGACGGCAACGGCGGCTTGCGCGTCGTCGATGGGTTCTCGCGCATCGTGCGTTTGGGCGAGGGCTTGTCTTCGACCGGGCGTCTGAGCGACGCGGCCATGGCGCGCGCCTACCAGGCGCTGACGGCCTGCGCGCAACGCATCGAAGCGCGCGCGCCCGTGGCGGTCGGCTGCGTGGCGACGCAAGCGTGCCGTGCAGCCTCGAACGGGCAAGTCTTCCTCAACCGCATCCGCCAGGATCTGGGGCTCTCGTTCGACACCATTAGCGCCGAGGAGGAAGCGAAGCTCTCGGTGTTGGGCTGCGCCAGCCTGCTCGAACCGGACGCCGAATACGCGATGATCGTCGATATTGGCGGAGGCTCGACCGAATTGTCGTGGGTGTCGCCCAAAGCGGTTCTGGGCGCTGGGCTCGATCCGCCGATCCTGTCGTGGGGCACCTCGCCGATTGGCGTCGTTACGCTGGCGGAGGATGATGGCGAACCAGAGCACGGCAAGGATGTCTGGTACGAGGATTTGGTTACGCGCCTGGCGGAGGCGATCGCTCGGATTGGCGACGCGCACCATTTGAAAGCCGCGTTCGCGGAAGGCCGGGCTCACATCATTGGCACGTCCGGCACGGTGACGAGCCTTGCCGGCGTGCATCTCGATTTGCCCCGTTACAATCGCGCACGCGTGGACGGGATGTGGTTTGATGTTGGTGAATGCCGCGCCGTGATCGCGCGCCTGCTCGCGCAAACCCACGAGGAGCGCGCGGCGAACGGTTGCATCGGCAAAGAGCGCGCCGACCTCGTGGTCATCGGCGGCGCGATCCTGGATGCGGTGTTGCGGGTGTGGCCGGCGTCGCGCATCCGCGTGGCCGACCGGGGCTTGCGCGAAGGCGTGTTGATGCGGCTGATCGCCCAGCACGCGCAGGTTCGGCCATGAGTGATGAGGAAAAACGCCGGTGGAGCGGCAGGCCGCCGCCAGGCGGCGGCGCCCGCAAGCTCACGGAGCACGTGAAGAACAAGAAGGCCAAGGAAAGCTCGCGCAATTGGCTCAACCGTCAACTGAACGATCCCTATGTCGCCCGCGCAGCCGCGGAAGGATGGCGCGCGCGTTCGGCGTTCAAGTTGATCGAACTCGACGAGAAATTCCACGTGCTCAAGCGCGGCGCGTGGGTGGTCGATCTGGGCGCCGCGCCGGGGAGCTGGGCGCAGGTGGCTGTCAAACGCGGCGCGGGGAAGGTCGTGGGCATCGATTTGTTGCCGGTTGAGCCGATGTCCGGCGCGGTGTTTCTGCAAATGGACTTGCTCGCGCCCGAGGCGCCGGCGGCTGTGCTCGCCGCGCTGGGCGGGACGCCGGACTTGGTGCTCTCTGACATGGCCGCCAACACCACCGGCCATGCCCGCACCGACCAGATCCGCACCGGCGCGCTCGCGGAGGCAGCCGCCGATTTCGCCATTGAGCATTTGGGGCCAGGCGGCGCGTTCGTGACCAAAGCCTTTCAAGGCGGCTTGGAGAGCGGTTTGCTGGCGCGGCTCAAGCAAAATTTCACCACCGTCCGCCACGCCAAACCCCCCGCCAGCCGGGCGGAGAGTTCAGAAGTTTACGTGGTGGCGATGGGGCGGAAGGCGCTTGTCCGGGAGTGATTTGCCAGGAGCCGTGGGCGAATTATTGCCTTCGGCAGTAGTGTGGCGGCGGACACCAAGGGCCAAGGCGTCAGCTGGGCTCTCTGGACAAATCCCCTCCGAATCTCTACCAGCCGTCCATGGAAATCCGTGAAGCTCTGACCTTTGACGACGTGCTGCTGGAGCCGGGCGCGTCCGAGGTGCTGCCGGGCGACGTTGACACGCGCACCCGGCTCACCCGCTCCATCGAACTCAATATTCCACTCATTTCAGCCGCCATGGATACCGTCACCGAGGCGCGCCTCGCCATCGCCATGGCGCAGGCGGGCGGGCTTGGCATCATCCACCGCAATATGACCCCCACCGAGCAAGCCGAGCAGGTCAAGGTGGTGAAGAAGTTCGAGAGCGGCATGGTGATCGATCCCATCACCATCCAGCCCGATCAAACCATCGGCGATATCCTGGCGCTGAAGGAAGAGCGCAAGGTTTCTGGCTTTCCGGTTGTGGAAGCCGGAAGCAAGAAGCTCGTCGGCATCCTCACCAATCGCGACATGCGCTTTGCCGAGAAGCACGAGCGCGTTTCTGATCTGATGACCAAGCAGCTCGTCACCATCCGCGAAGGCGCCGGCGAGGACGAGGCCAAGCGTCTCTTGCACAAGCACCGCATCGAGCGCCTGATCGTCGTCGATGGCGCCGGCAACATTGCTGGACTCATTACGGTGAAGGACTTCGAGAAGGCGCAAGCCTTTCCCAATCGCGCCAAGGACGAGCAGGGTCGCCTGCGTGTGGGCGCGGCCTCCACCATCGGCGATCAGGGTTTTGAACGCTCCTTGGCGCTGATCGAGGCGGGCGCCGATGTGGTGGTGATCGATACCGCGCACGGACATTCGAGATCCGTTCTCGAAGCGGTAACCCGCATCAAGCGCGCCTCCAACAAGACTCAGATCATCGCCGGCAATGTCGCCACCGCGGATGGCGCTAAAGCACTGATCGATGCGGGCGCGGACGCAGTGAAAGTCGGTATTGGACCGGGCTCGATCTGTACAACTCGTATCGTCGCCGGTGTCGGCGTGCCGCAACTCACGGCGGTGATGGATGCCGCGGAAGCTGCGCGCAAAGCGGGTGTGCCGGTGATCGCCGATGGCGGCATCAAATTCTCCGGTGATTTGGCGAAAGCGCTCGCCGGCGGGGCCGAAGTGGCGATGATAGGCTCGCTGCTGGCGGGATCGGAAGAAGCGCCGGGCGAAGTGATGCTGTATCAGGGGCGCTCGTATAAAATGTATCGCGGCATGGGGTCGCTCGGCGCGATGGCGCGCGGTTCTGCTGACCGTTATTTCCAGAAAGAAGTCTCCGACCAGATGAAGCTGGTGCCAGAGGGCATCGAAGGCCGCGTGCCGTTCAAGGGGCCAGTGTCGAACATCATCCACCAATTGGTCGGCGGTCTTTGCGCCGCGATGGGCTATACCGGCGCCGCGACGCTCACGGAGCTGCGCGAGAAGGCGCGTTTCGTGCGGATATCCTCAGCCGGCTTGCGCGAGAGTCATGTGCACGATGTATCGATCACACGCGAAGCGCCGAACTACCCGTTGGGCTCCTAGATGCGTGATGGCGCGCGTGTCGCTGCGGCGATCGAGATTCTGAGCGACATCGAAGCGCGCAAGCGGCCCGCCGCCGATGCGGTCAAGGATTGGATGCTTTCGCATCGCTTTGCCGGTTCGAAGGATCGCGCCGAGATTGGCGACCTGGTGTTTGGGGCGCTGCGCTGGAAGCAATCAAGCGCGTGGCGCTTGGGCGAAGATACGCCGCGTTCATGGGTTTTTGGAGCTGTGGCTTGGGGCTTCGCGCGCGGGCCTGACTGGATCGCGAACGCGTGCGCCGCTGATCCGCACGCGCCGCCGCCGCCAAGTGAAGCCGAGCAAAGCGCACTTGCGCAAGCCACGCTCGATGGCGCGCCCGATTGGGTGCGCGGCGATTTTCCAGAATGGCTCGACGCTAGTATGGCGCGCATCTTCGGTGAAGCGCGCGCCGAGGAAGGCGCGGCGCTCGCCGCGCCGGCGCCGCTGGATTTGCGCGTCAATACGCTGAAGAGCACGCGCGATGACGTGATCGCCGCGCTTGCGGAGAGTCCGCGTTTGAAGGAGCCGCCAGCGCCGACCTCGCACGCGCCGGACGGCGTACGCATTCCGTGGGCGCAGGGGCGCACGTTTTCCTGGGCCACCGAGCAGAGCTTTCTCAAAGGCTGGTTCGAGGTACAGGACGAAGGCAGCCAACTTGCGGCGCGCATGGCGGGCGCTAAGCCAGGGCAGCAAGTCGCCGATGTGTGCGCTGGCGGCGGCGGCAAGACGCTGGCGCTAGCGGCGCTGATGCAAAATAGGGGGCAAGTCTTCGCTTTCGACGTTGATGGCCGCCGTCTTGCGCCGTTGCATGAACGGTTAGAGCGCGCGGGCGTGCGCAATGTGCAGGTCCGCGCCCCCGCGCGCACGCGCGATGTGCTCGCCGATCTGCGTGGTTGCATGGATGTGGTGCTGATCGATGCCCCGTGCACGGGTTCGGGCACCTGGCGGCGCAATCCTGACTCGAAATGGCGCCTGCGGCCGGCGGCGTTGCAAACGCGCTTGCAGGAGCAGCGCGAGGCGCTCGCGCTCGCGGCGCCCTTGGTCAAACCGGGCGGGCGGCTGGCGTACGTGACATGCTCGGTGTTGCCGGAAGAGAATGAGGACCAGGTCGCTGCATTCCTTGCCGCACATGATGGGTTCAAGCCCGCGCATTTGCGCGGCGGCGAAGTTCCCGGTTATGCGCGCGGCCATGCGATCCAGATGACTCCGCTCAAAACCGGCTGCGACGGTTTCTTCGTAGCAGCGCTGGAGCGCACTGCCTGAGCGGGGCGCGTGACATCGCCATCGCCGGATGCGGTGTGGCAGGATTGGCGTGCGCGGCCATGCTTCGCGCCCAGGGCGCGCGCGTGGTGGTGTTTGATAAGCTTGCGGCGCCGGCGCCAGTCGGTTCGGGGCTTATTCTGCAACCGGTCGGCCTCCACGTGCTCGACGGTATCGGCGTCGGCGCGCGCATTCGCAGGCTCGGCGCGCCGATCGAGCGTTTATACGGGCGAGCAGTTCCTTCGCAGCGTGTGGTGCTTGACGTGCGCTATCGCGCCTTGGGGCTGGACGCACCGATTGGCTTGGCGGTGCATCGCGGCGCTCTGTTTCAGGTGTTGTACGACACGGCGCTGGCGGCGGGCGCTGAAATCGCGGCGGGGCGTGAGGTCGCCGCCGCGGACGCGGGCCGGCTGGGTTTCAGCGACGGAACCCAGAGCGCGCGCTTTGATCTGGTGATTGATGCGCTTGGCATGCGCTCGCCGCTCTCGCGCCAACCCGCGCAGAACTTGCCCTATGGCGCGCTGTGGGCGAGCCTGGATTGGGTTGACGGTTTCGATCCGCATGCGCTGGAGCAGCGTTACGAGGCCGCGCGCAAAATGGCGGGCGTGTTGCCGATCGGGCTCTTGCCGGGCGCCGAGCGCACGCAAGCAGCGTTTTTCTGGAGTTTGAAGCATGAGCAGCGCGCCGCGTGGCAAGCGCGCGGGCTGGAGGGGTGGAAGCACGACGTGCGCGCGCTGTGGCCTGAAACGGCGCCGTTGCTGGATCAAATCACAACGCGCGAGCAGCTGGTGTTCGCGGCTTATGCGCATCGCACTTCGCGCTCTCCTGTCGCGCCTATGCTCGCGCACGTTGGCGATTCATGGCATTGCACCTCGCCGCAGCTTGGCCAGGGCGCGAACATGGCGCTGCTCGATGCGCTGGCGTTGGCACGCGCTCTGGAAACACAGGGCGATATCGAGACCGCGCTCGGCGAGTATGCACGGCTGCGGCTTTGGCATATCCGGCTTTACCAGCTCGCCTCCTGGATGTTCACGCCCGCCTACCAGTCCGACAGCGCTATTCTCGCTTGGTTGCGTGATATGATCGTTGCCCCGCTCGCGCGCATGCCGCCCGCGCCGCAAGTGCTGGCGGCGTTGGTCGCGGGACAAGTCGGCGCGCCGCTGGGGGCGATGCGGGGAGCTAAGCGGTGGTGACACGCAAAGGCAGGGGTTCCGCGATTTTGGCGCGGACATTTCCCGCGCCAAAAGTCTCCTTTGAGATATTGACGCCGCCCCCGACGCGCTCCATTTCAGGCCATGTCTCAGAGCAAAACTGAACCCGCCGCTCCCGCCGCCAAGGCGGGGCACGAGCGCGTGCTGATTATCGATTTTGGCAGCCAGGTGACGCAGCTCATCGCGCGGCGCGTGCGCGAGAGTGGGGTCTATTGCGAGATCCATCCGTACAACAAAGTCGATGCGGCGTTTCTCAGCGTATTTGCGCCGAAAGCGCTGATCCTCTCTGGCGGGCCTGCCAGCGTCATCGAGGGGCAAAGCCCGCGCGCGCCCGAGGCGGCGTTCGCGCTCGGCGTGCCGATTCTGGCAATCTGCTACGGCCAGCAGACCATGAGCGTGCAATTGGGCGGCGTGGTTGAAGGCGGGCACGCGCGCGAGTTCGGCAGGGCCGATGTCGAAATCAAACGCGCGAGCCCGTTGTTCGAGGGCGTGTGGGAGGTCGGCGGCAAATATCCCGTGTGGATGAGCCACGGCGATCGCGTGACGCAATTGCCGCCCGGGTTCGAGGTGGTCGCCACCAGCGAGAACGCGCCGTTTGCCATCGCCGTCGACGAGAAGCGCCGCTTCTATACCACCATGTTCCACCCCGAAGTCGCGCACACGCCGGACGGCGGCAAAGTGCTGCGTAACTTCACCCATAAAATCGCCGGCCTGCGCGGCGATTGGACCATGGCCGCGTTCAAGGACGAAGCCATCGCCCGCATCCGCGCCCAAGTCGGCGATGGAACGGTGATTTGCGGGCTTTCCGGCGGCGTCGATTCAAGCGTGGCGGCGGTGCTGATCCATGAAGCGATTGGCGACCAGCTGCATTGCGTGTTCGTCGATCACGGCTTGATGCGGCTGTACGAGGCCGAGCAGGTGGTGACGTTGTTCCGCGATCATTACAACATCCCGCTGATCCACGCCGATGAGAGCGAACGCTTCTTGAGCGCGCTCGAAGGCGTCGATGATCCCGAAGTGAAACGCAAAACCATCGGTAAATTGTTCATCGATGTGTTCGAGGAGAAGGCCAAATCTATTGGCGGCGCGGCGTTTCTGGCGCAAGGCACGCTCTATCCCGACGTGATCGAAAGCGTGAGCGCGATTGGCGGCCCGTCGGTGACGATCAAGTCGCACCACAATGTCGGCGGTCTGCCCGAGCGCATGAACATGAAGTTGGTCGAGCCGCTGCGCGATCTGTTCAAGGACGAAGTGCGCGCGTTGGGGCACGAACTCGGCCTGCCGGAAGCGTTCGTCGGTCGCCACCCGTTTCCGGGACCGGGGCTCGCTATCCGCGTGCCCGGGCAGATCACGCGCGAGAAGCTCGACATTCTACGCCACGCCGATGCTGTGTATCTCGACGAGATTCGCAAGGCGGGTTTGTACGATGAAATCTGGCAGGCGTTTGCCGTGCTGCTGCCGGTAAAAACCGTCGGCGTGATGGGCGATGGACGCACTTATGAGTTCGTCTGCGCGTTGCGCGCTGTCACGTCGTCCGATGGCATGACCGCCGATTTCTTCCCGTTTCCCATGGACTTCCTCGCCCGCGCCGCCACCCGCATCATCAACGAAGTCCGCGGCGTCAACCGGGTAGTGTACGACGTAACCAGCAAACCGCCGGGGACGATCGAGTGGGAATGAGTTTTTAGGCAACCTGCGAAGGCCGTCTGAGGCTCCATCCGCACGGGCTTCGCGGTGGACGGATTGAGACTCATCATGCCGACGTCCGCTCGGGGGGCGTGTGTGCCTCGCGATGGCGGACGCGTGTGGCGTATTGTTCGGAGAGCGACAAGGTAAGTGGGCCCGGTGTGAAGCGGTGTTCCGCGACTTGCGCGACAGGCGTTACTTCCGCGGCTGTGCCGGCGAGGAAGCACTCTGTAAAGGTGGCAAGTTCCTCCGGGCGGATATAACGCTGTTGCACCATGATCCCGCGCGCTCGCGCCAGGCGAATGATGGTTCGCCGTGTGATGCCATCAAGGAAGCAGTCCGCGACGGGCGTGTGCAGGGCGCCGTCACGAACAAAGAAAATGTTGGCGCCGGTGGATTCCGTAACGTTACCTGCACCATCCAACATCAGCGCGTCGTCGAAGCCAGCACGCTCGGCGATGTTCTTAGATATTGTGCAGATCATGTAGAGGCCGACCGCCTTTGCCGCCGTGGGGGCGGCGTCGGCTGACGGGCGCCGGTACTTCGCCCAGGTCAGTCGAATGCCGGTCTTGAGCCGCAGCGGATCGAAGTATTTCGGCCACGCCCACGCCGCGACCGCCATGTGAATGCGTGTGTTGTGTGTCGATACGCCAAGCTCCTCGCTGCCGCGCCAAGCGATGGGGCGCACATAGCAGTCAGAAAATCCATTGCGCTCGCATGTTTCGATGCAAGCGTGGTTTATCTCATCGTTGGTGTATGGAATTTGGAAGTCGAGCATTTCCGCCGAACGCATCAGGCGTTCGGTGTGTTCCTCGAGCGCGTAAATGGCGCCGTCATACATGCGCTCGCCCTCGAATACGGCTGATCCGTAGTGCAAAGCGTGGGTGAGGATGTGCACCTTGGCATCGCGCCAGGGCGTGAATTTACCGTCGAGCCAGATCCAGCCGTCGCGGTCGTCGAATGGAACCAGACTCATGTCAGCCCCATTGCATTTGCAGGCGATGGGCGGCGAAGCCTCGCGGCGCCACAACGCCCGAGGCGATCACCTCGCCCATGTCGCGACAGCCGAGATCACCGCCGAGATCGCGCGTGAGCGATCCCTGGTCGATCGCGCCCGCGACCGCGTTTTCAACCGCGTCAGCTTCAGCTTCAAGGCCGAGGCCGAACCGCAGCAGCATGGCCGCCGAGAGGATAGCGCCGATTGGATTGGCGGTGTCTTTGCCCGCCAAATCTGGCGCCGAGCCGTGCACTGGTTCAAACAATCCAGGCCGACCGTCTCCGATGGATGCGGAGGGTGACAAACCCAATGACCCGGCGAGCACGGACGCTTCATCTGAAAGGATGTCGCCGAACATGTTCTCTGTCAGGATCACATCGTAGCTGCGCGGATGGCGGATCAGGTGCATAGCCATGGAATCAACCAACTGATGCTCGAGTTCGATTTCGGGGTAACTCTCCCGGTGCACGCGTGTGACGACTTCGCGCCAGAGCCGGCTTGTCTCCATCACATTGGCTTTGTCCACTGAGGTCACTTTGCCGCGGCGGCCGCGCGCGGTTTCAAAGGCCAGGCGCGTGATGCGCTCGATCTCGGGCCGCGTATAGACGCACAGGTCGCTGGCGACTTCGCCGTCGCGTTTCTTCTCGCCGTAGTACGAACCACCCAGCAATTCTCTGAACACGACAAGATCAACGCCGCTGACGATTTCTTTCTTGAGCGGCGTGCGGTCGGCCAGCGAGGCATGCACGTAGACGGGTCGGACGTTGGCGAAGAGCCCAAGCGCTTTACGCAAATCAAGCAAGCCTGCTTCCGGGCGCCGGGGGGCGGTGTCCCAGCGTGGCCCGCCGACGGCGCCGAGCAGAACGGCATCGGCGGCGCGGCATGCTTTGAGCGTTGTTTCGGGGAGCGGATCGCCCGCGGCATCAATCGCGGCGCCGCCGACCGGATGAGTCGTAAACGTGAAGCGGTGGTCGTAGGTGTCGGCGACGCTTTCGAGCACCTCTCGGGCGGCGTTTGTGACTTCGGGCCCAACTCCGTCGCCAGGCAGCAAGGCAATAGTGTGGTTCTTCATGGCGTGCGCTCCAGATGGTGCGCAGTTTCATGCGCAAGAATTGCGGGGGTTTGTTCAAGCAGCCAGCCCAACGGGTCAACGCCTTCGAGCAGGCAGTGGCGTGCGAAAGCTTCGACGCGGAATGCCACCGGCGCGAGGTTGGCGAAGCGAAGCTCGCACTGTTCGAGATCAATGGTGACTTCGTAGCCCGGGCGTTCGAGCAAGGCGGCGTGGGTGGCGGCATCGACCTCGATGGGCAAGAGCCCATTTTTCAGCGCGTTCGAGGTGAAGATGTCCGCGATGCTCGTGGAAATAATAGCGCGGAAACCATAATCGAGCAGCGCCCACGGAGCGTGTTCGCGCGAGGAGCCGCAGGCGAAATTCTCGCCGGCCACCAGGATACGGTGGTCCGCGGGATCGACCGCGTTCAGCGCGAACTCCGCGATTGGCGCGCCGGTGGCATCGTAACGCCAATCCTGAAAGGCGTGCTTGCCGAGACCTTTGCGCGACGTTGTGGTGAGGAAGCGCGCCGGGATGATCTGATCGGTATCGATGCTTGCTTGCGGCAACACCATTGTGCGCGAGGTGAGCGCGCGAAAGGGGTCAGGCATGGGCCGCCTCGGCAAGAAAGGGTCGCGGGTCGCTCAGAACGCCGGCGACGGCGGAAGCGGCGGCTGTTGCGGGGCTCGCGAGAATAGTGCGCGCTCCTTTTCCCTGGCGTCCTTCGAAGTTGCGGTTCGAGGTGGAGACGGTGAGCGAACCGGGCGGCGCGAAATCACCGTTCATGGCGATGCACATCGAGCAACCGGGCAAGCGCCATTCGGCGCCGGCATCCGTAAAGATGCGGTCGAGGCCCTCCGCTTCCGCTTCACGCCGGACGGCTTCCGAGCCTGGCGCCACCAGCACCCGAATGCCCGCCTTTACACGTCGCCCGCGCAATACGCTCGCCGCCGCGCGCAAGTCGCTGATGCGGCCATTGGTGCAGCTGCCGATGAACACGATGTCGATGGGATGGCCCGTTGTCGCGGCGCCGCCCGCGAAGCCCATGTACGCTAGCGCCTTGTGATCCGAATCGCTTTGCGGCGCCGGAATCAGCGCGCCAATGGGCGCGGAGGCATCTGGCGTTGTTCCCCAGGTCGCCATTGGCGCGACGCCGCTTGCGTCAAGGCGGATTTCGCTGTCGTAGGGAGCGCCTGGATCGCTGGCGAAAGCGAGCCATGCCTCGGCGCTCTTATCGAATGCATCGCTCCTAGGGATATGCCGGCGGCCGCGCAGGTATTCGATCGTCTTCTCGTCCGGAGCGATCATTCCCGCGCGCGCGCCAGCTTCTATGGTCATGTTGCACAGCGTCATGCGGCTCTCCATGTCGAGCGCGCGCACGGCCTCTCCGGCATACTCAATCACGAAGCCCGCGCCGCCGCCAAAGCCGAGCGCGGCAATCATCGCAAGCGCCAGGTCCTTGGCCGACACGCCCGCGCTCAAGCGTCCGCCGATCTCAACCAGCAATGTCTTCGGCTTCCGCTGCAGCAGACACTGTGTCGCTAGTACGTGCGCGACCTCAGAGGTGCCAATACCGAAGGCGAGCGCGCCGAAGGCGCCGTGGGTGGCGGTGTGGCTGTCGCCGCAAACGACGACCGAGCCCGGTTGCGTCAAGCCCAGTTCCGGCGCCATGACGTGGACGATGCCGCGATCGGCGCTGTCCCAGCCCGCGAGCGTGATCCCGTGTGCAGCGCAATTGCGCACAAGCGTCGCCACCTGTTCCTCGGCGTCATGTGTGACATAGGGCCGCCGGCCCTGGGCGTCAGGCGGGAGCGTTGGCGTGGAATGATCCAGCGTGGCGAACGTGCGGTCGGGACGGCGCGCCTTGATCCCACGCGCCTCGATTTCGCTGAACGCCTGTGGGCTGGTCACCTCGTGCACTAGATGCAGGTCCACATAGAGAATGGCGGGGGTCTCCGCCGTCTCGGGCGACACCACATGCGCTTGCCACACTTTGTCGAACATCGTTCGCTTAGGCGACGGCATTGGCGCCTCCTAAATGTTCCACTCTGGCGTCGGCGAGCACCGCTTCGATAATGTCGATAAGCTGTTTGTCGTCGATGAGTCCGATCTCATCGGCGCGTCTCTTGAACGCGACAAACACCTGCGCCAATGCGTTACCCTTTAAGGCGTACCCCAGAAAGGTCGCGCGTTGGGTCATGGCGTGGCGCCCAGAATGCTTGCCCAACACCAAGCTGGTGCCGTCAAAAAAGCCAACGTCCTGCGGGCGCATGATTTCGTAAGTGCGTGCATCGGCCATGACCCCGTGTTGGTGAATGCCGGCTTCATGGGCGAAGGCGTTTATGCCGACGATGGCCTTGTTGCGCACCATGGGCGAGCGCGTGGCTTCACTGACTAACCGGCTCGTCGCCACAAGCTTGCGGGTGTCGATGCCGGTGCTGACGCCGAACTGGTCGCCTCGCGTGCGCAGCGCCATGACGGCTTCCTCCAGCGCGCAATTGCCGGCGCGCTCGCCGATGCCGTTGATCGCGACCTCGATCTGCCGCGCGCCCGCTTCGACCGCCGCGAGCGTGTTGGCGACCGCCAGGCCCAAATCATTGTGACAATGAGCGGAAAACACCAGGTCCGGGTAGTGTGGCGCGATGCGCGCCTTGAGCGAAGCGAACAGACGTCCGATTTCGTTCGGCGTAGAATAACCCACTGTGTCGGGGATGTTCAGCGTTGTCGCGCCGGCGCGTGCTGCCGCTTCGAGCGCCTCGGCAAGAAATTCCGGCTCGGTCCGAATGGCGTCCTCGGCGGAAAATTCCACCGCATCGAACATCGTGCGTGCGAAGGCCACCGAGCGGTGCGCGGCGTCGAGCACCTGGTCAGTGGTCATGTTGAGCTTGGCGGTGCGATGGATCGGGCTGGTTGCCAGAAAGATATGGATCCGGCGACGCGGTGCGTCGTGCAGCGCGCGGTGGGCGGCCAGAATGTCGGGTTCGGTGGCGCGTGACAGGGAGCAAAAAATCGGCCCTTCGATTTCACCGCAGACCCGGCGGATGGCGTCTTCATCGCCTGGCGAAGCGGCGGCAAAACCGGCCTCTATGACATCAACGCCGAGGTCGCGCAGAGCGGCGGCGATGACGACTTTTGTCGCCCCCGACATGGAGAAGCCGGGGGCCTGTTCACCATCGCGTAGGGTGGTGTCGAAGACAATGACGCGGTTGGGGTCCGTGGTCACGCTGGGCATGGCGCAACCTCGTACTCTACTGCTACGGTCGTCGATGCCAGTCGCCGCACCCCGATTAGGCGGTCGATTTGGCGGCCCAACACGTCGGCGCATCGGCTTGAGTCACGCGCGCGCACGTTCATGCGGATGTCGCGATGGGCGCCGGCGTCGTTCATGGCGATGCGCTCAATGTCGAAGCCGCGGCGCTCAATCAGGCCGATGAGGCGTTGCAGCGAGCCGTCGGCGCGGTCGATGAGGATGTGGAAGCTGGTCATATGGCGTCTCCATGCATCATGTCTGCGTTGCTCTTGCCTGGCGGCACCAGCGGCCAGACGTTTTGTTTGGGATCGATGAGGACGTGCGCGAGGCAGGGGCCGGGGGCGGCGAGCAGGCGCTCGATCCCTTCGGAGACTTGCTCGCGCCGGCTAATTCGGAACGATTCAATACCGAAGGCGGTCGCCACGGCGGCGAAGTCTGGATTGTCGGAAAGATCGACTTCGCTGAGGTTGCCGTCGAAGAACAAATCTTGCCACTGGCGCACCAAGCCGAGCATGGAATTGTCAAGCAGGACAATCTTGAGCGCGATGTCATAGCGCCTAAGCGTGGCTAGCTCCTGAATATTCATGATGAACGAGCCATCGCCAGAGATGGTCACGACATGCGCGTCCGGCCGCGCGAGCTTCGCGGCCATGCCGGCCGGCAAGCCGTATCCCATGGCGCCGAGACCACCTGAAGTCAGGTGTGCGAAGGGCGAGGTGAAGCGACAATGTTGCGCGGCCCACATCTGGTGTTGACCCACATCGCACGCCGCTATGAAACTATCGCCCGCCCGCTCGGATAATTCCTTGAGCAGCGCTGGCGCATACACGCCTTCACCGGGCGCGTCATAACGCGGTGTGAAATGGGCGTGATCGCGTCGACAACGGGCGACCCATGGCTCGATCCGAGGCTTAAGTGGAGAAAGCGCCGGCAGGATGCTCTTCAGATCGCCGGTTATGGCGATGTTGACGTCGCGCAGTTTACCGATTTCGGCGGCGTCGATGTCGATGTGGATGACGCGTGCATGTGGTGCGAATTCGGACAGCTTGCCGGTAGCGCGATCGTCAAAGCGCGCGCCCAGCACGATCAGCAGATCGCACGCCTGCACTGCCTCGTTCGCGGCACGCGAGCCGTGCATGCCGAGCATGCCGAGGTTACCTGGCCAATCTGGCGCCAGAGCCCCGAGACCCTGCAGAGTCGAAACCGCGGGGATGCCGGTCTTGTTGGCGAAAGCGCGGACGTCTTTTACGGCGTCGGCAATACGAACGCCGCCGCCAATGTAGAGCAGCGGTCGCTCGGATGTGCCGATTGCCGCTTCCGCGCGACGCAGCTGGGCGGGATCGATGCGTCGGGCCGGCTCGCGCGGCGCGGTGTGCACGCGCGGCGCGCCAGAGCGGCCCGCCTGCACGTCCTTAGGGAGATCGATCAGAACCGGCCCCGGACGCCCCGATGCGGCGACGTGGAAGGCTTCGGCGAAGATTGCTGGAATGTCGGCGGGATCGCGTACGATCCAGGAATGTTTTACGATCGGCAGCGTGACGCCGAGGATATCGATCTCCTGAAACGCGTCCGTGCCCATCAGTGGAGTGGCGACGTTGCCAGTGATGCACACCATCGGCACCGAATCCATCATTGCGTTGGCGATGCCGGTGACGAGATTTGTGGCGCCCGGACCGGAGGTGGCGATGCACACGCCGACTTTTCCAGTAACGCGTGCATAGGCGTCCGCCGCAAACGCCGCGCCTTGCTCGTGACGCACCAGGATATGCTTGAACGCCGCGCCAGTGAGCGCGTCGTATATCGGCATGATGGCGCCGCCGGGATAACCGAACACGATCTCTACCCCTTGCGCTTCCAGCGCGGAGACAACGAGACGCGCGCCAGTGATGGGCGCGATGTGCTCGGTTTGCTTTTGGGGGGAGGCGCTCATGTGACTGACCGATCAAGCGTTTGTGGGTTGCTTCAGCCAGGCCATGCGAGCTCTGAGCGCCGCGCCTGTCCGCTCTATGGGGTGCTCGCTATCGGCTTTGAGCAGCGCATTGTAGCGCGGCTTGCCGGCCTGGTTTTCGAGGATCCATTCGCGCGCGAAGGAGCCGGACTGGATGTCCTTGAGCACTTCGCGCATCCGCGCTCTTGTTTCTTCGTTTATGACGCGCGGGCCGGAAGCGACCGCGCCATACTTGGCTGTCTCCGAGATGAACTCATTCATCTTCGAGATGCCGCCTTCGTAGAAAAGGTCCACGATCAGCTTCAGCTCATGCATGCATTCGAAGTACGCGACTTCGGGCTGGTAGCCGGCGTCGATGAGGGTCTGGAAGCCGGCCATCACCAATTCCTTGGCGCCGCCGCACAGCACGGCTTGTTCGCCGAACAGATCGGTTTCGGTTTCCTCCGCGAATGTGGTTTCGATCAAGCCGCCAGCGGCGCCGCCAATGCCTCGGGCGTAGGCCATGGCGCGCGCGCGGGCTTTGCCGGTGGCGTCCTGATGCACAGCGAACAAGGCTGGCACGCCGCGCCCACGAACGAACTCTCGCCGCACCAGGTCGCCAGGGCCCTTCGGCGCCACCAACACCACATCCATGTCAACACGCGGCTTGATCCGGCCATAATGGATGGAAAAGCCATGCGCGAAGAGGATTGTCGCGCCTTTGGCGGCGCTAGTTTCGATCGTGTCTTTCCAGATGCCATCGTGGGTCATGTCGGGCGCCAGGATGGCGATGAGATCGGCGTCCTTGGCCGCTTCAGCGGGCTCGGCCGTATCAATCTTATCAGCGCGCGCGTTGGTCCAACCTCTGCCGCCCTTGCGTACGCCAGCGACGACCTCATGGCCGCTATCGCGAAGGTTCTGCGCATGCGCGCGGCCTTGGCTGCCGTAGCCGATAATGGCGATGCGGCGGCCCTCCAGAGCTTCGCTGGGCACATCTTCGGTGGTGTAGACTTGAGCTGGCATCATTGGGCCTCTTGGTTTGGAATGGTGACGGCGCCCCTGGACGCCGAGGAAACGAGCGCCGCGTATTTGGCGAAGGCGCCCACCGGGGCGGGCCTCGTCGGCGGCGCGAAGGTGCGGCGCGAGAGGTCGGCTTTGACATCGACCGCGCGTGCCGCAACGTCGATGCAGACAATGTCGCCGTCTTCTATCAATGCGATCGGTCCGCCGAGCGCGGCTTCGGGCGCGACGTGGCCGACAACAAAGCCATATGAGGCGCCGGAGAATCGCCCGTCGGTGATCAGTGCGACGTTCTTGATGCCGCGCCCTTTCAGCGCCGCCGTCACTTGCAGCATTTCGCGCATGCCCGGGCCACCCTTGGGGCCCTCGTACCGGATGACGATCACGTCGCCTTCGTTGATGGCGCCGCTCTGAACGGCTTCGAACGCGCCTTCCTCGCTATCGAAGACCCGCGCGGGGCCTTCGAACCGCGCGATGTCGTGACCGGCGAGCTTGATCACGGCGCCCTCTGGGGCAGCGTTGCCGTAGAGCACCGCGTAGGAGCCGCGCGCCATCACTGGCCGCGAGAAATCGGTGACGACCTCTTGTCCGCTGGTTTCGATCGCTTCGGCGGCTTCTTGAAACAACCGATTCCCAGAGACGGTTGGCGCGTCTTCGAGTTTGCCGGCATCGGCGAGGCGCTTCATCACCAAGCGCGTGCCGCCGGCGGTGAAGAGGTGATGCGCCAGAAAGCGGCCCCCTGGCTTCAGGTCGCAGATCACCGGCGTCGCCGCGCAGGCGGCGTGGCAATCCTCAATGCCGAAGCTGACTCCCGCTTCGGCGGCGATCGCGGTTAGATGCAGGACAGCGTTGGTCGAGCCGCCGCTGGCGGAGACGGCGACGGCGGCGTTCAGCAGTGACTCGCGCGTGATGAATTGGCGCGCGTTGCGACCGCGCTGCGTAAGTTCAACCACGAGGCGCCCGCAGCGCTCGGCTTCAGCTGGCTTGTCGAGATGCACGGCGGGCACATCGTTGGCGCCCATGGGTGAAAGGCCCATCGCCGTCATCGCCATCGCCATCGTGTTGGCTGTAAATTGGCCGCCGCAGGCGCCCGCGCCGGGGCAGGCCGCCGTTTCGACAGTTCTTAGGCCGGAATCATCGAGGTTTCCCGCGCCGTGCGCACCGATGGCCTCAAAGACATCCTGGATGGAAATATCGCGCCCGGCGATCCTGCCGGGCATGATCGTGCCGCCATAGAAGACTAGTCCAGGCAGATCCATGCGCGCGAGCGCCATGGCGGCGGCGGGGATTGTCTTGTCGCAGCCGACAATGCAAACAACGCCGTCCAGCTGATGTCCTTGCACTGCAAGCTCGATGGAATCGGCGATGACCTCGCGCGAGATGAGCGAAGCCTTCATGCCCGGCGTGCCCATGGAAATGCCGTCGGTGACGACGATGGTGTTGAAGTCGATCGGCACGCCGCCGGCCTCGCGCACGCCGCGGCGCACGTGCTCAGCAAGATCGCCTAGATGCATGTTGCACGGCGTCACCGACGACCAGGTGTTCACCACCGCGATCATTGGTCGCTCGAAGTCGGCATCGGTCATGCCCGCCGCGCGCAGATATGAGCGTGCGGCGGCACGATCGGCGCCGCGCGTAACCGCGGTGCTGCGGCGATTTGCGTTCGAAGGGGGCGTGCCGTTGCTCATCAGGTCCAGGTTCTGAGGACCGCGCACAACAAAAACCCCGCTGCCTTTCGGGAGCGGGGTCCGGGTGCTTGCGATCCTGGTTAGGGGGTCAGGTCACTTGCAGCCAAGCCGCTCCGGAGCGCGCAATAAGCGCTACGAGGCTAAGTACCAGGCCAAGTAGGAGTGTTGACTGAAGCACTCCGCGCACGTCCAGATCGACCGCGAGAGCGGTCGTTGTCCGAGTCGGAAAGTGGCGCGCGTGCGCTGACAAAGCTTGATCTCCTAAGGCGCTCTTAGAATGACTTGTCTTACAATGCAACCCGGAACCCGAATATCGGCTGAAAATTGCGCAGCAAACCTCTATTTGATGTAATTATTGCGCAGCGAGGCTCGACTCCAGAGCCTTGGCGAAATCTCCCATCACGCCGGGGACCCCGACGGTGACCCGCAAGAAATCCGGGAGGCCGTAAGTGGTCAGGCCACGCACCAGCACCCCATGTTTGGCCAACGCGGCCTCGACTTGCGCGGCCGAAACGCCGATTGGTGCGCGCGCCGTGACGAAATTCGTCGCCGAAATGAGCGGGGCGAAACCCCAGTCCGCCAACGCCGCGGCGAGGTTCTCGCGGCCCATTTCCGCCAGCGCCACTGATTGCTCGGCAAAGCCCTCGTCGAAGAGCGCCGCAAGCGCGGCCGCCTGCGCCGGACGCGGCGTGTTGAACGGCAGCCGAATACGGTTGAGCGTATCGATGATGGAAGCCGCGCCATAACCCCAGCCGATGCGAAGTGCGGCAAGCCCGTAAAGTTTCGAAAATGTACGCGTGACCAACACGTTCCCGGCGCGGCTTGCCAGCGACAACGCATCGTCGTTTTTCAGCATCGCGCGCGCGAACTCGACATAGGCTTCGTCGAGCACCAGCAGAACGTCGGGCCGCAATAAGGCGTGGAGTCTTTCGATCTCCGAGAATGGCAGCCATGTTCCGGTCGGATTGGCTGGGTTGGCGATGAAGACGATGCGTGTGCGCGCATCCACCTGCGCGAGGATCGCATCGGCATCAACAGTGTAGTCACGCTCCTGCGCCAAGCGTACTTCACCGCCCACCGCGCGAGCGGCGATGCCCCATGCCGCGAAGCCATGGCGTGGCTGGATCATGTTGTCGCCCGGCTCAAGAAAAGAGACGCACGCCATGGAAAAAATCTCGTCCGATCCGGTGCCGAACACGATGCGCGCCGGATCGACGGTGTGAATACGGCCAAGCGCTTGACGCAGCGCGCTCGCGTTTGGGTCAGGATAGAGGTGCAGCTCCGCACACGCCCTCGCATAGGCCGCACGGGCGGCTGGACTGGCGCCGAGCGCGTTCTCGTTGGCGGAGAGCTTGATGATGCGCTCAACGCCAGGCGAACTGGCTTTACCCGCGACGTAAGGCTCGATGCCAAGGATGCTTGGTCGGGGACGTGGTCCGGTCATGGATTGTTCGCTCGCCGTGCTAGCACATCAAGCACTTCACCCAGCGCCATTCCACGCGCGCGCAGCAACACCAGGATGTGAAAAATGAGGTCGGCAGCTTCTGCCCGGACTTCGCTGTCATCGCCGGCGGCGCCGGCCAGCGCAAGCTCGACGCCTTCCTCGCCGACCTTTTGCGCAATGCGCTTGGCGCCAGACGCCAGCAAGCGCGCTGTGTAGCTCTGCGTGTCATCGGGCGTGGAGGCGCGCGAAGCGATGGTCGCTTCCAGGCGCGCTAGGCGCCCAAGCCCCGGCGCGTCGGCATCCCCGAAGCAGGACGTGGTGGCGAGGTGACAGGCGGGCCCACGTGGCCGCACGCTAAGCAGCAGCGCATCTTGGTCGCAATCTGGCGTCATCGAAACCACATCGAGGCGTTGGCCGGATGTTTCGCCCTTGCGCCAGCGGCCCCCGCGCGAGCGCGAGAAGAAGGTGGCTTCGCCGCTCGCTATGGTTTCGGCAAGCGCGGCCTCATCCATGTAAGCGAGCATCAGCACTTGCAGTGTCGCATTGTCTTGCACGATCGTGGGGATAAGCCCGCCTCCTTTGCTGAAATCGAGGGTGATCATGGCCGCACCTCAATGCCGGCGGCGAGCAACCCGCGTTTCAATTCCCCGATGCGCAACGCGCGCGAATGGAGCGCGCCCGCCGCCAACGCGCCGGAGACGTCAGTCTCGACGAACACCCGCGAAAAATCATCGATGACGCCGGCGCCGCCGGACGCCACGAGCGGGATGGAGAGTCGCGCGCGGGCGGCTTTGAGTTGAACGAGGTCGTAGCCCAGGCGGGCGCCGTCGCTGTCCATGCAATTCAACACGATTTCGCCGGCGCCGCGCGCTTGCGCCTCGCCGATCCAGTCCAACATGAGGCGTGGAGTGCGTTTGGTAGTGCGCGCATCGCCGGTGTATTGGTGCGCATACCAATCGCCGTCACTCAACCGACTGTCGACGCCAACGACAACACATTGTGAGCCCGCAGCCTCCGCCAACTCATTGATAAAGTCTGGGCGCTCCAGCGCCGGTGAATTGATCGAGATCTTGTCTGCTCCGTGCTCCAAACACTGGATTGCCTGCGCCAATGAGCGGATGCCGCCAGCGACACATAAAGGGATGTCGAGTCCGCGCGCGATTTGCTTGAGCCAGACATAGTCAATCGTGCGGTGTTCCGCGGAAGCTGTGATGTCGTAGATGACAATTTCATCGGCGCCTTCATCACGGTAATAGAGCGCGAGGTCCAAGGGATCGCCGGCGTCGGCGTGCGCCTCGAAACGCACGCCCTTGACGACGCGACCGCGTTTAACGTCGAGGCAGGCGATGATGCGCTTAGCTGGCAAGGGCGTCCTCCAAACGGAACGCGCCCTCGTAGAGCGCCCGGCCCACGATCGCAGACGCGGCGCCGGCGGCGCGAAGGGCGCGGAGGTCGGCCAGTGAAGATACGCCGCCTGATGCCTGAACGCGGAGATGTGGGTGCTCGCCCGCGAGCGCCGCGATAAGGTGGATGTTTGGCCCTGTCATGGCGCCGTCGCGCGAGATATCGGTGACCAGGACATGCGCAAGGTTGTCGGCGTTGAAATGCTCCAGCAACTTATCCAAGCTGACCCCAGCGCCAGCGCGCCACGCATCGACAGCCACCTCGTAGCCTGCCCCGGAGGCGCGAACGTCGAAAGCACAGCAGAGGCGCTCACGACCTAGATCGTGCAACCATGCTCCAGTGGTTATGGGATCACGGGCCGCGACGGAACCAATCACGACACGCGCGACGCCGCACTCCAGCAGGCGGTCGATATCAGCGCGCGATCTGACGCCGCCGCCGCATTGGATCTTTACGCCGGCAGTGCGGGCTAACCGCCTTATGAGATCAAGGTGTTGCGGCGCCCCGACGCGCGCGCCGTCCAAATCCACGACGTGAACCCATTGCGCCCCGCTCGCCGCGAACATCGCTGCCTGTTCAAGCGGATCGCCGTAGCGCGTGGCCTGGTCGAAACGGCCATGCAGCAGGCGCACGCAGTGTCCGTCGACGATGTCGATGGCAGGCAGGATCAGCATGGCAGCGCCAAGAAGTTTTCGAGGATCTTTGACCCGGCCGCGCCCGAACGCTCGGGGTGGAATTGACAACCATGTACGTTGCCGTGTGACACCATGGCCGAAAACTCACACCCATAGCGGGCGCTCGCCAACGTCTCGGCGCCAACAGGACAAGCGTAGGAATGTACAAAGTACACGTATGCCTCCGGCGGAAGCCCAGCGGTTAGGGGATGGGCGCGAACGTCACGAAGCTTGCTCCAGCCCATGTGGGGCGAAGGTGCGGCGGCGCTCGCGGGTAGTTGGGCGACAACACCGGCAATGAGCCCGAGTCCGCAGGCGCCTCCTTCTTCGCTTGCGTCATAAAGCAATTGCTGACCCAGGCAGATTCCGAGCAGCGGACGCCTGAACTGGCGCAGCGCGGCGCTCATGCCGATTTCATCGAGGCGGCGCATCGCGAATCCCGCCGCACCGACTCCAGGTAGAATAACGCGCTCGGCGGCGGCGATGCGTTCGGGATCATCGGTTAGCACCGCTCGCGCGCCGAGCCGCTCGAGTGCAAACATGACGGACGCCGTGTTGCCAATGCCGAGGCGCACCACCGCGACGCTCACAACACGCCCTTGGTCGATGGGGTCGCATCGCCCTGCACTCGGATCGCGTCGCCAAGCGCGCGTCCCAACGCTTTGAAACAAGCCTCGGTCTTATGGTGATCGTTTGCCCCGCTTACGGAGATATGGATCGAAGCCCGCATATTCTCGGCGAGCGAGCGAAAGATATGGGCGGTCATCTCGGTGGGATAGGCGCCTATTAAGGGCGCGTTGAACGCTCCCGAAAATACCGCGAACGGGCGTCCGCTCAAGTCGAGTGATACCTGTGCTTCTGTTTCGTCCATGGGCAGAAGGAAACCGAACCGGCCGATGCCGCGGCGATCCCCCAACGCCTTGTCGAGCGCTTGGCCAAGCGCAATCGCGCAATCCTCGAGGGTGTGATGGGTGTCGATGTGCAGATCGCCGACGCAGGTGAGCGAGAGCGAAAAACCGCCATGCAGAGAAACCTGGCCCAGCATGTGATCAAAAAACCCGATGCCAGTCGCGATCTGCGCCTCGCTCGCGCGGTCGAGATCAACGGCGACGACGATCCGTGTCTCCTTAGTGTCGCGCACGATCTCTGCTCGCCGCGAAGGCTTCGTCGCTCCGGCGCCGAAGGCCGCGAGCAGCCGCTCGTTATAAGCGGGCGCGCCGATGTCGAGACGGAAGGCGCCGTCGATCTGTTCATCGGCTTCCAGCATGAAAGCGGCAATAGCGGCACGCGCGATTGCAGGCTCGGTGAAGCGCGCGAATACGTAGGGACCCGCGCCCTCCGAGGCCGATGTAACACAGTCGCTTGCGCTCAATTGAGTCGCGACGCGGGCCCGCTCGGCGCGGACGGTTCGCCATCGCGAGTGTGTCAACGGCAGCCGAGAAGCATCGAGGACCGCGAGCGCGAGGCGCGCAGTCGGCGTTGCAAGCGCGCAGGGTTCGAGCATGGCCTCTAGCCGCGCTATTATTGAGGGGTTGGCGATGGCCGCGCCGCATGGCGCGCCCGCCAGCCCGTAGGCGAACGAAAGGTCGCGCAGGACGATGAAATTGGAGGACGCGCACGCGAAGGCCGCGAGCGTGGGGGTCTCGGAAAACTCGATCAGACTTTCATCGATAACGACGAGAGACGCGGTTTTCGCTAACTTGTGGGCAGCGCCAACGTCCAGTGTTGTGCGTCCGTCCGGTGATTTTATAGTGTGAATGCCATGGCCGCTCGCGTTGGCGCAACGCGCGGCGAGTTCGATCCCGTGCAGCGCGCCTCGAACGGGCAGCAGGCATGCCGCCTGAACCCCATAAACCTCCGCCATGCGTTGGCGTAGCTCAAGCGGCGCCGTTGGCGGAGCGTCCAGGCCTTCGCCGCCTGGCGCCAGCGGGGGGTAGGGTGCGCGTCGCATCAAGCGCCTCTGATTTCGGCGGCCAGGGCATGCGCCTCGAGGCCTTCGAGACGCGCCAATCGCGACGCGTTGGTTCGGAGCGCCCGTGCGCCGACCTCGCTCAGCGTCTGAACGCCGACGCATTTCATGAACGATGCAACCGAGACACCGCTCCAGGAGCGCGCCGCACCGTCGGTTGGAAGCACGTGGCTTGGTCCGCAGATATAATCGCCGAATGCCTCGGCGCTCCACGGACCGACAAAAATCGCGCCCGCGTGGTTGACGCGATCCGTCAGCAGTGTCGGGTTTTGCGTTTGGAGCGATAGGTGCTCAGGGGCGTAGAGGTTAGCGACCTCCGCGGCGGCAGTGAGGTCATCGACAAGGATGCAGCGCGCGTGCTCCATGGACCGGCTGGCAATTGCCGCCCGCGGCAGGGCGTTGAGGCGCGGCGACAATTGCGCCTGCACTGCGGCGGCGAGATCGCGTGAGGTGGTGACAAGCAGGACTTGCGCCTCCGCGTCGTGCTCGGCCTGGCTCAAGAGATCGGCGGCGACGTAGTCAGGCCTAGCCATTTCGTCGGCGATGACCATCAACTCACTCGGTCCGGCTGGCGCGTCAATCCGTGGTCCGCCGGGGATTGAGGCGGCGAGGCGTTTGGCTTCCGCGACAAAGGAATTGCCGGGGCCGAACAATTTATTCGACTTCGGCATGCCGGCGCCGAAGGTCATTGCCGCGACGGCCTGCGCGCCACCCAAGAGCCAAAGCCCATCCAGGCCGCAAGCGGCGGCGGCGGCTATCATGATTGGCGCAGCCTCGCCATCGCGGTTGGGCGGGGTGGCGACGACGATGCGTGGCACGCCCGCAATCCGCGCCGGCATGGCGAGCATCAGCAGTGTCGAGAACAGCGGCGCTGAGCCGCCGGGAATGTAGAGGCCGCACACATCAATGGGTCGCCAGCGGCGTTCACAAACAATGCCGGCGCCGATTTCCACGCGCTCATCCATGGGCTTGATAGCCTCATGGTAGCGCGTGACATTCGCCGCGGCCGCATCGAGGGCAAACAGATCTTCGGCGAGCAGTGCGCCGCGCGCACCGCGAATGGCAGGCGCGTCGATGGTCACCTGCCGGGGTGCGAATTTATCGAGCAGCAGCGCCCAGCGTTCAACGCCCGCCTCGCCATCGCGCTCGATTTCCGCGAAAATGCGCTCGACCGTCGCACGCAGCGCGGGGCTCGCGCGCGCAACGGGGCGCGACAACGCCTCGCGGCGCATGCTTTCCGAGAGCGCGGACCAAACCAGCAAGCGCACTTCGCCTCACATCATCTTTTCGATCGGCAGAACAAGGATCGCGGACGCACCGGCCGCCTTCAACTGTTCCAGTGTTTCCCAAAATACGGATTCCTGGCACACCGCGTGGACAGCGACGCGATCATCGCGGCCCGCCAGCGGCGTCACCGTGGGGGCGTCGGCGCCCGGCAGGATGTCCGTGATGCGCGCGAGCGCCGAACGCGGCGCGTTCATCATCACATATTTGGCGCCTTGGCTCGCCGAGACCCCGGCGAAGCGCTGAATGACGCTCTGCACCAGTGGTGCGAGTGAGGCGGTCGGCGGCGTGGGCGCGCGGATCAGCAGAGCTTCGCTTCGCAGCACCGTCGCAACGGGAACAAGGCCGTTGGCCTCCAAGGTCGCGCCAGTGGAGACCAGGTCGCAGATGGCTTGAGCAAGCCGCAGGCGCGGCGCCACTTCCACCGCGCCCTTCATTGCGACGATCTCGGCTTGAACGTCGTGTCCGTCGAGATAGGCCCGCAAAAGTGTGGGGTAGGTTGTTGCAATCCGGGCCCCCGCAAGCGAGGCGGGACCATCAAAAACCATCCCCTCGGGCACGGCGATCTTGAGATCGCAGCGTCCGAAGCCGAGCGCCATAACAACTTCCGGCGCCGGAACGCGCGCATTCTCCTCAAGCACATTGCGCCCAACAATGCCGAGGTCGGCGACGCCATCGGCCACAAAAGTGGGAATGTCATCGTCGCGCACGCGTAGCAAGTCGATGGGGTAATTCTCAATGCGGTAATGGAGTTCGTTGGCGCCCTTTAGGATACGCAAGCCGGCGTTGGCGATCAGCTCCAGGCTTTTTTCGGCGAGGCGGCCGCTTCTTTGCATGGCGATCACGAGGCGTGTGCGCGCGCCGGCGGTCATTTCCGAGCAGCCTTCAGGCGGTCCAGGATGCGCCGATACCCATTGTAGGGCATTTCCCGGAGGAAACGTGCGACCCGGGTAACAGTTGTCGTGCTCGCTCCCGCTTGTTCAGCCACTTCTCGGTAGGATAATTCACCTGCATCGAGCAATTGGGCGATTAGCCAACGCTCCGCGAGCGCGCGCACCTCCGCCGGCGTGCAGATGTCTGACAGGAAAGCCTCGGCCTCGACCCTCGTCCTAAGGCCAAGGATCGCGTCCGAAAGGAGGAAAGTGTGGGGCCGTGCTTTACTCATGGCGTCATCCGTGTGTGAGTGTGGTAACACGCGAGCATGCCGTGCGCAACTGTTTTCTGGATGCGATCTTGCGGTGGGCTTGGCGGGCCAATGGACATGGGGCGCGGGCTCGGGCAAAGACCAAGGTGACGACGAGGGTTGCGAGTGTTTGAAGAGAAGGCATGGATCGTCCACAAGTTTGGTGGGACGAGTGTGGCTGACGCGGCGTGCTTCGTGCGCGTGGCCGAGATTGTCGAGGCGCGCGCCGACGCTCGTCAGGCGGTCGTGGTGTCGGCCTGCCGAGGGGTTACCGACGCATTGCTCGGCGTGGTCGCCGCCGCCGTGGCAAATGAGGAAGTCGCGGTCGAACTGGCGGCGCTTCGGGAGCGTCATGCCGACATGGCGACGTCGCTGCTTCCAGGCGAAGATGCGCGAGGCTATCTTGCGCAGTTTGATGGCGAGGTCGCGGAGATCGCGGGCGTGCTGCGGACGGTGCGACTGACGCGATCGGCCGCGCCTAACGTCCGCGATCTTGTAGCGGGTTACGGTGAGATTTGGTCATCGCGCCTGCTGGCGTTATTGCTGCGGAATCGCGCCCGGGTCCGCGGCGCGGTGCAGTGGATCGACGCGCGCCAAGCGTTGATCGTGGATTGGGGCTCGCTCGGGCCCGCCGTGGATTGGCGCGTGTCGCGCGGCAATCTTGAGCGCCTTGTGGACAAAGCGTTCTACGGGGTGTTGGTGATCACGGGGTTCATTGCATCGGATCGACACGGTGTTCAAACGACGCTGGGGAGGAATGGAAGTGATTTTTCCGCCTCTATCTTCGGTGCGCTGTTGGAAGCCGCTGAGATCAATATCTGGACGGATGTCGACGGCGTGCTTTCGGCTGACCCCCGGCGCGTGCCGGAGGCGACAGCCATCGACCAACTCTCCTACAACGAAGCCATGGAGCTGGCCTATTTCGGCGCCAAGGTGATCCACCCGCAGACCATGGCGCCAGCGGTCAAGCGTGGAATACCTATTTGGATCAAGAACACGTTCGCGCCCGAGCGGGCTGGGACGCTCATTTGCGCCAATGCCTCGTCCTTGCGTCCGGTGAAGGGCATTACGAGCATTGACCACGTGGCGCTCATCGACGTTGAGGGCGCTGGCATGATCGGCGTGCCGGGGACGGCGCAACGCTTGTTCGGCGCCCTGCGTGACGCTGGTGTGTCGGTTACGCTCATATCGCAAGGGAGCTCGGAGCATTCGATTTGCTGCGCTGTGCCCGATGCGGATGGAGAACGAGCGGCCGCCGCCGTTCGGCAGGCGTTCGAGCGAGAGCTGCGCGACGGTCAGATTCAAAGCGTGAGCCTCGATCGCGACATGGGTATTCTGGCGGTTGTTGGTGACGGGATGGCCGGCAGGCCAGGGGTGGCGGGGAAATTGTTCGGCGCGCTCGGGGCCGCGGGCGTCAATATCCGCGCGATCGCTCAGGGCTCCTCGGAGCGAAACATCTCGGTCGTTGTGGACGGGCGCAGCACGACGCGCGCTTTACGAGCCGCCCACGCGGGATTTTATCTGTCACCTCACACGATGTCGATCGGAGTGATTGGGCCTGGAACGGTCGGCGGTGTGTTGCTGGATCAGCTGGCCGGGGAAGAGGTGAGGTTGCGCGAACAGTTCGGCCTTCACCTGCGTGTGCGCGGCATCGCTTCCAGTAAGCGCATGGTGCTTTCAGAGCCTGGACTTGAGCTTGGGCGATGGCGTGAGGCGATTGAACGAGAGGGCGAGTCCGCGGATATAGATAGGTTTATTCAGCACGTTCACACGGCGCACTTTCCTCATTCTGTCCTTATAGATTGTTCGGCGAGCGAAGATGTGGCGCGTCGCTATCGCGATCTGTTTGAGGTTGGCGTCCATGTCATCACGCCAAACAAAAAAGCGAATAGCGCTGATTTTGGCTATTACTCGGCGATGCGCGAGGCCAGAAGGAAAGGCGGGGCGCACTATCTGTATGAGGCAGCCGTGGGCGCCGGCCTGCCGGTTATTCAAACAGCCCGAGATTTGCGGGAAACCGGGGACGAGATCCTTGGGATCGAGGGCGTGTTGTCGGGAACGCTATCTTACATTTTTGGCCGGTGGGACGACACAACGCATTTTTCCGCTGTCGTACGCGAAGCCAAGCAACGCGGCTACACAGAGCCCGACCCTCGCGATGACCTCTCTGGCTTGGATGTCGCGCGCAAGCTCGTCATATTGGGCCGTGAAATGGGATTGGCGATAGGGCTTGAGGACGTGCCAATAGAAAATCTCGTGCCTTCCGCATTGCTGTCTGTGTCGGTGGAGGAATACCTGGAGCGGTTGCCGGAGTTTGACGGCGCGATGCGCGCGCGCTTTGAAGCCGCGCGCGGAAAGGGCAAGGTGCTTCGCCACATTGGCCGTGTCAGCGCCGAGGGGACGGCATCGGTGGGCGTTGCCGAGGTCGATGCCGCCCACCCCTTCGCCAATCTCGCGCTGACGGACAATATCGTCCGGTTTCAGACGCGCCGTTACAATTCCAATCCGCTCATCGTGCAGGGTCCAGGGGCAGGCCCCGACGTCACCGCCGCGGGCGTATTCGCGGATCTCCTGCGGTTGGCGGCTTATCTTGGAGCACGGATGTGAGTGTTGCTCGGCCCCATCGCGCCACGGCGTTCGCGCCAGCATCTGTTGGAAACGTCGCCGTTGGTTTCGATATCCTCGGGTTCTCGGTGGATGCATTGGGTGACACCGTCACCGTAACACGCTCGCTCAGTCCCGGCGTAAGGATACTGAGTGCGCGCGGTGTGGCGGGCGATCTGCCGACTGAGCCTGCGCTGAACACGGCAGGCAGGGCGTTGCTAGTGATGCAAGAGGCTATGCACCTACCCTTTGGATTCGATGTCGAGATTGAGAAGGGTATTCCGCTGGGATCGGGGCTGGGCGGGTCAGCCGCGTCAGCTGTCGGCGCGGTGGTCGCGGCCAATGCAGTGCTGGATCAACCTTGCGGCAAAATTGAACTGCTGAAGTTCGCAATGCAGGGCGAGGCGGTGGCGAGTGGCTCGCTCCATGTTGACAATATCTCACCATCTCTGTTCGGCGGACTGGTGCTGACGGTGGGCATTGACGATCCGCGCGTGAAGCAGATCCCCGTGCCGGAAACCGTACGCGCCGTCATTGTCCACCCGCGCATGTTCCTTTCAACAAAGGAGGCGCGATCGATTCTCAGCGCAAGAGTCAACATGTCTGACTTTGTATGGCAGACGGCGAACCTCGCGGGTTTCATAGCCGGCTGCTACACCGATGATCTCGACCTGATCCGTGCTTCGCTTGAAGACGTGGTGATCGAACCGCAGCGGCAATCGATGATCCCTGGTTTTGCGGAGGTGCGCGCCGCCGCAATGCAGGCCGGGGCGCTTGGGTGCTCTATCTCCGGCGCCGGGCCGACGATGTTTGCTTGGGCGATCGAGGCACAGACGTCCATTGTCCGCGATGCGATGTGCGCGGCGTTCGAGGCTGTGGGCATCGACGTTGACCAGTGGATCATCGACCTTCGGTCGGAGGGTGCACGTGTGGTGAGCGCGCTCAGGCGCTGAGGGCTGCGTCTAGCGCCGCGATCAGATCGTGCTCGTGATCGAGGCCGACTGAGAATCGCACCAATTGATCACCAATGCCGGCGGCCGTTCGCGCCTCGGGCGACATTGCCGCGTGGGTCATGGTCGCGGGATGAGCGATCAAGCTCTCCACGCCGCCGAGCGATTCCGCGAGCGTGAAGCGCTTCAAGCGTTTGAGAAAATCTGGAACGCTCGGGCCGCTCTTAGCCAACTCGCAGCTCAGCATGGCGCCGAAGCCTTTTTGCTGGCGTTTGGCGATGGCGTGATTGGGGTGGGTTTCGAGGCCGGGATAGTGCACGACCGCGATGTTGCGATGCTTTGCCAGAAACGTGGCGATGGCGAGCGCACTACGTTGTTGGCGCTCGACGCGAACCACCAAGGTGCGCATACCGCGTAGTGTGAGCCAGGCGTCAAACGGCGCGCCGGTCGTGCCTCGACAATTCGCCCACCAGGCCAGTTCGTCCACGTCATTTTGCGTCGCAGCCACAACAGCCCCACCGACCACATCGGAATGGCCGTTGAGATATTTGGTGGTCGAGTGGACCACGAAGTCAGCGCCGAGCGGGATGGGTTTTTGCAGAATTGGAGAAAGGAAGGTGTTGTCAACGGCTACGCGCGCACCGGCTTGTTTCGCCCGTGCGGAGATGTCAACGATATCAACAACGCGCATCAGCGGATTGCTTGGTGTTTCTATCCAGACGAGCGCGGGCTCTCGCGCAAGCGCGGCCTCCAGAGCTTGCGCGTCGCCTTGATCGGCGAGCAGCAGGCGGATTGCGCCCTTCTTCTCCAACGCCTGGAGCAATCGCCACGTGCCGCCGTAGCAATCATGGGGCGCGAGCACCAACGCACCTGTTGGCGCCAGGTTAAGGACAAGATCGACGGCCGCCATGCCGGAGCTGGTGATCACGGCGCCAGCGCCGCGCTCCAGCGCCGTGATCGCCCCGGCCAGCTGAGCCCGCGTCGGGTTGCCGGAGCGGGTGTAATCGAAAGTCCGTTTCTGACCGTAGCCCTGAAAACTGTAGTTCGCTGAGAGGTGGATGGGCGGCATCACCGCGCCGTGGGCGTCGTCTTCATCGATGCCGGCGCGCGCCAGTATGGCTTCGTCGTGCTCGAAAGCGCTCATGGAACCACTCCATCGAGGAAACGGCGCAGCGCACGCGTAATCTGCGCGTGCTCCTTCAGGAAGGCGTCGTGGCCACAGATCGATGTGAGGACATGGAATGCCGCTAGCCGCGGGAGGCGTCGCGACAAATCTTCCATTTGCGCGAGAGGCGCCAATTGGTCCGAAGAACAAGCAACCAGGGTCGTTGGCGTGGAGACAGCGGCGGGATCAACGTGCGTTCGGTCAATCGACTCACTCAGGGAAAGCCACCTTTTCGGGGGCATGGCGGTGCAGAAAGCTTCGCCCCGTGCTGTTAGGTAGCGGTCGAGGTCGCTTGTGTGGCCGTCAAGGCGGCGATCGAAGCGACCCTGGAATTCCTCGGCGCTTCGGTATGTGATCATCGCCAATTGGCGGGCGAGCGAAAGGCCGCATTCTGTTGCGCCTTGCTCGAGGGAAAACTCAACGATACGCCTTTGCACGCCCCGCCAGGCTGAGCCGAGCGGTGAGGGTTCATGCGCCGCCGAGACGACGCAGAGGCGGCCAAGGCGCTTGGGCGCGCGTTGTGCAAAGGCAAGGCCTACCATGCCGCCATAAGATGCGCCGATGAAGGCATGGGCGCGCGCGACGCCCAATTTATCCAAGGCAAGTTCGATGAGGCGCACTTGATCGATGGGCGCGATGTGCACGCGCTGGTCCCCGTTGGGGGCGAAGTCGAGCCCCATCGCGCAAAAGCGAGCGGTATCGACAGCGGCGCCGAGCCCGACGATCCCATTCCACCAGCCGTCAGGCCCGTTCAGGCGCCGGGTTGCCGAAATGCCGCCCAGGACGATCACCATCGGCGCCTCACGGCGTCCGTGCAGGCGAATGTTGATGCGTGCATCGTCGAGGATTTCGCCGGATTCAAGCACGAACGGCGAGGACGGCTGGATGATCTGATCCACGCCGTCCTCGGTGCGCGCGAGTGGTTTGAGGACGGCGGCCACGGGCGCCTCCAAGGTGTTGAATGTCATTGGTCGTCTCCGTCATGGGCGACGACGTGTTGCGGGCGCTTGCGGGGAAAGAGGAAGCGCCGCAGGGGGCGCTTCGTCCTCTCTTTAGCAGAATTTGTAACGCGCCCCGCAAGCTGAGCTTCAAATCGGCGCAAGGGGTGCTTAGCAGAGGCGTTTGCGTTTGTCACCCGCTTGTCCGGGCTCAGGCCATATAAGGCGCCTGGGTTGGCTTGGAGCTAGGCGGGGTGCTTTAGGCAAAAGCGCCGCGGGGGGCGAGGACGCGCGCGCCAAACTGCGCCATCACCACCCTGACACGCGAAGAGCACCAGGTCATGGGGTTTGGGGCGATGATGTAGAATGTCAAAACGATTGCGTTGGAGGCGGGTTTCAAGGAAGGCTCCAATCAAGAGCCCGGGAGCTTCGTGGATAGGAACCAAATATGCAAATCGCCTCCTCGGTCATCGCGGCGATCGGCAATACGCCGCTGATCAAGCTTCAGCGTGCTTCTGAAGAAACGGGCTGCACCATTCTCGGCAAGGCGGAGTTCCTCAATCCGGGTCAATCCGTGAAGGATCGCGCGGCGCTGTCGATAGTTGAGGACGCCGAAAGCAAGGGTGATTTACGGCCCGGCGGCGTGATTGTTGAAGGCACGGCCGGCAACACGGGCATAGGCCTGGCGATGATCGGCGCGGCGAAAGGCTATCGTGTCGTCGTGGTGATGCCGCGCACGCAAAGCCCAGAGAAGAAGGACGCCGTGCGCGCGTTCGGCGCGGAGCTTGTGGAAGTTGACGCCGCGCCCGCGGCAAGCGAGCACCACTACACCAAGATCGCCAAGCGTATTGCAGAGGAACGCAATAAAACCGGACAGAACGGCGCGGTGTGGGCCAATCAGTTCGACAATATCGCCAATCGTCAAAGCCACATCGACACAACGGCTCCCGAAATCTGGCGCGACACTCAAGGCAAGGTAGATGGCTTCATTTGTGCGGTGGGTTCGGGCGGCACGCTCGGTGGCGTTAGCATGGGCCTCAAACAGCGCAACAAGGATGTGGTCATCGCCATTGCCGACCCAGGCGGCGCGGCGCTCTACAATTGGTACAAGCACGGCGAGTTGAAGGCCGAAGGCGCGTCGATCACCGAAGGCATCGGCCAGGGCCGCGTGACGGCCAACCTTGACGGCGTGCGCGTGGATGACGCGTTCCGCGTGGAGGACAAGGATTGGCTTCCTGTCCTTTATGGATTGATTCAGGAAGAAGGCTTGTGCTTGGGAGGTTCGTCCGCGCTCAATGTCCTGGGGGCGACGCGCTTGGCGCACGTGCTCGGTCCAGGCAAAACCATCGTCACCGTGCTGTGTGACTATGGCAATCGCTACATGGGCAAGTTGTTCAATCCGGAGTTCCTGCGCGCCAACAATTTGCCGACCCCGCCGTGGGCGGACCTGGCGGTCGCCTGAGCGGTGCAGTGCCGAATGCGCTGCGTCAGCCGCGCTGAGAGGAGCGGCCCATTCGAGTGTGGAAGGGCCGTTGATTGAGCGCAAGTCCGCGCTAGTGGCGTTGTGATCACTTGGCGAGAAGTAGGCTTTGAAAACAATGGCGGCGCCCGAGCACCGGCACTTGGCGGGTTTTCGCTCACGGGCGGCGTCTCGGAGAGACATCGTTGGGCCCGCTGTCAAGCTGGCGGCGGAACGGGAAGGACAATGAGCGTGAAACTCTCCTTCTTTGGCGCCGCGGGGTGCGTCACCGGCGCGTGCATGCTGATCGAGACGGCAAGCGCCTCGGTGCTCGTCGATTGCGGCATGTTCCAGGGACCGAAGACGCTGAAGGCGCTCAATTATGAGGCCTTTCCGTTCGAGGCGGCAAAGCTGGATGCTGTCCTGCTCACCCACGCACACATCGACCATAGCGGATTGTTGCCAAAACTTGTGCTCGCCGGCTTCCAGGGGCCAATTTTCGCCACCGTCGGAACGATCGAATTGTGCCGCGTTCTTCTGCCAGATGCCGGCGCGATCCAAGAAATGGAAGTCGAGAGCCTCAATCGCCGCCGGCAACGCCACGGGGAGAACGAGATCGTACCGATTTTCACGCGCGCGGACGCCGAGGCAACGATGGTGCGCTTTCAATCCACTCAAATGAAAACATGGTTGAATGTGGCGCCTGGGGTGCGGGCGCGCTGGTGGAATGCTGGGCACATTCTCGGCGCGGCGTCCGTTGAAGTGGAGCTCGGGGAAGAACACAATCAGCAGCGTGTGCTGTTTTCCGGCGATCTTGGCCCTGGCGGGCGGGATTTTTCGGAAGACCCCGAAGGCCCCACCGGCATCAATCACTTGGTCATCGAAAGCACCTACGGAAACGTCGAGCGGGCGATGATTGGCGTCGTCGAGCGGCGAGATGCGTTGCTGCAAGAAATGTTGCAGGCCCACGCCGCCGGCGGGCCGCTATTGATCCCAGCGTTTGCAGTTGAGCGCACTCAGGAGCTGATTGTCGATCTGCTGGAGTTAATGGAGTCCGGCGCGGCGCCGCGCGGGCCTATCTTTCTTGATTCACCGCTTGCAATCCGCGCCTGCGACACTTTCTTACGCTACGGCCATTTGCCGAATGGCGCGAATCCCTTCGCGCGCCTGCGCGAGGCAGCGTGGTTGCGCTATACTGAAAGCGCCGCCGAGAGCCGTGCAATCGAGCGCGTGCGTGGATGGTGCGTGATTGTTGCGGCCAGTGGCATGTGCGACGCAGGGCGCGTGCGCCATCACCTGAAGCGGCTCTTGTGGCGCGAGGAGGCGAGTGTGTTGCTGACTGGCTACCAGGCCATCGGCACGCTGGGTCGCCTGCTGCAGGAGGGGCGCAAGGCTGTGCGCATACAAGGCGATGAAATTAAAGTGCGCGCCCGTGTCCGGTCAATTGACGTCTATTCCGGTCACGCGGATGCGTCGGGATTGGTGCGCTGGGCGGCGGCGCGCGCACCCATCGGCGGTTCGATTTTTCTCAATCACGGCGAGCCGGAGAATTTGAAAGGTCTCGAACGACGCCTGATCAAGGCGAACCTCGCGCGCGGGGGGATTGTCGTGGCTGAGCTTGATCAGGCCTACCGGCTTGGCCCGTCGGCGCGGCCAGAGCCGGTCAAAACAACGCCGCGTGTCGCTCCTGGAGCGGTATCGCGCCTCGATTGGCACAATGCGCGTTCCGAACTCATAACAAGATTGAACCAGCGGCTGGACGCCGCCAAGGACAATGGCGAGCGTGAAGCCATCATCCAGATGTTGTTGCAAGTCCTTAAGCAAACTCCCGGTCCCGTTGAATTGAGCAAGGACAACGATGCGCCGAGCGCCTAGGCTCGGGCGGAGGGGCAGCCCTTTAGGTAAGAATGAGCGTCGCCTGGTGGATGCCCAGGCCAATGAGGCCGCCAATGAGCGTGCCGTTGATGCGGATATATTGCAGATCTGGGCCGACGTTCTGTTCCAGCTTAGCGACCACGGTCTTGGTGTCCCAACCGCGAATGGTCCCGGAGATCAGCGCGCCTATATCGCGCCCGTGGCGGTCCGCGATTTCGGTGAGCAGCGCGCGCAAGCGCCGATTGAGCGAGGCTTGCACGTCAGCATCCTCCACAAGGGCGGCGCCGAAGCGAACAATGGCGTCGCCAAGCGCGTGTCGGGCTGCGGATCTGGGTGTCTCCGCGCCCGCGCGTAGGGCCTCCTTGAGGCTGCCCCAGAGGTTGCGGAAATAGGTCGCTACCGCCGGGTGAGCGAGAACATCAACGACAAGCTGCTCGACCTGTGCGCGCAGGTCAGGGGAGCGTTGCAGATCGGCTGAAAGTTTTTGCAGCATCTCCGTGATGCGCTGGCGTGCGGGGTGATGGGGATCGTGGGCGATCGCCCGCAGGGTTTCCTCGATGGAGGAGATGAGCGCATCGGACGCACGTGCGTCGAGCGCAATCAAGCGCCACACCCAGGAAGTATGGGCGCGAACCTGGGCGCGTATGGCGGCCTCGTGTTCCTCGAGCGCGCGCCATCCTTCAGCCAAAGCTGCGTCGAGCACGGGCTGATGCCGACCGTGTTCAGTGAGGAGCTGCAGGCCTCGTCCGATCGCTGTAGAGAGTCGGTCATCGCGGCTGAAGTCGCTGATCTGGCGACGCATGAAGTCGCCCACCACCGCATCATCCAACAGGTCGGCAAGCGAAGGCAGAGCGTCCATGACGCCGTCGGAGATGCGACGAGCCGTGGCTGCGTCCGCGAGTTGGCGCCCAAGCGCGGCGGCCAAATTTTCGTCCTTCAGACGATCACTGATGATGTCTGGAGCGAGGAAGTTGACGGCGACGAACTCGCCGAGCGCGTCGGCGATGCGACCCTGGTTGCGGGGAATGACGGCGGTGTGCGGGATGGGCAGCCCGAGCGGACGGCGAAAGATCGCCGTCACCGCAAACCAGTCGGCGAGGCCGCCGACCAAGGCCGCCTCCGCGAAGGCGCGTACGTAACCCCACGCCGCACCGTGCATGTGGTTGAAGACCGCTAGCAGGTAGAGCAGGCTCATCGCGATGAGCAGGCCACCCGCCAGCAAGCGCATCGCTGGTAGGGACAGGACGCGCGGATCATTTGACGTTGGTGGGTCCGTAACTGACACGTCTATGGATTTCCTTGCGTACAAATAATCCGACGCCGCGCGCGCCGGCCTATTGATTTGGCACAAAGGGCGACCTCGGCGTCTTGAGTAAGCGTATAGGGCCATCGTGGCGCAGAGGGGGAGCATGATCGGGTCAAGGATCTTCGGAACAGTCGTTCTGGTGGGGGGAGGTATGGCAGTCGTGGCCGCGATCCTCGCCGCGCCCAAATTGCTGCGGGTGGCGCGGCCGATGGTGCGCGAAGCTCTGAAGCGGGGCATGGAAAGCTACGCGCGCGCGCGGACCGCAACATCGGAGTTCGTGGAAGATGTAGAAGATTTGATTGCGGAAGTGCAGGCGGAACTGACACACGAGCGCCCAAGCGCCGGATCCGCCGCGGCGCCAACGCCGCCAAGAGAGGCGAACGGCGCCTAGTCCGTGAGGCCATAGCGCGACGCTCTGATGAGGCGCAGCGCTAGTGGCGCCAAGCTGAAACCCACGATGAAGGCCGCTTCGAGCGGGCGCGGAGCGGCGATGCGCAATACGCGGCGGAGCGCTGGGATTGCGAAGGGTGCGGCCAGCAGCACGTAAGCCGCGGAAACGCCGAGCTCGATGGGGCGATCCAGCAGGTCGGAGGCTGGCCGTCCGGGGCGCAGCCGCAAGGCGTGCGTCAGTTGGTGGCTCGCAAGCGCCAGAAAGGTGAGACCTCGCGTGCGCGGGCCGGAACCGTGCCGCAATGTGGCGAAGAGGTGGGTGAAGACGGCGGGCGCGGCGATACGCAAAGCGTCGCCGGCGATGGGACCGATCTCGCGTTGGCCGAATATATCCTCCCTTGAATCGCGCGGCTGGCGTTCGAGGATATCCGCCGCTGGGCGCGCCATCGCCAGGCCAAGCGCCGGAAACACGTCCGTCATCAGGTTGAGCCAAAATAATTGCGCCGGCGTTTCAAGCGCGGCGGGCCCGTGCAGCGCCTCGGCGAGCAGCAGCACAACTTCGCTGGCGTTGGTCGCCAGGAGAAACCGCACGGCGCGACGCAGGTTTTCTTCCGCCGCGCGTCCACGCGACAGCGCTACGGCAAGCCCCGCCAAATCGTCGTCGGCGATGACGATGTCGGCGACATCACGCGCGACATCGGCGCCCGACTTGCCCATGGCGATACCAACATCTGCGGCGCGCAGCGCTGGGCCGTCGTTTACGCCATCGCCGGTCATCGCCACGATGTGGCCGTCCGCTTGCAGGGCCTTGATGATGGCAAGCTTGTCGGAAGGGCTCACCCGCGCGAAAACTTCCGCGGTGCGGGCGATTTGCGCTACTTCCTTCGACGGCAAATCCCGAATGGCGCTGGCATCGACAACATCGAGCGCGCCGTCGGTGGCAAAGCCAAGATCCGTCGCGAGCTTGCGCGCGGTGCCGGCTTGATCGCCTGTGAGGATGATCGTGCGCAAGCCCGCGCGTTGCAATGTGCGGATCGCCGCGTCGGCGCCGGGGCGCAACGGATCGCTCAATCCGACCAGGCCCAGCCATTCGAGCGCCTGCGGTTCGCCCTCGGCTAGGGTTCGTCCGCGGCAACGGGCGAAGCCAAGCACACGCAGGCCCTCGCGCGCCAACGCCTCATTCTGCGCCAGGATCGCGGCGCGCGCGCCATCATCGAGGGTGCGAGCGCGACCGCCGGCGCGTACGCTTGAACACAGGGCGAGCACTTGGTGGGGCGCGCCCTTCATCGCCAACAGCGCTTCGCCGCGCGCCACGTGTTCTGTCGCCATGTACAGACGGGATTGCGATCGCGGGAGAACGTCACGGCGCGGATTGGCCTGCCGCAGCGCATCGACGTCGAAGCCGGCGGCGCGGGCGAAATGCAAGAGCGCCAGTTCCGTGCCTGATCCGGATGAAGGATCGGCGGCCGCGGACAATTCCGCATCGTTGCAGAGCGCGGCGATTTTGGCGATCAACCGTGCGCTGGCAGGCAAGGGCGCGTTTCCCTCGATGCGATGCTGAGCGTTCAGCGTTTGCACGACCGAGGCTTCCATGCGATTCTGTGTCAAAGTCCCGGTCTTGTCGAGGCAGAGAACGTCGATGCTGGCGGCGGTTTCAAGCACATTGACGTTGCGCACAAAGGCGCCCTCGCGGGACATGGCGCGCGCTGCGAGGGCTTTGGTGGAAGCGGCAAGCGCCGGCAGGCCCTCGGGGATCGCCGAGACGGCCAGAGCAATCGCGCTTCTTGTGACCGCCGCCCACTTTTCGCCGCGCGCCAGCAGCAGCAGCGCGAGGATGGAAGATGCGCCGAGACAGGCGATGGTGAGCCTGACGCCGAGGCGGTCGAGCGCGCGCTCCATGGGTGGAAGCGGCGGGCGTGCGCTCTGCAGCAATGTGCGGACACGGCCGATTTCGGTTGCTTCGCCGGTCGCCGTGACAATGGCCACGCCCGACCCGTTAGTGATGATTCCACCACGGTAGACCATATTTCGTCGCGCACCGAGCGGCGCGGCGGGCGCGACGAAAGCTTCCGCGTCTTTTTCGACAGGTAGGCTTTCACCCGTGAGAGACGCCTCGTCGATCATCAACCCTTCGCCGGTGATGAGGCGGCCATCGGCTGGCGCGGCGATCCCTGGCTTGAGCACCATCCAATCGCCGGGCGCCACGCGCGAAGCGGGCACTAGCGTTTCAACGCCGTCGCGCAGCACGAGGGCGTCCGGATCGGTCGGCCGCGCTAGGCGGCGGATCAAATTGGCCGTCCAGGTTTCAGTCGAGACGCCAATGCCGGCGTTGAGCGCGATGACGCCGAGCGTCAAAACCGCGTCGATGACGCCGCCGGTGGCTAAGGAGAGGATCGCCGATCCGCCGAGCAGCGCGACCGGAACGGATTTGAATTGCGCCACAAGCAACTCGGCGAATGGCGTCGGCGCTGCCTCAGGCAAGCGGTTTTCGCCGACGCGCGTGAGGCGTTCGTGCGCTTCACCGCTTGTGAGCGGGCTCTTGGCCGCGAACGCCGCGAGCACCATGGAGGCGGGCAAAGCGTGCCAGTCCTCGGTTGTTGCGTCGGCGGGCGCCGGGCGGACAGGGCCGGTCAGTCCGCCGCGCCAAATGTCGCGCACGACCTCCGCAATTGCCTCTGGAGTTAGGCGCTTGTCATGTTCGACCAGAAGCGAGCCCGACCACGCGCTATCATGCACACTGACCACGCCCTCGCGCGCGGCGACCCGGCGCGCCAGAGCATTCAACAAGTCAACGCGGCCAACCAAAGGTGCGAGCCGAAGCCGCGTGCGACCGACGACTGAGTGGCGCACGAGCACGTGCGGCGCCAACCGATGGTCGAACGTCACCCGCTCCCCATCGGTCGCCGCGCGTGCCGCCCGCATGGCCTAGGCGGGTGCGGAGGAGCTGGGTTGTTCGGTCTCCGGCTCGGCAATGGTTACTGCCGTGTCATGGCGCAGATTTTCCGCCAGCGTGTGCGCGCGTTCCGCGCCTTCCTTCAATGCGGCGGCGGCGCCTTCGGCGCCCTTTGAGGTGGCTTCGGCCAGGAAAACAACGGCGTGGCGCATGGCCATTTGCGCTTCCAGTCCGAACCCTTTGAGTTTCTCCCTCATCTCGGCGGTTTGTTCGGGCAGTTCGGCGCGGATTGCCTGCGCCATCAACCCCGCATGCGCCTTGAATGCCGCGAGCTGTTCGGACGCTTCCTCGATGTGTTTCTTGGCCTCGCCGCCGACCTGCGTTGCGCTGGTGGTCAAACTGGCCTTGGCTTTTCCCAGCCGCTCCTCGACTCCAAGGAGCGCCGTTTTCAACCCTTCGCAAAAGTCGATGACGACCTGACTCATCTCACGCTCCTGTAATTCGCCTGTTTGGTCTTGGTTCCACGCTATGAACGCCCGCGCTTTGCGCGGGATCAAGGCAAGTGTTCGGGAGTGAGCGCCAGTATGTGTTGTCGGCGCTATGCAGACCGGAGACTTGGTGAGAGGCCCTGTTTGGGTGGCGGATGGCGACGGAGCCCGGTTTTTTGCTATCGCGCCGATGCAGAGCTGCGTGAGCGGCTCGTTCTGCGGCGAGTCGTTTCCGCCCGTGCGCAACCGCATCACTTGCGGTGACGAATGTTCAACAGCGCGCTGATCTATGCCTGCCGCGCGGGCGCCGCGTCACAATATGGGTGCGCCAAGTGATGGAACTGCTTGGACGAAGAGTGGCGATGCGAGGTGGCGCTCAAAATCGAATAACGGCGCCGAGGCTGATCCCCCCGTTTCCCGCACGGTAGCGGTTCACGTCTGACGTCGAGCGATTGCGCGATTGGGTCCAGCGCGCTTCGACTGCTACATTCGGGCGGGGCGTCCAGGATGCGCCGACTGCGGCTTCCAAGAGGCGATCTTCGCGTGGGACGCCAACAAGGCCTTCAAAATAATTGTCGTAATTGCGCGCCACGCCGCGCACTGAAGCAAAGGCCTGGATGTTACGCCGCCGTGAAATTGGCGCGCCCACCGCCGCGCTTGCGGAAACAGCGGAATTGGAGAACGGATCTGGGTCCGCATTGATCCGTTCGGCGCTGATGCTCACTCGAAGCGCGGTAGAGTGGGGCAAGGAAAATGTCCGGCCGGCGCTGGCGACAAAGCGATGCTGGGTCAATTGCCGCTCAGAGAGTGCGCGGTCATAGACGACGATCGGCGTATAGGCGGCGTCAAAATCGATACGCCGCCATTGCACGTGGGCGCCAAAAGAACTGACGAACGCGGAATAGTCGAGGCCGCCAAATTCCTCGTAGCGGGTTGCACTCAGGCCGATTTCGGCGTGCACGTCCACGTGGTTGGCGATTTTTGTCTCGGCGCGCAGGGAAATGTTCGCCACACCGTACGTATCGGAGCGCCGATCCGTTTCGGAGAGCGCCGCGTTCGTCGTATAACCACCGCCAAGGGCGCCATTGAGCGTGAAAAACTTACGCCGATCGAGCAGCACGACGTCGTCGCGCCCCGTAAGGATGGCCTCCTCGCGCGCGCGTTCAGGATCGAGCGGCGCCACGGACGGGCTGATCCGCAGATCGAGCGAAGGATCGTCAGGTGTTTGTGCGAAGGCCGCGCCGCCGCCGCCAAAGACAAGGAAGACGCCAGCGAGAAGCAGCATACGCGCTTGAGAGTTGCGATTACGGGCGACCATCGACGGCTCCTCCAACACTGCCGGAACCGGCCGAGTTCGTGACTTGATTGACGAAGCGAAGTTGTCCGGTGGCCGGATCGATTTCGACGGCGGTCCAGGTGTTGCCAGGCTGGCCGGTTGGCGGCGCGCCTGTGAAAATGACCCGCCCACCTTGAATGGTGGTGCCGTTGCCAACCGGCACGGCCACGCCGCCGCGCACGATTGTCAATTGCAGGTCGCCTTGGGAAGAGAGGTTGGTCGAGGTGGCCGATTGATTGCCGAAATTGAACGCCGAGATGCGGTAGACGCCACCCTGGATGAGTTGCGTCGTCAGGATGACCTCGCTGCCGCTTGCGCAGATGCAATCGCGAATGAGCTCCGCGAAAGGGAAGGCGTTGAGATCGCCGGTCGCGGCGTAATAGATGTGAAAGCGGTCGCCTGACCCTGTGGGGCCTGTCATGTGCAGGTCGATGTCAAATGCGCCCGCGCCCCATGTGAGCAGCACATTGAACGGTTGCGCCAACAGGCGATCGAGGCCCGCGCCGCCATTAGTGCTGAGGATGCGAACGATTTCATCGCGTGTCAGATCGTTGACGAACCCGACAAGCTGCCCGCCTTGGGTGAATTGCGAAAGCGCGCCCGTTGCGTCGGCCATGATTTCAGCGCCGCTTTGCGGGCGCCATGCGCCGGCGCCGCTGTAGAGAGTGACCGGCGTGCCGAACGCGCCGCTGAGCGAGGTGAAACCCCCGGCCAGCGAAAGCGAATTGCCGACAGACGAAAGCCCGCCGCCCCAATTGATCGCGAGCGAATTGCCGACTGCGGACATGGAAAACCAATCGAAGGCGGGCGTAGTGCCGACAGACGAGGGCCCCATCGAGCCGGCGAGCGAAAGCGAATTTCCGACTGCCGAGAGTGAATTGCCCGCTGACGACAAGGACACCCAGGGAATAGGCGGCTGTTGCGCGCCCGCCGAGGACAATCCGAACGCAACCGTGCCGCCCGCCGCGAACGGATCATAACCGTTCTCATAGATGGCTTCGAGCGCGATGGTCGTGAGCGAGCCGCCGAGATCGAGATAGCCTTGGATGTTGCCGGCGCTGAACGCCGCGGTTTGCGCCAACCACTGCTGATATTCGGCGGAATAATAGTATTCCGTGTTGTAATATTCGAGCCATCGGCGCGCTTGATCGCTCGACACCAAATCGGGGTCATAGCCCTGCTGTGCGAACCCTTGACGGATGAACTCAATGCGCTGCGCTTCGTTCATGCCGCGCCAATCGGACGCCGAGGGCCAGCTCACCGGATTGGCGCCCATGCCATAGCTTTGATTGAATGCGTCCAAACTCTGCACCCATTGCTCGGGGGTGTACCTGTTCGGGTCAACTCCTTGCGACATGGCGCCTTCGCGGATCGCGCCCATCCTTTCGGCGTCAGTCATGGTGCGCCATTCGTCAGTTGTCGGATAATGCGCCCAGGTGTTGGCGGAAGGATCGAAGGTGGAAGGCGCCGGAATGTTTGAGGCCGGTTGCCGCGACGGGCGCGTTGTGGGCTGGGGCGCGGTGGGATAGCCGGGCCCGCTGGGCAATTGTGGGCGTATGATCTGCGGCTGCGCTGCGGGCTGAGGCGAGGGCGGCGATTGGGTGGGCTCGGGCAATTCGGCCACGATCCATGGCCGCACCTGGATCCAGGGCATGGTTTGAATGAGGCCGCTGCTTCCGCCGCCTGCGCCGCCGCTCGCACCTCCGCCGCCGGGAATTCCGAGCGACGCGCCACTCCCATGAGTTGGAGGCGGTGACGTTCGAATGATCTCGAAGATCGCGTCAATAACGGGTTCGAAGGATTCCGTCTCTGCTTGCAATTGCTGCAATCGCGCGGCCGCCTGTTCGGCGCTGATTGAGGCGTCGGAGGTGAGCCCACCCGGTTGGGGTTGCGCGGGCGCCGCACCGCCGCCAGGAATCCCGAGCGACGCGCCACTCCCATAAGTTGGCGGATCCGCTGTATGAATTATCTCGTTTATCGTCTCAAAAATAGGCCCGACGAATTCCCCCAGGGCGTTTGTCTCTGCTTGCAATTGCTGCAAGTGTGCAGTCAGCTCAGCGATGGTTGGCGCACTCGTTTGGGTTTGCCCGGGTGTGGCTCCGGTTTGCGCCAACGCGCTTGGGGCGGTAAAAATCATCGCCAAGCAAGTGGTGCAAAAAAGCATGTGGCGGAGTTTGCGCGTCATGGCGTGCGTCCTTGAGTGAATGCGCCGGCAAGGTCGATTGCGGTGATGTTGATGAGCGCGGGGCTGGCGTCTGTCTGATCTTCAAAGGTCAGCAGGAAGACGCGGTCCGGCGCGCCGGGGCTGGCCCACAACATGGTCGTGTTGGCGCCGCGCCGCGCCGCCGCCTGTGGCGCGAACATCAGCCGTGCTTCGGTTGGGATGGCGGAAAGAGCTGCGTCGAATTGCGCGCGGCTTTCATTTGCGCCGAGTTGATCGCGGACCAAGAGGTCGGCGCCCACGTGTACCATCGAAGCCGCATTGGGTCTTTGGCTTTCGCGCACGACCGAAGCGAACGCGCCAAAAGCGCGGGAAATGACAACGCGCCGCACCGAGGGCGCCCTAAATGCTCTGCTGAGCGAGCCAGCGCGCACCGCCGCGCGAGTCTCAAGCGTCAGCGCCTGCAGTGCGCCGCCCATTTCCGCTTCGCGCGCGAGCGCCCAGGCGGGACCGGCCCATGTTTGCGACGTGCGAGCGCCGCGAATTGTTTCTCCCAGGAAGGGCGCGGCCGCGACTAGGCGCCACGCGCCATTGCGCAAGCGCCAGCGCGTGGCGAGGCCCGCATCGGTCACCGGATTCCACCACCCGATCAGAGCCTGATCGGCGCGGATGTCGTTCATCTGCACGCTGGCGCCTAAGGCGAGACGCCAAAATGCGTCGGCGCCAGCATCGCCATTCTCACGCAAGGCGCCAGCAAGCACGCGCTGCTCTTGCGCATCGAGCAAAGTCAAAGCGGCCTCAACGGAAGCGGCCATGTAATAACGCAAGCGCGAGGCGTCCGCCGCCACGCGCACGCTGGGATTAGCCAGCGGATCGGGCGCTTGGGCGAGCGCCGGCGGCGTCACCATCAGCCCAAGGATCACAAGGACGGCGCGAAACTTCATGGCGCGGCTCCCCCGTGGGCGGCATTGGCGAGGTTGACGACGGAGAGGCTAGCGGGCGTCGTACCACGCATGTCGAGCACGATCAGAATGTCCGGCGCGTAGGGCGAAATGAGAAATAGCGTATGGCCGTCCGCGCGCGGCGCTGCGGCAGTGATGGCGAGCGTGGCGCGTACGCGCTGGGGCAAATTGTCGATTTCGCGTCCGCGCCAGACCGCGCCGCTGGCCGCCATGCGCGCAGCGCGTCCACGCATGATCGCTTGGCGCACGCGCTCGGCGGCGGCGACACGATCAGAGGCTTCACGCCAAGCGCCGAGCCCACTCATCCAGGCGCTCGTGCGCGCGGCCAGTGTCGAGAATGCAGTTTGGTCCGGCGTGCTGGCCGATGCGCCTTGCGCAAAGCGTGCATCGAACGCCGCCACGGTTTGGGATTGGTTGGCCGCCAGGGCGCCAAGCGCATCATCGCTGGCGTTTGCCCAATATGGCGCACTGGGCGCGCGCAATTGGGCGCCGTCCACGAGTGTCGCGTCCGCAATGCGCCAAGCGCCGGCAGCGTAACGCATGCGCATGACCAGCCAGGTATCGACAAGGGGGTTGTACAAGCCAACGATTTCAGCGCGGGGCGCGGCGTGTGCGATCGCGCCGCGGAAAAACCAGGACAGCGATATCGCGGACGCTGCGTCAAAGCGGCCCACAGAGCGGCTCAGCGCGCGCTGCTCCATCGGATCCAGAGTCGCAAACGCTTCCTCGGGATTGAGAATGAAGATTTCACGCAACGCCTCGGCCCGCGCCAGTATAGCGCCATCGGCGTGTGGCGCTTGGCCGGATGTTTGTGCGGCCAAAGCCTCCGCGGAAAACCCAGCCTGCGGGGCTTCACTGGCCAACGCGAGCGCGAACACGAGTTCGATCATGGGATTTCGGGCTCCAAGGCGGCGATGAAGACGGCGCGGTCGTGCGCCACGAGCGAAAGCCGCCAGGCGCCGGCGACGCCGTTGATGCGGGCGCTTTGATTGTCCGGCGCGAGTTCGATGCTAGGTTCTGATGCAAGTGCGGTTCGCAAGCCCGCATCGGCGACAATGCGCGCCGCGGCTCGCATACGCGCCGCTGCGAGCCCGTCGGGCCCCACACGCGCTAGAAACGGTGCGGGGTCGAGCATGGCGGCAACGGATACTTGATCGCCATTTCTGAGAGCGGCAAGGAAATCGTTGGCCGCCAGGGAAAGGCGCGCTTCTGACGCCGCGCGCCTTTGCCGGACGATGATTGAAGGATCAAGGTAGGAGCGGCGTAAAGCCTCCAATGCCGGAGACGAGGGCGCGGCGGCGTTAACGCCCGTGGGTTCGTAATAGCCCCAAAAATGCAATCGCCGTTGCCGGGCGGCAAGGGTGTTCAAATCGGAGGCGAGCAGAGCAGCCGCTCCCGGCGAGTTGGAAGCCGCCAAGCGCTCGGCGTCGAACGCCCTGCGGCTGACCACGCCGCCGTCGATCTGCAGCACCAACGCGTCACCGGCGCGGGCTTGCTGGCCGCTGCTTGCCTCTATGCGGCCAGACGCGACGGCCGCAGTCAAGAATTCCGAGGAAAGCGTCACAAAGAGCCTGGTTGGCGCGGTGGCGCGCGCTTCTAGCCCAAAAAGCGAAATCGCCTCACCCCCGCCAAGGATAATCACCAGGGAATCCTCGGCCAGCGCCGCTTCCATCGTTTCGGCGGGCGCTTCGGCGCCGTCGCTGGCGCGGAAGGCCGAAGGCGCGGCCAACGCTGGCGCCGATAGCATGCCGACGCAAAGCGCGCCAAGGTAAAGGCGTACGCAGCGCCTAGCCGCTTTGGCGAATGAGAACTTGTCGCTCATACCCGGTCTCGCAATCTCGCAATTTGGCGTTCACGGGGTAAGCGGATTTCGCCGAGAAAACGGGTCAAGCGGCGTTACGAAAGTTTCTCCTTGCAGGGTCCAGGGTTTGCATGACGGGGTCTGAGGGGCCAAACTTACCGCCCTCTGGGGTTATTCGGATGGCGGATAGCGGCATTCAGGACGAGGCGCGGTCGGACGCAAGGAAGCACTCGGCCATCCCGAATGAGCTGCTTGTGGCGCACTATGCTGAATTCCGCCGCGTCGCCGGCTATGTGCTCAATGGTGACGCCCAGGCACTGCAAATCCAGCCCACCGACCTCGCCCACGAGGCGGCCATCCGCATCGCCGGCTTCGATCGCATGAGCGTGAACGGGCGCACGCACTTCCTCTCGTTTTCGGCGCGGGTGATGCGCCAAATCCTGGTCGATGAAATCCGCCGCATGCGCGCGCGCAAGCGCCAGGCCCCGCCAGTGGAGACGCAATGGCCGGGCGCGGCCGCTGGGCCGATCGATATCGAAGCGCTGGATGGCGCCTTGACCAAGCTTGAGGAGATTTCGCCCGAACGTGCGCGCCTGGTTGAGCGGCGTTTCTTTGCCGGCCTCACCATCGAGGAGATCGCCGCGCTCGATGGCGTCTCGGACTCCACTGTGAAGCGCCAATGGCGCGCCGCGCGCGCCTGGCTCGCCGCCGAATTGCAAGCGGGCTGAGCGCGTGGACATGGCGCTCGCCAAACGCGCGCTCGACCTGTTCGAGCAGGCGCTCGATCAGCCCGACGAAGCGCGCGCGGCTTGGATCGCGGCGGCCTGCGGAGATGATGGCGCCTTGAGCGCGGAAGTCCTGCACCTCATGCGCGCGGACACCGACGCCGCCGCTGCTCTCCCCACCCGCGGGTTGGACGGCTTTCGCGCTTTCGGCCCGCCGCCGGAGCGCGTTGGCGCCTATCGCATCGCTGAGTGCCTCGGCGAAGGCGGCATGGGCGCGACCTTTGCCGCCGTGCGCGCCGATGGCTTGTTCGAGCACGATGTCGCCATCAAGCTGGTGCGGCCTTCGATGCTGCCCGATACGGCGCGCGCCCTGTTCCATAAGGAACGCCGCGCCCTGGCGAAGCTCTCCCACCGCCACATCGCGCAACTCTTCGACGGCGGCGTGACCGAGGACGGCGCACCTTATTTCGTCATGGAGCGCGTCTTCGGCGAAACCGTCGATGCTTGGGCCAAAGGGCGAGGCGCGCGCGCGATCGTAGAAACTCTGACCGATGTCTGCCGCGCGGTGCAGTTCGCGCACCAGAATCTGATCGTTCATGCAGATCTGAAACCCGCGAACATTCTGGTGAGCCAAGCGGGGGAGGCGAAGATCGTCGATTTCGGGGTTGCGCGCATCTTGCGCGACGTCGAGGGCGACGAGGCCGGGGCGTTCTTCCCCTACACCTCCGGCTTCGCGAGCCCCGCGCGCGTCGCGGGCGCGGCGCCAACGGTGGCCGACGATGTCTATGCGCTGGGCGCGCTCGCGCGCGCGTTGCTGCGGGAAAAGGCGGCCGATGCGCGCGACGATCTCGACGCCATCATAGCCCGCGCCTGTGCGGACAGTGCTGCCGCTCGCTATCACTCATCGGATGCGCTGTGCGAAGACCTGCGCCGCTGGCTTGAATACCGCCCGATCGCAGCACGCGAAGCGGAGCGGCTCTACAGCGTCCGGAAATTCGTGCGCCGGCGGCGCTTGCGGGTGATCGCCGCTGGGCTCGCGCTCTTTGGGCTTGTCGGCGCGCTTGGCGTCACCTCCTATCTCTATGTGCGGGCTGAGCAGGCGCGCCAACTCGCCGAGACCCGCTTTACCGAGGTGCGCGACCTCGCGCGCTATCTGTTGTTTGACGTCTACGACCGGCTCGAGCGCACGCCGCGCTCGCTGGCTATGCGTCGCGACGTGGCGCGGGTGGCGCAGCGCTATTTGGAACAACTTGCTGATTCCCCCGTCGCGCCAGAGGATGTTCGGCGAGAAACCATAGAAGGCCTCGTGCGTATCGCGGACATCCAGGCGGGACGCCACCATGCCAACCTCGGCGAATACGAAGCAGCAACGGCGAGCTTGGCGACCGCTGAGACACTCGCGGCGGCGCTTCCACAGGATGGCGCTGTCAGCGCCATCCGGGCGCGCGTCGCGCTGCGACGGGCGTCGCTCGCCATGAACGTTGATCAAGATTTGGATGAGGCGGCGCGGTTCATCGAGGCAGGGCGCGAATTAGCGGCACAATCGCCAGACCAACTCCTCGCGCTGGAAATTGGCGTGGAGGCTGCGACATTGGCTAATTGGCAGGGCCAACATGGGCAAGCGGCGACGTTGGCGCGGGTTGTGATCGTAGAGGCGGAGTCGATGGGGGGGCCGATCCGCGAGACACACTTCCTGCATGCGCGTGCTTGGGACGCTTTGGCTGAAGCGCTTTACTATCAAGACGATCTTCCTGGCGCGGAAGTTGCCTATCGCAACTATGTTGAGCTGACGACGGCCTATCACCGCGCACATGGGGACGATATGGAAGCCTTGCGCAATGCAGTGCGCGCACGCTGGGCGCTTGGAACCACTTTACTTCAGCGCGAGCGTCATCGCGAAGGGCTCGCGATACTCGACATTGCGGCCTCGCAAATTCCAACACTTCTGAGCTTTGAACCTGCCGATGAGGGCGCGCAGCGCTTGGAGCGCATTGTGCTGACTGCGCGCGCGCAGGCACTCGCCATGAACGGCCGATTTGTGGAGGGAGAACGCCTTCTGCGATCCAACGTGCAGGGTCGGCGGGCGCTCTACCGGGCGGCGCCCGATCAGGCCGAACACGCGCGCGCTTACGCAATCAGTTTGGCTATGCTTGCAGATCTGTTCGCCGATCGCAGGCAAGGCGCGCGAGCCTGCCCTCTCTATGATGAAGCCGCAGGGGTTTTTGGGGAACTGGAGAGGCGCGGACAACTGGCGCGCCTCGACCGCGAAAGTGCGGTTCGCATGATCAACGAACGGCGCGCCGATACTTGCGAGAGCTAGCTGACCTATGGCTCTGTCGAATTGTCCTGGGGAAAGATGTGCTCGCTTCGACCGCTAGGACTCTTAGCAAGAGTAACGTGGCAATAGAAGAGTGAAAGGAGCTTCGACCGCCGGTAGGCGCCGCGGGGTGTTTGCTGCCGACCGCATGAGTAGCGGGTTGGCCGGCAAAGCCATCGATCGCACGGAGGAGGCCGGCGCTCCTTCAATCGCGTCAGCGGCGTCTCGCTTCATCGCGCGGTGCGGGTACTGCCGCCCTTCACGACGAGAAAATAGAGGCCATAGTCATCGCTAAGCTTGTAGCGCGCACCGCGCGGCCTCGCGTTACGCACGGCGAGATCGGTGAATGTGACGGCACTGCGCCGCTCCGTTCGAAATCGTGCCGTCAGAGTGCCGTCAATTGGCGTCGCTGTGAACGTTCGGCCCAGGACGGCGCTGGACGATAAACGCCGGATTTCCCACGATTTTTGGACGTTAGCGGAAGTGCCCGGAGGGGGTTGTGGTGCTGGGGCCGGAATCGAATTGAACCGCTAACGCCCTGAAATTACGTCGGAACTTCTTACGCTGCCGAAGGGTGTGCCGTCAATTTGCCGTCACTTAAACGGCCTGGGTGGTTCGATTCCCACCGCGAACCCACGCGACGCCTCCTCAGCGAACGAAACGGCGCCGGAATGGAATAACGCGGAAGTTTCCGGAAATCACCACCGGCACGGGCCACGGCGACGCACGCTCGCTTGCACCGTAACCTGCAATCGAGAACGAACGCGAGGCCGATATGCTGCTGCGTCTGCCACAAGTCATGCGCGAGGTCGCGCTATGCCGATCCTCGATCTATGCGGGGATCAGCGAAGGTCGCTTCCCGTCGCCGCTCCGCATCGGCCGCCGCGCCGTTGCCTGGCGCACGGAGGATATCGAGGCGTGGAAGGCGAAGCTCGCGAGAGGCGGCCCGCGGACTTGGGACGAGTTGTGATCCTGCCTGGAGATTGAGCGATTCCCGGCGCCACAGCTCCGTCTCGCTTTGCCCCGTGGTCGATCCGCCGGAGGCGAGAGCGGCAAGTTTGGGACGCCCCGCTGCCCGACGCCTTCCACAACGCCGTCGCGCGCAGAGTGGGTCAAGGGACGCGCGTAAGCGCGGCGCGAAGCGCTCGCCCTTGACGCACTCGAGCACGATGGCTCCTTGGCGCAAGGCGCATGCAAGTCGTGAGCGCTGAAATAGGACAACATGGCGCCGATCGCGCCGTCGCCCTCACTTGCACCTCACCGCCAACCTGTTGCGACGCGCTGCGACAGCTTGAGACGCCCTGGAACGCTGTGAGACACAGTACGACGGGGCGGTGCGCTCCGCGTCTTGATGTTTCCCGTCGTTTCCCGTTTGTCCGGAAACAACGGGAGACCATCGGGAAACCACAACGTCGTTGACGGTCGAGAACGATGCGGAATGCTCCTCCACATCAACCCACGACATGGAAGCGCGCCCCATGAGCACTCAGTTCCTCGGCCAGGTCGATCCACTGCTTTCTCGCAAGGAAGCTGCGCGTTATCTCACCGAACTTGGCCTCACCACCGCGCCGCAAACGCTGGCGCGGAAATTTCACGATGGATCGGGGCCGCTCTGCACCCATCTTGGCGACCGGGCGATGTATCGCAAGAGCCACCTCGACGCCTATTTCGCCAGCCAGCTCTCTGCTCCCAGAAAGTCGGCAAGGGAACCGCGGCAGGTGCCCGTGGACGCTGAGCGATGACCAAGCCCCGGCCATGGGGAGTGTCCGGCCGTTTTGATGTCCATGGCGCAAATGCGACGCTTGGCGCACGCTGATCGTCTGCTAGCGTCCCCGGGACGTGGCGTAGGGGGCGGCTATGGACTGGGTTTCTGGTATTGCGCATAGGATTCGAGACTCTGCAGCCAGCCAGCCGTGGCTGGCTGCAATCGAGCCATCCGTACGGCAGACGCCGGATTGGGCGCTCGTGGGGGCTGCGCCTGCATTTGCGGCGGCGTTGCTGTTGCTCGTGTTCGTCATGGGTCCGCGCGGGCAACGCAAACCGAAACTTGATCGAGTCAAGCAGCAGCCAGCGACGCGAGCGGAACCGGCCACTTCAAGTCCCGTGGCTCCGCCGAAACCAAGCACGGCAATTCGCACTTCTGCCGCCACGCCACAGTCGGCGACCGATGTAGCAGCGCCCATCTCCTCGCGGCCTCGACCAGCAGATGACGAAGACCATCGCTCCGTGCGTGTGTTCGTGTCCTCGACCTTCCTCGACATGCAAAGCGAGCGCGACATCTTGGTAAAGGAAGTCTTCCCAGCTTTGCGCGCACGCATGCGCGCGCGGAGTGGAGCTGTTTGAAGTCGATCTGCGCTGGGGCATCACCAAGGAGCAAATGGAGCGCGGTGAAACGCTTCCGACGTTGCTCGCCGAGATCGACCGTTGCCGGCCTTACTTCATCGGTGTCCTCGGCGATCGCTATGGCTGGGTGCCGCCAGCGAGCGCGCTGACGGAAGAATTGAAGGCGACTTACCCCTCGTTGGCAGACGCCGGCGGCGCCAGCGTCACGGCGATGGAGATTATGCACGGCGTGCTGAGCAATCCTGATACTGCCGCGCGCGCTTTCTTCTTCGAGCGCGACCCGAGTTGGAACTGGGCGGCTAATTTAAGCGACGCGGATCGCGCATATCTCGAACCCGAGAGCGATGCCGATCACGCCAAGCTTGAGGAGTTGAAAGCGTCCATCCGCGCCAAGGGTGCGCAGGTCCAGCAGTACAAGACGCCGGCGGATATCGGCCCCGCCGTGCGTGAGGCTTTGGGTGCGGCGCTCGATGCGCGCTTCCCTGAAGCCGAAGCGCCCGACCCGTTCAATCAGACCATGCGCCTTCACCGCGCTTACGCACGCGAGCGGCGGGGGATGCATATTGGCGCTGCGTCTTACAGGGAAGATTTGGACCAATGGATGAGCTCGGCGGACGCGCCGCCCATTTTGATCACTGGCGCTTCGGGTGGGGGCAAATCGACGCTCGTCGCCAATTGGCTCCACGCTTGGCGCAACACTCATTCCAATGACATCGTGTTCGAGCATTATCTTGGCGCGTCCCCGGACAGCGCTGACCCAATGCTGCTAATGCGCAGGGTGTGGGAGCAGCTCAACCGTGACACCGGCGAAATTGTTGATCTGCCCGGCGGCGACGCAGACCTAATGGATGTTTCAAGCCAGCTTGCCCAACGCATTGCCCAGGCCAGTGCCTTCGCTCAACGCAACGGCGGGCAAATCCTGATCGCGCTCGATGGGCTCGACAAATTGTCGAGCGAGCAGAATCTGCGCTGGTTGCCGAACGTGCCGCGCGTGAAACTCCTAGCTTCGAGCCTCGATGGCGAAGCCAAGAGCGCGGCGTTGTCACGCGGCTGGACGGTGCTTGAGGTCAAGCCGCTGGCGTCAGCGGAGCGAGGTGAATTTATCGAACTGACGCTTAGGGGATGGGGTCGCAAGCTGCTGCGCGAGCAGATCGACGCCATCCTTGCCCACGCGCAAGCTGGCAACCCGCTCTTCCTCCGAACAGTGCTCGACGAATTGCGCGTCTCGGCCACCAATGCACTGCTGAAACAACGGCTCGGCCACTACCTCGGAGCGCGCGACATGCCCGATCTGTTCGACCGAGTGCTGCAGCGTCTCGAAGGCGATTGCGAGGCGGGGCTCGTAGCCAAGGCGCTGCCATTGATTTGGGCGAGTCGCGCGGGCTTGGAAGAAGCTGAAATCATCGCCATTACCGGTGCGACGCCGCTCGCTTGGGCGACGTTGCGAAATGGTTTGGGCGACGGGCTGCGCGATCAGGCGGGCCGCGTTGCCTTCAGCCACGATTATCTGAGCCAAGCAGTACGGGCGCGCTACCTCGCCACCGGCGACACACGGCGCGCAGCCCATCTCGCCATCGCTGGTCAATTCAACGAGCGCGAGCCGGACGAGCGCCAAGCCGAAGAATTGCCGTACCAGTTGGAAAAGGCAGAGGCGTGGGATCGGCTCGAGGCGCTGCTCATTGATCTTGACCGTTTCGAGCTGCTTCGCGCGCGCGGTGATGGCGAACTCTTGAGCTATTGGCTACCGCTCAAAGCGCAGGGCCGCGAGCCGGAGGCGTTGCTGTGTGGCGCGTTCGAGACGCGCGCGGGCAAGGCGGAACGCTGGACGCGAGCGGAGATCGATTTCGCTTTTGATCTCGGCAGATTCCTCGATTTCGCCGGTGAAAGGGGCGATGGACTTCAGCGTCTCGGTGAACAGCGCACTGTAGCTTGTGAACGAATCCTCGGCCCTGAGCATCCCTCCACGCTGGCCAGCATCTCGAACCTCGCGGGCACGCTCACCGCCCGCGGTGATCTCGGGGGCGCGCAAAGCTATGAGGAGCGGACGCTGGAGGTGAGCACGCGTATCCTCGGCCCGGAACATCCCCACACGCTGGGGAGCATGAACAACCTTGCGCAAACCCTCAGAGCCCGCGGTGATCTCGGGGGCGCGCAGAGCTATGAGGAGCGGACGCTGGAGGTGAGCACGCGCATCCTCGGCCCGGAGCATCCTTCGACGTTGACCAGCATGTCGAACCTCGCGCACACGCTCTCCGCCTGCGGCAATCTCGATGGCGCGCAGAAGCTTGGGGAGCGCGCGCTGGAGGCGAGGGCACGCACCCTCGGTCCCGAGCATCCTTCGACGCTGACCAGCTTGAACAACCTCGCGCGAACCCTCTACGACCGCGGCGATCTCGATGGCGCGCATAAGCTTCAGGAGCGCGTGCTTGAGGTGAGGACGCGCATCCTGGGGGCCGAGCATCCTTCGACGCTGACCAGCATGAACAACCTCGCGCAAACCCTCTATGCCCTTGGTGATTTCGAGGGCGCGCAGACCTATCAGGAGCGCGTGCTGGAGGCGAGCACGCGCATCCTGGGCCCGGAGCATCCCTTTACGCTGACCAGCATGTCGGACCTCGCGGGCACGCTCTCCGCCTGCGGCAATCTCGATGGCGCGCAGAAACTTGAGGAGCGCGTGCTGGAGGCGGAGACTCGCATCCTCGGCCCCGAGCATCCTTCGACGCTGACCAGCATGAACAACCTTGCGCAAACCCTTAGAGCCCGCAGTGATCTTGAGGGCGCGCAGAGTTATGAGGAGCGCGTGCTGGAGGCGAGCACGCGCATCCTGGGCCCCGAGCATCCTTCGACGCTGACCAGCATGAACAACCTCGCGCAAACCCTCTATGCCCTTGGTGATTTCGAGGGCGCGCAGACCTATCAGGAGCGCGTGC
>JBEBHQ010000057.1:0-14337 GCA_040080805.1 Terricaulis sp. | reverse complement strand
CTTGCGCGCGCCGCCCGTGAAGGCAGCGCGCGCATTGGCGTCTTCGCGGCGGATAACGCCGCGGCTCAGGCGAGCGCGGCGTCGATCAACAGGTAAGCGCGCACAAGCTCCGAGCCCTCAGTCTTGTCCGCGCTCTTGGCGAGGTCCGGGCGGGCGCGGAATTGGGCGGCGATGCTCTGAGCTTGATCGTGGCGGCGCACGTGGCGCGCGACCCGGCCAACCGCGGTCGGGGCCGCATCGAGCACGGCGCGGCGGCGAGAGGCGGCGCCATCGCGTGAGCTGCGGGCGATGCGGTTGAGGTCGGCTGGACGCAGCACGGCGTCAAGATCAACGCCAGCTTCGGCGATCAAATCGATCGCGTTGCTTTTCAGCGCCGCATCCGGATTGGTGCGAGCGGGTGCGAAATCCACGAGCCCGAAGCCATCTTCGTTGGCGGCTTTGCTTTCCGTGCGCGGCTGTTGGACGAAACTCGTCCAGTCGAACCCCTTGAACGCACGCCGCGGCTCGGCCTCCGCGCGCGCTTGGGACCGCACCGAACCGCGCGCCATGGCGGCGCTTGCTGCTGCGTGCAAACTGGTTATGTTCGCGGTGTCGTTGGCGATGACCTGCTCGGCGGGATGCTCGGTCGCGCGCGCAACCGGGCGCAGCGCCGATGTGCGTTGCGCGACATTGGCGGTCTTCGCGGTCGCGGCGAGCGCACCGAGGCGCTTTTGGATCGCGGCGGCGTGATGATCGGCGGCGGCTTGGCTTTCCTTGGACGCTTCACGCGCGGCCTGTGCGGCGCACTGCAGTTTTGCCAGCGTGTCGGCGGCGGCGTCTTGCAACGCGACCGTTTCGGCGCGGATAAGCTGGGCGGCGCGCTTGGCTTCGTGCACGGCGCTGCGCGTGGTTTCACGCACTGCGCTTGCGGTTTCGTTGGCCGCGAACACGGCTTGCTCAGCCGATTGGCGCGCAGCGTCGGTCAAGCGCGTAGCTTCGCCGAGGCCTTCGAGCATACCGCTCATGGTCGCGTTCAGCGAAGTAGAAGCGTGAGCGGCGTCATTGGCGACGTGTTGGAATTCCATCGTCCGTTCGCCCATGATCGTCGCGGAGGCGGCAAAAGCGGCGAGGTGGTTTTCCAGAGCGTCTTCGGCGGCGACCATTTCCGTTTTCACCAACTTGGAAGCTTCGCGCATCAAGCGGACCTGGCGGCCGATCGAGTGCGCGACGGTTTCGGTTTGGCCGCGCAGATCGCCGTTGAGTTCCACCAGGGCGTCGCGTTCACGCGCCAGCGCATCCGTCATCGCTTCGGTGTTCTCGCGCGAGGCGGCGACCGCGTCGCCGAACAGCGCTGAATTGCGCTGCGCCGCGGTTTCCAGTTCGCCCAAACGGTCAAGCGCACAAGCGACAGCTTCATTCAGCGCTTCAATCTCGATTTTGACGGTGTTGCTCAAACGCTGAGCTTGCTTCTCGCTCGCTTCCACGGGCGAACGCGCTTCGCGGGCGTAATAGGTGAGTTCGACCGCGAGGCGGCGCGCCTTCAGCGCTTCGCCGGCCGCGGAGGCCGCGATCCAGAACAGAAGCGCGGGACCGAACGCAAGCGCGACGATTCCCGCCTGCATGGCGGGATCCAAGGTCAGCACCGCTTCAACGCCATAGAGCGACAATGGCCCGCCGATGGCGCCGCCAATCCAGACCAAAGCGGCCAAGCCGCCGGCGAAACCGGCCCAGGAGAAGGCTGTCTTCACCCGTGTGGGGGCGTCTTGGTCGTTTGTTTCTGGGTCTTGTTGCGCGGTGAACACAGGGCCTGGCGTTTCCTCGCCGCTTTCAGTCGCGGCAAAGGCCTCGAACGGATCGCGTTCTTCTTCTTCGAAATGCATCTAACTTGCTCCCGTGCCGCGAAGGTGAAGCGGCGTTAACGGCGTCGGCTGCAACGCTCATGCCAAGCAGGCGAGCGGGTTTCGCTCCACGCGCGTGCGCCAAATCGAGGCAATCTCAAGAGTTTTTGCCCCCGGGGCGGGTCCCCGCGCTGGGCGCGCGCGCAACCTCGGCGCCGCCATCCGCAACCTTAAACAGACCTGCGCAGCTCCGCTTGGCCGGCATGCCCTGTGCAATGAGCCAGTCAATTCCCCTCCCAAGCGCGCGCAACGGGTGCGGAATCTGTGAATTGTTACACTTTGACTGTGAGTTAATTCTATTTTAACCTTGTTTAACCGCGAAACGCGTGCCAGCGCGCCGATTCGAGACAGGCAGTGGCACGGCGATGCGTGGGTGGGGGACACGCATGGGGCCGTTTGACGCAAAGAGAAGCGCTGCCGATTTGAGCGGCTCCTCGCATCTTAATCGCGCCGCGCGCCGCGGCGCCGCGAAATTCCCCAGGCCAGCGAGTAGGGGCGCTGGGCGTGGGCGCATCAGCGCGTCGGGGCCGCTCGCGGCCTTCCTGGTTGGAACGCTCGGCGCCGGCGCCGCTTACGCCGAAAGTCTGACCCCCACCGATACGGGTTTGTACAGCGGCGTCACCGGCAACCATAATCCGGTTAATCAAAATTATCTGACCGGGAAAGTCAGTGGAACAGAGGACCTGCGCGGGTTCATCACGTTCGACCTCCCGAGCGGCGCCCCGGTCACCGCCGCCACGCTTCGGATAAATTCCTACAACGTCATCAATGGTCCGCAGGTTATCGATTTCTACGACGTCACCACCAGTGTCAGCACGTTGCGCGCCGGTGGCAGCGGCCTCTTCAGCATCTTCAACGATCTCGGGGACGGTTCGAATTACGCAACGCAAACCTTCATTGGCAGCAACATCTTCGTCGATATCCCGCTCAGCGCGGCGGCGGTTGCGGATATCAACGCGCAGCTCGGCGCTGGCTTTGCCATGGGTTTTCGCAACGACACCGCGGTCGCCAGTCCAGATGCGGTGTTCCAAGGCGCAAGCTTCAACGCCGGCAACCAACTGATCCTGACACGGGCCGACATCGTCGCGCCGACGCTCTCGATCACCGGCCCTAGCGCCACCCAAACCGCGCCGTTCACGATCGATTTCACCTTCTCCGAAGACGTGACCGATTTCACGCTCGGCGACATCGCCGCCGGCTCGGGCGAATCCGTATCCAATCTCACTGGATCTGGCTCTACTTATTCCGCCACTGTCACCCCGACAGCAGACGGCTTGGTCGAGATCAGCGTTGCGGCTGGAACTTATCAAGACACCTCCGGCAACGCCAACACCGGCGCCTCGAATTTCTCCGTGCAGGCTGACGTCACGCGCCCGAGCGTCGTTGTTTCCGGCGCCGCCGGACCGTTCAACGCGCCGTTCAGCGCGACCTTCACCTTCGACGAAACCGTCACCAATTTCACGCTCGGCGACATCCAAACCGCCAATGGCGCCGCCTCGAATTTCGCTGGATCAGGCGCGTCTTACAGCGCGACGATCACGCCAACGACCGATGGCGGCGTCGATGTGTCCGTGCCCGTGGATGCGGCGCTCGATGCGGCCGGCAACACCAGCACTGCTAGCAACACGTTCTCGGTCAATGCTGACTTCACGCCGCCCGTCATCACTACGCCCGGCGATCTCACCGTCAACACCGACGCCGGCTTCGCGACCGCTACGGTTGTTTATTCCGTCACCGCGTCCGATCCGGGCAACGGGGCGCTCACGCCCACGCTGACGGCTGGTCTAGCCTCAGGCTCGGCCTTCCCCATTGGCGTCAACACCGTCAGCTACAGCGCCATCGATTTGGCCGGCAATACAGCGAGCGCGAGCTTCACCATCACGGTTGGCGATAATGAAGCGCCGACGATTGTCAGCTTGCCCGCTGATATCGTCGCGCCCACGGATGCCGGCCTCGCCACTGCCGTGGTCAGCTGGACGGCGCCGACCGCCGCCGACAACGCGCCTGGCGCGACCATCACTCAAACTGCTGGCCCTGCGTCCGGATCAGCCTTTCCGATCGGCGTCACCAACATCACCTACACCGCCGAAGACGCGGCGGGAAACACGACGTCTGATAGTTTCACCATCACGATCGGCGACAACGAAGCGCCGACGATCGTCGCCTTGCCTGCCGATATCGTGGCCTCGACAGATGCTGGGTTGGCGACCGCTGTCGTCAGCTGGACCGCGCCGACGGCGGCTGATAACGCGCCAGGCGCGACCATCACCCAGACTGCAGGCCCCGCTTCGGGATCGGCATTTCCCATCGGCGTGACGACAATCACTTACACCGCGCAGGACGCGGCAGGGAACACGACCGCGTCGAGCTTCACTGTCACGGTCGGCGACAACGAAGCGCCGACGATTGTCAGCTTGCCTGCGAACATCGCGGCCTCGACAGACGCGGGCCTCGCCACCGCAATTGTCAGCTGGACCGCGCCTACCGCCGCCGACAACGCGCCCGGCGCCACGATTACACAGACCGCGGGGCCCGCATCGGGCTCAGCGTTCCCGATCGGCGTGACCACCATCACCTATACGGCGCAAGACGCCGCCGGAAACACGACGGCTGAAAGCTTCACCGTCACTGTCGGCGATAATGAAGCGCCGACGATTGTCAGCTTGCCCGCCGATATAACGGCCTCCACGGATGCCGGCCTCGCGACCGCATTGGTGAGCTGGACCGCGCCGACCGCCGCCGACAACGCGCCAGGCGCGAGCATCACGCAAACCGCCGGCCCCGCGTCGGGTTCAGCGTTTCCGATTGGCGTCACCACCATCACCTACACCGCGCAAGACGCGGCAGGGAACACCACGTCCGAGAGCTTCACCGTCACCGTCGGCGACAACGAAGCGCCGGCCATCGTCAGTCTGCCGGCCAACATCACAACCTCCACCGACCCAGGGCTCGCGACGGCGTTGGTAAGCTGGACGGCGCCCACGGTCACCGACAACGCGCCCGGCGCGAGCATCACGCAAACAGCTGGCCCGGCTTCAGGCTCGGCGTTCCCGATTGGCGTCACCACCATCACCTACACCGCGCAAGATGCGGCGGGGAACACCACCGCCGAGAGCTTCACCATCACCGTTGGCGACAACGAAGCGCCGGCCATCGTCAGCCTGCCTGCCAATGTGGCCACATCGACTGACGCGGGTCTCGCCACTGCCGTCGTCAGCTGGGCCGCGCCCACCGTGACCGACAACGCACCGGGTGCGAGCATCACGCAAACTGCCGGCCCCGCATCGGGCTCAGCGTTCCCGATTGGCGTGACGACAATCACCTATACGGCGCAGGATGCGGCGGGAAACACGACGGCCGAAAGCTTCACCATCACTGTCGGCGATAACGAAGCGCCGGCGATTGTCAGCTTGCCGGCGGATATCATCGCCTCAACCGACGCAGGTCTCGCCACCGCAATTGTGAACTGGGCCGCACCGACCGTTACCGACAACGCGCCGGGCGCCACGATCACCCAAACCGCTGGTCCCGCACCGGGTTCGGCGTTCCCGATTGGCGTGACAACGATCACTTACACCGCGCAAGACGCGGCAGGGAACACGACCGCGCAGAGCTTCACGATCACCGTCGGTGATAACGAAGCGCCAGCGATCGTGAGCTTGCCGGCGGACATCACCGCTTCGACGGACGCTGGCTTGGCGACGGCCGTCGTCAGTTGGACAGCGCCGACGGCTACCGACAACGCGCCCGGCGTCACCATCACGCAAACCGCTGGCCCAGCGCCGGGCTCGGCGTTCCCGATTGGCGTCACCACGATCACCTACACCGCGCAAGACGCGGCAGGAAATACAACCGCGCAGAGCTTCACCGTCACGGTAGGCGATAACGAAGCGCCGGCGATTGTCAGCTTGCCAGCCGAGATCGTCGCTTCGACCGACGCAGGTCTGGCGACAGGTGTCGTGAACTGGAGCGCGCCGACCGTCACCGATAACGCGCCCGGCGCCACCATCACGCAAACCGCCGGCCCCGCACCGGGCTCGGCGTTCCCGATTGGCGTGACGACAATCACCTACACCGCGCAAGACGCCGCGGGGAACACCACGACCGCCAGCTTCACCATCACCATTGGCGATAATGAAGCGCCGGCGATCGTCGGCCTGCCGGCCGACATCACCACCTCAACCGATGCCGGTCTCGCGACTGCTGTGGTGAACTGGGCCGCGCCGACCGTCACCGACAACGCGCCGGGCGCCACCATCACGCAAACCGCGGGTCCCGCTTCGGGCTCAGCCTTCCCGATTGGCGCAACCACGATCACCTACACCGCGCAAGACGTCGCCGGGAATGTCACCACTGCCAGCTTCACAATCAACGTGGGCGACGGCGAAGCGCCGGTGATCGTCAGTCTGCCGGCAAACATTGTCGCGACCACCGATTCTGGCCTTGCCACCGCAATCGTCAGCTGGGCGGCGCCGACAGTCACCGACAACGCGCCGGGCGCAACCATCACCCAAACCGCTGGACCAGCTTCGGGCTCGGCGTTCCCGATTGGCGCAACAACGATCACTTACACCGCCGAAGATGTCGCCGGTAACACCACGGTTTCGAGCTTCACCGTGACAGTGGGCGACAACGAAGCGCCGGCAATCGTCAGCTTGCCTGCCGATATCGTAGCCTCGACCGATTCTGGCCTCGCAACCGCGGTGGTGAACTGGGCGCCGCCGACCGTCACCGACAACGCGCCCGGCGCCACTATCACGCAAACGGCTGGCCCAGCTTCAGGCTCGGCGTTCCCGATCGGCGCAACAACCATCTCCTACACCGCGCAAGACGTCGCCGGTAACACCACCAGCGCCAGCTTCACGGTCACGATTGGCGATTCCGAAGCGCCGGCCATCGTCAGCTTGCCCGCCGACATCGTGCAGCCAACTGACCTCGGCTTGGCCACCGCGGTCGTGAGCTGGGCCGCGCCGAGTGTCACCGACAACGCGCCAGGCGCCACGATCACGCAAACCGCCGGCCCCGCCTCGGGTTCGGCGTTCCCGATCGGGATCACCACCATCACCTACACCGCGCAAGACGCCGCCGGTAACACCACCACGCAAAGCTTCAACGTCACGGTGCAGGACGGCGAACCGCCTGCCTTCACCAACTTCCCCGCCAACATCGCCGTCAATGTCGATTTCCCGCAGACCAGCGCGTTGGTAAATTGGACAGCGCCCGGCTTCACCGACAACACCCCAGGCGCAAGCGTCAGCCAAATCGCCGGCCCAGCTTCGGGATCAAGCTTCCCGCTTGGGCTGACGACGATCACCTACCGCGTCGTTGATGCCGCCGGAAACGCCGTCGATCAAAGCTTCCAGGTGAACGTGGCGCAAACGCCGCCTGGCCAGATCAGGCTGGTTGTCGAATCCGGCGCCGATGGACACTTCGTGTTCACATCGCCCGAAACCGCGCTGAACGTGTCGGTCACCACCGTCAACGGGCATGGCGAAGTCTCGATCCCGCTCCGTCCTGGCACCTACGCGATCGCCTTCGCCGTTCCCGATGGCTTCGGCGTCACCGATGCCGATTGCGATCGGCCATCGAGTGCGCTGAACGCCAGCAGCAAAGCTGGCTCGCTGGTCGTGACCTCCGGCGAGGCGGTGACCTGCACCATTCACACGGTCGACTCGGAAGGCGAGACCACGCGTCTGCTCGGCGCCTTCATGAGCACGCGCGCGGCGCTGATCGTGCAAAACCAGCCCGACGTTGATCGCCGCATTGATCGTCTGCGCGGAACCGACCGCGCGCCGGGCGGCGTCACCGCCTTTGGCTTGAACGGCCTGCAAGGGCAGACGCCGTTTGACATCTCGATCAACGGCAATGAATCGCGCTTCTCCTTCAGCCTCGCCAGCTTGCGGGCGCGCGAAGAGGCCGAACGCCGCCGCGACACACGCGCCGATCGCGCGCGTTGGGGTATTGAGCCCACATCGCCGGATTGGACAGCCGCCAGCGGCGTCTCGTTCGACGGTTTCGGTGATCCGACCAATTCGATCAGCGCCGAAGGCGCATCCGAGGCGCGCGGCGGCAAGGGCCCAGTGCCCGAAGCTCGCCCGAACCAACAGCGTTACGATTTGTGGGTGGAGGGCCGCTACGCCCGCTTCGACACCAGCTTGGGCGATGGCGACTTTTACATCCTCCACGCCGGCGCCGATGTCATCGCTCACCAGAACCTGCTGCTCGGTTTCGGCGTCCAATTCGATTGGATGGAAAGCGACGGCATCGGCCCCAGCGATGGCACCGTGTCGGGCGCCGGCTTCATGGCTGGCCCCTACATGACAGCGCGTCTGTCCGAGCGCCTGTTCTTCGATGGTCAGTTCGCCTTCGGCGGCTCAACCAACGAAGTTTCGCCGTTCGGCACCTACGAGGACGAGGTCAATGCCGACCGCGTGTTCGCCAGCTCCGCCTTGATCGGCGACTTTGAATTCGGCGCATGGACGTTCCGCCCCGAAGGCCGCGTCTCCTACTTCCAGGAAAGCACCGATCCCTACATTGATGGATTGGGCGTGCCGATCCCGTCGATCGACGTCGAAACCGGCGTCGCCGAGTTCTCGCCATCCGTCAGCTACCGCGTGGAATTCGCCGACACGTCGGTGTTCGAACCCTACGCTTCGGTGGAAGGCATCTGGACCTTCGAGCAGAGCAATTCAGCTCCGCTCGTGCTCGGTTCCAATGACTTCATGTCTGAAGGCGTGAGAGGGCGTGTCGAAGGCGGCTTCCGCTATCTCACCGCCGGCGGCGTGCAATTCGCGGCGTCCAGCTTCTATGACGGCTTCGGCAGCGAAGACTTCTCCTCGTGGGGCGCGGAACTGCGTCTCTCCTGGTCCTTCGATCCTCACTAACGTAAGCGCCGCTCCCTCCCCACGAGGGGAGGGGGCGAAGCGCCGCCGCTGCGCCAGGATATCTGGAGCATGGCACGCATTGCCATGTGACCCGGGGGCTCCGTAATGAAAGAATTCCTCGTCTTGGACGCCAGTTCTGAGCGACTTGCAGAGGTGCTCGTCTTGAAAGAGCCGGAAGTACTCGCGCACGCTGGCGTCTGATTGCGCGGGCGAGTACGCGAAGAGGCGCGTTCTACGTATGCGAGATCGCGAATTCGGCGCGGCAGCTTGCCCTTCTTGATATTGCGCAATGTTGTCCCGAAAACCTCATGGCTAGTGGCTCAAAGATGGGTTTGGAGGGGGAAATGTCGAAGACCACTCTCGCCGCGCTGATAGGCTCGAGCTTGCTCGCGTCGGGTTGCGCTTCAGTTGGCAATCTAACTTCTATTTACCGCACGCCGGACCTTGAGGGGGGCCGCTCCGTCGTGCTCGACGCGGAGCAATGGGCAGTGCTCAACATTCCCTGGCCCGCGGATACAGATCCGCACGCCGTGTGCGCAATGCCATCGCCAGATGCCCTCGCCGCGGCGGCAGCCGCAGGGGGCCTCAACGTCGAGGCCTCCCAAGCCAACACGGGATCGGCCGGCGGCGCGGCTACATTTGGAATTGGCGAGTCCGCCGCCAGCATTGGTCTGCGTACACAGAGCATCCAGTTGCTGCGGGACGCCATGTATCGCTTGTGCGAGTCTTATGCCAATGGCGCCATCAACCAGGTGCAATACAATGTCATGATGCGACGCCACCAAAACAACATGATTGCCATTCTAGCCATCGAGCAGTTGACCGGCGCTGTCGCGGCGCAAAATGTTGCAATTTCCGCCGCCGCCGAAGCCAGCGTCCTTCACATGCTCATGAATGAACGCGAAGCTAGAACTCGCGAGTTGGCCAATGTGGACGCGGAGTTGCAACAGATCGAAGGCGAGTTGGGAGATCAAGAACTCGACACAAGTCGACGAACCTCACTCGAACGACGTCAAGGAGAACTCCGGAGCCGTCGGCAGACGATCCAAACTGACATTAGCAGCTACCAAACCGCGCTCAACGCTGTGGCAAATGGCGAGTTCACCGGAGGGGATTTGGTTTTGGGCTCGTCCGAGCAAGTACAACGCGGCCAAGTAAATGAAGCCGTGGCGAATGCTGTGAGGGAGATTACTACGGACGCCCTCAAGCCAGACGTGGTGACGGATCTCTGCATGGACATTCTTACGTCGCCCGAAGACCAAACTCCCCCAGATTTGAGAGGCGTTTGCTTGGACCGTCTGCGAGAAGGTCAGCTGACCCGGTAACGTGTCCAGAAGGTTCATTAGTCTTCATCCCAGCGCCGAAGCTCGCAACTGACCGCTTCGGGCCAAAACCAGCCAGCACAGATCGGCATTGCGAGCGACTATAATCAACCCGATGCGGGATTGGCGCGCGCTTATCCCCCAACACGCACCCGTAAACCCCATACGCAGCAACAAAACTCAGCGATTCTGTCCGACTGGGTTGGCGCCGCGCGTATAGTGCGCTTGTTCCGTTTCACGGAGGGGCATTTGGATCCTGCCCAGAGGCGAAGCGGAACGCGGAAGAGCGAGAACCATGCCGGCGGGGCCTGAAACCGCCGGGTCCGGGAGCAAGCAGGTTTTGCCCCGCTCGCCGCTGGCCGCCGCCCCCCGGACCGAAACTCAAAGTCCACAAGGTGGAAGCTGGCGCCAAATTTCCGCGGGGACGCGGGCGCGCAAGCGTCTTTGTTTCTCCCTTTCCACCGACGCGGACGCCCCGCGTCCCCTCCCTCCACTTGGAGGCGCGACAAAAGCAAAGCGAGCCCGCGGCGTGCAAGCGCGCGCGGCGCGAGCAGATTCCATTCAGGTTGAACGAGCTAGACTTGGTTCTTGATGATCATCACGTCGGCGACATTCCTCACCGCATCGCCATCGAGGCCGAAATTGCGGGTGATCGTGTTGAGGAAATCAGCCTCCGCCTCGGTCAGTTCTCCGTCCGCCAAGACGAGATCAAGCGCGTGAGCGAACACGGACAAGCGCATGTCTTGTGGCAGAGCCGCGCAAGCCTCGCCCAGTGCGCCTTCCGCCTCGCTAAGGCGCGTTGTGACTCTGTCCTGGAGTTGGTTGAGTTGAGCAGAGCTCAGCGACTTCAAGGCCCGGGATCGATGCACGATCGCGACAATTTCTTCGCGCTCGACCGCGGCGACGTCCCCATCACAGCTTGCGGCGGCGATCAGGATTGCGAGAAAGGCTTCTGGAATGGTCCACGCGGCGTGCGCGGGCGCCGCGCCCGACGCCAACAGTCGCGACCAGTCCAGCACATTTTCTTGACCTGCTTCGCCGCGCGTTCGGCCAAGAGATGCGACGAAGAAAGATGACATCGACCGACTCCGCTAATTGGGCTTTCTCAGTGTAGCCAGATATGCCGACAAATCGTCGATGTGATCTGGGCCGACGATGAGATTCGGCATGCTTGGATGCGGCGTCTGTAGCCAGACATTAAGCGCCATGCTCGTCATTCCTGGCGTGTTGGCTGCTGTCTCGAAAGTCGGCGCCGCGGGATTGGGAGAGCGGGTTTGGCCGGCCGTCACTGCGTGGCAAGAGGCGCAATTCTCCTCCGCATAAGCCCGCCCCATCGAGGCGCTTGCCATGTCGGCGCCCAGCGATCCGACGCCCGAGGGCGCAGCCGCCGAAGTACACGCGCCCAAGGCCAGCGCGGCAATCGCTGCGAATGGAGCAAGCCTGCGGACTTTGAACATGGGCGCCCTTGTGGCGGCGGGTCCGCTAGCGCGCATTGATCCGTCGCAATGCCGACAATGAGCGCCTCGCTCGCGCCTTCGACGCGGCGCCAGAATTTCAGCCCGCCGCGGCGTCGATCAGCAAGAAGGCTTGCGTTGCTTCCGCGCTCATCGAGGCGCGGCCTCGGCCCAACAATTCAGCGATGCGCGCGCCTTCGGTGCGCAGAAATTTCAACGCGTCCTGATTGGCGTGCCCGTCGCGGGCGAGATGGTCGGCAAGGCGCTGCGCGGCGTCGGGCGCCGCGTCATACACCGCGCGTCGGCGCGATTCTGTACCAGAACGGGCGCGCTGGGCGATGCGTTCGAGCGCGGAGGGCGAGAACACGTCGTCAAGCCGCACGTCCGCCTGCTCAATCGTCGCCATGATGCTCAGTGATGGCGTCGCCGATGCGCGGGGCTGGGAAACCTGGCGACGCAAATGCGCAACGGGATCCTCGACATGCTCGCGGCGCGCTTTCGCCGGCTGGCGCTGCGCAGCGGGGTCATCAACATTCGACAGCAAGTCGCGCCAAGTCCAATCGCCCTGCTGATTGGCCCCGCCGCGCGCTGGGGGCTCGTCGCCGCGTTGGGGACGATCGACATCGACGCGGGTACGGGGCGTGGGCGCTGAATCCATCGGGTCGGGATCATTGCGCCACGACGTATCGTGCTTGGGCTCTGAGGTGTCTTGGCTCGAATCCGGGCGCTGCACGCGCACGCGGCCACGCGGGCGGTCGTCCTCCATTGCGGCGCGTGCGCCGATCGCGGCTGAGCGCGCCGCTTCCGCCGCTTCACGCAAACGTTCAAGCGCAATGGCCGCTTCGCGCTCAACGTTCACGGCTTCGCCGCGAATGAGGTTGGCCGCGCGCTTGGCGTCCTCAATGGCGCGCACGGTGGTGTCGCGGATGGCGCCGGCGGTGGAGTTCGCCGCCAAGGACGCCGCTTCCGCCGATTGGCGCGCACCGTCGGTCAAATTTGTCGCCTTGGCCAACACACCCAAAGCGTTGGAGAGCGCCGTCTCCAAACGCACTGCGGAATCGGCGCTGGCTTGCGCCGCGTTCGAGAGCCCGTGCGTGCGCTCGTTGATCAGAGCGGCAGCGGCGCCGAAGGAGGTGAGGCGATGGTCAAGCGCTTGATCGGCGGCGCGCACTTCGGCCTCAGCGAGGCGCGCGGCTTCGGAGATCGCCTGGGTGTGGCGGGAAATGGAATCGCCGATAGTCTGCGCGCGGCTGGTGAGCTCATGGGAGATTTTCAGCAATTCCTCGCGCTCGCGCTCCATGCCGGAAATCATCTGGTTGGCGCCGGACTTGGCCTGGTCGGTCATGTCATCGACGCTGCGCGCTTGGCGCGCGATACGCTCCTCGACTTCCTGCAAGCGCGCCAAGGTCTGCTCCAGCGCGCGGTCAAGCGTGCCGATTTCGCCGCGCACACTCATAGCCAGCTGGCGGGCGGCGCCTTCGGCGCTGCGTTCGGGGTTCATCAGGCGGTCGGCGGCGTCGGCCAAGCGCGCGGCTTCGGCGCGCGCGCGCGCGCCATCGCTTGCGGCGGCGCCCGAGAACCACGCCATGAACGCTGGCATCAGCACCGCGGCGGCAAGTGCGCCGGCCTCCACCGGCCGCAGCGCCAGCATGCGGTCAAAACCCACGAGCACGACAGTCGCGGCCAATCCCCCTGCGATCCACAAGCCTCCCACCGCAAGCGCCAGCGCGCCGATCACGGCGCCGGGATCACGGGGTTTGGAATCGGCGGTCGCGGGGCGGTCCATGTCACTTTTCCTCGCCGGCGCGCGATGGGCGCCGAAAGTCAACGGAAACCCAATAAGTGGGGCCATTCAAGGGCGAGCAAGCCGCGAGCGTCCGCAAACCGCGTGCGCGTCATCAAAACAGGGAAATCCGCGCTCGAAAAACCAAAACCGCGAGATCAGTCGTGGGTTTGGGTGTCGCAGGCCTCGCCGGCGCAGGCTTGTTCGCCGCCGCCGCGCGCTTCCAGGCTTACGCCGACCCACGCAAGCGCCGCCGCCACCAGGAAATCACGGATCGCGACCAGGATCGCCAACATAGCACGTTCCTCAAGCTGTGGCCGATATGTGCGCCGTTCGCCCCACGCCCGCAAGGCGCGCACGATTACAAATGCGATGCCAAAAGTGAATTTTAGATGATGTCACAATCGCCTTGACGGCGCGGGATCGCGCGTTAGGTTGGCGGTGATGTTACAACATAACAAAGCCGGAGCGAGGTCGAAGCAAGCGCACCTCGCGCACGCCGCCTTCTTGGGACTGCACGCGTTTTGCTGCGGCCTGCCGATCCTGGCGCTGCTGGCTGCGGGCGTGTCCGGAACCACCTCAGGAGTGGCGCTTCTCTCTGAATCATTTGGAGAGTTTCACGGATTCTTGCACGCCCACGAGGTCTGGATATTGGTGGTCTCGGCGGGGCTGGTCACCGTTGGAGGTGCTTTGGAGGCCTCCGCGCGCCGCGCGCCTCGGCACGCACGCGGCTTTCCCTGGCTGTTCGCCGTTTCGGTGCTCTGTTTCTTCGCCAACGTCGTCATTATCGTGGGTCACCGCGCCAGCTGAGGCTTTAGGGTAAATTCATCGCTCGCTGCCAGCGTGGTCTCAAGTTTTTGAGGCGCGCCACATGCTCCCATCGCCAATCTCGGGGCTCGCCGCCGCGGCGGAGACGCGCCGGCGCGAATTGCCCGCCTCCATTGCTCTGGTGATCCTCACCGGTGGCGTCGCCGCCGCCATCATGGGCGGGGTGGGCGCTGTTGGGTGGGCGGCGAT
>JBEBHQ010000056.1:0-14403 GCA_040080805.1 Terricaulis sp. | reverse complement strand
TGCAATCCCAAGTGCGTGACCATGGGCTCGAAGTCGCGGTCCTGATGCAGCAACCGATAGCCGTGTCTGATGCAGAAGGCGCCAATGATCAGGTCAATGGTCTTGCGCGGGGTGAGCCCCAATGCGCGCAGCGCCCGATAATGCCGCGCCGCGTCGATCGCCAGACCTGCGTCAAGCATCGCCTCGATTTGAAATACGCGGAGCGCGGCCTCGATCCGCGCGGCGTGCGCTTCGTCACGGGCGCCTTGTAAACATTCAAGCAGAACGAGATCGCCAATTACGATGTCGTTTGGGTCGCCCAGCGCGCGCAACGTCGCCACCGCCGGACTCGTCTCATTGCGGAAGTGAGCCACCCAAACAGAGGTATCGACAACAATCACCGACGCGCGGGCTCATCGCGCCGCATCGTATCGAGGTCGCCCTCCCAGCCAATCCCGGCTGACGATTGAAGCGCCTGGCGGCGCCGACGAGACGCCACCACTTGTCGCAAAGCCTCCTCGACGGTGGCCTTCTTGGTCGAAAGACCCGTCGCCGCCATAGCCTGGTCGAGCAATTCGTCATCAATCTCGATATTGGTGCGCATTGCCGTTCCAATGTGTATTGCTGATCCAATTTATACACACTGCCGGCGCAAGGCGCAAGTTGGCATTGCACCCGTTGGCACCTGCGCCGCCGACCGCCAAGCGACCGCTATCTCCCAAGCCGGGGCCGAGCGTGGGCTCTTCATTTCATGCGCCCGCGCGGGACCGGCATCGAGGGACGCTGGCGCTCTTCGCCCTCGACCCCGGCCCCTCTCCGCGGGCGCTTTTCGACCTCTCCCGTCGCCCACGCGCGACCCCGGCTCTCGGTTTGAGCGCCGGGAATTTCATCGGGAGAAAACTCCATGTCGTTTGAACACATTCCCCTCAATCGCCTGATCGCCAGCGAACACAATGTTCGCCGCAGCGAGAAGAAAGCCGACATTGAAGCGCTCGCCGCCTCCATCGCCTCTCACGGCCTGCTGCAAAATCTCACCGTGACCGTTGCCGGCGACCAGCGCTTTGCCGTCACCGCCGGCAGCCGCCGGCATGCGGCGTTGAAGCTCCTGGCCAGAAGCGGCCACATCGCCCGTGATTTTGCCGTGCCCTGCCAAGTGATCGAGACCGGGGCCGCGTCGGAAGTCTCGCTGGCCGAGAATGTCCAGCGCGTCGCCATGAACGCGATGGACGAAGTCGATGCCTTCGCCGCTTTGTCCGAGGCCGGCCTTGGGATTGAAGACATTGCCCGCCGCTTTGGCTGCGGCGCCCGCCACGTCGAACAACGTCTCGCGTTGGCGCGCCTCTCGCCCAAACTCAAGAGCGCCTATCGCAGGGGCGACCTCTCCCTCGACGCGGCGCGCGCCTTCTGCATGGTCGACGATCATGCTGCCCAAGAGCGCGTGTTCAAGACCCTGGGCAAACCCGTCACGCACGCCCAGAGCGTGCGCGCCCATCTCATGCAGGGCCGCATGCGCGCGAGCGACCGCATCGCTCGCTTCGTCGGGCTCGAAGCGTACGAACAAGCCGGAGGGCGGATCACGCGCGATCTGTTCGAAGAGAGCGAGACCTTCGTGGACGATGCCGATCTTCTGAACCGCCTTGCCTCAGAACGCCTTGACGCGATGCGGACCGATCTCCTCGCCAAGGGCTGGAATTGGGTCAATTTCAATCTCGGGCACGCCCGCTTCGATGGCGGGGCGGGGGAGCGCATCTCCCCAACGCGCCGGCCCCTCACCGACGCCGAGCGCATCGAAATCGCGGAGATCGAAGCCGAACTCGATGCTCTCGATGAAACGCTCGCAGAGTCCGACGAAGACGATGCCGGTTGGGACAAGCGCAACGACCTCGAAGCGCAAAAGCAAGGCATCATTGAACCCACCATCTCCTGGGACCCCGCTTTGAAGGCGCTCTGCGGTGTTGTCATCTCGGTTGATCACGATGGCCTGCCATCCTTCGCCTATGGCCTTATCGCCAAGGCCGACCGCGCCAAACTCAAGAAGCTGCAACGCGAACGCACCGATGCCGATGCCCCCGCCGATGGCGCGGACGCCGCCAACGCAGCGACAGAGGACGACGACGTCCCACCTTGGGCGCCGGTCTCGACCTTGCCCAAGGCCGTCGTGCGCGATCTTACTCGCCTGCGCACAATCGCGTTACGGGAGCGCTTGAGCGTTGACCCGCACACAGCTCTGGCACTTGGCGTGTTCGCGATGGTCCAGCGCGGGCATTTCCATGGCCAAGCCGCGGGCGTGCAAATCGATCTCCGCTGCGCCAATGTCGAAGACGCTCCCGCCTTGGAGGCAGCGCGCATTGCGTTGAGTGAGATCATTCCCGACGATGAAGCTGAAGCCCTTGCTTGGCTGCTCGATCAGCCAGTCGCGGCTCTGCTCGAAATCTTGGCGGTGATGGTCGCCTCTTCCCTCGACCTCATTCACGAGGGCGCGAGCGGCCAAGACAAGGCGCGCCAGCACCGCGCCGACGTACTGGCCGCCAAGCTTGGGCTCGATATGCGCGCCAATTGGTCCGCGAACGCCGATTTCTTCACACGCCTGCCCAAGGTTACATTGCTCAATCTCCTCAAGCAGGCGCTCGAGACCTCCGACCTCAACGGCGTTGAACAATCCTGCGAGTTGAAGACACGCGCCAAGTTGAAGCGGAGCGAACTGGCCGCGCACCTTGCCGAATTGCTTGGGTCCTCCGGTTGGTTGCCGGATGTGTTGGAACTTCCACACAGCGAGGTCACGGTTGAACTGACTGAAGCCGGCGTCGCGGCCATCGCCGCGCAATAGCCGTGTTCGGCGGCGCGCGTTCATGCGCAAGCGCGCGTCGCCGACGTTCTTTCGGGTCTTGGCGGCGTCAAACTCGTTCTTGGCCCTCGCCTCGAATGGCGTCTCCTCCAAACTTTTTCACCCCATCGCCCAAAGCTTCATCGCATGCCGGCTCATATCTCTGCCTGGGTCGCGCTCACGTCTCGCCGCCCATTCAGCATCCGTCGGGCGACCACGCAAGGGGCCCGAGGCTTCGCCGCGCAAGCGCGCGGCTGCAGGCCGCGCCAGCCCCGTTGCGCGCGCGCCGCTTCGCTCCCTAGCCGGCTGCTCAAACGGGGGCGTCGCGAGCGCGACCCCGGCGGAGCGGTTTCACCGGGAACGGAGTGAAGCAAATGGATCGTGCGCAATTCGAAATCGTCGGCAATGTCGGCAACATGGAATTCAAGGAAACCAAGAACGGTAAGCTCGCCATTCTCTCTGTCGCCACCTCCGAACGCTGGAAGCGCGAGGACGGCGAATGGGCCGAGAAAACCTACTGGCACCGCATCGCCATCTTCCCCGCGGCCAAAGTGACACGTGTCGAACAATTCGTGCGGAAAGGCACGCGCGTGCGCCTCCTCGGGCAAATCCGTCCCGGCTCATACGAAGATGCCAAGGGCGTAACGCGATACGTGATCGAGTTCGTGGTTGGGCCATTCGGGGACTTCGAGGTGCTCGCACGGGGCAAGCCGCGAGAAGACGGCTCTCCTCCCGAGGCGCGCCCAAAGCGCGGCAAGGCCGCCGCAAACGCCTGACGCGTCGCGCCCGGTGGCCATCGCCGCCGGGCGTCAACGCCTCAAGTATCCCCGGAGCGGACGTGCGCCTTACTTGGCCGCAAAGCGGACATGCGGCGTAGGCAATCGCCAGCCGCACCGGCCCCTCGCTCCGACCCCCTTCCAGAACTCCAGGCGCCCTTCTTGGGCGCTGCAACATTGCCTCACTAGCCAGACGACGAGATCACGAACTCGCGCCGAACCTTGGGTTGAACTACCGCCAAGCTGGGAGTAACGTCGCCGCGGTTGTCCGGGGGGTATGACAAGAGGGGTGCCATCCGGCGGATGAATGTTGGCGCCCGGCGGTCGCGACCGCCGGCACTCGCGCCAGCGGTTCGGCCACCTCTAGAACGGCGGTCCCCGGACACAGTAAGGAGGCGTACATGCTGCTCGCTCGTTCGTTGATGCCGATCGCGTTGCTTGGGCTCGCCGCGTGTGGACACGTCGCGACATCACGGTCTTGCCTGACATACTATGATTGCGGCCAGATCGAAGGCGAAGCACAGCAGACCTACGCCCTTCCGGTGACGGTTGTAGATTTCAGCTTTGCCAAGCCCGCAGCCGCATGGACCCTGACCGCCGCGCCACGAATTGTCGCCGACGACAATCCCCGCTTTTGGTATCGCCTCGACTATAATCCGCATCCGGGCGCGAACGATCACGTCAAGTTCGAAGTCAAGAATGGCCTTTTAAGTTCGACCGACGTTCAGAACACGACCCAGCTTCCGAACGTTGTCGAGGTGCTGTCCCCGATCCTGCGCGCAGCAGCTGGAGGCGGCACGGGCGCAAGCTCGCCATCCACTGGTGACCGGCGGGGCGCGCTGCTGGGGAGATCGCCGGGCGACACGTTCGAGTACGTCCCGGTTGCGAACTCCGTGTCGTGCGGCATCGACACTTTGGTGAACGGCATCGACGCAATGCAAACGCTGAACGCCGGTCGGTCTATAACCAATGTCGAGCGCGTATGCGCGATGGTTGTTGCGACGCAGGTTCGAACGGTTCGAGTGAGCTGCGACGACCGTAGCGCAGGTCCGCTTAATGAAGCGGAGATGCGCACTTTGTTCGGCACCGTCACCGACGCAGCCGCTTGCTCGGCCACCAATCGGGTCTTCAGCTTCAAAATTCCCGAGATGCGGGTACGGATGTTGATCGCCCCAGACGAAGGAAATCCGTCTTTCTGGTCGACGGCCTACACCGCCGACGACTGCGCCACCACCCCAGCAGCCACGGGTTGTTTTCCCAACGGAACGGATGGCGCGCTCTATTATAGGACGACAGCGCCCTTCCAGACCGCAAGCGTACCCTGCCAGAGCCGAGCTCAATTCTCGGGCGGCGACGCAGCGCCGGTGAGCCTCTCCTTCGAAGCCGCGTGCACGCCTATCTCGGCTGAGGATTTCCCCTATCTCGGCACCCGCCATCGCTTCGCCGCTGTGATACGCCGTTCAGCTTATGCGTTGGCGATGCCCAGAAGCGTCGGTGGCGACCATCGCATCTACACCTTTAGCGACGGCGTACTTCAATCGGTCGATATCGAACGCACCGGCTCATTGCTGGGCACGATCCAATTGCCGCTCACCATACTTGGATTGAAGGATTAGCCTCGCTTCGGGCAAAGCATTACTTCTCTCGCCGGATTGGATGGCGTCATGGAACGTCTCGCCGAATCAGCCAAGTGCATCCTTGCCGGCCTCATCGTGCTGGCAATGGCGCCCGCGTGCACGCGGGTGCCGTCTGACACCTCCGGCGCACCTCAGGAGACAGCCGCGGATGCAAGCTACCAGCATCTCGATCTCAGCGAGTTTCAAGCGCTGCAGGGTCCGCTTGAGCCGCTTGAGCCAATTATTGCGCCCGAAACGGAGGCCTCGCAAAGCGCGCGCCAGGTCATCGTCAAGTTTCGCGAGGGATCGGGCGTTCGCCTCCGCGGCAGCTTTGTTGTGCCCGAAACAAGCAGATTCGACGCACCACGTTTGGTCCGTGAAGGATTTTCCTTCGACGCGGTCGAAGTCGACCTCACGCGCGTCAATGCGATGTTCGGCCGGACCGATGTCAGGTTTACTCGCGCCATCGCCCCGGGCGAGTTGAGCGAAAACGAGGCGTTAAGCGAGGCGCTGCTCGACCGGCGCCGCTATGAGGCCCAGGCCAATTCGCACCTAGAGCTTCCGGACCTCAATCTTTTCTACGTCCTCAATTTCCCAGCAAGCGCCACAACGGCGGCGATCAATGCCTTTCTCGAGGGCCTGCGCCAGGCCCCCAGCATCGAACAAGCCTACATAGCGCCTCTACTCTTGAATGCGCGTGACATCGCGCCGCCAACAACAATCAATCTTCAATCGCGGCAGAGATATTTGGAACCCGCGCCGTACGGCATTGATGTCGCCTTCGCGAGGGGCGTGCCAGGCGGGCGCGGTGAACAGGTCTCCATTGTCGATATCGAGTTCAGCTGGGCGCCAAATCACGAAGATCTCCCTGGCGCTTCGCGCCTGCTGGTCAACTTTGGCCCTTCGAACGTCGTCAAGGACCGCAACCACGGAACCGCAGTTTTCGGCATACTTGTCGGCGAGGAGAATGAGTTCGGCGTCACAGGGATCGCCCCCCTTGCGCGCTTTGGGTTCGTGTCACCTCAATTTGATCGCACCTACAATGTCGGCGCGGCGATGTGGATCGCGAGCTCTTATCTTCAGCCGGGCGACATCATTGTGCTCGAGCAACAGCTGATCTGGCCCAACGCACCAGCCTGCCCCTCAAACCACACGCAGTCGTGCGAACATTATGGCGCGCTGCCGGTGGAAACCGACCCGCTCACCTACGCGGCGATCGCACAACTCGTCGCTCTAGGCTATGTCGTCGTTGAGGCAGCGGGAAATGGCGAGCAACAAGTGACGCTCTCCGACGATCCCGGCGCTATCATGGTCGGCGCAGGCGTTCCTGGCAGACGCGCGCCTGAGTGGTTTACCAATTATGGCCCACGCATCGACGTCCAGGGCTGGGGCAGCGGCATCGCGACGTTGGGCTATGGCGAACACAATCTGCGCGCCAATGCCGGCGACGAACAGCAGTGGTACACGGACGACTTTGGCGGCACATCAGGTGCATTGCCGATTGTCGCCGGTGCCGCCGCACTCATCCAAAGCAATCGGCGTGCTCAGGGACTACGTCCCCTCACTTCACGCCAGATGCGGGATCTGTTCGTTTCGACAGGCGTCCCTCAAGCGCCGTCTTCGCGCAACATCGGGCGCCAACCCAACCTGCGCGCTGCGATTCCCGCCTCTAACGCGATCCGTCCCTAGCTTTTCGCGAATGGCTTCGAGAGCAGCCGGAACGCAGGCTCCAAAGCCGGCCGAGTTCTCGCGCCGGACGAAGGCGTCGATCTTGATGCGGGTATGAGCGAGATGCGGCGCGAGCGCTTTGGTCAATCCTCCGAGCGTAGCGCGCATCTGCTTGAGCAGTTGGAGTTCGAGCTTGCCGATCTCGAGGCCGACCTCGCCGAAGACGAGATTGCCGCCGCGAGCGCGGCGGCCAAGACTAACGTTGAGTCCAGCGTGCGCCGCAAGCCAAAGCGTGGCCCATTGCCGGCGCACCTGCCGCGCGAGCGTATCGTTATCGCGTCGCCTGCTTCATGTCCGTGCTGCGGATCGGACAAGCTGGCCAAGCTCAGTGAGGACATCACCGAGACGCTGGAGGCGATCCCATGACAATGGAAAGTGATCCAGTACGTGCGCGAGAAATGGAGCTGCCGGGCTTGTGAGAAGATCACGCAACCGCCCGCGCCCTTTCACGTCATTGCGCGCGGGCGCGCTGGCGCAAGCCTGCTTGCGATGATCCTGGCCGGCAAATTCGCGCAGCATCTGCCGCTGACACGCCAGGCCGAGACTTATGCGCGCGAGGGCGTCGAGATCGACGTCTCCACCATGGCCGATTGGGTGGGGCCTGCGCGGCAACGCTTTATCCGCTGGTGGCGCTGATCCGCGCCCATGTCTTCGCCGCTGAACACATCCACGCCGACGACACCACCGTGCCGGTGCTGGCCAAGGGCAAGACCAGAACCGGCCGCCTATGGGCCTATGTGCGCGACGACAGGCCCTTCGCTGGACCGGAGCCGCCGGCGGTCGTCTATTTCTACTCGAGCGATCGCAGCGGCGAGCACCCGCAAACCCATCTCGCACACTATGTCGGGCTGATGCAGGCCGACGCTTATGCTGGCTTCAATCCGCTTTACGCGGGCGCGCGCAAGCCCGCGCCAATCATCGAAGCCGCGTACTGGGCGCATGGACGGCGCAAATTCTATGAACTGGCGGAGATCGCCAAGTCGCCGATCGCCATCGAAGCGGTGCAGCAGATTGATGCGATCTTCGCGATCGAGCGCGAGATCGACGGCATGACGGTGGAGGCGCGGCGCACTGTCCGTCAGGAGCGCGTGAGCCCGCTCGTCGCGGATCTCCACGCATGGATGATTGGCCAACGCGCGCGAGTGTCGAGCAAGAGCCCCGCCGCCAAGGCGCTGGATTACATGCTCAAGCGCTGGGACGCCTTCGATCGCTTCCTCGACGACGGGCGCCTCTGCCTCAGCAACAACGCCGCCGAGCGCGCGATGCGCGGCGTCGCCATCGGGCGCAAGAACTGGACCTTTGCAGGCTCAGATCGCGGCGGTGAGCGCGCCGCAGCCATTTACACCCTGATCGAAACGGCAAAACTCAACGGCGTTGATCCGCAAGCTGGCTTGCCGACGTGCTCGGGCGCATGCCCGATCACGCCAACCGCGATCTCCACGAATTGCTGCCCTGGAAATGGCGCCCGCTCAACCCAGCGCTCCGCGCCGCAGCCTGAACGCGATCCTCACCGGACGCATACTTTCGACAGCGCGCGTTCAAGCTTTTTGCCAATTTATGATTTCGGCTGACGGCGCCTGAAACGTGTCGAGGACGTTCATGGTCGCTTCGTAGCTCAGGCACAGCTGAGCGTCGGCGATTTCGTCGAGGGCGCTCATCGCTTCGGCCAAACGTTCTTTCGCCTGCGCGCCATAAACTCGGTAAAGGAAGAGGTCCCACTCATCAACTGCGTCTTCAGTTATTATACGCGCCCATGCGACCATTTCGTTCGACTATGGTCGCCATTATCCGACCGTCAAGCTAATGAGACGCATGTCGCTAGGACGCGTTCTCCGAAGTCACTAGGTTTGAGTAGAGTCTGATGGCCCTGTAGCGATACTGCGCCTTCACGCCCTCGCGCCCCAGCACGTAGGCGAAAAGAGAGATCACAACGGCAACCGGCACACCCAGCAGGCGCCCTTGCTCATGCACCAACACGTCGAGCCAAGAAAGCAGGATCAGCGTAGTGGCTGCAGCGCCGTACACGCGCGCTTCGTCCACATACTGCCGCGTGCTGGTCTTCACGATGCCTCCCACGACCTCGTAGAGCATGTAGTCTGTAAAGCGAATGTTGGACAGGTCCGGAAATCGACCTTGAAGAATCCGGATGGATTGCTGCCGGAGTTCTCTGAGGACGGCATTGGTGCGCCCCACCACTCCACGCGGCGACCAGAGTGAATTGTAATTTCCGCGCAGTGTTTCGTCGAACAGGAAGTCTTGCGAGAGCCCGATCGCATAACCGACGCCCAGCACGCATAGGCCAACCGCGAGCGCGGGCAGGATTTGGTGTTGATCGTAAAAGATTCCACTCAACCGCAGCGCCGCCTCACAGGCGATCGAACTGTTGTCCGCGCAATCGACACCGCGCACGACAAACCAAGCCAGATAACCAAAGAGAAAGATCACCGCGCTCGATGCGCCGCGACCGAAGATTGCGACAACTCTCGCCGCCAGCTCGCCCATCGCATCCCCCACAGCCGCCTCCCCTATGATTCCTCATCGTACTCCGGCCAGTATTCTGCGTGCACCGCCACGGCGTCTTTTTCGCAGAGCGGCCCTGCCACCTCGATCCGCGTTCCCATCCCCGCAAACACAGTTCGGCAAGGGATAAACGCCTTGTTCGATCGAAAGGCGCGGAACGCTTTGCCGCTGCATCCGTAGACCAGACGCTTGACGTCATACCAATGCATGAGCGCCGCGCACATCGCGCAAGGCTCGGTGCTGGAATAGAGCGTGGCGCCGTCCAGCGACTGAACGGCGAGGGTTTTGGCCGCGCTTAGCATTGCCGCCAACTCAGCGTGCTGAGCGTTGTCTCGCGTACGCTCCGATTGATTTTGCGAGTGCGCGACGATTTCGCCGTTGACGACAACAAGCGCGCCAAACGGGTGGTCGCCGTTCATGGCTGAACGGCGCGAAAGCTCGATCGCCTTTGTGATATATTGAGCGTCCCTATCGCGTTGGGCGCGTGGACGGTGTTGAACGGCATCGTGCGTCATTGATCCTCACCGTTTCAACGTCTCGCATCGTGTTCCAGTTTCGCCCGCTCTTCAGCGCGCGCTACGTATGACTCAGGGGTCAAACCGCATCTACATACGAATCAACCCCGCCCGGCTTTATCGCGGTCGCCTTGAAGATGGCGCAGCAATTGCCCCCTTCGACCTGCACAGAATGCGCAGCGACCGCATCATGGCCTGCCTCGCGACATTTAAGCGAGGCATTAAGGCAATCGCTGGCGTTGTGAATTGGAAAAGGCGGGTTGAGACTGCGGAGTTCCCGCGTGACGCCGGTGTAATTGACCGTAAACACAACAAGGCGGCCTTTGCTGTTGCTTTTCGCCCGGCGTTCCTGGATCGCGGTGTGTTTTTCCTTGGCCGTGTAATAGGCAGCAAAGTCCTTCGGATTGAAACGACCAGGTTCGATGGGCCGGCCCGGCGTGAATATCCACTCGATGTTGGCCGTGATCGCCGCCGCTTCCGCGTCCTCACCCTCGAGTTCCCGGACGGGACGCGCGCCCGTTATCGATTGCGCTTGCGAGGGAAAGAGATCGTCCAGAAGGGACTGCTTGCGTTGCCATGCCTCCCCCCAGAACACCAGAGTGGGGAGACAGCGATATTTCTGCGCGTTGCTATGTTGCTTCGTCACGATCCCGCTCACCGAACCGGCCCCCCAAGCCGACATTCAATCAAAGCCAGCACGTATTCAGCAGCCTCGATGCCGCCTGCGTCCAACCGCTCAGCGATCGAGGTCTCGGCCATAAGCGCACCCTTGGCCTTCGCCGCCTCGCCGCTGTCCTCATCCCCTGCAAACTCTTCCAGCGCCACCGCGAGATTGAGCAACGTATTAAGCCGCGTCTTCTCGTGGCTCGTCACTGTCACCGTGTTCTCGCGCTCGGGTGAGGTGTAGAGAAGCGCCTTGATCCCCTTTTCCTTCAGCCCGAGCGCGGCGGCGAGTTTCTTGATGACAGGCGCGAGCTCCTTGCGCGTCACCCGCGTCGCCAATTCCTCAATTGCTTGAAGCGAGCCGACACGCACACCCAGGTCCGACAACAATTGATGCAGGCGCCGTTCACCCCCCTTTTCATCGAGGTCCTTCTTTTCGAAGAATGCCGCTGGCCCGGCGGCGAGCGCCGTCTTGATGTGGGGCGCTTGGGTGTCTGTCTCCCAATCCGAGCAGAGGATGATGGGAACATTGGCCAAGGCGTCTTGAGCGCGTATCACCTCGGAGGCGATAATGGCGCCGATGAACGACGTTTCGTTTTCAACAATGATGTCGCCGCGCTTCAGGAGCTGCAGGCTCTTCATTTGAGTTTGCCAGTGCAGGTCCATGAAGATGACATCGGGCGGCGAGCTATCGCGCGCCGCTTGCATCATCTCGGCGATGTCGCCCATCGAACGGCCAGGATCGACCGACAGCCCCATCAGCTCCAGCGTGTGCACCAGCGTCGCCACAGTGCGCGGGTCGTTGTCTGCGACGAACGCCGTCGTCGCCGTCGCGGCCCGATTTTTCCTCTGCGCCTGAGCCAAGCTCAACCCCCGGTGTTAGCCATAGTGACGTAAAACCCAGCTCTTTGGAAGGTGTACGCGAGCGTCAAACCAGGAGACGGGAAATCCGGCCTTTTCAACGATATCCGGGGGCGCCGGGCGCTGCGAATGGGAGAGGTCGCCGTCGACTAAATTCATAGCATTTTGCGCATACCAGAGCCCCAGCCCCTCCCCTTTGGCCATTTCCCTGGCCTGCTTGCCCCGGTAGTAGCGCTGGAACAATCGCTCCAGATCGGCCTTGAAGAGCGTCGGGCCAACGTTGGAGAAGGTGATGGTGATACTCCCCTCCAGCTCCCGCTGGGTGATGATCACGTCGGTGTTCGGCTGCGAGTAATTGGCCGCATTCTGCGCCAGGGTCGTGAAAACCTCGTAGAGAATGAAACGATCGAGCGTAAGCAGCGTCGATTTTGAAACATTGTTTCTGATTTGAATGTTCTTGCTCTTCGTGTACTCGCGGAACCCGCTGAAGGCCGAGTGGATGAGCGGGTAAAGCTCAACCGTTGGGCGCTTGGTCTCGCGCGTGCGCTCTACCCGCCGCTTGATCACCAGGAGACGCACATCCCCTAGTTCAGCCGCCTGCTGCAGGTTCTTGGTCGTCAAAGCTTCGGTCAGCCCGCTTATGGCTTCGGCGCAATTGGACACGTCGAACTGAGTGTCATGCAGATCGTCGCGTATTTTCTGATTGCCCCGCGCCATCGAACTCGACACGCGCACAATCTGCGCAACCGAGCGCGTCATGATCCGATGCGTCTTGGTCAGCTCATGGGCAACAACCCGACGCGCCTCGCGGTCCCAGAATTGCTCCGATCGCAGAATAGCGAGCGTCGCCCCGATCATCGCCGCAAGGCTCATGAGGGAGGCATCGACCGAGGGGTCGCGCACGACTGGAAAGGGTGTCTCCAAATAGAGCACGCCGCGCAAATTATCCGGCGGCTGGCGCGGGAGCGGCACCGCAATTGTTGGCCTGCCGCGCCGGGCTACCTCCCAGGGCTCCTGCGGCCGCTCCGGTGCGATGTCTTTCTCGAATGAAAGATCCCGCTTTGACGCCGCCGCAATGGCCTTAGCGCCGGTGAGAACACCTTCCTCCGAGTCAAAGTAAGAAACTTGGCTCTCTTCGGAATCGTCGCGGCCCGAAAAAATCGCTGTCGCACGACTCGTCGGCAGAATGGACAGCGCCGCGCCAATAGCGGCCTGCACGTTTTTGTCGTACTCGCCTTCGAGGCGCCCCAGCGGTCCCCTAACGGCGTCGATCGCCGTCACCCAGTTCGCCCTGCCGATCTCGCCGGACAGGATCGTGACGAATTCCTCCGCCCGCGCCCGCAACGCCACGGGGAAATTGTGTGACGCAAATGAGGCCAGTTCGAGCACGCCCCAAGGTCCGCCATTGCATATGATGGGGACCGCACACACGCTCCGCGCCGTTGTGAATCGGTGCCAGTCCTCTGGCAGCGAGGTGCCAACGATCTTCTTTCCATCATAGCGGACATCGCGTTCGTATTGCGTGCGGGCACGCTCTATTGCGCGGTAGGAAATCGATTCACGCCGGCGCTCATCGCCGGCAATCTCAACCATGTGATCGCGCAGACAGTCGGGTTTGGGCCCATAGGATCTGTCATCTGAATAATAGCCAAACCGCGTCAGCGGCAGTTTTGCATCTCCATATTGCAAACGGAACAGCGAGACTTCGTCGGCGAAGAATACCCCTGCGAGAAAACGAGCGAGCCGATGGCCAAACTCTCCATCTCCTGACGTATCAACCGAAGCGAATACTCGTGCTAACCAAGCCCGGAAGAGCGCAGCACTTTCTGAAATATGGAAGTGCCAAGACGAGAAAGTCTGTTCTGAGCATGGACGCACCGCTAGGCGCGGCGCGCGTGACAGGACCGAGGCCGTCCCGACGCTGAACTCGCCTGTATTCTTGTGAATCAAGATGTCGCGAATGGGGTTGTGTTGGGGCGCCTTGGGACGCAATCGAATGAATGGGCCGCTCTTGCCTGGCAGTGCGTCCATGCGCCAGGCGCGGCGCGCCGATGCGAGCAACGCAACATTGCCATGTGACACGGCCTCCGGCAGACGCGTCAAAATCGCGTTGATGCTGGAGAGGTCTCCAACGGCGTTGGTGACCGCCGCTTCCAACTCGGGCATTATCCAAGCCAGGCGCAGGGCGGAGAAGCGGCGCAGCGTTGTCGCCGGCAACAAGGCACCGTGCCCGTCGCGGGCGCGATTTGCGATCCCGGACTGAGATTGGCGCCAAAAGCGATTGAGCAATTCGGTGAGACGCTCGAATGCTGCGAGTTCAGCTGCGTCGCTTTCGTCGCCCTCGCTTGCGCCCCGGCCCAGCAGCACACCTCCTGCAACCAAGAATGTCTTCTTGTCGGGACCGCGTGTTGCGGCGTAGCCAACACTCAGCGGCGACAAATCATGAAGCGCCATGGAGGCAGTCGAGACGTCCTCGGTTATCCGAGCGCAGAGTTCTGCAAGCTTGGCCCATTCCCACCAACGCCACGCCCAATGTTCGCGCAGCGCCCGGAAGAGCGGCCATGCATTGCTCGGCCGTGTGATCATTGCGCTTTTGGCGAACTCGTCGAACGCAACGCGCCATCTTTCGCGCTCCGGCGCGATGATCTCGCAAAACGCCTCAAATGACCCCAGGTTTGCGGACTCGCGAATCTCAGCAAAGCGACGATCCCCCGCCACCGCATCGACCATCAGCAGAGGGGTGTTGAGAGCATACGAAACGCCCAACAGGCCGGCGAACTGAGGATCAGTCGCCGCCACTCGGCCCCAGAACTCACCCGCGTCTATGGACATCGGCCCTCGAGCCGTTACATCGCGATCCACAGCGGACCACGGCACCTCGATCCTGCCCGTGACCGGCGCCCCCGTCCAGGAGCCCGACC
>JBEBHQ010000055.1:0-15788 GCA_040080805.1 Terricaulis sp. | reverse complement strand
CCCCTCGCGGGGAGGGGGTTTGCGCATCACCCCACCCGTGTCAGCGCCCAGCGTAGGCGGTTGGGGGGGGCGAGGCCGTGGCCCATGGGGTCGGCGTGGCCGGAGAGCACAATTTGCAGGCTTTCGCGGGCATTCGGCCCGCCCCAATAGATCGAGGGCTCGATGGCGATGTCAGGCGCGTCAGTCTTGAGCCGCCAGCGTTGTCCGCCCGGCGTTTCCAGCAATGCCGCTTGGTGGTCGGCCACGCGCGCGCGGACGTTGGGGTGCAAATGGAAGCGCGCCACGAACGGGATCGGCCGCTTCGCCGGCGTGCTCTTGAGCTTCATCGGCCGAATCAATTCGTCGATGCCGCGCAGATTTTTGCCGTCGTGATCGACGAACAAATAGCGACGGTGCAACAGGCCGAATTGCGCGCGATAGCCGTCGTGACGGCCCTGCACGGTGATGCCGCTTTCGTCGGAAGAGCGGCGCACTTCATCAAGATTGGGGCCAGACATGCGGGCTGGGCCTCGGCCGCGGCGCGGATCTTCCAGCGTCGCCGATAGAGCGTCTCCCACCACCAGCGCTGAATGGCCGTTGGTGGCGCGCGCCGCCAAACGCGCCGCCGGCTCAAGCTCGCGCGCGGCGCCGACATTGACGATCAGCCGCTCGGTTTCGCTCGACATTTCAAACGCCAACGCGCTCGCGTGCGCGCGTTCGGAATAGGAAAACGGCGGCGCGGCGCCGACATCGAACAAGATGCGCAAGCCGCCAGCTTCGAGCCGCTGATAGGCCAAATGCGTTGCATACTGAAATGCGCGCACTTCGCTGCCGGCGCGCGCGAGCGCAGCCTCGATCGACGCGGATGAATTCTCCGAGCCGCCATGAAAACAGCCCAAGCCCCCATCGCCCAAGCGCAGCATGCGCACCATGTTGGCGATCTTCGGCAAGGTGTCGCGCACGATCGGCGGCGGATCGGCGAGTGCATCGCGCGCGGCGAGCAGATCGTAGAAGGCCTCCACCAGCGTTTCCGGTGAGCGCGATTGGTGCCCGCCGTCGGGCAGGAATTGCTTGGCGCACGCTTCGATCAGCATTTCCTCGCCTTGCTCGGCGAGGCGTTCAGCGTCGGGGAAGCCCGCCGCGCCCGCCAGGATGAGCGCGGCGCCGGCCTTGATCGAGCCCAAATGCCGCTCGCCCAATTCGTTCTGCGCCACCAGCAGCAAGCGCGACTGGCGCGCCGCCGACCGTAGCAAAGCCCCGCGCTGTTCTGGCGCGCCATGTTCAAACGCGGGTCTGCCCCAGCACAACCACGCGAACAATCGTTCGGCGGTTAGCTCTGGGTCCCAGGCCAGATCGTCCCACTCGCCATAAGCCTCGATCCACCCGTCGACCAGTTCGGCAATACGCAGATGCGCGGAGGGCCCAACGGCAGCGAGATCTCCCAGCCACGAAAAGGCATGCAGACGCGCGGTGAAATGGCGCGAAGGATGGGGCATGCCCCAGGGCGTCGCGTGCGCGCCAGCAATGCGCTCGGCCGCGATGCGCCAGACGCCTTTGCCGAGCTCGCGCCCGCGTTCAGCATCGCCCACGCGGGGATCCTCGCCCCAGCGATCGATGCGGTCAGGCGCGGCATCGCCCAAGCGCATGCGATGGAACGGGTTGGCCCGCCACGGTTCGCTGACTGGGCTCGGCCGTTGCGGCCGGCGGGGAGGGGAGGCCGGCGCGTTCATGGACCTCACGCCGGGTTTCGGAGACGTTTTATGTTGTCGGCGTATGCCGACGGGTCGCCGCCGAACACGGCGGTGCCGGCGACAAGCGCAGTCGCGCCCGCTGAGATGATGCGCGCGGCATTCTTGGCGTTCACGCCGCCATCGACTTCCAGGACAATGTCGCGCCCGCTGGAATCGATCTTCTTGCGCAGCTTTTCGATTTTGGGCAGCGCGCTTTCGATGAAGCTTTGCCCGCCGAAGCCCGGATTGACGCTCATAACCAACACCAGATCGAGCAGATCGATAACGCCATCAACGGCGCTCACGGGCGTACCGGGATTGAGCGAGAGCCCGGCTTTCGCGCCGGACGCTTTTATCGCTTGCAGGGTGCGGTGCACGTGAGGCCCGGCTTCGGGATGGATGGTGATGATGTCGGCGCCGGCGTCACGGAAGGCTTGGATGTAGCCATCCACCGGTGAAATCATCAGATGCACATCGAGCGGCGTCTTTGCGTGGGGGCGAATAGCTTTCACCACGGCGGGGCCAATCGAAATGTTGGGCACGAAATGCCCATCCATCACATCGACATGGATCATGTCGGCGCCCGCGGCTTCCACCGCGCGCACTTCCTCACCCAGTTTTGCGAAATCGGCCGCCAAAATCGACGGCGCAATCAGCGTTCTCACCATGGCCCGTGGTTAGCCGCAGGCAGCCTCACGCGCAATGGGCCAGGGCTTGCGCCAGCCAAACGGGGCGCCCAAATGCAGGCATCAATCGCACGCGCCAGCCAATGCGCAAAAGGGGCTTGTTCCATGAGCGCATTGTTTGAGCCCATTCGGCTGGGCGAGCTCAATTTGCCGAATCGTATCCTGATGGCGCCGCTCACGCGGTGCCGCGCGGTCGAAGCGCGCACGCCAAATGCGCTGATGCGCGAGTATTACGTGCAGCGGGCCTCGGCTGGTTTGATTCTCAGCGAAGCCACGTCGGTGACGCCGATGGGGGTGGGCTATCCAAATACGCCCGGCATCTGGTCCGAGGACCAGGTCTCAGGCTGGCGCGACATCACCGGGGCGGTCCACGCCGCTGGCGGGCGTATTCTGTTGCAGCTCTGGCATGTGGGCCGGATTTCGCACCCAACCTACCTCGATGGCGCTGCGCCGGTTTCCGCGAGCGCGGTCGCGGCGCCGGGCCATGTCAGCTTGCTGCGCCCGAAGGAGGATTACCCGGTTCCGCGCGCGCTGCGCCGGGACGAAATCCCTGGCGTGATCGAAGCTTACCGCAAGGGCGCTGAAAATGCTCAGCGCGCCGGCTTTGACGGCGTTGAGATACACGGCGCCAATGGCTATCTGCTCGACCAATTCCTGCAAGATAGCGTCAACAAGCGCGAGGACGATTATGGCGGCGGTGTCGAGAATCGCGCGCGGCTGATGCTCGAGGTGGCGGATGCCTGCGTCGGGGTGTGGGGCGCGGGCCGCGTCGGCATGCATTTGGCGCCGCGCGGCGACGCGCACGGGATGGGCGACAGCGACCTTACCGCCACTTTCAGCTACGTCGCGCGCGAACTGGGCAAGCGCAAGCTCGCCTTCCTATGCACGCGCGAGCACGAGAGCGAGACCAGCATTTCCCCGCTGCTGAAACGCATCTTCGGCGGTCCGCTGATCGCCAATGAAGGTTTCACCCAAGCCAGCGCCGAAGCCGCCATCGCACGCGGCGACGCCGACGCTGTCGCTTTCGGCAAGCTGTTCATCGCCAACCCGGACTTGCCAGCGCGTTTGCGCACCGGCGCGCCACTGAACGAGTGGGACGCCAAGACGTTTTACGGCGCCGGGCCGGAAGGCTACGTGGATTATCCGGCGCTCGGCGGCGTAAGCCGTACGGCGTAAAATCCATCCAGTCCGCCGATTTCGTTCCAGTGCGCGGGTAGGGTGCGTAGATCGCCGTCTTGGGTGATGAAGCCGTCGGCGCCGGGGATTTCGCCCCTCACAATCGGCGCGCGCGTCCAGCCCCGTTTCAGCGCTTGGGCGGCGATACCGGGGCCTTCCTCCGGTTCGAGCGAGCACACGGCGTAGGCTAAAGTTCCTTTAGGCTTCAGCATCGGGGCGGATGCGGACAGCAGTTTCAATTGTAGCTCCGCCAAGGCGCGAACGTCGTTCGGTCGCCGCAGCCAAGCAACGTCGGGGTGCCGTCGCAGCGTGCCGGTGGAGGTGCAGGGTGCGTCGAGCAGCACCGCGTCAAACAACACGCCCGGTCGATAGTCCAGCGCATCGGCGCACACGATCTCCGCGCTGAGTTTGGTGCGCAAGAGATTTTCGCGCAGCCGATCGAGGCGGGCGTTTGATTTGTCGAGCGCCGTCACCAGTGCGCCCGCCGCCGCGAGTTGCAGTGTCTTGCCGCCAGGGGCGGCGCACAGGTCAAGCACGCGCTTGCCGCGCACATCGCCAAGCAAGCGCGCGGGTAGCGCCGCCGCCGCATCCTGCACCCACCATGCGCCGTCGCTAAAGCCGGGCAGCGAGTCCACGCCCGCATGTGTAGGCAAGCGCATGCTGCCGGTTGGCGTCATGGTTGCGCCTAGGGCTTCGGTCCACCGCGCCGCATCGCTTTTCGCCGTCAAGTCGAGCGGGGGCTCGATGAGCAGGGCGCGTGCGATGGCGTCGGCCTCCGCGCCGTACGCCGCGCGCCAACGCGTGAACAGCCAGGCAGGCAGGTCCGCGCCCGGCGGCAGCGACGCGAGTAAAGCTGGCCCTTCGCCGGCGACGCGCCGTAGCACGGCGTTGATCAGCTTGGCGAAGCCGCGCGCCTCGCGCAGGGTGTTGGCCGCCTCTACCGTTTCTCCGACAGCCGCATGCGCGGGCGTGCCGAGCACCAGCACTTGCGCCGCGCCGATGCGCAGAAGCGCGCGTCCGTGCAGCGCGCTTTCAGGGAGCGGACGCTGCAGAAAACGGGAGAGCACGGTGTCGATGGCGCCGAGCCGGCGCAATGTGGCTGTCGCCAAGGCGCGCGCGAAGGCGCGGTCGCGGCCTTCAAGCGCACCGAAGCTCGGCGTTGAATCGAGCGCATCTTCCAACGCGCGCCCATGATCGAGCACCGCGATCAGCAATTCGGCGGCGGCGAGGCGCGCGCTCAAGGTTGCGGCGCGGACGTGTATTGCACATCGACGCGGGCGCGGCGGAACCGCACAAGGCGAACAATTGCGCCGCCTGCCGAGAGCGGCGTCGTTATGCGCACGGGCGGCGCGAAACTTGTGTCCGGCATCAGCGCGAACCAGACTTGGCCGTGGGGAATGCGCCGCCGACCGGAATCGCTTGGCTCAAAGCCCGCTACCGCAATGTAGGCGAGCGCGCATCTCAGCACCTCGCCCTCGTAGCCGGCATCGTCGAAATCATCGATCTCGCCGCCGGCCAGTTCGAGCAGATAGTGGAAGCGTCCGTCGAACGTGGGATAGGCGCCGGCGCAGCGGCGGGTCTGGCCGACGTCGATCGCCATCGCCACCAGTGACGAGAGCGGGTCGCGTGAGCGGCTGCGCTGTTCCTCGCTGGCCGGCGGCTCGCCCCACAAGCGGTAGTTTGGCTCGATCCGCGCGGCTTGGCCTGCTTGCATGAGCACGGTGCGATGCTTGCGGCTGTAGCGGTGATCGAGTTCATAGCGATCCCAGCGCACCGCGCCGTGCTCAACGCGGCCCGAGGCGCGCGCGGCGATATTGGTGCGCTCGAACAAATTGAGCAGGCCGCGCGATTGCAGTGTCGCCGTGATCTCGTAGCTGTCGTCGGAAACGTCGGCGTCGAGCGTGACCCCGCCCAGCGGCACGAACCCCAAGCCGACGCCGTCATAGGTCAGCGCGAAGCGGTCAGCTGATGCGGGCGCCGCGAACATGAAACTTGCGGCAAGGGCGAGGAGGGCGGCGCGCATGCGCGAAATCTAGCCGCGCCGGCGCCTAAGTCCAACGCTCAATGAATATGGGCGGACCTTGCGGCCCGCCCATGAAGGTACTCGATCACCCAGTCTGATTAGAGCGGGCGGACGTTGATTTCGGTGTTGTCGAGCGGCAGCTCGACCAGCATGCCGACGCGCCCGGCGATCACATCGTCGAAGCCCGTCGCCCGTGCCTCGGCCACTTGCATTTGCGCGGCCATTTGATTGTCGGCGCCCGTCAGCACGACGAGACCGGCATTGGCCGCGCGCGCCTGCAGGGCGACTTCCGCCGGCGTGGCTTGACCGCCCTGATGCAGATGCGCCAACGCTTGGCTTTGCGCACCTTGCAGCACGACATCCGCGTTCGCCGCGGCTTGCGCGCCGACAACGCGCCCGTCGCCGCCAACGACGATGGAGCGCCCGTGGTAATCGAACCGATAGCCGACGCGGCCAGCGAACGCATCTTCGCGTGTCGTGAAGGCGGAGACCACCAAGCCGTTGTCCTCGAACACGATGACCGAGCGGCCCGGCTCGGGCGAGGGCCCCCACGCCTGCAAGCCGCGCACGGCGCCGTCATAGCCGGCGGCTTGGTTGAGCCCTTCGACCATACGCTGCGTGTCGGCTGGGCCGTACACCGGCATCAACGGATTTTCGCGGGTGGCCGCGCTCTCGCCGTACAATTCGTCGAGATCGGCGGTTTGTGTCGGGCTGGCGCTGGTGAGCAACACGGCGGCTAGGCGACCCATGGGAATGTTGCGGCGCGAGAGTGAAGACGCCGCGCCCGATCCGGCATCGACGATGAACATCTTGCCGCCAGCGATCACCGCGAGGCATGGCTTCGGCTCGGCGCGTTCGTCGCCAGCGCCGCCGCAGACGATGGCGCGCAGCGCGGTGGAATTGAACAGATCTTCGTTGGTGTTGGCCTGGTCCTCGGCGTAGGCGGCGTAGGCGCGCGCCAAGGCTTCCTGGCCTTCCGGCGTTTGCGAGCCCAGGACCCAACCGCCCCAGAACAGCCCTGACAGCGTCACGAAGACGACTGATGATTTGCCGATTGCGTTCATGGCCGGAACCCCGCTTCTAAACGCGCGTCGCAGCGCGTTGACCAAAACCCCATCCCAGCGTCACTAACCCAATCAACGATTCGCGCAAACCTGGTTAAGAACTGGTTTCCACAGGAATATGCTGCGGTGCGAGGCGGCCTGAAAAACATGTCCAAATCAGCATCTTGGTTAATAACCCATGGGGGCGCTCCGCCACCCAAAAGGTTAATGGCGTGAAGCGCGTTTTGGTGTTTGATTCCGGAATTGGGGGACTTTCCGTTCTGGATGCGATCGTCGCCTCCGGCTACGGGCTCGAACTCGACTATGTCGCCGACAATGCTTGGCTGCCTTACGGCTTGAAATCCGACGCACAATTGCGCGCGCGCGTGCCGGCGCTGCTGATGCGCTTGGTCGCGCAGTGGACGCCTGACTTGGTCGTGCTGGCCTGCAACACAGCCTCGACCATCGCGCTTGAGCCGACGCGCGCCGCCCTTTCGGTTCCGGTTGTCGGTGTCGTGCCCCCGATCAAGCCGGCGGTGGCGCTGACACGCACCGGTGTGATCGGCCTGCTGGCGACGCCGGCGACCGTTCGGCGCGCTTATACAACTGATCTTGTAGCAAAATTTGCATCCGATAAACGCGTCGTCAGGTATGGCTCGACCGCCTTGGTCGAGGCCGCCGAGCGCAAATTGCGCGGCGCACCCTTGGACGCTTCTGCGATCACAGAGGCGATCGAGGGCTTGTTTGGCGCGCCTGGCGGCGCGGAGATCGACGTCGTCGCGCTCGCCTGCACACATTTTCCGTTGTTGGCGCCGGAGCTTGCGGCGGCGGCGCCGCGTCCGTGCGTGTGGCTCGATTCCGGTGAAGCGATTGCGCGCCGGGTCGCAAACCTGCTGATCGCCGAGAAAGGCGCCGCACAGTGCCGCCGCGCTGGCTTCACCGACGCGGACGCAGCCCGCGATGTATTGCCAGCATTTCATGCGCGCGGCTTTTCCGCGTTCGCGCGTATCGGCGCCGCGCCCGCTTTCGATGTGGCGTACTCGACCTAATTCGTGTTGTTTTGGAAACGCAAGCAAGCTGGCGCGCCGCGCGCGTGCTCGCGCCACATTGCGTGGCGATGACGTAGCTGTAACGATCGCGTCCAAAGATAATCTTGGGGAGAAATCATGGTCGGGGCGTTTGGGACCGGAGCGTTTGGAGAAACGCCCCTCGGGCTGGTTTCTCAGATCCTCAATCTGGGCGCGGTGCTGACGCGCAAGGCTGGCCTCAAGGTGCCGCGCTATCAGCGCCCCTACACGTGGTCCGAGCGGGAAGTGCGCCAGCTGATCCAGGATTTGTGGCGCGCCTACAAACGCGGGGCCACGTTCTATTTCATCGGCCAGATCGTGCTGGTGAAGAACGACCAGGGTAAGCTCGAGATTTCCGACGGCCAGCAGCGCCTGGCGACGCTGACGATGATCATGGCCTATGTGCGCGATCGCTTGCCCGCCCGCGCCAAGCAATTCCAGAGCTTGATTATGGACGGCGATCACCCCCGGTTGATCTTGCGCGACGAGGACGCCAGTTTTTATCGCGGCTACGTGCAGGAGCCGGGGCAGATGGCGGCGATGGGCAAGCACGCCGAGATCGGCATCGATTCGAAGGATCTGCTGTGCGGTGCGGCGCGCACCATCGATGCGGAACTGAGCGGCATGGAGGATCGTGAGCTTGACGCTTTCATGTCCTACGTGGCGCGCGCTTGCACGCTGAACGTAGTCGATGCGGCCGAGCGCGGCTGCGCGCAAACCGTGTTCAACACCTTGAACCGGCGCGGCTCGCCGCTTTCCGGCGCCGACATCATCAAGAGTGATCTGCTGGAAAATGCCGGGCTGTCCGACGCCGAGGCCGACGCGGCTGCGCGCAAATGGGAGCAGATCGAGGAGATGTTCGAGCGTGAGAATTTCGCACGCCTTCTGTACATGATGCCGTTCTTGCTCACCGGCGAGCAATTGCTGTCGCCGGGTGATCTCGCCACTTTCCGCGCCGCGGTCGATCGCGGCGGCGGCGTGCGCACGTTCCTGTTCGACCAATTGCCGCGCTACGCCCACGCCTTGCGCGCGATTTTCGCGGGTTCGGTTGATGTGGGCCCCGCCAGCGCGGAGGTGAACCGGCGCGTCAAGATGATGAAGCAAGTCGAATCGTGGGACTGGGCGCCGCCCGCCATCGCCTTCCTCTCCGAATATTCCGGCGATCATGAGCGCGCGCGCCAGTTTTTTCAGGCGCTCGATTGCTTCACCTTCGCCTGCGAACTCTCGGTGATCGACAACCGCGCCCAGGAGGGCCGCTACGTGCGGGCCGTGCGCGGCGTGGGCGACGACAGGATGCTGTACGGGCCAAAGGGCGCGCTTGAGCTTTCCGAGACTGAGCACCTGCGCTTCATCGCCACGCTCAACAAGTCGCGCAAGCGCGACCGCCAGCGTCGCTTGCTGATGATGCGCGTGGAAGCGGCGATGCCGGGCGGACATACGATCGAGATGACGGACGACGCGACCGTGGAACATGTTTTGCCCAAGGGCGGCGGGGCATGGTGGAACGAACGCTTCCCCGATTCGGCGCTGCGCGGGGAGGTGGCGAACTTGCTCGGCAATCTCGTGCTCGTCACCTACGACCAAAACAAACTCGCCGACACCAAAGCCTATTCGGAAAAGCGCAAGGTGTTTTTCGGCACCGACGGCGCGCCGCTGCACGCCTTGACCAAGGACATCGCCGGCATCGAGGAATGGACGCTCGACGCCATCGAGAAGCGCCAGGAACGCTTGGTGCGCATCATCTGCGAGGATTGGGGCCTCATCCGTAGCGGCGCCGCCGGCAGCCAGGCAGCGTAGCCGCGGCGATTAACCTCGCGCTAACCGGTGCGCGCCAGGTCTTAACTTGGCATTCACTGATAGGGCGGAGCGAGGGCGAATGTCGTTGCTGTATGAGGTTGTGTTCGCGAGCCGGTGCCGGTCCAACCATCACCGGTTGGCGGTCGATGCGCTGCGGCATCTGCAATCGGGCGAGGCCGAACGTTGGCGCGACCTTCTGTTGCATTATCACGACGAATACCTGAAAGGCGCAAAGGCGCCCGACGATGTGTTCAAGGATTTCAAGAACCACGTCCTGCATGTGCGCGACGGTGATTGGGGCGGCGCGGTTGAAGCGTGCCAGGAATGGTATCGCCGCACCGTGCGCGCGCTGCGGGATCACGATTGGAAACAGGCCGCGTGGTCGGCCGGCGTGCTCAGCCATTATTACGTCGATCCGATCCAGCCTTTCCACACTCACCAAACCGAGGAAGAGGGCGTCATCCATCGCGCGGTGGAATGGAGCTTCTCCAAATCCTACAAAACCTTTCAAATCCTGCTCGAACACGAACTTGGCGGCTACCCTAGCATGGCCGCGCCGACCGGGGATAAGTGGCTGGCCGAGATGGTGCGCGCCGGCGCCAAGGCGTCGAACCCGCACTATGAACTGATCATCGATCACTACGATCTCGACAAGGGCGTGAAGGATCCGCCCGCCGGCCTCGACGACGAGCTGCGCCGAACCATCGCCCATCTCATCGGCCATGCCGCTGTGGGATTTGCGCGCATTCTCGACCGCGCCTTCGAGCAGGCTGGGGTCAAGCCGCCGAAGGTGGGCGGCAATCTGCAAGCGTTCTTCCTGGCGCTGGAAATGCCGATCCAGGCGGTGCTGAAAGCCATCGACGATTCCGGCGCGCGCCGCGAAGTTCAAGCGCAGTACGAAGAATTCCGTCGCACCGGCAAGGTGCGCGCGACGTTGGGCGAGGACGACAAGGTCGTGCGCGCGCTCTATGCGGCCGAAGTGCTGAAAGCGCCGCTCTCCTCGCTCGACGCCAAATGGCCGCGCGAAATCGGCGCCAAGGCGGGAGGCGCGATCGATCTTGCGGCGCCCAGGCCGCGTGCGCCAAAGCCTGTGAAAGACATTGTCGTTCCGCCTGAGCTTCCTGTCGGCGCGCCGCGCGCCAAGGCCGACAAGACGCCGCCGAAATTCATGCTCGACAGCGCGGCGCCGGTGGAGAAAGCGCCGTCGATCGGGCCGAAGACAGCCAAGCGCCTGGAAGCCGTCGGCGTGCGCACGATCGCCGACTTGCTGGCGCTGAAGCCCGAGGAGGGGCAACGCGAGATCGGGGCGCGCCACATCTCCGCGCAAGTGATCCGCGATTGGCAAGCGCAGGCGTTGCTGGCGTGCACCGTGCCCGGCTTGAAGTCGCGCGAGGCGCAGGCTCTGGTCGCGTGCGGCGTGCGCGACGCCGCCGAGCTCTCGCGCTTCGACCCGGTGGAGCTCACCGATGCGATCGCGCGCTGGGGGCTCTCGGAAGAGGGCGCGCGCGCTTGGGGCGTGGCCCCAGCGCCGACCGAGGACGACATCGCCACCTGGATCGCTCGCGCCAATCGCGCCAGCGCAAAAGCCAGCGCGGCCGCCTAGCGCCAGGGCGCGACTTCACGCGCGTGTCCCGATTTGAGACGCTGGCATTTGACCTTCGGTCGACGCACTATGCGGGCGCGAAATTTTCGCGCGACGCGAGCGCGCCTGTTTCAACGTGGCGCCAACAGCACGGCGCGCGATCTGCAAACCCATCCCCTGAGTTCAAGTTAACGGGGATTAAGCAATGCGTCTATTGATGACTGGTTTTGCAGCGAGCGCATTCGTGCTCGCAGCCGCGGCGTTCACGGGCCCGGCCTTTGCGACTGGCGGCGGCCACGGCTGCTCCTACAATTGCTACGGCGACCATAACGACAACCACGGGGACGATGACCTGCGTGGCCGCATTGGCGGCAATGGCGGAAACGGCGGCAACGGCGGGGCTGGCGGCAATGGCGGCGCTGGTGGAGCCGGCGGTGTTGGCAATGGCGGCGCTGGCGGCGCCGGTTATGGCGGCGCTGGCGGCGCCGGTTATGGCGGCGCTGGCGGCAACTCGACCAACACCAATAACAACACAGCCAACGGCGGCGCGGGCGGCAACGCAACTGGCGGAAATGCTACTGGCGGCGCCGCTAACGCCAACAACACCAGCACCAACAGCGCCAACAATTCCAACACGGCCTATGGCGGCGCCGCCACCAACGCGAACACCAACAGCGCTGACAATTCGAGCAATTCCTCGAACGCCAACACAAACAACGCCAACAATTCAAGCTCCGCGACTGGCGGCACGGCGTCGAACGCAACCTCCAACAGCGCCAACAACACGACGTCCGCCACCGGCGGCGCCGGCGGCAATGCTTCCAACGCCAATACCAACAGCGCCAACAATTCCACCTCCGCGACCGGCGGCTCGGCGAGCGCGGACAACAATGGCAACAACAACGGAAACAACGGCAATAACGGCAATAACAATGGCAACAACGGCAACAACAATTCGAGTTCGTCCAATTCGCAGAACCAAGACCAAAGTCAGAGTCAATCCGCGAACAACGACAACGCCAACTCCAACAATTCGAGCCAGGACGTCAGCGTAAACACCTACAATCAGCGCGCGCCGGTCAACACGGCCTACGCCGCGCCGCTTTCGACGGGCGAAGACACGTGCATGGGTTCGAGCTCGATCGGCGCGCAAGCGGTGACGTTTGGCTTGTCGATCGGCACCACTTGGCAGGACGCCAATTGCCGTCGCCTGAAGAACGCGCGGCAAATGGTGGCGCTCGGCTATCATCGCGCGGCGACGGCGCTGATGTGCGTGGACGAAGATGTGCGCCAGGCGATGGACGAGGCCGGCACGCCGTGCCCGCGCGCTGGGCAGCAGGAGGTCTCCGCGCCGCCCGCCGCCGCTGTCGTCGTGGCGCCCGCGCCCGCCGCGCTCCCCGCGCCGGCGCCCGAGGTGACCTTGGTTGCGCCGCCGGTCGTGGCGCCGCGTGTCCACCGCCGCCGCCCGCGCTCTAATCCGGAAAGCTAAACTTCAGCAGCATCGCATCAACGCCTAAAGCGCACCAAGCCCGGTGCGCTTTAGTGCGTTTGCGCTCATATTCCCAGCAGCGTCAGCACGATTGACGCGCCAAGAACCGGCATGATGAATGCTGTCAGCCCCGAAGCGACGATGCGCGCGGTTTTCAGTACGCGGTGACCTTTGATCGGCTTGTCCTCGCGCGGGGCCAGCGCGAATTTGCACAAAAACGCGAACACGCCCGCCACCGCCGCCACGACGGCGCCGGCCAGCGCCCCCGCCATCAGCGCGGCGATCGCCGAGGCCAGCGCGATCAGACCCAAGATGCCGTGGCCCGCATTCATCACTTGCTTCACCAGCCGCTCGGCGCGGCCTTGGTCGAAGGTCTTGTACGCGACCGGCGAGACCACGAAGGAAAACAGCATGATCCAGCCAAGCGAGGCGCCGGCGAGGATGATGGCGGAAGCTTGAGCGATCTGTTGCATGGAAGCGCGCTTAGCATGAGTCGCGGGCGGCAAAATCAAACCGCATCCGGATTGACCGGAAAGACTCAACCAGTGACCGGCAAGCCAAGCGCGCGTTGGGCCTGGCGGCGACACTCCGCCTTCGCGGCGAGCACTTCCGGACTAAACTCAATTGTCGGTTCGGAAGGCGGCGGCGCCTTTGGCTTGGCGGCCACGAACAAGTCCACCTGCCGTTCCGCCGCCGCGAGCGCATCCTCGGCCCGCCGATGCGCCGCCTTCGCCGCGCGCTTGCGTTGCTCGGCGGCGACATCGAGGCGCGCCAGCCGCTCGGCCAGCAATGCCGCGCGCGAGGCCGAGGCAAGATCGCCGTCGCGCATGAGGCGCACACTCAACGAGAGCGCGCCATCGGCTGCCCGTCGCGCGCGGCGAAGCTCAGTCCATTTTTTCTCTACAATTGCGGTCATTGCTGGCCTTTCGCGGCGTGCAGTTTGTGTTCTGCTTTTGGCTTTCGCGAAAAACAGGTCGGAGGGAGGGGACGCCGGGCCCGCGCGCAAAACGCGGGAAGAGAAGGAAACGCGAGCGAGGCCCGGACGTCCCCGCGATGTTTTGCGCTCGCGTTCAGGCGGAGGAGCTGTTCACTCCGGAGCCTGGCGCCAGCAGCGAGCAGGTCGGTCCAACGTTGCGCTTGCTTGCGCAAGCTCAACCCGATCCCTGGACACGGCGGTTTCAGGCCCCGCCGCCACTCTCGCTCATCGCTCTCCGTCTCACGTTCTGGGCTGGTACCTTAACGCCCCTCCGATGAAACGGACTGCACGCATGATAAACCCCGCGCGAAGGGGGCGGATAGATTTTGCCGAAAGCGCGGTTTTACACGGGGAAACGGGCGTCGCAGCGTGGATAGGGGCGCTCACCTGAGAAACGACGCCGTGCTCCCCCGATAGGGGGAGCTGTCAGCGAAGCTGACTGAGGGGGGGGTGGCGCGGTGTGTACGCTCGGCGTGAATCCGCTTTAGCCCTGGCGCAACTTTCCCAGGATCACGCTGTCGCGGATGCCGAGGTGGGTTTTCCAATTGCCGCGCAGCAGGCCTTCGCGCTGAAAGCCGGCGCGCAGGAAAAGGGAGAGCGAAGAATTGTTATCGGGATCGACGTCAGCGGCGAGGCGGTGGAGGCCGAGCGTGGTGAAGGCATGGTCCTCGATCAATTTGATGGCTTTCGAAGCGAGCCCGCGGCCGACGGCTTCGCGGCGCATGATGATGCCAAACTCACCAACCCCCTCGCGGAGCACGAACAGCGCTACGCGCCCCAGCGCCTCGCCGCCGTCTTCGGTGATGGCCCAGACCAGCGCGCCCTTCATGTCGAGCGTGGCTTCGATGTAAGCGCGCGTTTCAGCGATGTCCTTGTGCGCGGGGCCTGACCAATAATGGTGGGTTTGCTCGTCGCCGTGCGCGGCGAACAAGGCTTCGGCATCGCCAAGTTCGAGCGCGCGCAGCACGATGCCGGGGGCGGTGAGTGTCGGCGCGCTCATTGCGCCACTTCCGCTTTGCCGCGCTCGCTGGCGCGCACTTTCACGCTTTCGGAGCGCAATTGTCCGCAGGCGGCGAGGATATCGCGGCCTCTTGGTGTGCGGATGGGGGAGGAATAGCCGGCGCGGTTGAGCACTTCGGCGAACGCTTCGATGCTTCCCCAGTCCGAGCATTCGTAGGGGCTGCCGGGCCAGGGATTGAACGGGATCAGGTTGATCTTCGCCGGCACGCCCGCGAGCAGCTTCACCAGCGCCTTCGCTTCGCCCAGCGTATCGTTGACGCCCTTCAGCATCACGTACTCGAAAGTTACGCGCTTGGCGTTGCCGAGCGAGGGATAGGTGCGGATCGCGGCGAACAAGTCCTCGAGATTGTACTTCTTGTTGAGCGGCACGAGTTGGTTGCGCAGCTCGTCATTGGTGGCGTGCAGCGAAATCGCCAGCATGGCGCCGGTGCGTTCGCCGAGCTCCTTGATCTTGGGCGCGACGCCGGCGGTGCTGACGGTGATGCGGCGGCGCCCGATCGAAATGCCGTCGCCATCGGAAATCGTGTCGATGGCTTCGGCGACATTGTCCAAATTGTAGAGCGGCTCGCCCATGCCCATGAACACGATGTTGGTGAGCAGGCGCTCGCCATCATTTAGGGGGCGCTCGGCGGTGGGCCATTCGGCAAGCGCGTCGCGGGCGACCATCACTTGCGTGACGATCTCGGCGGCGCTGAGATTGCGCACCAGCTTTTGCGTGCCGGTGTGGCAGAAGGTGCAATTGAGCGTGCAGCCGACTTGCGAGCTGACGCACAGCGCGCCCGAGCGGCCAACGTCGGGAATGTACACGCACTCGGCCTCGGCGCCCGGGCTGAGCCGGATCAGCCATTTGCGCGTGCCGTCATTGCTGACTTGCTGGGTGACGATCTCGGGGCGCGCCAGTGTGTAATGCTCGGCTAGCGTCGCGCGCAGCTCCTTGGCGACGTTGGTCATCGCCGCGAAATCGGTCACGCCGTAATGGTAAATCCAGCGCCACAGCTGCTCGGCGCGCATGCGCGCCTTCCTTGGCTCGACGCCGATGGCGACAAGTTTTTCCGCGAGCGCGGCTTTGGAGAGGCCGGCGAGGGAGGGCAGGGCGGTGGTCACGGGCGGGTTATGGGGAGCGCGGCGGGCCGCGACAATCCCTTTCACCTCAGTCCCGCTGTCACTTTTTGGACGCTGGGAGGTGTGTCATCTCCAGCTTCGGCCCGCCTGGCATGATG
>JBEBHQ010000054.1:0-16666 GCA_040080805.1 Terricaulis sp. | reverse complement strand
ACCCCACCCCCTTACCCCCTCCCCTCGCGGGGAGGGGGAGATAGCAAGCGTTGCCCATCAATACGCTCCGGCACTGCCGTCCTTGCGCATCTCCGTCGCGGCTTCGTAGACGCCATTGGAATTGCGCATGATTGCCTGATAGCCGCCGAACGAACCATCGGCGGGGCGGATGCGGTGGCCTCGGCGTTCGAGTTCGGCGCGCACGTCCGGAAGAATGCCGTTTTCCATCGCCACGAAGCCAATTCCGTCGGGCTCATCGCCGGTAGGCTCGGCGCCGCCGAAAAAGCGATAGCGCGCGGCGTCGCCGGCTGCTTGCAGGTCGAGATCGTAATCGACCAGATTGACGATGATCTGCACGTGGCCCTGCGGCTGCATGTCTCCGCCCATGACGCCGAACGCGAGCCAAGGTGAGCCATTGCGCAGCGCGAACGCTGGGATGATGGTTTGGAACGGGCGGCGGTTCGGCATGTATTGATTGGGATGGCCGCGCTGCAGTGAGAAAAGCTCACCGCGGTTCTGCAGCATGAAGCCGAGCCCGTCAGGCACGAGGCCAGAGCCCATGCCGCGATAATTGGACTGGATCAGCGACACCATCATGCCGCTGGAATCGGCGGTAGTGAGATAAGTGGTGTCGCCATCAATGCGCAGTTCAGCGTGCGGCGGCGGCGCCATGGCGCGGTTGTTGCCAATCAGCGCGCGGCGCTCAGCCGTGTACTCATCGGTCAGCAAGCGGTTGACATCGAAATGCGTGAACGCCGGATCGCCGTAGAATTGCGCGCGATCGGCGAAGGCAAGCCGTGTCGCTTCGATCTGCGTGTGCAGCGAATCCGCCGAGAGGAACCCCATTTCGCGCAGATTGAAGCCGTCGAGGATGCGCAGCGTCTGCAACGCCGCGACGCCCTGCGAGTTCGGCGGCAGCTCGCACACGCTGACATCGCGATAGGGGACGCACAACGGATCAACCCACTCGCCCTGGTGCGCCGCGAGGTCCTCATAGCGCAGCCAGCCGCCGATGCGGCGCATGTAGGCGTCGATGGTGCGCGCAATCGGGCCTTTGTAATAGGCGTCGCGGCCATCGCGCGCGAGTAGTTCCAGCGTGCTGGCCAGATCGAGATTGCGGAACAGGCTGTGGCCATCCGCCCGTGCTCCCAATCCTCCGGAGCAAAACCAAGGCGGGTATATCGTGTTTCCTTGCGGGTCGGTCCTGTGCGCGGTTATCAGAACTGCGTCGCCACAAAAATAGGTGTTACGCGCGTTCTCAAACTCCTCCAACCGCCCCGCTTCGAACTCCGCTTCAAGCCGGCGCCTGTTATTCGCCCAATACATCGCGATCGTTTGCGGGATCGGCGCGCCTTCGCGGGCGGCGGCGATCGTCGGCGCGAGCAGCTCCGCCATCGGCGTGCGGCCGAAGCGCTGATGCAGCGCGAACCAGCCATCGACGGTTCCGGGTACGCTGACGCTCGCGGCGCCAAAGCTCGGCACGGCGTTGGGATTACCGCGTTCGCGCGCGACGCGGCGCATTTCGTTGAACGAAAGCCCGCGCGGGGAGCGACCCGAGCCATTGTAGCCGTGAAGTCGCTGCGTGCGCGGATCCCAGACGATCACGAAAATATCGCCGCCGATGCCGTTGCCGGTGGGCTCCACAAGTCCAAGCATGGCGTTGGCGGCGATGGCCGCGTCAATCGCCGTGCCGCCGGCCCGCAGCACATCGAGCGCGGTTTGCGTCGCCAGCGGATGGGCGGTCGCCGCCGCGCCGTGGGCGCCGAGCACGGGCGAGCGTGTGGCGAAGCTTTCACCGCTCACCCGCTCGCCGCGGCCGAAATTCGGATCGCGCGGGGGTGTCTGCGCATCAGCGCCGCCGATCATCAGCGCAAGCGAGAGAAGCGCCCACAGATTCGTCTTCCGCGCCATCGACAACCCTCATCGCAATTCGTCGTGCACTCAAGCCCGCATACGGGTCGCTGACAAGCGCCTTGTGAACGGCGACGCAAAAGTGGCAGAAGCCGCCCATGGGTCAGCCATCCCACCACGTTGTCGTGACGCGCGCGATCGACGCCGCGCCGGAGGCCGTATTCGACGCATGGCTCGACGCCGAGAGTGTGGCGCAATGGCTGTTCGCGACTCCGGGCGGGGTGATGGAGAAAGTTGCGATCACGCCGCGTGTCGGCGGCGGGTTTGAAATTTTCGAGCGTCGCGGCGAGCAAGTGGCGACGCACTTCGGAATTTTCGTCGAAATCGACCGCCCGCACCGGCTTGCGTTCGACTTCACTACGGATCGCGAGCAGGGAAGTACGCGTGTCAGCGTCGATTTCGAAGCGCGCGACGGTGGATGTTTCGTTACACTCACACACGGATTGGACGCGCAATGGGCCGGTTACGCGGAGCGCACGCGCGGCGGCTGGGCCATGATCTTGCAAGGTTTGGCGGTGTCGCTAGGAGAACAAGCATGAAGTCCTGGATGGTGATTGCGGCGCTGGCGCTGTTGGCCGCGTGCACGCCGCCCTCGCGAGATGCCGCGCCCGTGCGCGAAACTGCTGTCTTGCACGATGCGCCCGCCGGCGAATACAAGCTCGATCCCTCGCACGCCGATCTCACCTTCCGCGTCAATCACATTGGCTTTTCGATGTACACGGCGCGGTTCGCGCGTTCGGACGCCACGCTTCACTTCGATCCGGCCAACCCCGAAGCCATGCGTTTGGAGGCGAGCGTCGATGTTTCGTCGCTCGCCTTGCCTTCGCCGCCCGCAGGTTTCACCGAGGAAATGCTTGGCCCTCAATGGTTCGACGCGGCGCAGCACCCACAGATGATTTTCCGCTCCACTTCGGTTGAACAAACCGGGCCGAACACCGCGCGTGTCACCGGCGATTTGACGCTGCATGGGCAAACCAAGCCTGTCACGCTCGAAGCGCGCTTCAATGGCGGCTATGCCGGCCACCCGATGGACCCGCACGGCCGCATCGGCTTTTCCGCACACGGAACGTTGAAGCGCTCCGAGTTCGGCATCGCCTACGGCGTACCGCCCGAGGGCAGCACGATGGGCGTGTTCGATGAAGTCGAGATCGTCATCGAAACTGAGTTCACCGGTCCGCCGCTGGCTGGCGCGGCGCAGCCGGTGAACCCCTGATGTGCTTGCCGCGCGCGAAGCTTCATCGGAGTGCACATTAATGGTGCGGATTTACGGGCACCCGTTCTCATCCTTCACTTGGAAGGTTCTCATTGCTCTCTATGAGCGCGAGGTGGCGTTCGAGTTCATGATGCTCAGCCCCGAGCACTCGGAAAACACAGAACTGATCGCGCGCTTGGCGCCAACGGGGCAGTTTCCGGTTCTGCTGGATGGCGATCGCGCCGTGATCGAATCCGCGGCGATCATCGAATATCTCGATCTGTATCATGGGCGCGGCTCGCCCATGGTTCCCGTTGATCCGCGCGCCGCCATCGAGGCGCGGCAAATGGATAGAGTATTCGACGATTACGTCATGGTCCCGGTGCAGCGTATGGTCGCGGCGGTGCTGCGCGAGGAGGGCAAGCGCGATCCTTATGTCGAGGGCGAAGTGCAAGCAGCGCTCGACAAGAGTTACCCGTGGCTGAACGCATGGATGGACGGGCGCGCGTGGGCGGCGAACAACACGTTCGGCATCGCTGATTGCGCGGCGGCGCCGGCGCTATTTTACGCGCATTGGGCGTTTCCAATTTCAGAATCTCACAGCGCACTTCGCGCCTATCGCGCCCGCCTGTTAGCGCGCCGATCGGTCACGCGCGTCGTCGATGAAGCGCGGCCGTGGCGTGACTATTTCCCACTCAAGGGTCGCGTCGCGCCCGACTGACGAACTCGCGCGCGCGGGCGCGAATTTCAGCTTGACAATGTGCCGTGGTTCGCTTTTTGTTCCGGCGCGTAATTCTTTTGATGCGAAGGGCGAAACATGGCCGACGAACTCGTCTTCTACACCAACCCGATGTCGCGCGGGCGCATTGTGCGCTGGATGCTGGAGGAGGTGGGCCAGCCCTATCGCACCGAGGTGCTTGAGTACGGCACGACCATGAAGGCGCCGGCATATTTGGCGATCAATCCGATGGGCAAGGTGCCGGCCTTAAAACATGGCGATGCGGTGGTTACCGAGTGCGGCGCCATTTGCGCTTATCTCGCCGATGCGTTTCCCCAAGCCGGCCTCGCGCCCGCGCTGACGGACAAGAGACGCGGCGCCTATTATCGCTGGATGTTTTACGCGGCGGGCTGCGTGGAGCCGGCGGCGTGGCTGAAGGCAATGCAATTCGAGCCGCCGGAAGAGCGCCGCCGCATGGTGGGTTATGGCACGATGGGTGAGGTCCTCGATGCGCTCGAAGGGGTGGTGTCGCGGGGCAACTACATTCTGGGCGACACATTTTCGGCGGCTGACGTCTATCTCGGCTCGCAGATCGGCTGGGGCGTGCAATTCGGCACGTTGGAAAAGCGACCGGCGTTCGATGCTTACCTGGCCCGTATTATGTCCCGCCCCGCCGCCGTGCGCGCGCGTGAAATCGATGACGCGCTGATCGCGGAGGCAAAAAAATAGGCCGTGGCGACCCCGGACAGTCTGAGCCTCTTGGAGGTCCCCCTTGTCTCGCTCGCGCCGATGGCCGGCGTGACCGACATCCCTTTTCGGCGTCAGGTCAAAGCCTTCGGCGGAAGCTATTGCGTTTCGGAGATGGTGGCGTGCGAGCAATTGGCGCGCGCGCGGCTCGACATGGTGCGCCGCGCCGCCGGTGCTGGCGTGATTTCCCCGCTCGTTATTCAACTTGCCGGTCGCGAGCCCCGCTGGATGGCCGAGGGCGCGCGCATGGCCGAGGCCGCCGGCGCCGATGTGATCGACATCAACATGGGCTGCCCAGCCAAGAGCGTCACCTCGGGTCTGTGCGGTTCGGCGCTGATGTGCGATCCCGCATCGGCGCTTCGTCTGATTGAGGCGACGATTGGCGCCACCGCTTTGCCGGTGACCTTGAAGATGCGCCTTGGTTGGGACCATGCCAGCTTGAACGCGCCAGACATCGCCAGAAGCGCGCAAGCGGCGGGCGTGCGCATGCTCACGATCCACGGTCGAACGCGAAACCAATTCTTCATCGGCGTCGCCGACTGGGCGGCGATCGCGCCGGTTGTGGACGCCGTGACCATCCCCGTGATCGCTAATGGCGACATCGCCAGCGCGGACGATGCCCGGCGCGCTCTTTTACTCTCCGGCGCCGCTGGCGTCATGATCGGGCGCGCCGCGCAAGGCAGGCCCTGGCTTCCAGGCGCCATCGAGCGCGCCCTCAAACACGGAGGAGAAGCAGATGTGCCCGCGCGCGAGCGGCTGCTCTCGTCCTTGCTCGCACTCTATGAAAACACGCTCGACTTCTACGACAGCGGGCTCGGCATACGCGTGGCGCGCAAGCACATTGCCTGGACTATCGACGCGGTCTTCGGCGCCAGCGCGCGCGAAAAGCGCAAGGCCATTTGCACGCTTGAAGACCCACATCGGGTGCGCGAGGAATTGTGTGCGCTGTTTGAAAGCGAACCGGAGCGGGCGGCCGCATAGGTCGCCCAGGTGTCGCGGCGATCACGGGGGCACGTCCGCTCCGTGCGTGGAGTGCGACGTGACCGCGCCAACCTCGGCGTATCCCGATGAAACCAAAAGCGCCTGGCGACCCCGGAGAGATTCGAACTCCCGACCGTGTCCTTAGGACGGACCTGCTCTATCCAGCTGAGCTACGGGGCCAGGGGCGGAGAGCTAGGCAATTGCGCCCTCGCCCGCAACCGCTTTGGCGGGTGCGGGCTGGACACCCCCTCACCAGGGAGACCACAATAGGCAAGCTGGGGATGAGGGGAGGCGCGCATGGCGCACCGCTACGCCAATGTCTGGTCGGACGCGGCCGCGGGTCTGACGGCGCTGTCGCATACCCGCGCCGGCGTTTTCCGTTGGGGCGTGGTCATTTTGCTGACTTTGGTGTGGATCGTCGGCGGGCTCTATTATTGGCGCGCGCAGGCTCTGTCGGAAGCAATCTACCGGACCATCAGCGCGGTGGGCATGTGGGATGCGTATTTCCACGGCGACGCCAGCGGCGCTGACCAGCCCATGTTGCGCGAAGTGGTGCGCTTCGCGGCGATCGCGGCGCCGGCAGTGGGCCTCTTGTTTGCGTTTTCCGGCCAACTCGGACGCTCTCTCGCGCGCATCTTCAATCTGGGCGCGGCCCGCCACATCGTCATCGCCGGACAAAGCCCGGCGGCGCTTTCGCTATCGCTCGATTGCCGCAAACGCGGCGACGCCGTGATCCTGATCGCCGAGGACCTGGCTCAGGAAACCGCTTTGGGCTTGCGCCGCAAGGGCGTCATCGTGCTTGAAGGCGACGCCGGGCAGATCGAGACGCTGCGCACAGCGCGCGCCGACCACGCCGCGCACGTGGTGGCGTTCGAGCCCGACGACACGGAGAATTTGCAAATTGAAGCCGCCACGCGCCGGCTGGTCGGCAAGGCGCGCCGGCGCCCCCCGATCGGTGTTCATGTCGCGACGCGCTCGCCAATGTTGTTGAAGGAAGCGCGCGAGATGCGCTCGATGCAGACGCGCAAAAAAGCCGCGAAAACGCAGCCGCAGGCGGCAATCGATCCGAAACCGTTTTCGCTTGAGGAAATCGCCGCGCGCGCCCTGGTGCAGCGGGAAAGCCAGACGCTTCTGTCGCTGGCCAGCCAATTGCAGCAACAACGCGTGCACGTGGTGTTTTTCGGGTTTGATCAGGGGGCAGAAGCGCTCGCCAATTGCGTGCTGAAGAGTTTGTGGTCGGCGCATTTCGGCGCCCCGCGCCTCACCGTGCTCGCGCCTAATCCGCAAGCGGCGGAAGCGGGCTTTCGCGCGCGCCATCGCGAAGCCTTCGCGCATCCCCAGCTCTGGAGCGCCGACATCGCCTTCATGCCGTTTGACTGGGACGCAGCCTCGATCGGCGGCGAATTGCTGGACGCGGTGGAGGCTTCGCGCGGCAAACCCACGACCGCGATCGTGTCCACCGGCGCCGATCCGGGCAACATCCATCTCGCTATCGCCCTGAAGCGCGCGTGCAATCATCGCCAACGCTGGCCGATTCCCATCTTCATGCGCGAGACCAGCCAATCGGAATTCTCGCAGCAATACGCCAAGGGCGACGAAACGGTGGAGCTTGACGCGTATTTGCAGGCGTTCGGCGCACATCAAATCACGGCGACGCGCGGGCGCATTATCGACGGTTCGCTCGACCAAGGCGCGGCGATCTCGCATGAGCATTACAACAAGGGCCTGGGCCAGCGCGACGCAATGAGCATGCGCGAATTGCAGTCGGCGATGCGCGATTGGTCGGACGTTCTGGAAACCTACCGCGCCGCCAATCGCGCCGTCGCCGATAGCGCCATGACCAAGGTTTGGGATGCGGGTTGGCGCCCTGCCGAGAAGGGCGAGAAAGGCGACACGACGCCGAGCGTGCCTGCTGAGCTGATGGAGAAAATGGCGCGCACCGAGCATGACCGCTGGGTGGCCGAACGGCTAATGTCAGGATGGCGGCCGACGGCGGAGGGTGAAGCGCGCGACAACGACTTGATGGCGCACGATAAGCTCGCGCCGTGGGAGGCGCTGAGCGAAGCGGACCGCAACAATGACGTTGTGCAAGTGCGCGCCGGCGTCGATATCGCGCGACTGATGAAGCCGTTGGGGTTCGTGGCGCGAAGCTGAGGCCGCACCTTGCACCTATCCCCGGGGCGGCGCGTTAGCGGCGAGCCCGGGGCCTATAAACACAAGCGGTTGTGATTATGGGCCCCGGACTGAATGCTGCGCATTCATCCGGGGATGGGTGAGGGTGCGATTCAGTCTGGAAGCAAGGCGCTCTCTAGCCTTTGTTCTCGACCTCGTACTTCGGCAAGTCCGCGCGCAGGGTCTCATAAAGGCGCTCGACGAAGCGTTCGGCTTCTTCATCGACGAAATCGTCGAAATAATCGGGGTGGTTGGATTCGAACACGTATTCGCCGTCCTCGGCGAAAATGAAACCGAGCTCCTCGTCGGTCTCGACGTGGATGATGGCGATCTGGGTTTCCTCATCGTCCTCCTCGCCCAGCGTGAAGGCCAGCCGGCGCGAGGCGATGCGCTTTTCGAGGATGGGGGCAAGCGCTTGCAGCGCAGCCAGATCATCAAAGCCGGTATCCTGGCTCAAGGCGGCTTCGAGCCGCTTGCGCGCGGAATCGACTTCGGCGTCGAAGCTAGCTTCGTTGGACGCGGTGCGTTCGGCTTTCTTGGCCATCAGGCGGCTTCCAAGAGGCTTTGGAACACCGCGGTTCCGCCGGTGCGGCCGAGCGCGGGATCGGAGGCGCGTTCGGGGTGAGGCATCATGCCCATGACATTGCCGCGCTCGTTGACGATGGCGGCGATGTCGCGCGCCGAGCCGTTGGGGTTTGCCAGATAGCGGAACACCACCCGGCCCTCGCCCTCGAGGCGGTCGAGCGTGACCTCGTCGGCGACGAAGCGCCCGTCGCCGTGCGCAATCGGAATTTCGGTTTCGCGCGCTTCGCGGTAGGCGCGGGTGAAGGCTGTGTTGCCGTTGGCGATGGCTAGCGGGACATCCTTGCAGGCGAATTTGAGCCCGGCATTGCGCAGCAGCGCGCCCGGCAGCAGCCGCGTTTCGGTGAGCACCTGGAAGCCATTGCAAATGCCGAGCACCAGGCCGCCGCGTTCGGCGTGCGCCACCACCGCCCGCATTACCGGCGCCAGCGCCGACATGGCGCCGGAGCGCAGATAATCGCCGTAGGAGAAGCCGCCGGGCAGCACCACCAGATCGGTCCGCTCCGGCAGGTCGGTCTCCTTGTGCCAGACCATGGCGGCGGGGCCCCCCGAGATGCGCTCCAGCGCGCGCGCCGCGTCGCGGTCGCAATTGGAGCCGGGGAAGACGATGACAGCCGATTTCATGGATCTGTTCATAAAGTGCGTCGCTCCGAAATCAAAGGCGCGGGCGTGTCATGTTTGGGGCGGGCGGCAAACGCTGCTAACAACCGGCCATGCCGACCTGGATCGTCCTCATCGCCGCCCTGAGCATCGTCGTTACCGGCGCGCTCACCTGGGTGCTGTGGCGGCTGAATCAAGGTGCGGAGAGCGATGCGGCGACACGTCGGGAAAGCGCTTCGGATTTTGCCGCGTCCGACACCGGCGCCCATGCGCCTAAAGCCGCTAACGCCCAAGAAGACAACAGCGTCAGTGATGCTGGGTCCGACGGTGGCGGAGGTGGTGGGGACTGACCCGCCTCAGGCTAGCTGCCGACGGTCCCATTGTCCTCGCGCGTAATCACCACGACGGCCGCGCGTGGCCAAGCATCGCCGCCGTCGGGGAAGTTTGACGGGGGGCGCTGGCCTCTGGTCCAGCGCAGGTCGGAAATTGCAACGCCCGCGACATCGCCCTCGCCGGGGTGTTGGATGGCGCAGAAGAATGCGCGCTCGTCGGGCGCCATTGTGGGGCCGCAGATTTCCGCCCCCATCGGCCCGACCAGAAAGCGCTTGATGGGACGTGGGCCTTCGCCGCCCGCTTGTGTTACAAGCACACTGTCATTGCAATCGGCGAACACCGCGTCGGCGCCGTCGGTGGCGATCCAGACATTGTAGCTGCTGTCGATGCAGATGTTGTCGGGGCAGGCGAAGCGTTCGCCGCTGATCGTGGGCGCGCCCTCGAGATTTGTGGAGACATGCACCGGCGCGCCGCCGCGCGGCGGCGCTGTCAGCGCCGTTGCATTTGGATCGCCGGCGAGCGCGAATATGTCCCAGGTGAAGCGTGTGGCGGCGCAATCGGCCCCGGCCTCGTCGATGCGCACGATATGCCCTGTTGCGTTGGCCTGCGCGCGGTTGGGGTTGGGGCTTTCACGGCGCGGATTGCCGGGATGGGCAAAGCCTTGTTCGCGGTTGTTGGTGCACACGATCAGAACGGGGCCAAGCCCCACCCAATTTGCGTCGAGCAACGCTTCGACGTCCTCGGGCCGATCCATCGGTGTTGCGCCCAGCAGCCGCGCAGCCTCGCGCGCGCGCATCAGCACATCGCCGTCGTCAGCGAACAGCGCGGTGTAGCCCGATGCGCGCGCGGCGGCATTGGCGGCGGCGAGCGTCAGCGGTAGCCAGCGGCCCGAGCCGTCTTCGTCAAAGCGCGCGACATAAAGCTGGCCGTCGTCGAGCAGGTCACGGTTGGCGAGGCGCTCGGCGGCGTTGAAACGCGCGTTCGAGACAAATTTGTAGACGTATTCGTTGATCTGGTCGTCGCCAGAATAGACGACCACGCGCCCGTCGCGCGCCAGCGCCGTGGTCGCGCATTCGGCCTTGCGGCGCCCGAGTGCGGTGCGCTTGCGCGGCGCCCAGGCCGGGTCGTAGGGATCGACCTCGACGGTCCACCCATAAAGTGCTGGACCATAAGGGCTCTCGCTCATGTCGAATTGCGCGGGCGCGAGGCGCGAGCCGCCGCCGGGCGTGCCGAAATTGCCGCTGTCGAGGGCGTAGGCAGGCTCGTTCAGCGCCGCGACCAAAGCAGGCGCATCGCGATCGGCGGCGGAAAAGAGACCATTGAAATTCTCTTCCACTGAAAGATACGTGCCCCACGGGGTTTTGCCGCCGGCGCAATTGGCGGAGGTCCCGCAGCGCACGGCGCCGGTGGGATTGGGCTCGTGGGGGCGGCCTGGCTCGCGCGCGTTCACGAATGCCGAGGCGGCGGCGATCCAGCGGTGGTTGGCTGCGGGCCCAGAGAAGACAACCGGGGTAAAGGGTGTGATGCGCCGGTTGCGCCCCGCGCCGGGCGCGGAGTCCTTGACCGGGCGCCAACCATCACCGCCGCGCTCCAGCGCGACGACCGCGATACCGGTGGCGGCGAGCATCGCTTCGACATGCGCCGCCGTCAGATCGCGCGGTGAACGCAAGCCGGGAAACATCAATGCCGGCTCGATGTATTCATGGTTGGCGCACATGAGCATATGGGCAGAGTCGCGCGCGGGCGGGAACGCATAGTCCGCCGCGAACAGCGCCAGCATGTCGTTGTTCTGGCCGAAGCGCTGTTCTTGCTCGGCGCGTGTCAGCGCATCTGGATCAAACGAAGCGGCGACGCTGTCGAACAGCCCGTCGCCCCACGCAATCAGTGTGCGCCAGCGATAGCCGGGCGGCAGCGTGATGGTGTCGGCATTGGTGGCGGCGACGCTCGAGAAGCCGAGCACGGCGGGCGCTGGCAGTGACGCGGGCGGCGCGGCGCTGGTTGCGCAGCCGGTCAAGTTGAGCAGCGGCAGCCCTGCGAGCCCGCCCAGAAGAACGCGCCGCGAGGCGATCAGGTCGCTGATGTGCTTGGAAGGCGACGCCGCCATTTGGTCCCCCGTTCGTTTGCGTCAGACCTATTCAGGCTCCGCGACACTGCGATGACAAGCCGCGCGCAGCTCTTCTATCTCCCGAAGCTTGGCCTCGAACGCCGACCAATCGTCGCGTTCGGCAATGGGTGCCCACACGGCTTCGACCTCGTCGATCACCAAGCTGACGGGGAGGCGCCGCTGGAAGTAGGGGTCGGCGAGAAAAGCGCCGGCGTCGCCTGTAGTGCGGGTGGCGAGGCCATCGCGAACGGAGGCAAAGTCCGCGCGTTGATATGCATGCGCTTGGGGGCTATCGGTCGCCCGTGCAACCGAGGCTTCGCCGCCTGCCCAATCGTGGAAAAACTGCGCCCAGCCGATCTGGGTTTCGGTGAGCCAGTTGAACAGCGTTTGGAGGAAGGCGAGGTCGGAATCGCGTTCGCCCAGAGCAAGGTGGAGGTGTGCAAACATGCAATCGCGTAACGCCGCCTGGTAGGCGGGCGCGAATTCCGCGAGCGCCGCCTCCAGCGGGGCGACCGGGCAAACGAGGTTCAATACGCCGCCGAGTTGCATCAGCGCCCAGGATACCGCTTCGGGTTGGCGTCCAAAGGCATAGAGCCCGTTCTCGTCAAAATAGGCGGCGGTGAAATTGGGATCGCTCGTCGGCAGGAACCGCCAGGGGCCGTAATCGAAGCTTTCGCCGGTGATGGTGAGGTTGTCGGTATTCAAAACGCCATGGACGAAGCCCGCCGCCATCCAGCTGGCGGCAAGGCGACCGTTTTCACGCGCCGCGTGCGCCAGCAGTCCCGCGGCGCGGTCTTCGGCGCTCAGCGTCAGCAGGTCAGGGAAATAGGCCTCGGCGCAATGGTCGATCAGCGCGCGCATCAAGTCAGGGCGGTCGAGATAAGCGAGGCGCTGGAAAGTGCCGATGCGGATGTGGCTGTGCTGCAGGCGCACCAGCACCGAGGCGCGCGTGGGGGAAGGCTCATCGCCGCGCGTCAGCGCTTCGCCGGTTTCATACAAGGAGAACGCCTTGGAGGTGACAACGCCCAGCGCCTCCAGCATTTCAGCGGCCAGCACTTCGCGCACCCCGCCTTTCAGCGTGAGGCGCCCGTCGCCTCGCCGCGAATAGGGGGTTTGGCCCGATCCCTTGGTTCCCAGGTCAAGCAGACGGCCTACATCGTCGCGCACTTGCGCGAACAAGAACCCGCGACCATCGCCGATGTCGGAATTATAGCTGCGGAACTGATGGCCGTGATAGCGCATGGCCAACGCCTCGGTCATGTTGCCGGGCAGTGGCTCGAAGCGTGCGAAATGGGCCTCCCATTCGGTGTCGTCCAATGCGCCGAGGCCGATGCGTTGGGCCCAGGCTTGATTGCGGCGGCGCAAGGCAGCTTGTGGAAATCGCGCCGCAATCACCGGGTCGGCGAAATCTGGCCCGAGCTTGGCGAACGACGGATCAGGCCTGTAATGGGCAGTGGCGGGCATCGGTCTATCCAAGGGCTCTGCACGCGAGAAGCGACGGTCCGTGACGGCGCGGACCTTCTATGGCACATGAGCGTTGGGGACGGCGGAGAAACCATGACGGCGCGTGGATTTATCCTCTTTGGCGTTGCGGCGCTTGCGTTGGCCGCATGCGACCGTACCGGCGGTGCGGGCAAGACCGAGGAAAGCTCGGCTGCGCGGATTGAAGCGGCGCTGGATGTTTGCGCCGAAGGACGCGGCGCGTTCGCGGAGCATTTGTGCGCTGACCGTGAACTGGCGGCGCTCGACGGGGAAGTGCGCGAAGCGTTGGTCGCCGAAGCGGCGAGCGTATCTGACGCCGGCGCGCTGCTCATGGTGCAAAATCAGAACCGTTGGTTGGAAGCGCAGCGCATTTCTTGCGGCATTATCGACGCCGCCGCCGAGCCCACGGTCGAGCAACAGACTTGCCTTGAAGGCGAGTATCGCGCTCGCGCGCAGGACGCACGCACCATCGTGCAGGAATTGGGCGGCTACACCTTTCAGCGCATGGAATTGGTCAATGCAACAGCGGTGACCGCCGCCGTCGCCGAAGCGAGCGGCTTGGGAGATTCCGCCCCAGTGGCGATCACGCGCGAGATACGCTTCCCGCGCATCGATGGGCCGCAAACGCCGGCGATCCAGCGCTTCAACGAATTGGTGGCGCAAGATCCCCAATATCGCCTTGAAGACGCGACCAGCGAAATCGTTGATTATCGCATCGCCTTTGCTGGGCCGGAATTGATTTCGGTGCGCTTTGATTTGAGCGCCGACACTTTGGGCGCGGCGCACCCGAGCGGCACCTCCAAGGCGGTCAATGTGCTGATGGAGCAGGGGCGGGCATTGACGGAAGCTGATGTGTTTACCGCCAATTCCGGCTGGCAGCGTTTCTTGACTCAGCGCGCGGTGCGAGAAATTACGCGCCAATATCGGGAAGACGGCTTCACTCCACCCGAGCGCGACGTGCAGGAAACCGCCACCAAACCGCATTTGTGGCTGGTGACCGAACAAGGCCTCACCATGCTGTTTCCGCCGTATTCGTTTGGCGCGCCCTACGTGATGGGCGGCACCGAAGTCACCATCCCCTGGGCCGAGCTGCGCCAATACCTTAATCCCGCCGCGCCCGCGCCCATCAGGCCGGCGGCGTAGCGTGGCGCCGGCTGCGACGATGCCGGCGGCGCGCCGCCGGTCCAGATCAGCTAGGCATTGCCCATGACATCCCCCAAAGGCTCGCTCGCGGCGTTGGTCGGCGTTGTGCTGATCGGCATGACCGGCTTTGGCGTGTTCCTGCCGATCTTTCCGTTTCTCGCGCTTGACCTGGGCGCGACACCCACCGCGACCACGTTGGCTATGGGCGCTTATTCGCTCGGGCAATTGATCTCTTCGCCATTCTGGGGGCGCTTGAGCGACCGCGTTGGCAGGAAGCCTATTCTCATTGCTGGCCTGCTCGGCGGAGTTGCGTCGTATCTGGTGCTGGCGCGCGCCGAGAGCGTGGAGGAATTGGCGCTGGCGCGGCTGTTTGGCGGATTGATGGCCGGCAATGTTGGCGCTGCGTTCGCCGCCGCGGCGGATTTGGCGGACCATAAAACCCGCGCGCGCAACATGGGGTTGCTCGGGGCGGCGGTCGGTTTTGGCTTCATTGCCGGGCCGGCCTTGGGGGCGCTGTTGATCGGGGAGGCGCCCGATCGTGCAGGCTTTGCGCGCGTGTGCCTGGCCTCCGCGGCGCTCGCGGGATTGGCGGCGCTTGCGGCGCTCGCTTTGTTTCGCGAAAGCTTGCCCGCGCATGCGCGCGTGAAGAACGACGCCGCGCGCCCGCGCCGTTTGGCTTTGCTTGCCTCCAGGCCCACGCTGACGCGCTTTGTCATCGTCATGTTCTTGGTGATCGCCGCGCAAGCGTTGATGGAAACCACGTTCGGACTTTGGGCGGACAAGGAATTGGGCTGGGGGCCGCGCGAAGTCGGCTGGACTTTGGCGGGTCTCGGCGCCGGGGCCGTGCTGCTGCAAGGCGGCGGCGCGGGCGCGGCTTCGCGCGTGCTGGGCGAGCGGATGACCTTGCTGATTGGGCTAGCGCTGTTCGCGGCGGGTTTCGGCGGGCTCGCCGCATCGCACGCGCCAGCGACTATGGCCGCCGGGCTTGCGGCGCTCGTGGTGGGGATTGGCCTGGCCACGCCCGCGCTCAATTCGTTGATCGCAGCACAGGCGGGCGAGCAAGAACGCGGCGCGGTGATGGGGCTGTCGCAATCGGCGGCCGCGCTCGGGCGGGTGGCCGGGCCGCTGGGCTCTGGCGTGTTGTTCGACACGCTTGGCTCGGCGGCGCCGTTCGTGGCGGCGGTGCTGTTGACCCTCGCGGCGTTGTTCGCGGCGCTGGGGGAGCCTGCCCAGCGTCAGGAATTATCGCGCGGATAAGCGCGCCAGGCGCCTTCACGATCGCGCACGTCGTAGCCGTCGTTTGTTTGCCGCAAGCTGGGCTCCGCCAGCGGCGCCTTGCCGTGGCCGCCGGGGATGTCGAGCACGTAGCTGGGTTGGCACAGGCCGGAGGCCCGTTCATGCAGCGCGCGCGTGAGCGCCTGGCCCTGTTCGATCGTGCAGCGAAAATGCGAGGTTCCGGGGGCTTTGTCGAGGTGATGCAAATAATACGGCTTCACGCGCGCCTCGACCAGCGCGCGCATCAGGGCTTCCAGCGCATCGGGATCATCGTTGACGCCCTTCAAGAGCACCGTCTGCGAAAGCACGGGCACGCCGGCATCGACGATGCGGGCAATCGCGGCGCGCGCTTCGCGTGTCAGCTCCCGCGCATGGTTGATATGCAGGACGACGTAAGTCGTCGCAGCTTCGGTGCGCAGCGCGGCGACAAAATCCGGCGTCACTCGCAACGGATCGACCGCGGGCACGCGCGTATGCCAGCGCAGAATTTTCACATGTGGGATGGCGCCGAGGCGCTGGGTGATCTCGCGCGCGCGCCGCGCTGAAATCATGAACGGGTCGCCGCCGGTGAGGATCACCTCCCAGATTTCGGGCCGGCTCTCGATATAGGCGAGCGCGGTGTCCAGGTCCTCGTTCGTGAGTGTCCCATCGCCCAGTCTGTTCAAATTTGGCGGACCCACCATCTCGCGCCGGAAGCAAAAGCGGCAATAGACCGGGCACACGTGGACGAGCTTGAGTAGCGCGCGGTCTGGGTAACGGTGCACGACGCCCTTCGCCGGCGAATGCGCCTCGTCGCCAATGGGATCGGCGTTTTCGCCGGGCGCGATCTCCAGTTCGCGCGCGTCGGGGTGAAATTGCGCCGCGATCGGGTCGGCGGGATCTTCAGCGTCGATCAGCGCTTCCATGGTCGGCGTAATCGCGACGGCGTAGCGCGCGGCGACCTGCGTGAGGGGATCAGCGCGGGCCTGACGTGGGGCGTTTGGACTCATGGCGGCGTCCATAGCACATCATGGATATGGCGTGCGCCGCTTGCGAGCATGACCAGGCGATCGAATCCGAGCGCCACCCCGCTGGCGGGCGGCATGTGGGCGAGGGCGGCGAGGAAATCTTCGTCGATCGGCCAGGATTTGCCGTAGCGCTTTTGCTTTTCCGCCATCGCCTCGACAAGCCGCGCCCGCTGTTCGATTGGGTCGGTCAGTTCGCCGAAGCCGTTGGCAAGCTCAACGCCGCACGCATAAAGCTCGAAGCGCTCCGCTACGCTGGGATCGTGCGCGCAGCGTCGGGCGAGGGCCGCTTCGCCGATGGGGTATTCGTACAAAAGTGTGAGCGCTGGTGAGCCAAGGCAGGGCTCGATGCGGGTGATGACGGCACTGAAGGCGTCGTGATTGAGCGCTCCCCCTCCCCGCGAGGGGAGGGGGCAGGGGGT
>JBEBHQ010000015.1:0-71276 GCA_040080805.1 Terricaulis sp. | reverse complement strand
ATGTGGTGGGAGTTGGGGGCGGGGCAATGAGCATTTCTCGGAGCGCCAGCGCCTCGCTGGCCAACGCGACGATGCCGGCGAGGGCGCCGGCGCTCCAAATCTCGCCATGAATCCGCACCCCCTCGAATCCCTCCTCCGCACCCGCCTCGATCCGTTGGATCGCATCGCCCCGAGCGTGCGCACGCGTTCCGATCGCGATCTCAATCCGGACTGGAGCGAGACGCCCGCCGAATGGCGCGCCGCCGCCGTGCTGGCGCCGATCGTCATGCGCCCGGAAGGCTGGACCATGCTGTTCACGCAGCGCGCGGAAGAAACCCCCGCGCATCCGGGGCAAATCTCGTTTCCCGGCGGTCGCGTGCAGCCAGAGGATGCCTCTCCGGTGGAGACAGCTTTGCGCGAGACGCATGAAGAGATCGGGCTCGCGCGCGATCTGATCACCCCGCTCGGCGCCTGGGACGCGTACGAGACCGGCACAGGCTTTCGCATTACGCCGATCGTGGGGCTGGTCACGCCGGACTTTTCGCTCACGCTCGATTCGCGCGAAGTGGCGGGCGTGTTCGAGGCGCCGCTCTCGTTCCTGTTCGACCCCGCCAATCACGAGCGCCGCGAAGGCGAGTGGCGCGGCGTCACGCGTGCGTACTACGCCATGCCGTATGGCGACCGCTTCATCTGGGGCGCAACCGCCGGCATGATCCGCGCATTGTGGGAGAGATTATACGGATGAGTGCTTCGATTACCCACGCTTCCTGGCTCAAGGCGCCTGAAACGCGCGCGCTGATCGGCGCGCTTGAAGCCGTGCGCGCGGGCGGATCGCGCTTTGTTGGCGGTTGCGTGCGCAATACGCTCATGGGCGTCGGCGTCGATGACATCGATATCGCGACGCAGCTCACGCCCGATCAGGTTGGCGCGGTCGCAAGGCAGGCGGGCTTTGCAGCCCACCCCACCGGCATCGAACATGGCACCATGACAGTGGTGGTGAACCACGCGCCATTCGAGGTGACGACTTTGCGCCGCGATGTCACCACCGATGGGCGCCGCGCCACCGTCGCCTTCACCGAAAGCTGGGAAGAGGACGCCGCACGCCGCGATTTTCGCATGAACGCGCTTTATGCCGGCGCTGATGGCGCGGTGTTTGATCCCACCGGCGGCGGCCTCGGCGACGCGCGCGCCGGGCGGGTGATTTTTGTTGGCGACCCGCAAACCCGCATCCGCGAGGATAATTTGCGGATTCTGCGATTCTTCCGATTCAACGCCTGGTACGGCAGGGGCGACCTCGATGCGACGGGGCTCGCGGCTTGCGAAATTTCTCGCGATGGGTTGGCTCAACTGTCCGCCGAGCGCGTGTGGAAGGAGTTAAAAAAACTTCTCGCCGCGCCGCGCCCGATGGATTCCGTCGCGGCGATGCTGCGCACGCGCATCTGGGAGCGGGCGGCGCCGGAAGCGAAAAATTTTGTTCGCATGCTCTCGCTGATCCAAATCGAGCAAGAACTGATGCTGAGCGCTGACCCGATGGCGCGTATTGCCGCCGCGCTGGACGATCCAGACGGCGCGCGCGCGCTGGCGGGGCGGCTGAAGCTCTCAAACCAAGAGCGCGATCGCCTCGTCGGCGCGCTTGGGAACGACGAACGCATCACCTCCTACGCATCAATGCGCGAAGTGCGCCGCGCGCTCTACCGCCTCGGGCCGGAGACTTTTCAAGATCGTGTGAAGCTCGGCTGGGCGAGCGCCGAAGTGCGCAAGGCCGCGCCGCAATGGCAGGCGCTGCTGGCGCTGGCGCAAACCTGGGTGCGCCCGAAATTTCCGCTCTCGGGCGACGAGGTGATGGCCGCTGGGGTGGCGGCGGGGCCAAAGGTCGGCGAAGTGATGCGCGAAGTGGAGGCCTGGTGGATCGACGCTGATTTTCCAGACGACCGGCTGGCGATCATTGAACGCCTAAAGGCGGTGGCCCAGGGACTGGCCTGAAAAAGGGCCCGTGGAAAAGTGAATTGGCCGTGGACAGGTGGGATAAATTGTTATAACTTAAGTTATAACAAGGAGCGGTCGTGACCGATGAAATAAAGCCCAAAGGCGTTGCCGATACCGAGCGTGTGGGGTTTCAGGCCGAGGCGCCTTCGAAGGGTGGGCGAACGCTCAAGGTGCGCCGCATCGGCAATTCCCTGGGAATTGTGCTGCCCAAGGAGGTGCTGGCGAAACTGCGCGTGGGTGAGGGCGATGAACTCAGCGTCACGGAGGCGCCGGGCGGGATCGCGCTCGCGGCGGCGGATGGCGAAACCAACGAGTTGATACGCCTTGCCGAGGACATCATGCGTAAGCGGCGCAAGGTCTTGCGGGCGTTGGCGCAGTGAGCGAGCCGCGTTGGCTGTCCAAGCGCCTCATCCTTGAACTGCACGAGCGTCAACTCGCCGAGCACGGCGGCGCTTCTGGAATTCGCGATGAAGGCCTGTTGGAATCGGCGCTGGCTCGGCCGTTGGATCTGTTCGCCTATGGCGAGGGCGATGCGCCAGCGTTGGCGGCGGCGTACGCATTTGGACTGGCGCGCAACCACCCCTTCATCGATGGCAACAAACGCACGGCGTTCGTGGCATGTGAACTTTTCCTCGCGGCAAACGCCATTGCGTTGACCGCATCCGATGAAGAATGCTTGGCAACCATGCTATCGCTCGCCTCTTCCGAAATCGGCGAGGCGGAGTTTGCGGCTTGGCTGCGCGAAAATGTCCAACCGCGTTAGGCCAGCTTTGCCAGCAACGCGGCGAGTTGCAGTGCTTCCTTCTCCGAGAGCGGCGCCAGCGCTTCGCGCATGGCCTTGCCATACACGGCCCAAATCGCCTTGCGCAGCTTGAGGCCCTTGGGCGTGGCGTGGATCATCTGCCCGCGCCCGTCGTTCTGGCATTCGCGGCGCTCGACCATGCGCTCTTCTTCCATGCGATCGATCAGGCGCGAGATCGAATAGCGGGCGATCAGCATGTGCCCCGCGAGGTCTCGCTGGCGCAGCGGCCCTTCACGCTCGATCGCCCAAAGCACGTCGTACCATTCAAGCGGCGGGAACCCCGCCTCGGTCACGCGCGCTTCCACCCGTTCGAGCAGCGCCGGCCCGTAACGCTGCACCGACACCCAGGCGCGCTGAATCGGATCCTTGGGCAGATTGTGCGGGGAAGGGCCGTCTTGTTGTTGCATTTGCACCAATCTAGCGTTATGTTGCATTTGCAACAAGAATGAAATTAAAGGAGCGCCCCATGAACCGTAAGATCGCCGTCATCGTCGGAAGCCTGCGCAAGGATTCGTTTAACCGCAAGCTGGCCAGGGCGTTGATTGCCGCCGCGCCCGCTGGCCTGGGCTTTTCGTTCGTGGAAAGCGGCGATTTGCCCTTCTTCAACCAGGACCTGGAAGCGGCGCCGCCCGCGTCCTGGACGCGCTTTCGCGATGAGGTGAGGGCCGCCGACGCGGTTCTGTTCGTCACCGCCGAGTACAATCGCTCTGTGCCCGGCGTGCTGAAGAACGCCATCGACGTTGGCTCTCGGCCCTATGGGCAGAGCGTATTCAGCGCTAAACCAGCAGCGGTGCTTTCATCGTCGATGGGCGCGATAGGCGGCTTCGGCGCGAACCACCATTTGCGCCAGAGCCTCGCGTTCTTGAACATGCCGACCTTGCCGAACGAAGGCTATATTGGCGCCGCGCATACTTTGTTTGATGATGCGGGCCATCTCACCAATGACGGCACGCGCGAATTCCTCGGCCAAGTCGCGACCGCGTTCGCCGCGTGGATCGAGGCGAATGCGCCGGCGCGCGCGGCCTAATTGCTTGACGCGGCGGCGCTTCGCCAGCACAATCCGAACAGTTTCAACGCCAGCTTGAGGGAGGACGTTCATGACATTCATTGTTTTCGCGGCCCCCCGCCGCGCTGCTGGTGCGCGCCCAAAGCACGCTTGAAGGCGCTTCGCCAGCGGCATCCGAACTCGTGTTGCTGCTGGATTGTATCAGATGATTGAGTTTTTTGGCTGGAGCGATGTGCTCCAGCTTTCGTTCGCGCCGCATGCGGCGCAAGGCTTCGAGCCCGCGCGGGTGATCGCGCACCATCGCGGCTTGTGGCGCCTGGCGACACGGCGGGGGGAGGTCGCGGGCCGCTTGAGCGGACACTTTGCGCTTGAGGCCGCGCCGGGCGAACATCCTGTCGTCGGCGATTGGCTCGCCGTGGCGCTGGCGGATAATTCCGCCGAGGCGATGATCCACGCATTGCTGCCGCGCACCAGCGCGTTTCGCCGCCGCGCCGCCGGCGAGGGCGGCGTGCAAGTCGTCGCCGCCAATATCGATGTTGCGTTGCTGGTCGCTGCCTTGAACGCCGATCTCAATATACGCCGCTTGGAGCGTTATCTGGTGGCGGTGCGCGATAGCGGCGCCCAGCCCGTCATCGTGCTGACCAAGGCCGATCTGAGCGCCGACCCTAAAACCGAAGCGCAACACGTCGCCGGCATTGCCGAGGGCGCGCCGGTGCTGACGCTCTCGGCGCTCACCGGCGATGGGCTTGATGGCCTGGATGCTTGGCTGACGCCCGGTTCGACGGCTGTCCTGCTGGGCTCTTCCGGCGCCGGTAAATCGACATTGCTCAACGCCTTGGCAGGGCGCGCGCTGATGGACACCGGCGCCATCCGCGCAAGCGATGAGCGCGGCCGCCACACCACCACGCACCGCGAACTGTTCCGCCTACCAAGCGGCGCGCTGCTGATTGATACGCCCGGCATGCGCGAACTTGGCCTGCTCGCGGCCGATGAAGCCTTGGATGCGAGCTTTGAGGATGTCACCGCGCTTTTGCAAAATTGTCGCTTCGGCAATTGCACGCACGCGAACGAACCTGGCTGCGCGATTCTGGCGGCGCTAGAGCAGGGCGCGTTGGGCCATGACCGTTGGCAAGCTTATCTCAAGCTCCAGCGTGAACTCGCTTTCGCCGCCCGCAAGGACGACGCGAGCGCCGAGGCCGCAAATCGCGCGCGCTGGAAAAAGGTGCACAAAGCGCAGCGGGCGAAATACAGGCTGCGGGACAGAAACGAGGATGGGTGAGGCTGTGTACCGCCGGCGTCCTGGCGATCGTCTCAGATCAATTCCCCCGCGTCCGGCATTCGCCGCTTGGCGTGACGGACGGAGAGGATGAGGATTTCGACCTCAGCGAGAGGCGTCGGTCGATCTGCTCGGCATAACGTCGCGCTTGCGCTTCGCCCCAGCGGGCGACGGAATCGGTGAAAATTTGCTCCAGCTCGGCCTCGGCGCGCGCTGAAAGCACGACGTGCACGAGGTATTATTCCGCCGCTGAGCGCGCGCCCGCGGCGACGCGCTCGAACACTTCCATCACCGTGGCGGCGGAGCGTGGCCCGGTTTCCGCTGCCATGAGCTCGGCACGTAGGAGGCTGGTGGACAATCCTGTTTCCGGGTCGAGATCGTGTTCGGCCAGCCGGCGCAGCGCGTCGCGCACGACATCGCCTTCGTCCGCATAACGGCCCTGGGCGACCAAGTCCTTGACGAAGGCGTCTAGCGCGGGGGGGAGATTGAGTTGCATTGAAGGACACTAACACTTTCCCCGATCGGATTGAACCACCCATCCGAACGGGGCTGACGCGTTAAGGCCATTTCACCACGGGCGGCATGCTTGAGAGGATGCTCTCGACATTGCCGCCGGTTTTCAGGCCGAACGTGGTGCCGCGATCATAGAGCAGGTTGAACTCGACATAGCGGCCGCGTTGCACGAGTTGCTCTTCACGGTCGGCCTCGCTCCAGGGCGTCGCCATGCGCGCGCGCAGGATCGCCGGATAGGCGGCGAGGAAGGCGCGGCCCACGTCCAGGGTGAAGGCGAAGTCGCGCTCCCAGCTGTCGTGATCTTTGCCGCCGCTATTGTGGTGGTCGTAGAAGATGCCGCCGACGCCGCGCGGTTCGCTCCGATGCGGCAGCCAGAAATACTCGTCCGCCCATTTTTTGTAAGCCGGATACAAATCCGCGCCGTGCTTATCGCAAGCTTGCTTGTATGCGGCGTGGAAAGCTTGCGCGTCCGGCGCGGCCTCGTCGCGCTGATAAGCCTGCGTGGGATTGAGATCGCCGCCGCCGCCAAACCACCACTCGGTGGTCACCAGGTGGCGGGTGTTCATGTGCGCGGACGGGCAATGGGGGTTGCGCATGTGGGCGATGAGCGAAATGCCGGAGGCCCAGAAGCGCGGGTCAGAGGCGGCGCCTTTGATGTTCTTCGCGAACTCGGAGCTGAACGCGCCATGCACCGTGCTTACATGCACGCCGACCTTCTCGAACAAGCGCCCGCGCAGGATCGACGCAACGCCGCCGCCTTGGTCCGAACTCCCATCGCCCCGCCGCCACGGCGTGCGCGCGAACCGGCCTGGCGCACCAGGATAGAGGTCAAGCGGCGCATCTTGTTCCAACGCCTCGAACGCGGCGCAGATCTGGTCGCGCAAGTCTTCAAACCAGGCGCGCGCGCGGGCTTTTCGGGATTCGGTTTCAGTCATTGGCTGGCCGTTTGTGCGCCCACGTCTCCGCAAGGGGAGCGGGCAGGGAGCGGGGAAAACCGCGACGGGTTCCAGGTTGGACCGCGCGTCTCCAGACGCGCCTCGCCTGTATTGCAGGAGCGGGTCAGGAGACCCGCGCTCCATGCCACAAAGGTCGCGCTCCCCTCGCGGGGAGGGGGGTCGTTCAGCATCGCGTTCAATCGAATTTCTCCCACGCCCCGACTTGCCGCATTGCTTCGGTGAGTACTATCCCCGCCGCCGCCACTACATTGAGTGACCTCAAACCCCTTGCCATGGGCACGCGCACGCTAGCCTGGGCGGCGGCGTAAAGCTCCCCTGGCGAGCCGGCGCTTTCTTGACCGAGCACCAGAGTGTCGCCTGTGGAGAACGCGAAATCCTGGAAGCGCGCCGCGCCGTCGGTTTCCACTAACACCAGGCGCCCAGCCGCTCGTTCCGGCGCCGCGCGGAATGCCGCGAAGCTCGGGTGCCGCGTCACCTTGGCATGATCCGCGTAGTCCAGCGCCGCCCGCTTGAGCGCGCGATCGGTGAGCGGGAAGCCACAGGGCTCGATAATATCGAGGCCCAGCCCCAGGCAGGCGGCGAGGCGAATGGCCGCGCCGAGATTTTGGGGGATGTCAGGTTGATAGAGGGCGAGCCGCACGTTAGAGCCTCAGCGCCGGAGAATCGGGGCGAAATCGGGAAAACAGATTCGGGGGGCATGCGGCGTCACGCCGCGCGCTCCGCGAGCCCGGACTAGCCTAGCTTCGCCGCCGAACCAAGTCGCGGGAGAGATGGGCTGTGGCTGACGCAAAGCCGAACGGTGCGCACGGAAGTCAGGACGCCTCGCGTCGTGACTTTATTTTCATTGCCGCCGGCGCCGTGGCGACGGTTGGCGCGGCGGGCGCCGCTTGGCCGTTCGTCGATCAGATGAACCCCGCCGCCGATACCCGCGCCATGTCGACGACCGAGGTTGACCTCACTGCGATCGAGGTGGGTCAGCAGATCAAGGTGATGTGGCAGGGCAAACCGGTTTTCGTTCGTCACCGCACGGTGAACGAAATTTCCGCAGCGCTGCGCGATGATTTCGCCACCCTGAAAGATCCGCAGAGCGACGCCGAGCGCATCGCCCAGGAAGATGGCCAGCCAGGCAAGCCGGAATGGCTGATCCTGCAAGCCAATTGCACGCACCTTGGCTGCGTGCCGACTTTCGTCGAAGGCTCTTCCTTCGGCGGCTGGTTTTGCCCGTGCCATGGCTCGGACTACGACACCTCGGGGCGCATCCGGCGCGGGCCCGCGCCCAAGAATTTGCTGGTCGCGCCCTATCTCTTCGTCAACGATACCACCATCCGCATCGGTTGAGCCGGCAGGAGCTTTATGTGAGCGGACCTTCGACCTACGAGCCGAAATCGGGCTTCACGCGCTGGCTCGACAAGCGCTTGCCGATCCTGCGGCTCTCCCATGATAGCTTCGTCGCTTACCCGACGCCGCGGAACTTGAATTATTGGTGGACGTTCGGAGCGGCGCTGTCGTTGTTCCTTGTCGTGCAGATCGTCACCGGCATCGTGCTGGCGATGCACTACGTGCCGCACATCGACTACGCCTTCGATAGCGTGCAGCGCATCCGGCGTGACGTTTCGTTCGGTTGGTTGCTGCAGCCGATGCACGCGGTCGGCGCGTCGATGTTCTTCCTGGCGGTCTACATTCACATGTTTCGCGGGCTCTATTACGGCTCCTACAAGGCGCCGCGCGAAGTGCTTTGGATTTTAGGCTGCCTCATCTACGCGCTGACGGTCGCGACCGGCTTTCTTGGTTATACGTTGGTGTGGGGCCAGATGAGTTTCTGGGGCGCCACCGTCATCACCAATATTCTGGGCGCGTTGCCGTTCGTTGGGGAAAGCCTACAAGTGTGGATCCGCGGCGGCGCCGCGATCGACCAGCCGACTTTGAACCGCTTCTTCTCACTGCATTATTTGTTGCCGTTCGTGATCGCCGGCGTTGTGGCGCTGCACGTGTGGGCGCTGCACGAAGTGGGCCAGAACAACCCGACCGGCGTCGAGGTGAAGTCGAAATCCGACACTGTCCCGTTCTCGCCGCACGCCACCATCAAGGATTTGTTCGCGACCTCGTTGTTCTTGATCCTGTTTGCCGTGTTCGTGTTTTTCATGGCGGATTCGTTGGGCGATCCGGCGAATTACATTCCCGCCAACCCGCTGCAGACGCCGCCGGAAATCGTGCCCGAATGGTACTTGCTTCCATTCTACGCTGTCCTGCGCGCGTTCGATTTCAATATCGGCCCGATCGATTCAAAGGTCGCTGGCGTGCTGGCCATGTTCGCTTCGATCGGCGTGCTGTTCCTGCTGCCATGGCTGGATACTTCAAAGGTGCGCTCCATGCGCTACCGGCCGCTCGCGCGGCAATTCTTCCTGATTTTCGTCATTGTCTGTATCGCGCTTGGTTGGTGCGGCGGGCAGAACCCTGGACGCATTCTGTTCAAGGCCGCCCCGTACCGGGCCACATTGAACTGGGTCGAAGGCGGCAGCGTGGTTGAACGTGATTTCACCGCTCCAAGCGCCGCCCAATTTGAAGCCGCGGCCGCGGACGTGCGCACCACCATGACCGGCGAGGGCGCCGGCATGACCATGGTGTCGCGCCAGAGCGCCACTGCCGCGCACGCCATGGGCGTGATGGGTGGGTCACCCATGACGCGCGGCGTGGAAGCTGACACGATCGAAGAGCTTGAAGCCAGCCTGCAGGAAGCCAAGCTCGAAATCGGCGCGCGCGCGCCGTTCTTCTCGACCGAGCGGCAAACGCCATTCGCGTTCACGGTGACCAATTTTTCCCAGCTTCTCACCTTCTATTATTTCTTCTTCTTCCTCGTGTTGCTGCCGTTGCTGGGTTTGCGTGAAACGCCGGGCCGCGTGCCGGACACCATCGCCAAACCCGTGACGGCTGGAGGAGCTTCGTGATGTTGCGTGCTCTTGCTGTCGCCGCCGCGATGTCCGCCGCGGCCCTTGGTGTCGCCTTCGCCGCTGGCGAGGCCGAACATCCCGAGGATTATCCGTTCAGCTTCGAAAGCCCGGTCGGTTCGTATGACATGGGCGCGGTTCAGCGCGGATTTCAGGTCTATTCCCAAGTCTGCTCCACCTGCCACGCGATGGAGCACTTGGCCTACCGCCATCTCGGCGAGCAGGGCGGCCCGTTCGCGGTCTACCGTGTGCGCAACCACGAGACCGGTGAAGAAGAGCTTCATGCCGGCGAGCCCGAACATGGCGGCAGCTTCGTCGATGTCACTGACAATCCCTACGTGCGAGCCTTCGCCCAAGCCGTCACCTTCAACGACAACGACCCGAACACTGGCCAGCCCATCGAGCGTCCCGGGCGCATCTCGGATCATTTCCGCTCGCCGTTCCCGAACGAACCCGCGGCCCGCAGCGCCAACGGAGGCGCCTATCCGCCGGACCTGTCAGTGATCACATCCGCGCGGCACGGCGGTGCCGACTACATACGCTCGCTGCTGATCGGCTACACTGGCGAAAGCCAAGGCGCGCTCTACCAGAACCGCTATTTCGCCGGCGGAAAAATCGCCATGCCGCCGCCATTGGCAGAGGGCGCGGTCACCTATTCTGACGGCACGCCCACGACCACCGAGCAATACGCGACCGACGTGGCGAGTTTCCTGCAATGGGCGGCCGATCCGCACATGGAGCAGCGCAAGCGCACCGGGCTCGTCGTGCTGGCCTTCCTGCTGGCGCTGTCGTCGCTTCTCTATCTCGCCTACAAGCAAGTGTGGCGCGGCGAGAGCCATTGATTTGTGGACCGGCGGCGGCGCCCTCGCCGGCTCTTATTGAGCTAGCCGCCACGATGCCGGCGAGGGCGCCGGCGGTCCATATTTGTAGATGAGTAACGACACCCCCGCGGCCCCATCGCGATTGAGAGCGTGGCGTGGACACAATGGCGCCAGGGCGTGCGCTTTGGCTCACGCTATCGGACGCTCTCGGACACACGGGGCGAAGACAAGCGCAAGATCGGCGTGTCCTACGAGGAATTGGCGCCTGGCAAACAGAGCTGCCCGTTCCATTATCACCTGCTGGAGGAAGAACACATCGTTGCGCTTGAAGGCGAAGCGACGCTGCGGCTCGGCGAGGAACGCTATCCGATCAAGGCCGGCGACTATGTGTGCTTTCCCGCCGGGGAGCGTCTCGGTCATTGCTTGATCAACGAGACCGACAAGCCGTTCTGTTTTCTAATGATCGGCGACAACGAACCCAACGAAATCGGAATCTATCCGGATTCCAACAAGCTCATGATCCGCAACCTGGATCGCGCCATCCTCCGCGATGGCGAACGGCTCGATTATTGGGACGATGAGAAAGCCGACGATCCCGTCTAGAGCAGATTCCGTTCAGGTTGAAACACCACCCATTCCCGGGACGTCGCGAAGCGACGGGCCCGGGACCCATAAACACGAACCGCTGGCGTTTATGGGCCCCGGAATGCCGCTTCGCGGCCTCCGGGGATGAGTGTCGAGCGAGTAAGTCTGAACCGAAAGCGCGCTAGAGCGCGTCGCTTACGTCCCCAGCAACACTGTGCGCTGGCCCAGCGGCTGCACGTGGCGTGAGCTTGCGCCGAGGGCTTCGCGCAGAGCCGCGATCTGTTCGGGCGAGGCTTGCAGCGGTGTGCGCAGCACGTTCCAGCGCACGCCTTCGCTGCACGGCGGCGTCGTCAGCGAGCCGGCATAGGCGAAATAGGCGCGGTCAGCGGGCAACAACGCATTGGGGTCCAGGTCGAGGTGCGCCGCGTTTTCGTCGCCGGGCGCGGCGGGTTTAGCCGCGAGCAAAGCCGCCAGCGCGGAGTTCTCGACGCCTTCCTCGATGAACACGCCCAGCACCGCCAATTGGCCCGCGCCATTGCGATGCACGAAGTGCAGCTCCACCGGGAACGCGCGTCGGTCGAGCGTGTGTTCGGCGGGGGAATGGAAATGGAATTGCACCAGATTGTAGGCATCGGCGCCGATTGTCAGCACGGAGCTGTTTTGCTCTGGGGTGAATTGCAACGTGTGACCGTTGTTCACGAAGCCGCCGGCGAACGGCAAATAGCGCGGCGTCAGGTCGGGCACTTCCGCGACTGGCGCGGCGCCGGACAAATTGATCGGTGATTGCTCGTGGCCGCCGCCGCAAGCGCCGGCCGAGGCTGACCACGCGGTTTGATCGGAATAGCTCCAGTGCGATGCATCGTGGCTCGCCGCCGGCGCATGGGCGGCGGTGGGTTGAACACGTGTGTCGCCGTGCGCGGGCGCCGTTTCCGCGTGTTCGCTCTGGGGAGGGGTGCTCGCCGCTTGTGCGCCGCACGCAGCCAGGATGAGCGCGAGCGCGGGGCCCGCTGAACCGATACGCATTAGGATCTTCTCCACCATACCCGAGCCGCGCGCCGCTTAAGCGGTCGTTGCGATTGAACTCTGGGTAGCATGGCGGGCTTTAGGTTTGGTTAGCGCAGGCGCTCGCAGGTGCGCGCGCTGCGCATGAGGGTGAAGCGCCCGTTCACCATGGCATGCACGTAAAGCGCGCCGTCGGGCGCGACGCTTGGCGCTTCGACATACCCTTCCAGCGCGTCAATGCGCTCGGGCGGACCGAAAGGCGTTGTCGGGTTCGCGCGTACGGCCACAAAGGTCTCGAACCGGGGCGGCCGCAGGAACGGGAGCGTCAGCCGAGTAAAGTAGAGTTCCGTTTCCGCCTCGTTGGTGGCGGGCGCGTATTCCAACGCATTGCGCGTATTAATCGCCGCGAACCATGAATTGGATTCCGGCGCCCGGCGCCAGCGCCCGTTCTCACGGACCGCAACGCGCAAGTCCGAACTGCGCAGTCTGAACAATCCCCAAACATTGTCCGACACGTAGAAGCGGCCTCCCGAAGCAGAAAGCTCGCCATCCATGTTGAATTGCGGGGGGCGTCCTGGCGCCAGGGCAGTTTCGAGATTGAGGTTTGTCAGCGTGCGGCCATCCCAACGCCCGGTCCAGATCGTTGCGCCGCGACTCTCGAAGGCACGCAGCGACGTGAAGGCGAAGGTCCCGTCGCGCGCGAACGAGGCGACGCCGTCGAGGTGATCGGAATTGGCGCTCGTCAAGAGGCCTTGGTAGCGGAAGTGCGTGTCATCGATCCGCGTCGCCCAGTGGAGATCGGTTTCTTCGGCCGGCTCGTTTCTGTTGTTGAAGAACAGCGTCTGCCCGTCGCGCGCAATGAACGGCTCCATGGCGTGGCCGTTATAACCCGCAATGCTCACCGGCTGCGGCGCGCCGAAGCAAAGCGCGAGGACCGCAGCGGTGAGCAAGTCATCCATTGTTACCTTATTTCCGCCTGCGTCCGCACCACGCGCCCGACGAGCCCGTAGGCTTTTGCCTCTTCCGCCAGCATCCAGTGATCACGGTCGGTGTCGCTTTTGATGCGGTCGATGGTTTGGCCAGTGGCTTCGGCGAAGATGCGGTTGAGGCGCTCGCGCATTTTCAGGATTTCGCGTGCCTGGATTTCAACGTCCGACGCCATGCCGCCGACGCCGCCGCGCGGCTCGTGCAGCAGGAAGCGGGTGTTCGGCAGGCAGAAACGGTTCTCACGCGCCGCGGCGCAATAGATGAGCGCCCCCGCGCTCGCCACCCAGCCTGTGCCCAGCATGCGCACCGGCGCATTGATGAACTTGATCACGTCATGGATCATATCGCCGCTTTCGACGTGGCCCCCCGGCGAGGAGATCACGAACGTGATCGGCTCGGCGTTCTGCGCGGCCAGCGCGAACAAGCGCTCGGTGACGCGGCGGGCTTGGCCGTCATTGACCTCCCCTGTCAGCATGACCACGCGCGCCTCGAACAGGGCCTTTTCCACGACGTCCGGCGCATTGCGGGCCTCCTTGCCGGCGTGCTCTTCGTCGTCGAGGCGGGTGGGGATGAATGTCATTGGGGATAACTCCCTGGAAACGATCTTTGGGCGGAATCTGAAGGCCCTGAGGTAGGGCGGTTCGGAGCGATTTCCTAGTGGTCCGATTAGTCCCGTCACAGGTAGATGATGCAGCCTGACCTGCCTACAAGGCGCCCATGGCCGATGTCTTCATCTCCTACAAGCGCGAAGATCGCCCCCGGGTCGAGGCGCTGACCGCGCTGCTGATCGATCTTGAGCTGACGGCCTGGTTCGATGCCGGCATCGAGGTGGGCGCGGCTTGGGAGGCGCGGATCCAGGAGGAGGCCGAGACCGCCCAGGCTGTGATCGTGTGCTGGACGTTCGCGGCTTGCGCGTCGCCCTGGGTGAAGCGCGAGGCGCAGATCGGGCTGGACCGTGACGTGCTTGTGCCGGTGCTGCTGCAATGGTGCGCGCCGGTGGCGCCGTTCGACAAGATCCAAACCGCGGACCTATCTAATTGGGAGGGCGCGCCCGACCACCCCGAACTGCAGAAAATTCTGTTTCGGCTCCAGGGCCTGACGGCCAAGAAAAACCTTGCCCGCAACGCACGCTTGCGCGCCGGCGGCCAGCATGAGGAATTGGTGTCGCTGTTGCGGGCGCTGTTGGTGGCGCGCGCGCGCGCGGGAGAGGCGCCGTTTACCTACCGCGAGGCCGAAGAGAATCTGCGCGCCGCCGCTGAATCCGAAGGCTTGCGCCTCGGCGAATTCGACCAGCACTCGCTTTGGGGCGCGCTCGATGCAATCGCCGAGCAAAACCGGAAGCGCCGCGAACCGCCGCTCGGCGCCCTGGTCGTTGGCCAGAGCAACGGCCTGCCGGGGCGCGGCTATTTCCAGAAGCACGTCTTTCTCGCCGGTGGGCACGACGATCTGGAGCGTCTGGTGTTTGAGCGTCACCTCGAACGGGTGCGCGCGTCCGATTGGCCCCAAGATCCCTGAGCTGGTCCGGTGTTTGGCGTGTAGGCGCCGCGTTACCGCCAGTCTAGGCTAACGGGAGCCCGGGAGACGGGACCCAGGAAGAGTGAGTGAACACCGGATGCCCCAATCGGAACTGACATTCCGCGCTCTTGTCCTCGGCGCGGTGATCGCCATCGTCTTCACCGCAGCCAATGTCTATCTGGGCCTGCGCGTGGGCATCACCATCGCTTCCTCGATTCCCGCCGCCGTGATCTCGATGGGGATCCTCCGCCTGTTCAACACCGGGACGATCCGCGAGAACAACATCGTTCAAACCGTGGCCTCCGCTGGCGGTACGCTTTCGGCCATCATCTTCGTGTTGCCGGGCCTGGTGATGATCGGCTGGTGGCAGGGCTTTCCGTTCTGGACCACGTTCCTCATTTGCGCGCTGGGCGGCACGCTCGGCGTTCTGTTCTCAATCCCGCTCCGGCGCGCCCTGGTCGTCAACTCGCCGCTGCCGTTTCCCGAGGGAGTCGCTGCCGCCGAAGTTCTGAAGGTTGGCGCCACCGGCGATGAAGCGCCGCAGAATGCGATCGAGCGCAGCCGAGGGCCGCTGGTTGTGCTGTACGCCGCGCTTGTCGCCGCCGGCGCGCAGATCGTCAGCTTCATGGGGTTGGCCGCGGCCAACGTGCAGAGCTTCTTTCGCGTCGGCGCCGGACTCAGCGGCGTTACCATTGGTTTCTCACTGGCGCTGGTCGGCGCGGGGCACCTTGTCGGCATCTCCGTCGGCATCGCCATGTTGTGCGGTTTGCTGATTTCGTGGGCCGGCTTGATGCCGTTTTTGACGGCGGCGGCCTTGCCTGGCGACATCGCCGAAGTCGCGGAAACCGTGTTTCGCGGCCAGGTGCGTTTCGTCGGCGCTGGCGCCATCGGCGTCGCCGCCATTTGGAGTTTGCTGAAACTGGTTGGGCCTGTCGCCAAGGGTATTGGCGACACGCTGCGTGTGGGTGCGGGAGCGAAAACCGGCGCGCATGATGATCGCGACATGCCGATCGGACTCATCGTCCTGCTGAGCCTGGTTTGCCTCGTCGCGATCGGCGCGCTGCTTTACACGTTTATCCAGGGCGGACCGTTGAGCGCCTACGCTGTGCCGCTGGTGCTGGGCGGCGTCGCTTTCACGGTGGTCGTCGGCGCGTTCATCGCCACCGTCGCTGGTTACATGGCCGGGCTGATCGGCGCGTCCAACAGTCCGGTGTCCGGCATTGGCATCTTGGCAATCGTGTCGGGGGCGTTGCTGCTGGCGATGTTTGCGCAGCCGGCGCTTGGCGCCGGCGCCACCGATGCCTTGGTGGCGTTCGCTCTGTTCACGGTGGCGATCGTATTTTCGGTCGCCACGATTTCCAACGACAACCTTCAGGATTTGAAAACCGGTCAATTGGTGGGGGCCTCGCCGTGGCGCCAGCAGGCGGCGCTGATCGTCGGCGTGCTCGCGGGCGCGGTTGTCATTGGCCCGGTGCTCGATCTGCTCAACCACGCTTACGGGTTTCCGGGTGATCCCCACCGCGCCGCGATCGCCGCCGAACCCCTGGGCGCGCCGCAAGCCACGCTTATTTCGACGCTAGCGCGCGGTGTTCTCAATGCCGAGTTGGATTGGGGCTTGATCGCCATGGGTGCGGTCATCGGTCTGGCGGCGATTTTCGTGGACGAAATATTGAGTTTTCTAAAACTCATGCGCATTCCCCCGCTCGCGGTCGGCATCGGCATGTACCTGCCCATGGACACGACGCAGCCAGTTATTTTCGGCGCCATTATCGGCTGGCTCTACAATAAGGCCGTCGAGAAGCAAGAGAACGCCGAAATGGCCAAACGCTTCGGCGTTCTGCTGGCTTCGGGCCTGATCGTGGGCGAAAGCTTGCTTGGCATTTTGAACGCTGGATTGATCGTCGCCACCAACAATGCCGCGCCTCTCGCCGTGGTCGGGCCGGATTTCGCGGCGATGTCGCGTTGGGTCGGGGCGGCCATGTTCGCGGCGTTGCTGGCGGTGAGCTATGGCTGGGTAGGGCGGCAAGCAAAGCCCTGAAGCATGTTGCGTTCAGAGTGGAACGCTTCCCTACCCATCCCCGGATGCCGCAAAGCGGCATTCCGGTGTTTCAATCTGATCGCAACAGCCTTTCAGGTCAGCACGTCCAAGCGCTCGAAGCCGTTGAAGAACGGCAGCATGCGTTTGGGCGGCGCTTCCTCGGGGTGCGCAAGGCGCAAATTGGGGAAACGCGCGAACAGCTTGATGAAGGCGATTTGCGCTTCGAGTCGCGCGAGCGGCGCGCCGATGCAGATATGTGCGCCGCCGCCGAACGCCATGTGCGGACCCGGTTTGCGGGTGATATCGAAGGTGTCGGGGTTTTCGTATTGCTCGGGATCGCGGTTGGCGGCGCGCAGCAGCGCCACCATGGCTTGTGTTTGCCGCACTGGACAGCCGCCGATCTCCATATCACGCGAGGCGACTCTGCCGGTGATCTCGACCGGGGGGGCGTATCGGAGAATTTCCTCCACCATGGCGCTGGCGATACTCGCGTCGGCGCTGAATTTGGCGAGCTCACCTGGATGCGTGAGCAAAAGATGCACGCCATTGCCGATGAGGTCGCTGGTGGTGAGATTGCCGGCCACAAGCAAGCCGATCAGATTGCGGCGGATTTCGCGATCCGAAAGTGGCGCGCCGTCGGCCTGCAAACGCACCATGTCGGTAATGAGATCGTCCGCTGGCGCGTTCCGCCGCGCCGTCATCAGGCTATCAAAGTGTTCCTCCAGCGCCGCTGCGGCGCGGCCCATATGCGCTGTTTGCTCAGGCGTACGCAGTGGGTTGAGCGCCTGGATGGCGCCTTCGGACCAATTGCGAAACTCAAGACGACGCGCGCGGTTCACGCCCAGAAGCGCGCCAATCACGTCGATAGGGATGGGGATGGCGAAATCGCCGAGCACATCGAACCCCGCGCGGCCTTGAAGCGCGTCGACGGTTTCATCGACGATCTCCTCAACTTGCGGTCGGCATTTCGCGGCGCGCGCGTAGAGCGCTTGCGCAAACGGCCCGCGCACGCGTGCGTGATCGGGATCGTCCATCAACAGGATGGTGGTGGCGCGCTTCTCGTGGGTGTCGGGGTCCTGCCCGAATGTTTCCGCCAGGCGGGCGAACGAGGCCGAAGGCTCGGCCTTGTCGGGCCCGCGCCAGAGCGTGCGATCGTTCAGCAGCGCGCGCGCGTCCTTGAAGCGCGACACCATGAAGGTTCCCGCAAGCTCGTCACGGCGCACCGGACATTCCTCGCGTAGGCGTGTCAGCAATCGGTGCGGATTGTCGCGGAATTCCGGGTTAAGCGGTGTGAGGTTCAGCAAGCCGGGGAGTTCGTCCGCCATGGCGCAGCCTTTATGCGGGAGCCAAATCCACCATGCGCCTTGGAGCTGGGGTCGGCAAGATTCACGTGTCGCGATCAAACAGCGCATTGAAACGCGCCACCGCCGTGCGTGGTCCGTCTGCATGGTTCCAAACGCCTGCCGATACGGCCAGAAAATCCGCGCCGGCGCGCACCAGCGGGTCGGCGTTGTCGATGGTGATGCCGCCGATGGCGACGCAGGGCGTGGTGGAGATTTCAGCCCAGATTTCCAGGATCTCAGGTTCGGCCCAGTGCGATGGCTGTTTTGTGCCGCTGGGATAGAACGCGCCGAACGCGACATAGTCGGCGCTGGCATCGGCTGCTTCCATGGCGAGGTGGCGCGAATTGTGCGCGGTCACGCCGACGATTTTGTCCGATCCAAGCGCGGCGCGCGCGTGCGCGTAGCTCGCATCGCCCTGGCCGACATGAACGCCGTCGGCGTCGAGCTTGGCGGCCAGGTCAGGGCGATCATTGAGAATGAACGCCGCGCCCGCGCCTTGGACAATCGGCTTCAGCGCCGCGCCGATGCGCAAAATCTCCGCGTCGCTCAATTCTTTCAGCCGCAACTGCACCGCCGCCACATCGCCGCCGGCGAGCGCCTCCTCAAGCGTCCGCGAGAATTTGGCGAGCTCGAAGCTGGCGGGGGTGATGAGGTAGAGGCGGCAAGGATCGACCATGCCTTCTCTTAGCGCGCCAACGCGTCGCGGAGAACTCACTGCGTCGCGCGTCGTCCAAACGAGGGCGCATTGGTCGGCGGCTTGGGCGCGAGCGGGGCTGCGCGAGATTGTGCTTGAACCGCGCGGTCGATCGCGCTCGACGCGCTCGCGATAAATCGGGAATCGGACGCGGCGGCTGGATTGAAGGGCCGTGAAAACCCTGTCCCCGGCGGTTCGCCATATTTGTTCGGGCCGCTGACACTGCCGAGGCAGCCCAAATTGATGAAGAACGCGAGGTTGACCGCCCAAAACGCGAGCAGGTAGGGCACTGCAGCCGCGCCCGCCTCCGGCGCCGACGCGCCAGAATCCATCGCGCCGAGGAGGGTGGACATCAGCCCGATCAGCGGCACAAACGGCGCCAAGCTCAGCCAACCGCTTTGCCCGCGGTCGTGAAAGCGCTTCACCTGCAAGGCGAGGCTACACCAGGTCGTGAGCAAGGAGATGGCGCCAACGATCAGCAGAAGCAGCGCCGCCGCTTGCAGGGACCCTGTCTTTGCGTCGCCCGGCGGAAGCCCCGTCACCGCGATCGCCACAGAACCCGCGAGCGCGGCGCCAACGCCGACACCAAGCGAGCCAAGCCAATATTGCGCGCGGTTGATCCGGCCGCGGAAGCTGAACAGCAAACTAACCAAACTCACCGCGCGCCCCACGATTCGACGCCTCATCTTCGCCCCTGAGCGCTTAAAATTCCGGGTGGCGATCTTGGTTAAACTTATTCCGCCGCTTGCTGCGTCGCGTCGATCTGCGGGGTGAGTTCGCCGTTGGCGTAGCGTTTGGCCATGGCCGAGAGCGGCGCCGGCTTGATCTTTGACGCCCAGCCGGCGGCGTTGAATTCCTGGAAGCGTTGGGCGCAGACCTTGCGCATCGCTTCCTTCGCTGGCTTCAAATAGAAGCGCGGATCGAATTCTTTCGGGTGCTCGGCGAAGGCTTTGCGGATGGCGCCGGTAATGGCGAGGCGGTTGTCGGTATCGACATTGATCTTGCGCACGCCGTTTTTAATGCCGCGCTGAATCTCCTCGACCGGCACCCCCCAGGTTTGCGGCATTTCACCGCCGTATGTGTTGATGATGTCCTGCAGGTCCTGCGGCACCGAGGACGAACCGTGCATCACCAGGTGCGTGTTCGGCAGGCGGCGGTGGATTTCTTCGATGACATGCATGGCCAGTACATCGCCGTCGGGCTTGCGAGAGAACTTGTAGGCGCCATGGCTGGTGCCCATGGCGATGGCGAGCGCATCGACTTGCGTGCGGGCGACGAAATCGACGGCTTGGTCGGGATCGGTGAGCAGCTGTGAGTGATCGAGCTTGCCTTCGGCGCCGTGGCCGTCCTCGGCTTCGCCCATGCCAGTCTCCAGCGAGCCGAGCACGCCCAGTTCGCCTTCGACGGACGCGCCCACCCAATGAGCCATGTCCACCACACGCCGCGTCACGCCGACATTGTATTCGTAGTCCGCCGGGGTCTTGGCGTCGGCCATCAGCGAGCCATCCATCATCACGCTGGTGAATCCATATTGGATCGCTGTGGCGCAGGTGGCTTCGCTGTTTCCGTGATCCTGGTGCATGCAGATCGGGATGTGCGGGTACATTTCCGCCAGCGCGTCGATCATGTGCTTGAGCATGATGTCGTTGGCATAGGAGCGCGCGCCGCGGCTGGCCTGGATGATCACCGGGGCGCTGAGTTCATCGGCCGCCTCAAGGATCGCGAGGCCTTGCTCCATATTGTTGATGTTGAACGCCGGTAGCCCGTAATCGTGCTCGGCGGCGTGATCCAGGAGCTGCCTGAGCGTGATGCGCGCCATGTGTGGTAGGCCCTCTGAAATCTCTTCGCCTATTAAAGCTCAGTTGCGGGCGCGCGGGGAAGGGCTTTTCGCCAAAAAGCGTAGCGGTCGGCGCCTATGCGAGGAGGTCGTAAGGGGCGGACCAGCCCGGCGTTTGCCTTATTCGGTCGATCCAAGCTGAAACCGAGGGCCAACACGAGAGATCGATACCCGCTTGTTCGGGCCAGAAGAGATATCCCGCACACGAAATGTCGGCGATCGAGATTTCCTCCCCCGCTAGGTAGACCGCGCCGGTGGCGAATTCCTGTTCGAGGCGGTCGAGGTCTGCCTGCGCCCGGGTCTCAAGCCATGAGACCAAAGCGGGTTCGGCGTCCGACATGAAATGTCGCGCAACGCGAAGATTCGGAACCGAAAAACCAATCCGATTGCTCTCCCAGAAGAGCCACTCCAGCAGACGATCGGGACCAAGAGAACCGTGGAGCTTGCGGCTCAGGCGGTTGAGATAGAGGAGAATGGCGTTCGATTGAACGATCGGCGCGCCGTCTGCGACAAGAGTTGGCACTTCGCTGAAGCGCGCGGCGGCGCGAAAATCGGCGCCTCGACTGGGGCGTGGGAGCGCCAAATCGACGGCGCGATATTCATAGCCCAGTTCCAACAATCTCAACGCCAGCGCAACTTTGTAGGAATGGCCGGACTCGCGATTGCCAAAGAGAACCAAATTCATTTCAGCGCTTCCACACCCGGCAAATCCTTGCCTTCCATCCACTCCAAAAAAGCGCCGCCAGCCGTGGAGACGAAGGTCATGTCGGCAACCACGCCGGCATGGTTCAACGCCGCCACCGTATCGCCGCCGCCGGCGACCGCGACCAGCCTCCCGGCTTTCGCCAAGGTGGCGGCGTGGCGGGCGGCATCGACCGTGGCCTTGTCGAACGGTGGAATCTCGAACACGCCGAGGGGGCCGTTCCAGATCAGAGTGGCGCTCTGATCCATAACGGCAAGCAGACGCTTCACAGTTTCGGGGCCGGCATCGAGAATGCGTTCGTCATGGTTGAGGTCGCCGAGTGCGCGCGTGGACACCGGCGCGCCATGCTCCATGCGCACCGATACGATCGTGTCGATGGGCAGCAACAGCTCGCAACCGGCGGCCTTGGCCGCGTCGATAATGGCGCGCGCGGTTTCGGCCTGATCCTTCTCGCAATAGGAGGCGCCGACCTCGTGCCCTTGCGCGAACAGGAACGTGTTGGCCATGCCCCCGCCAATGGCCAGCCGGTCAAGCTTGGTGACGAGATTCTTCAAAAGGTCGATCTTGGTTGAAACCTTCGAGCCGCCGACGATCCCCAGCACAGGGCGCTTCGGTTTGCCAAGCGCAGCCTCAAGCGCATCGAGCTCGCGCTCCATCTGCTTGCCGGCATAAGCGGGGAGGATGTGCGCGACGCCTTCCGTGCTTGCGTGCGCGCGGTGCGCGGCGGAGAAGGCGTCGTTGACGTAGATATCGCCAAGCTTGGCGATCTCGGCGGCGAGCGCGGGATCGTTCTTCTCCTCACCTGCGTGGAAGCGCGTGTTTTCCAGCAGTATCACGCCGCCAGCCGGCAACGCGGCAATCGCGGCCTTCGCCGTCTCGCCCACGCAATCGTCGGCGAACGCCACTGGCGCGCCGAGCAATTGCGCCAGTGGCTGCGCCACCGGCTGCAGCGACATGTCCGGCACACGCTTGCCCTTGGGGCGGTCGAAATGCGCCAGCAGCGCGATCCTGGCGCCCTTGGCTTGCAACGCGCGAATGGTCGGCAACGCCGCGCGCAAACGCGTGTCGTCACTCACGCGCCCATCCGCCATTGGCACGTTGAAATCGACGCGAACCAAAGCGGTGAGGCCAGCAGGCGCGTCTTCGATGCGGCGAAAACTCATGGACGGCCTCAGCTCATCAGAAAATCGCGCTTGCCCAGTTCGATCCCGTTGTGGCGCAGGATCGCGTAGGCCGTGGTGATATGGAAATAGAAATTCGGCAGCGCGAAACCGGAAAGGTAGGTCAAGCCGTCGAACTTCAACTCCGAGCCTGGAATCTTGATCGTGACTTCGCGCTTATCGGCCCCTTCGAGCTGCGCCTCGGAATAGCCCTCCACCAAAGCCAGCACCTTGGCGACGCGCGCCTGCAATTGCGCGAAATTGGTTTCGGTGTCCTCGATCGCTTCGGGGATATGCCCGGCCAGGCGCGCCATGGCGCCCTTGGCGTGATCGGTGGCGATTTGCACTTGCCGGATCAGCGGCAGCATGTCGATCGCCAGGCGTGAATTCAGCAGCACCGTCGGGTCGTAATTTTTCGCCTTCGCTTGCGTTTCCGCCTTGGTGAGGATGGCCGAAAGATTGCGCAGCATGCGCGCGAATACGGGCGCGCTGATCGCGTGCATGGAAAGCTTGCTCATTGGACTGTCCCCTAGACTAGATCAGGCCGCCAAATCCGAGGCCGAGCCAATAGGCGCCGGCCAGGATGGCGATGATGACGAGAAGGGCGAGCCCGGTCTGGGTCGCCCACACCTTGCCGTGGAGGCGGCAGAGCACCCCGCGCCGGCTGTGAGCCCAATAGGCCACCATGCCCGCCGCGACTAGTCCCGTGATCCACGCCGGCGCATCAAAATACCCACACGCGAACGCCAAGATCGCAAAGCCGCCGTCAAACGCGGCGATGGTGAGGTCGGGGCGGCGGCGGGCGGCCATTTGCGGAGGATAGCTGACGGCGCGCGCAATGCTCGCGGGCTCACCTCATGGCAGGCGCGCGCGCGTAAGTTCGCCTCACGGGCGCGCCCACGCCACCAGCGCCGCCAGTGCAAACCCCAAGCCCGGAAACGCCATGCCCGTCCCGATGCCATAGACCATCGCGCGCAGATCGGTGCGGGCGGAGGGCGCGGCTTTGCCGAGCAACATTTCCCAACCGAGCCATGCCGCCGCCGTGCCGATAACGAACACGCCGAGCCCGTAATGCAACTGGTTGGTGAAGTGCAGCGCCAGCGCGAAGCCAAGCGCGAGCCCCCAAGCTTGCGCCTTGGCGAAGGCGTTGAGCTTGGGCAGCCTCATAGTGTGTTAAATCAGCTTCGCCATCGCCACCGCCGTATCGGCCATGCGGTTGGAGAAGCCCCATTCGTTGTCGTACCAGGTGAGGATCGAGCAGAAATTTCCATCCATCACTTTGGTTTGGTCCATGTGGAAGATGGACGAGCGCGGGTCGTGGTTGAAATCGCTCGACACGTTGGGCGCGTCGGTGAAGCCGAGCACGCCTTTGAGCGAACCGTTCGCGGCGGCGCGGATCGCGTCGTTGATCTCGTCCTTGCTGGTCGCGCGCGCGGCGATGAATTTCAGATCCACCACGGACACATTCGGCGTCGGCACGCGGATGGAAATGCCGTCGAGTTTGCCCTTCAGAGCGGGGATCACCAGGCCAATGGCTTTGGCCGCGCCAGTGCTGGTCGGGATCATGTTCAGCGACGCGGCGCGGGCCCGGTACAAATCCTTGTGCAGCTGATCAAGGCTCGGTTGATCATTGGTGTAGGAATGGATGGTCGTCATCATGCCGCGCTCGATGCCGATCGCGTCATGCAGCACCTTGGCCACCGGGGCCAAGCAATTGGTGGTGCACGAGGCGTTGGAGATGACGACGTGGTCCTTGGTCAGTCCGGAATGATTGACGCCGTACACCACCGTGTAATCAGCGCCGTCCGCCGGCGCCGACACGATCACCCGCTTGGCCCCGCCTTCAAGGTGAAGCGCGGCTTTGTCGCGCGCGGTGAAAATGCCCGTGCATTCAAGCGCGATGTCCACGCCCAGCGCCGTGTGCGGCAACTCCGCCGGGTTCTTGATCGCCGTGGCCTTGATCTTGCCCCGCCCCGCATCGATCCAATCCTCGCCGGTTTTCACCTCGCCGGGGAAACGGCCATGAATGGAATCGAAGCGCAGCAAATGCGCGTTGGTTTCCACCGGCCCCAGATCGTTGATCGCGACCACCTCGATATCGGTGCGCCCGGTTTCGATGATGGCGCGCAGCACGTTGCGCCCGATCCGCCCGAACCCGTTAATGGCCACCTTCACGCTCATGATCTCGCTCCTGATTTTCCTGGCTGGGGCTTAGCCTTCGCCCGCTTGCTCGTCCAGGAGCGCTGGGCTTCACAGAATCACTCCGGCGCGTAACAATTGGTCGCAATGGCAAGCGATTCCCTCACCGAGGCGCATGGCCCGGCCCAAGCTTTGGCCCTGGCGCTGGACGCTATCGAAGCGGAGCTGGATCGCTTGGAGCTCGGCGCGTCGCCGGAGGTTGTCGCTCAAGCGCTCGCCGGCCCCGTGATCGCCTTTGCCGCCGCCGCCAAGGAGGCCGCAGGCTGATGCAAACCTTGCTGCGCATCCTCAACGAAGAGATCGCGCTCGAATGCGCCCCAGCGGAGCAGCGACGCCTTCAGGACCTCGCCGCCGCCCTGAACGCCCGGCTTGCTGGCTTTTCTGGCGATGCTGACGGCATGCGCCGCTTGGCGATTACGGCCCTGTCACTGCTCGACGAGACCCAGGCCGCGGGCGCTGCCCTCGCACGCGCCCACGCCGAAATCGAGCGTCTGAACGATTCGACGGTCGAAGCGCCGCTCGCCAGCGACGATCGCGGTCGCCTCAGCGCACTGCGCGTCAAACAAGGCGCCGCTTGAGGCGATGCACGATCGCGCCTAGATTTGCTTTGGGCGGTTACTGCGGCGTGCGAGAGGCGCTTTCATCCCAGGGACCGTATCATCTCTCTCGGGAGCTGGCTCTGTTCCAGGCCGTGGTCTGGAGCACCTGGCGCCCACCTACACTTGTTAGGGTTCGAGAGGATGAGCATTCCTTCCGGCGCATGTGGTTCCGCCCAACCTGTTTCTCCCCCGTTCGCGGAGGGAGTGTGACGCCATGAGCGATGAAGCCGCCCTCGAATCCGCCAAGGCCGACGCGCGCATGCAGATGCGGCGCGAGCGCGCCTCCGTCGAGCGTGGCGATGCGCCGCTCAAATTGATTGCGCATTTTCCGCTGGAACTCGCGCGGCTGTCGCCTGTCGCCGGGTATTGGCCAGTGGGCGGGGAGCTCGATCCGCGCCCGCTGCTCGCGGCGCTCGCAAAGGCGGGGCGCATCATCGCGCTGCCGCGCATGCAATCGCGCGCCGGCCCCGCGCGATTTCTGGCATGGCGCGGCGGCGAGGCCTTGAGCGCGGACGCCTACGGCGTGCCCTCGCCGCCAGCGAAGGGCCAGGAGCTTTCGCCATTGTTGATTTTTGTGCCGCTGCTCGCGTTCGACCGCGCCGGGCGACGCCTGGGGCAGGGTGGCGGCCATTATGACCGCATCATCTCATTTTACCGCGCCCACGGCGCCATCGCCATCGGCCTTGCATACGCCGAACAAGAAATGGAGCGCGTGCCCACAGGCGCGCACGACGCGGCGCTCGATTGGGTGCTGACGCCGAACGAGGCGATACGGTGCGGTCGCGAGGAGGGGCGGGCCTGACTGGCGTTTTAGGCGGAGCCCCGCTAGAACCTCGCCCCCATGGCAGGCCATTCCAAATACGCAAATATCCAACATCGCAAGGGCGGGCAGGATAAACGCCGCGCGCAGGCGTTCACCAAGATCGCGCGCGAAATCCAGGCGGCGGTGCGCCTGGGCGGGGCCGACCCTAACGCCAATCCGCGCTTGTTTCGCGCCATGGCCGCGGGCCGGGCGCAAAACATGCCGAAGGACAACATCCAGCGCGCCGTCGATCGTGGCGCCGGGGCGGGGGCCGAGCAGCTCGATGAGATCCGCTACGAGGGCTTTGGTCCGGGCGGCGTGGGCATCATCGTCGAGTGCCTCACCGACAACAAGAACCGCACCGCCGGCGAAGTGCGCGCGGCGTTCACAAAAAATGGCGGCAATTTAGGCGAAACCAATTCAGTCTCGTTCGGCTGGAAGCGCATCGGCGAAATTCGCTTCAAGCGCGATGTCGCCAGCGAGGATGCGATGCTGGAAGCCGCCATCGAAGCGGGCTGCGATGATTGCGTCAGCGAGGACGAGGAGCACATCCTCACCTGCGAGATGAACGCGCTGCTCACCGCCTCGCAGGCGCTGTCGAAAAAATTCGGCGATTCCGTTTCAGCGAAATTCGTCTGGCGCGCGCAGACGGATATGCCCATCGAAGGCGAAGGCGCCGAAGCGCTGCTGAAACTCCTCACCCAGCTGGAAGAATCCGACGACGTGCAAAGCGTCTATTCCAACGAAGACATCAGCGAAGAAGAAATGGCGCGGTTGAGTGCGTAGGCGCGGGCGCGCAAGCGTCTTTCTTCTCCATCTTCCACCGACGCGGACGCCCCGCGTCCCCTCCCTCCAATTTTGGAGGCGCGATGAAAGCAAGCGAACTCGCGGCGTGCAAACGCGCGCGGCCAATAAGCGTGCGTCAGCTGCGCCGTGCCGAGAAGTGAAACAGGCCGTCCCATGCCGTATCAAGGCAAGCAAGCGCATCATGCGGCGCCAACGCGCTAAAGCGCTCGCCCTCGCGCGTCACCAAACCGAGCCGCTCCAGTTTAGCCAGTGCATCGTGGATTTCAAAATTGAGCCGCAGGCCAAAGCGCGCGCGCAGGAACGCTTCCGCCGCATGGTCGATCTCGGCTTTGGTAAGCGGTTGAGCCGCGCGCCGCAGCGCCCAATACGCGAGGTAAGCCTCCTTGGCGTCTTGCTCCTCGCCGGTGCCGACCAGCAGATCCAGCACGCCGGCATTGTTGGCGAGATTGCGGAAATACACCGTGTCGGCGAGGCGTTTATGGTAGCGCAGCGTGGTGGCTTCATATTTCAAGCGCTGGCGCATCACGAACGCACCGACCGCCACAAGCCCGCCCAAGGCGCCGATGGCGCTGGTGAGGCGTTCATTGTCGAGCATTTGCCCGGCGGTGAAATAGGTCGCCGCCACCGCGCCAAGCACGGTCAACGCCGGCCACAAATTCAGCAGCACCGGCGTGCCGGCGATCAGAGCAGGCGCAGCCAGGAACACTTGATCGCGCGGGCGCATGTTCGGCTTGGCGCCCGGATGCAATGTCACCAGTTCCGGCGTCGCCACATTGCGGAAATGCTTCACCAGCGCCGCCCCGGGGCGCACGCCGCGCCGCATGCGGGAAAGCGATGCGCGCTCGCGGCGGCGCGTTTCCTCTTCGCCCTTGAAGCCCACGAGCACAACCACATCGCTCAACATCTCGGTTTCGATGCGGCGGGTGCGCAGGCCGAACCAGCTCTTGATGGTCAGCGTTTCGGGGTGCGCGCCGCGGGCGAAGAAGCGGATGCGCCGAATGCCGGCAGCGGACGGGTTGATGGAAAGCTCGGTCAAGAGCTTGGTCGCTTCGCGCGTTTGTACGGCGCCGGCTTCGATCTCGGTGAAGTTCGCGCGCTCAAGCGTTTTCGCGAACGCGGCTTCGAAAGCGTCGAATGCCGCTTCGCTCTCGTCGCGACGCGTCTCCGGGGCGTCGGGGTCGAGCGGATCGTAGAGCGCCCGCAGCGCCTCCAGGTGCTCGTGCGCTTCGTGATGAAGCAGCGCGCCCAGCAGCCGGCAAACCTCCGCCAGAGCGTCCCCCGCCGCCGGCTCGGCGCCGGTGAGCGCATCGACCAGTTCGGTTTTACGGACGGCGATGTAGCCGTCTGGCGCTTCCCCCTCGGACATGGCGCCAGTGCTAGCCCAGGCGTCGCTCCAGCGCTACGCCGGCTTGCGGAGGCGGCGAAGGCGGGGGATGTTTACGCCGTTTAGGGGAGGAATCATGAGCCGATTTTGGGCGCTGATCGCCGCGGCATGGGTGCTGGCGGCTTCGCCGGCCTCGGCCCAGCCGCAGCAGCGCGATCCGTTCAATGGCCAATTCGGCGTGATCGAACTCGCGCCGCCGCCGGCGGAAGCCGCGCGCCTGGCTAAGCTCATGGGCGATGCGCTCGTGGGCCTGGCCCCGCAACGTCCCGGCGAACTCGATGTTTACCTCATCACCGCGTCGCTGTGGGGCGACCCGGTGTTCGAGCGCGAAGCGACGCAAGTCGAGGAAATCTTGGCGCCGCATCTGGGCGCGCAAGGGCGCTCGATTGTGCTCAGCGCGGGCGGGCAGGGCGAGCGCCGCTATCCTGCCGCTACACCCGATAATATCGCCGCCGCCATCGGCCAGGTTGGGGCTCTGATCGATCCGGCCGAGGACATGGTCGTGGTGTTCATCACCTCGCACGGCACTTCGGATGGATCGATCGCCATGCGTGAGCACAATCGCTTAGGCGCCTCGATGCGCCCAACGCACCTGCGTGACATGCTCGCTCAGGCCGGAATTCGCAATCGAGTGGTCATTGTCTCGGCTTGCTTTTCCGGCGCATTCATCGCGCCGCTGATGGACGACAACACGATCGTGCTGACCGCGGCGGCGTCTGACCGCTCGTCGTTTGGCTGCCAACCGCAACGCGATTGGACGTTCTTCGGCGACGCCTATTTCAACCGCGCCGTACGCGAAGGCGCCTCGCTCCTCGACGCGTTTGACGGCGCCAAGCGCCAGATCGAGCGCTGGGAGCGTGAGCAGAACCTTAGTCCGCCGTCGAATCCGCAGCGTTTCGTTGGCAGCCACGCGGCTGACTTGTTGCGCCGCGCCGAGCGCGCAGCGGACTAGCCAGAGAGGTGCGCTGAAATCAATTCCAGGGGCGCCGCGGTGGTGCGCTTGGCGACGCGCATGACAATGCGCGACTGCACATCCGAGACGAGGCCAAGCCCCAGCATCTTGTCGCGCAGGAAATCGTCGTAGGCGTGCATGTCGCGTGTCACGACGCGCAGCATGTAATCGACGGCGCCGGTCACGGTCGCGCACTCGACCACTTCGGGCCAGTCCGCGACCGCGGCTTCAAACCGCTCCAGATTTTCGCGCGTGGGCAATTGCAGCTTCACCGTCGCGAACACCTCGAAGGTGAGGCCGAGCAGATTCTGGTCGAGCAGGGTGACCTGACGCACGATGACGCCGATCTTCTTCAACCGCTCGATGCGCCGCCAAGCCGGCGACGATGAGAGCCCGACCTGTTCGGCGATATCAGCGATGGAAAGGCTGGCGTCGCGTTGTAGGAGATCGAGGATGCGAGCGTCGATGGCGTCGAAATCTTCGGACAAAATTGCCTCTCCTGCGGCGGTGGAGGGTTGATTTTCCTCAGGTGAGCCAGGCACAACGCAAATGGCAAGGCTAAACTAGGGGAGTCGGAGCGAACCTGACCGGGCGCGCAAAGCGCGGCCCCGCCCGCTTGCGGGCGCGGCGCGGCGCGCGTATCTCTCCGCGCCTCGTCCCAGGTGGCGCCTAGTGGAGCGAATTTGACATTTGAGTCCCGGTTGCAGCCAAGCTCGCGCTCAAATGTCAAATTCTCAAGCTCCACTGGCATCCAATACTTGCTAGTGGTCCTGAGGATTCCGACATTTGCTCGGGGGTAGGGCTGGCGGGAGGCAAATGTCGGAATCGGACCACTAGCGGGGTGGGGTAGCTCAGTTGGTTAGAGCGTGGGATTCATAACCCCAAGGTCGGGAGTTCAATTCTCCCCCCCACCACCATGATTTTATTGGAAATTATCAATTGGCAATATCCGCTGCACGGGGCTTTGCGTCGGGCCATGCCAAGCTCCTTCAGATCGCAATGTGAAGGCGGCGTGCTGAACGGCAACGTTGAGCCCGGGGGCCCTACGGTCGCCAGCGTTGGCGCTGGACCAATTGGACAGGCCTCCCGGTGCATGCCGCCTATGTCGACCGTCGCGATCTCCGTTGGCAGCACGCACTCCATCCTACCAGAAGTAGATATAGACCCCCGCTATGATGGCAAGAATGACCAAGGAGTGGAACACATCCCAGCCAGTATAGCTCGCCTTCACCTCGGCGCGTTGAGCCTCCGTCACGGTGTCGCGCGTCAAACCCGCCAGCTGCGCATCCGGCGTCTTTGCCGTCACTAGGCTCACCGTGAAAATCACCAAGCAGGTGAACACGAAGAGGAAGAAGGCGAAGTAGAGCCAGTTGATCGCGATAAAGGTGTCGAGGGCCATTGGGAAATCCACGCCGTGCTCATCGGCGATCACGAGCCCCAGCCGCGTCATGCCAAGAATAAAGCCCACGGTTAGGCCGGCGAGGCCTGACGCCGGGGTCGCGTGCTTAGAGAATACGCCAAGCATGAACACTGCCGCGATCGACGGCGCCAGCAGCGATTGGACGAGCTGCAGGTAGCCGTAAAGCGAGCCCTTGCCCAATTCCTCCAGGAAGGGGATCCACGCCATGCCAAGCACGACAACGGCAAGAGTGGCGACGCGGCCGACGAACACAAGGTGCTTCTCAGAAACGTTCGGTCGCAAGCGCTTGTAGAAGTCAACGGTGAAGAGCGTCGCCGTCGAGTTGAACAAGGAAGCGAGCGAACTCATCAGAGCCGCCAGCATGCCCGCGAGCACCAGCCCACGCAGGCCTTCAGGCAGGAGGTGTGAGACAAGGATTGGGAAAGCGCTCTGCGGATTTTCACCAATGCCCTCGAAGCCCGCTGCCCCTTGTTTCCACAGCGCCACGGCGATCATGCCAGGTACGAGGAAAATGAACACGGGCAGCAGTTTGAGGTAGCCCGCAAACAGCGTGCCGCGACGCGCTTCCTTCAAGTTCTTGCCGGTCAGCACGCGCTGCACGATGTATTGGTCGGTGCACCAATACCAAAGACCTAAGATTGGCGAAGCGAGCATCACCCCGAGCCAGGGGGTTTGACTAGGGTCGAACAGGAAGCCGGGAAAGCCTTGCGTCTCCGGCGTGGTGGAGAGTGGCCGCCACATGTGAATCGTGTCGGCGTTGGCTTCGCGCAACCCTTCAAGTCCGCCGATCTGGCTGAGGCCGACGAACACCAGCACCAGCGAGCCCGCGAGCAGCACCGGCACGTGCATCGCCTCGGTCCAGAGCACCGACTTCATGCCGCCGACGACGGTAAAGATGCCGGTGATCGCGACCAATGCAATCGCGGAAAACCAGAAGAAGTTAACTTCGCCGAGAATCGGCAGCGCGATTGTTTGGTAACCCAAGACCGTTTGGATCGCGAAAGCGCCCGCGAAAATGGTGACAGAAGCTTTGGTGAGGATGTAGCTGACGAGAAAGATGCCAGAAAGAAACGTGCGCGTCATCGGCGAGTAGCGTTTTTCGAGGAACTCTGGCGTGGTGAAGATGCCTGCGCGCAGATAGAATGGCGCGAAGAACCAACCCAAAACGATGCAGAGATACGAGTGCATCTCCCAGTGCGCGAAGGCCATGCCTGACGCCGCGCCCGAGCCGGCGAGGCCGACGAGGTGTTCAGCGCCGATATTGGAGGCGAAAATCGAGGAGCCGATCAGGAACCATCCTGCGCTTCTGCTCGCCAGGAAATAGTCGGTTGTGTCCTTCTCGCGCGCGAGCGCGGCCCAGATGCAGATCGCCGTATTGACCACAAAATAGGCTGCAATCACCGCCCAATCGAGCGGTGCAAACGTCAAAGCGGGCATGCTCATTTCCGTCTCCCCTATCGTTAGCGTATCGCCGCCTCGCAGGTCTTGGCGATGAAGTCTTCGTGTGTCGGCATGGCGCCTGCCGCTTGGTTCATGCTGCGGCGTATGCTTTCGAGAAAGCGCGTGGACTCGTCCGCGCGGCGAAGATCAACCAGCGGCGCGTAGCGGCGTGGGATCACGTCTTGGCCGATGAACACCGCAAGCCAGCTCGGGTTCTGGAATAGCTCCAGCCCATCGCTAACGATGTTTCCCGCGGCGCTGAATTGCTCAAGCTTGTAGGCGAGGGTGTCGGGGATCGACATCGCTTTGGTGTAACGCCACAGCTCGGAATCATCGCGCGTGCTGGCGTGATAGTGCAGGACGATGAAGTCGCGCACGCGTTCGAATTCGATCTGCGTGAGGCGATTGTACTCGGCGACACTGATGGGGTTTGGGTCGCGTCCAGGGAACAGCGCGAGGAAGCGGGTGATGCCGCTTTGAATAAGGTGGATGCTGGTGGATTCCAGCGGCTCAAGAAATCCGGAGGCTAGCCCGATCGCGACGCAGTTCTTGTTCCAATGCAGTTTGCGGCGGCCAGTTACAAAGCGCAACCGGCGTGGCGACGCCAAGGGTTCGCTCTCGATATTGGCGAGCAAGCTCGATTCCGCTTCGTCGTCGCCAAGGAAGCGACTCGCATAGACATGGCCGTTGCCAACGCGGTGTTGCAGCGGAATGCGCCATTGCCAACCCGCACTTCGCGCCGTTGAGCGCGTATACGGCGTCAAAGCTCCTGCGCGTGCGCACGGAACGGCAACTGCGCGGTCGCATGGCAGCCAATGCGTCCAGTCCTCGTATCCAGTCTTCAGCGCCTCTTCGATCAGGAGCGCGCGGAAGCCAGAGCAATCGACGAAGAAGTCCGCCTCGAAAGTGCGTCCGTCCGCCATTTCGACGCTCTTGATGGATCCGGTTTCGGGATGAAGATGGGTCGCGACGATGCGACCCTCGATGCGTACTGCGCCTCGCTCTTCTGCGTAGCCGCGAAGGAACTTGGCGTAGAGCGAGGCGTCGAAATGATAGGCGTAGTCGAAGGTTGATTGGATAAGGCGCGGATCGCGCGTCGGGCGGTCGAATTTGTCATCGCGCGCCGCGGCCCAGGCCATCGAATGGTCCTGGAGCGGCGTCAGATCGCCCTCGGCGCGAGCGCGCAGCCAGAAATGGTGCAGAGGCGCAGCATCGAATTCGACGCCATACTTGCCGAAAGGGTGAAAGTAGCGGTTGCCAAGCCGGCCCCAGTCGACAAATTCGATGCCGAGCTTGAACGAGCCCTGCGTCGCCTTGACGAAAGCCACCTCGTCGAGGCCGAGCGTGTGATTGAAAAACTTGATCGGCGGGATTGTAGCTTCGCCGACGCCGACAATACCGATCTCGTCGGACTCGATCACCGTAATCTTGCAAGCGCCGCGCACCGCATGGGCGATTGCGGCCGCGCTCATCCAGCCCGACGAACCGCCGCCGACGATTAGTATGTGGCGCAGCGTGCGAGGGCTGATGTCAGGCTGCATGGGGCCACCTTCGGTATGGGCGGACGAGTTCATGCGGGCGGCCGCCGCACATACACCCGGTAGGACCAGGGCGGCAGAGCGAGTTCTGTCGGTGCATCAAACGTCGCCGCTTCGCCGTTGAAAAATTCGGTGTAGTCGCCATGGTGGAGTTCATTCTGGAAAGTGACGCGTTGCGTCCGTGGCGACAGGTTGAACACCGCGAACACGCCACCGCGATCTTCGAATCGCACAAAGCTCAACACCTGCATTGGCACGTTGTTGACCACGGAAATCGTCCGTGCGCCCGCGGCGCCGTTCCACAAGGCCGGCGTATCGTGCTTCAACGCGATCAGGCGGCGCAGCAATTCGCCGTGGGGATGCTCGCGCCACACAATAGGTTCGCGCTCAAAGAACTCGAGCCGGTTTTCGTTGCCGGCCTCCTGGCCGTTGTAGATCGAGGGGATGCCCTCGCCGACGAATTGCAACACGATGGCCGCGTCAACGGCGGGGCCGAAGCGTTCGAACTCGGTCGCGTCCCAAGCGTTCTGGTCGTGGTTGCTAGTGTACACCATGCGATAAGCGTCTTCCGGCCAGGCGCTTTCATTGCCTGAGTAATAGCCAAATAGCGCGCCGACATTGGCGTCGCCCATCGCGATATCGTGCATGGAATTGTTCCAATCCCAGGCGTAGGTCGCATCGAATGCGCGCGCGTGCACGTCGCGCTGATCCCACTCGGCCAACATGAAGACGGGCTTGATCTCTTCAAGTTCACGTCGCGCATTCTCCCAGAAGTCGAGTGGCACATAGCCGGCGACGTCGGCGCGATATCCGTCGATGTCGGCTTCGCGCACCCAATAGACCATGGCTTCGGTTAGGTAGCGACGTAGGCCCGGCTGATCGTAGTCGAGGTCGATGATGTCGGACCAATCCCACCAAGGGGTTGGGTGGTAGTCGCCCCGCCAGTCGCGGTCGTACCAATCGGGGTGTTCGGTCACCATCGGGTTGTCCCAGGCGGTGTGATTGCCGACCCAATCCAAGATCACGTGCATGTCGAGTCGGTGCGCTTCCGTCACGAAGGCCTTGAGATCATCGAGTGTGCCAAACTCAGCGTTGACGCTGTAATGATCGCGCACGGAATAGGGGCTACCGAGCGTGCCCTTACGGTTCTGAACACCGATTTCGTGGATCGGCATCAGCCAGATGATGTCCACGCCGAGGTCATGCAGGCGCGGGAGCTGCGCGCGCGCTGCGTTGAAGGTGCCCTCTGGCGTGAACTGGCGTGTGTTGATCTGGTAGATCACCGCGTCGCGCGACCATTCGGGATGCTCAAGTTCGACATATGGGCGCGGCGTGTAAGGGTCTGGCGCGCTTGATGGCGTGCACGCCGTAAACGTGAGCGCGCCGAAGAGAGCGACAAGGGCGTGCCTTAGCATGGATCAAGCTCCCGATGTTGTGGGTGAAGCGTCTTCCGGCGCGTCGCGCACCAGCAGCACCGCGAGTGCAGCGAGCGCGAACGATGCGCCGGCGATCGCGAAGGCCCAGATCGCCTCGTTGTGAAAGAACGTGCGCAACAAGAAGCCGAGCAAAGTGGCGGCGACGAGCTGCGGCACGACAATGAAGATGTTGAAGATGCCCATATAGACACCCATTTTCCGCGCCGGCACGGAGCCTGCAAGAATGGCGTAGGGCACGGAGACGATCGCCGCCCACGCAACGCCGACGCCCACCATCGGCGCCCAGAGCGCGTTCGGATCGCGGATCAGGATCATCCCCACGAAGCCAAGCGCGCCCAGGCCAAGGCAGGTTGCGTGCAGCGCGCGCCGGTCAAGCCGCGTGGCCAGCCACATGATGCCGAGCGCGCCGATAGCGGCGACGCCGTTGCGCACCGACCCCAACACGCCCCACCAATTGCCCGCTTCCTGGTAAGCGGCAGAGGCGGCGTCGGCGGCGGCGTAGTGGTGCTCGGCGACGGCGGGTGTCCCGTAGATCCACATCGCGAACAGACCGAACCAGGTGAAGAATTGCACGACCGCCAGCTGGCGCATGGTGCGCGGCATCCGAAAGAGATCGCCCACCACTTCCATGAAGCCGTTGTCGCTGGAGCCCGCGTTACGCATGGCGCCGGCGATCAGTTGAATGATTCCGAAGCCGGCGATGAGCCCTGCGAGAACGTAGAGGTCTTGGCGCAATTCCGCCGCGCCGAGGAAGGCAAGCGCCTCGGGGCGCGGATCCTGCCGCGCCGCCCATACAAACAGGGCGACAGCCGCGCCAATCGCGAGCCAAGCCAGGCCGCCAAGAAGGAACGCGCTAGCGCTGCGATGCGGGGCGCGATTGTCAGTGGATTTGGCGCCGGCTTGCGCCATGCGCGCGGCTTCGAACGCCTCGACTTGCCGCGGGGAATATTCCTTGGTCGTGAGGATGCTCCACAGTACGGCAGCCAACAACGTCGCACCGCCTACATAAAAGGCGATCTGCACGGTCTCGGGCACGACGCCGGGCGCAGCCGTGTTGGCGACACCCATGCGGGTCAACGCCCACGGCAAGAGGCCCGCGAGCACCGCGCCTGTGCCGATGAAGAAGCTCTGCATAGCGAAGCCCGTGGTGCGTTGCTCGTCCGGTAGAATGTCGCCAACTAGCGCGCGCGTCGGTTCCATGGTGATGTTCAGCGCCGCGTCCATGATCCAGAGCGTGCCCGCGGCGATCCAGAGCGCCGGCGCGTTCGGCATCACGAAGAGCGCGGCGCTGGCGAGGATGGCGCCGGCGAGGAAGTAGGGCTTTCGGCGGCCGAGTTTGTTCCAGGTTTTGTCGCTGAAATGGCCGATGATCGGCTGCACGATGAGGCCGGTAAGAGGGGCCGCGATCCATAGGATCGGGAGTGTGTCGATCTCCGCGCCCAATGTCTGGAAGATGCGGCTGACATTGCCATTCTGCAGATCGAAGCCGATCTGAATGCCAAGAAAGCCGAAGCACATGTTCCATACCTGGAACCCGTTCAGCTTTGGTTTCGTTGTCATTCCATCCTCCCCGAGTTCTTTTTGTGTTTTGTTTTATTGGATTGGCCGCTGTCGCGGTCTCAGCAAAAACGTCAGTGGCTCGCGCAGGCGCGCGCGCCATGCGGTTTCGTTGTGATTGGCGCCGGGATAAACCCGCGCTTCCAGCGTCTCCCCATCTACGTAGCCAAGATCGTGCAGCACCGGCAGCATCGCCGCCTGGTAGGGCACATAGAGGTGATCGAGAAAGCCGGCGCCGTGATCGACCCACAACAAGTGGGTCGCAGGCTCAAGACGCTTGGCGTGGAAATAATCCGTGAATGCGGCGACGACGGCTGGCCGCCACGCATCTTGATTGTCCACGATGTTGCGCTCGCTGACGCCTACGGGCCAGTGCATGGACAATCCCGCTGCGCCGCCGAACACGTTTGGATACTCGGCCATGCCGTAAACCGAGATGAGCGCGCCCATGCTGGAGCCCATCAGGAACGTGCTGTCGCGGCCGGGGCGGGAGCGGTATGCGGCGTCGATGCGCGGTTTCAGCTCTTCGACGATGAAGCGCAGGTAGGCGTCGCCGACGCGCAATTCCTCGGGAAATTCATCGGCCGCGTCCCGCTTCATGTGGTCCGACATCAGCGCCAGTACTCCTGCCGGCGCGTATTCGAGCCGCCGCGCCGATGTGCTCCATATGCCGACAACGATCGCGGGTTCGATCGCGCCCTCGGCGACGAGCGTCTGCATGGCCTCATCCACGCCCCAGTCGACGCCAGTATTGGCGATGCGCGGATCGAACAGGTTTTGTCCATCGTGAGCGTAGATGACGGGAAAGCGCGCATCGGGGTTGGCGGCGTATTGCGGCGGCAAATAGATTTCGACGTGACGCGCCTGCTCCAGCAGGGGCGTGCTCACGTCGCGCCAATATGTGAGTTGGCCAAGGACGCCGGCGTTCTCCGGATCGGCGAGGTACTCGTTGATGTCGTGCTTCCAGTCGATAATCGTGATCGTTGCGTGCTCGTCGCCGTCCACCTCGACGCGGCTGTTCGGCATCACCGTGCCGGAGGGCCCGAGCCCCTCGCGGTCCCAAGAGCCCTGCGTGACTTTGAACTCAAGGCTCGTGCCCAAAGGCACGCGCAACGTGACGGTGCGTTCGCGGCCTTCGCCTTGCATCGCCAGGCCGTCGGCGCGCCAGGGGCCAAGCTCCGGCAGATTGCCGACGAGGAACACCGGGCCGGAATTGTCGGGCACGACAGCGCGGATGGTGACGCTGCGAAGGCCGGCGTCCGGCGGTGTCGCGCACGCCGCCGCCAAAAGCGCGAGGGTGACGAGCAGTCCGCGCATCAGCGCCGTCGCACCGGCGTGAAGCGAATGGCCTGGCCGCCGCCCGGCGCCAATTGCAGCGTCAACGTGTCGGCGCTGGTGACGAGGCGCTCCTCGATGACGATGTCGTGGCGCGCGGCGCCGCGATAATCGGCGTTCGGTCCGTCGCGATAGATTTGCGCGCGATAGCGAACGCCGCGCTCAAGGAACGAGAGCGGCGCCGTCAGCGTGCGCGCGTTTTCGTCGGTTATCGAACCGAGATACCAGTCCCGGCTGTTGCGGTCGCGACGGACGATAGTAACAAAATCGCCGATCTCACCGTTGAGCGCGCGGGTCTCTTCCCAGTCTGTCGGCACATCGCGAATGAACTGGAACGGACCTGGGTTGGCTTCGTAATTCTCCAGCAAATCGGCGGCCATCTGAATCGGGCTGTAGATCACGACGTAGAGCGCCAGTTGCTTGGCCCAGGTTGTGGCGACGCCTTCGGGCGAACGCGTGTCCATGCCGAAAATGCCGGGCGTGAAATCCATCGGTCCTGCGAGCAAACGAGTGAACACAAGATTCGCTTCGTGCTCGGGTGGATTCGAGGGATTGCCCCAGGCATTGTATTCCATTCCGCGCGCACCTTCGCGCGAAACCCAATTGGGATAGGTGCGCCGCAGGCCAGTGTCCTTGATGGGCTCGTGCGGGTTGATCGCGATGCGGTGGCGCGCTGCGGCCTGCACGACGCGCAGATGGTGACGCGCCATCTCCTGGCCCTCATGCCAGGCGAACCGCACTCGCCCGTCCTGTGCGTTGACCCGGGCGCCGGCGGCGTCGGACACGTAGCCGGTTTTCACCACGTGCATGCCGAGACGCTCGTAGAGCGCAAAGCCCGCCTCCATCTGATTCTCATAGTGCGCCGCGTTCGCGGACGTTTCGTGATGACCGATCAGCTGCACGCCGCGATCGCGCGCGTACGCCGTGATGCGTTCGATATCGAAATCCGGATAGGGCCGCGTGAAACTGAAGTCTTCGCCGTTGCCAAACCAGTCCCCGTCCCAGCCAACGTTCCAGCCTTCGATCAGCACGCCGCTGAAGCCGTTGGCGGCGGCGAAGTCGACGTAGCGCAGCGCGGTTTCGGTAGTAGCGCCGTGGATCGGGCCGGACGCCCAACTTGCCGTACCGAGGTGCATCTGCCACCAGATGCCGACATACTTGCCGGGGTGGAACCAGGACACGTCGCCAAGCGCATTGGGCTCGTTGAGGTTGAGGATGAGACGCGACTCGACGAGGCCGCCAGCGCTCTCCGAAATCTGGATCGTCCGCCACGGCGTATGGAACGGCGCACGGCGCACGACTGCTGCGTCGCCAATGCCGGGCGTCAACAATGCGTTGAGCCCGCGACCTTCGATCCGCGTGAGGTTCATGCCGGAATAATCGACAAGCGCGGCTTCGTGGATGGAAAGGTGCAATCCGCTTTCGAGCCGCAGCGTCACCGGCGTCTGGGTGACCCCGATTTGTTCGATCGGCGTGCGGTAGTAAAGGTATTCTTCGCGATTGGAGCGCATCGCCGGCGTCCACAAAGCTTCGCCGGCTTGCGCGAAGTTAAACTCGGTGAGCTCGTTGAGGATGCGCACTTCGCGCAATTGCGGCTGGTCCGGGAATTCGTAACGAAAGCCAAGGCCGTCGTCGTAAACGCGGAACACCACGTCAATGCTGCGACGCTGCCCGGTTTGCTCCGTCAGCGTGAAGCGGAGCTCGTTGTAGCGATTGCGGATACGCCGTTGTTCGCCCCACGGCTGTTCCCAGGCTTCGTCGAAGCGGCGCGCGTATTGTGCGGTGAGCGCCAGATTGCGCTCGATTTTCGGCGCATCAACAAGCAGAAATCCCAGTCGCGATGGCGCAATCACCGCTTGGCCGCCGCGCGACACAGAATAGCTCGCCCGACCTTCGCCGTTGATCTCGATCTCGACGATGTTGGCGCCATCGGGCGATGCAACACGCGCAAGCGGCTCAGCCAGCGCGGTGTTGCTCAGCGCCCACATCCATGCCAACGCGATCAAAGCTCGGCCTAACATCTTAACGCTCCGTGTTTGGCGCGCCCGCTTGCAAATCCGCGCGAGCGGTGCATTAAGAGCCGCGTACGATTTGAGTTACTTTGCGAGCCTGCGTGGCCAAGCGCTCTACAACACTGGAAGATTTGGCGAAGCTGGCGGGTGTCTCCATCTCGACGGCATCGCGCGCGCTGAACGATAGCCCAGCGATTAATCGTCAGACCAAGCAACGCATCTGGAAGCTGGCGCGCGAACAGAATTATCCCTTCCGCCACTACATGCCGCCGGGGCCGATCGGCGCGGAAGCGACGATCGCCGTCGTCGTGCCGCGCCCGCTGGGGCGTGAATTCATGCTCAGCGATCCGTTCTTCCTCGATCTGCTCTCCGGTTTGGCGGAGGCTGCGCGCGAACGCGATTGTGACCTGTTGGTCAGTCACGTGGCGCCGGCTTCGTTCGACGACCTCTCGGTGCTGATGTCGACCTCGCGCGCCGATGGCGTGATTTTCCTCGGGCAAAGCACGCTGCATGGCGCCTTCAATCGGCTGGCCGAACAAGAAAGCCGCTTCGTTGTGTGGGGCGCGCAACTGCCGGACCAAGACTATTGCTCTGTCGGCAGCGACAATGTTGCGGGCGGACGTCGCGCGACCTCCCACCTTGCCCGACTCGGCCGCAAGCGCATCGTGTTCCTGGGCGACATCGACGATCCCGAACCGGCCCAGCGCTACGTCGGCTACCTCGACGCGCTGTCGCAAGCAGGGATTGAGGTTGACCCGGCGTTGAGCGTTCCTGCGCACTTTGAAGTCGAGTCTGCCGAAGCCGCCATCGACGCGCTGATCCATCACTCGGTCAGCTTCGACGGCGTCGTGGCGGCCAGCGACTTGATCGCGCTCGGGGCTATTCGCGCGTTGCGTCGCACGGGCGTCGCTGTGCCGAAGGATGTGTCGGTGATGGGTTTCGACAATGTGCGCTTCGCGCGTTACGCAACGCCGGCCCTGAGCACCATCGGGCAGGACACCGCCAAGGCCGGGCGCTTGCTGGTTGCGAAATTGCTCGACGCCGGAGAAGGAAAGATGCGGGCTCGCTCCGAGCGCTTGCCCACGGAACTGATTGTCCGCGAGTCGTGCGGCGGTTGATGCCAGCGTCACCGTCGCTGCGCCACAAGGGCAGCAAGGCCCGGCAATTCGCCGGAGAGCGTTGCCGGCGTATTTATTGACTCAACGATACTCCAACCGTCGGGCAAGGACCACACGGCCGCGCGTGCGCCGAGGTTGAATGCGCACAAAAGCGCGCCCTTGCCGTCGCCGCGTGTGAAAACGAGCAGAGGCTCAGGCGCGTCGAGCATCGTAAGCGCACCGGTGCGCAGCGCTTGAAAGCGGTTGCGCAGCGCGATCGCCTTGCGGGCGAAGTGAAGCGTCGAAGCGGCGTTGCCTTCCTGCACATCGACGGCGAGCGCGCAGTGCGTGGGATCAACGGGCAGCCAAGGCGTGACGCGCGAGAAGCCGGCATTGACCGCTTCTTTCACCCATGGAATTGGCGTGCGCGCGCCGTCGCGCCCTAGCGTATGCGGCCAGTTCGCGATCGCTTCGGGATCGCGCAGGTTTTCGGGCTGCACATCGCCCTGCTGCAGGCCGAGCTCTTCACCCTGATAGAGAAATACGCTGCCGCGCAGCGTCATAAGCAGCAGCAACGCTTGCTTCGCGAACGCGATCTCGTCGCGATTGTTGGCCCAGCGCGAAACCACGCGCGGTGCGTCATGATTGGAGAACGCCAACGAGGGCCAACCTTCGCCAGGCCCGCCGCGCCAGTCATTCGAGCATGCACGCACCAGCGCAGAGGTGAGCTTGTCGGCGTAAAGATAGTGAAAGCCGTAGGCGCTGTGCAGGCGGCTCGGCCCCTCGGTGTAGAGCTTCATCTCCTTGTCGGCTTGTTCGCCGCCGACCTCCGCCACCAAGAACACGGCGCCGCGTGCGTCGGTCAGATTGCGGACGCGGGCGAGGAATTCCGGAATGTCGGGGTGGGACTGATTGTGGAAGTGATGCTGAAAGTCGAACGGCCGCAGACGCTTGGCGTCCCCAATGACAGGCGGATTATCCCGCAATTGCGGGTCGTGCATGGCGAAGTTGATGGCATCGAGGCGAAATCCGTCGATGCCGCGATCAAGCCAGAAGCGCGCAACATCGAGCAGCGCATCTTGGACCGCGGGGTTGTGCACGTTGAGATCGGGCTGATCGGACTGAAAGTTGTTCAGATAGTATTGGCGACGGCGCGCATCCCAGGTCCACGCCGCGCCCTTGAACACCGATTGCCAATTGGTCGGCGGCGAACCGTCTGCTTTGGCGTCCGCCCAGACGTACCAATCCGCTTTTGGGTTGGTGCGGTCGCGGCGGCTTTCTTGGAACCATTGATGCTCGGTGGACGTGTGTGAATACACTTGATCGACGATGACCTTGAGGCCAAGCGCATGCGCGCGCTGCACCAATAAATCGAAGTCCGCCAGCGCGCCAAACGTCGGATCGACATCGCAATAGTCCGAGACGTCGTATCCGAAATCGCGCATCGGCGACTTGTAGAAAGGCGAGAGCCAGACCGCGTCGACGCCGAGCGACTTGATGTAGTCAAGACGCTCGGCCACGCCGCGCAGATCGCCGTACCCATCATCGTTGCTGTCGGCGAAACTGAGCGGGTAAACATGATAGATGACCGCGCCGCGCCACCATTCGGCGCCACTTGCGATTTCATCGTCGGCGCGTGACAAGGTATCTATGCTCAAGCGGGACGCTCCGCGACGCAGACCATGTAATCAAGGGCGGCGAGTTCGACTGCGTAGCTTCCCGGCGCTTGCGCCGAAGCGCTACAGCGCCCCTGCAACGAGCGCCAGCGCAATGACGTTGGCTCTACCTCGACACTGGCCCGCAGCGCCTCGCGCGAGGTGTTGAGCACGACCAGGACCTCGACGCCCTCATGAAGGCGAGAGAAGGCGAACAGGCCAGGCGCTTCGACATAGTTGCGAACCACCTGCCGCCCTCGCCGAAGCGGTGCAATGGCGGCGCGAATCGCCGCCATCTGGGCGATAGCGCGATAGATTGGGTGGTTCGCATCGAAATTGCTCCGCGCAGTGGTCGCGCTTGTTCCGACGAGGCGGTTGTCATTGTAGCTGGCGACGCGGCTTGGGAACATGTCCTCGCGCGCGTCCTGGTCTCCGCCGTCTCCGGTGAAGCCCTGTTCGTCGCCATAATAGATCACCGGCGCCCCGCGCGCGAACATCAGTAGGGCGTTGCTCAAGATTGCGCGCTTCAGCAGTTCCTCGTCCGAGATCGTTGGGTTCTCCCGCATTAGGAAGTGGGCGAACCGGCCCATGTCATGATTGCCTAGGAACGTGGGCAATTGCATCGCGGTCGCCGCGCCGCCTTCGTAGACCACGTCCGACTCAAACAACGCGTTAAGGCGATCTGTGCCGGCGCCGCGGACGATGGCGTCATACGCTGCCGACTGGAAAGCGAAATCGAGCACCGCGGGAAAGCCGTCGACGCGCGTGAAACGGGCAAGTCGGCCTGGGTCAGGATCGTAGACTTCACCAAAGATGTAGAAGTTCTCGATCCCACGGGCTTGTGCGCGCGCAAGCATGGCCGGGACGAAGGCCTGCCAGAACTCGGGGTTCACGTGGCGCGCGGTGTCGATGCGAAAGCCGTCGATCCCGAACTCATCAATCCAGGCGCCGTAGATGTCGATCATGCCCTGCACGACGTGCGGGTGCTCAGTGTAAAGATCGTCGAGGCCGGAAAAGTCCCCGAGCTGCGAGCTCTCGCCTCGAAATGTCGAGTTGCCACGATTGTGGTAGTAGATTGGGTCATTGAGCCAAGCCGGCGCTTTGATGTTGCGCTCGGCGGCCGGGACGAAGGTTTCGTAGGCGAAGTTCGGATCGGCGAGCCGCGCAAAGTTCTCGGCCGTTTGATGCTGGGCGGTGTCGCCGTTGAAGCCCTCGTTGATGACAGGGCCAGCAAGCCCGCCGCGGCGCTGATAGGGATAGTCCGCGCGCGAGCGATAGAGGCAGGCTTGGATTGGGCAGCCCCGATACTGGATCACATCGGCGGTGTGGTTGGTGATGATGTCCATGTACACGCGCATGCCGCGCGCGTGCGCGGCGTCGACAAATCGGCGGAACTCGGCGCGCGTCCCGAGGTGGGGATCAATGGTGGTGAAGTCGGTGATCCAATAGCCGTGATAGCCGGCGGATTCTTGCCCCGGCGGGCCCTGCACCGGTTTGTTCTCGTAAACCGGCGACAGCCAGATCGCCGTAGCGCCGAGACCTTGGATGTAGCTGAGACGTCGGGTCAGACCTGCGAGGTCCCCGCCGTGATAATAGCCCTTATGGGTAGGATCGAAGCCGGTGCGCAGCCGATCCCCGCGCAGGCCGCCACGGTCGTTGCGCGGCGAACCGTTTTCGAAGCGATCTGGAAGCACAAAGTAGATCACCTCGTCTTGCGGCAAGCGGGTTGCCGCGCTCGGCGGGCTGGTTTGAGCGTTCGCCGCGCAAGCCGCGCCCAATGTCAGGGCCAGCGCCACCCAGAAGCCAAGTCGCCACATCGTTTCCGCCCAATCCAAAGCCGTCTGTCATTCGACTTTTCGAATTTTGCACAAATTTGCATTGCCTCCTGGCGATGTCAAGAACTTGAGAAACGCCTCAATTGCCCTCTATTATGCGCCTGCGAAGACAAAGTGTGGAGATTGTGCAACAATTGACTGGATCAGATTTTGCATTAATTTGCTTTCCGAGTCGACCGCCAGTCCGAAGAATTGAGCGGAGGCAAGGGAGGGATCGCGACATGAGTTCACGGCCAAACAGCCGCCGCCGCGTGCGGCTTTTGACAAGCGTTGCTGGCGGGGTTGCGTTTGCACTGGCGGCGACTGAGATGGCGCACGCGCAGGACGCGCAGCCCGATGCAGTGTCCGAGGAGTCGGAAATTATCGTCACTGGCTATCGCGCCAGTTTGGCGAGTTCTGCTCAAACGAAGCGCGAAGCCGACGCGATTGTGGAAGCTGTGACCGCGGACGACATCGCCGGGTTGCCGGATAATTCCATTGCTGAAGCGCTCTCGCGTTTGCCGGGCCTGACGGCCCAGCGCCTGTTTGGCCGCAGCCAACAGGTGTCGGTGCGAGGCCTGTCGCCAGATTTCACTACCGCGCTCCTCAATGGCCGCGAGCAAGTCAGCGCCGGCGACAATCGTGGCGTCGAGTTTGATCAGTATCCATCGGAGCTCTTGGGGTCGGCGGTCGTCTACAAGACACCCACCGCGTCGCTGATTGGCCAAGGCCTCGCGGGCACCGTTGATTTGCGCACTGTGCGTCCGCTCAACTTCGATGAGCGCGTCGTTGCTCTCAGCGCGCGCCACGAGTGGAATGGTATGGGTGCTCTTGTCGCTGGCAGCGATGATAGCGGTTACCGCATCACGGGGTCCTACATCGACCAATCGGAAGATGGTCGTTGGGGCTGGGCGCTTGGCGTCACGACAATGTCTTCGCCGACGCAAGCCGAGCGCTTCGAGGCCTGGGGCTATCCCACGACCGGCGCGGGCGATTTGATCCTCGGCGGCGCCAAGCCGTACGTGCAGTCAAGCGTGCTCGAGCGCGACGCCATCATGGGCGTGCTTGAGTTTAGTCCGTCCGCCACGTTCTCTTCACGCATCGATGCGTTCTACTCGGAGTTCAACGAAGATCAGAATCTGAAGGGCATTGAATTGCCGTTATGGTGGTCTTCGGCTTCGCTCCAGCCCGGCTCCACCGTCGCCAACGGTTTAGTGACGGCGGGTACTTTTGCCGGCGTGGACGGCGTCGTGCGCAACGACATCCGCACCCGCGCAAGCACGGTTGCGGCGCTCGGCTGGAACCTGCAATGGGCCCTGAGCGATCATTGGAATGCTGAAGCCGATCTCAGCTACTCAAGCGTTCAACGCGATGACCTTGATCTCGAAACGTATTCGGGAACTGGCCCGGGCGGTCTTGGCGCCACCGCCAACATGACCTTCCAGACGGGCAACGGTAGTTACGTGTTCGGTTCGAACATCAATTACGCGGATCCCTCGCTCATCCTGCTGACCGACCCGCAAGGGTGGGGCCAAGCCGGCTTCATCAAAGAGCCGCAGACCGATGACGTACTGCGCGCGCTGCGCCTGAGCGCGGAGCGAGAGATCGACAACGGGCCATTCAGTTCCTGGGAATTCGGCGTCAACTATAGCGAACGCGAGAAGGACAAGACGAGCATCGAAAGCTTCGTCGACCTGAACTGCGGCTTGAACCCGGTGAACTCGTGCGCCGTGCCGATTCCCGTGGGCCTGCTGCAGGGCGCTACTCCGCTCGACTTCCTGGGCATTCCGGGCATGGTTACGTACGATCCGGTTGCGCTGCTCAACACGCCCGGAATCTACACGCTGCGTCCCAACCTAGCCGCCGATGTGATCTCGAAAACTTGGGGCGTTAGTGAGACTGTGACGGTCGCGTATACGCGTCTCAACATCGACACGGAGGCCTATGGTATTCCGGTAACCGGTAACGTTGGCGTGCAGATCGTTCACACTGATCAAAGCTCCAACGGCGCCGTCCGCCTGCCGGGGCCGGCCGGCAGTTACGTTCTTGTCGAGCAAGGTGACACCTACACCGAGGTGCTGCCGAGCTTGAACGTCTCGTGGGAGCTCGCCGACGACACATTCCTGCGCATTGGCGCTGCGCGCACTTTAGCGCGCGCGCGCATGGACGAAATGCGGGCCAGTTTCGAGGTGAGCCACAATGTGGCGAATATCCTCAACGCAAACCCAGTCAACCAAGGCAGTTCGTACTGGGGTGGCAGTGGGGGCAACCCGTTGTTGCGGCCGTGGATCGCCAATTCGTTCGACATTTCCTTCGAGCGCTATTTGGGTGACAGCGGCGGCTATGTGGCGGCTGCGGCGTTCCTCAAGGAGCTTGACACCTATATCTACCCGCTGACGATTCCATACGACTTCACGGGTTTTCCCACCGACACGCCGTTGTCGGTGCCGGCCACGTTCCAGGGGTTCGCAACCGCGCCTACAAACGGCAACGGTGGCAACATTCGCGGTATCGAACTGACCGCGAACCTGCCGGCGGAGATTTTCTTCGCGGCCCTCGAGGGCTTCGGTCTTGTGGTCAACGCGTCCTTCACAGAAAGCAATATCCAGCCGCCAAACACGCCCAGCAGCGCACTGCCCGGCCTCTCCGAGCAGGTGATCAACGCCACGATTTATTATGAGAACGGCGGCTTCGAAGCGCGCATCAGCAACCGCCATCGCACCGATTTCCTTGGTGAAGTGACGGGCTTCGGCGCCGGTCGCGAGCTGCGATTCATCAACGGCGAATCCGTGCTCGATGCGCAAATCGGCTACCGCTTCGGCGAGGGCGCGCTGGAAGGTCTGGCAATCCAGATCCAAGGCGAGAACCTTACAGACGAACCGTTCTCGGGTTATGTTGGTGGCGATGAACGGCAGGTGCGCGACTACCAATCCTACGGCGCGACCTATCTTGTCGGCGTGAGTTATCGTCACTAGGAGACGAAATTCCTCCCGAACTTAGACGCCCCTGTCGGCTTCGTCGGCGGGGGCGTATTGTTTGCGGCAAGGGGTGTTTCATGCGCTCTCAACGGATCAGGCGGGTGGTTATCGTCGGCGGCGGGACCGCCGGTTGGCTTGCCGCCGCGGCGTTCTCCAAGCTGCTCTCCGGCATCGTCGATGTGCAGCTCATCGAGTCCGACGAGATCGGCATCGTCGGCGTCGGAGAAGCCACGATCCCGCAAATCCGCACTTATAACGCCGCGCTCGGCCTCGACGAAGACGAGTTCATCCGTGCGACCCAGGCCACCTTCAAGCTCGGCATCGAGTTTATCAACTGGCGCCGGTTCGGGCATTCCTACTTCCACACTTTCGGCGACAACGGCATGCCGCTGGCGCGGACGCCGTTCCATCATCACTGGCTGCGCGCGCGCAGCGATGCGCGCTTTGCCGATCTTTGGGCGTACAGCCCCAACGCGCAGGCGGCGCTCAAGGGAAAGTTCACGCGCGCGCCGTTCGAGATGGGCTCGCGCAGCGCTTCCATCGCGCATGCCTTTCACTTCGATGCGGCGCTCTATGCGAAGTACCTGCGCGCCTGGTCGCAAGCGCGCGGCGTGACGCGCACCGAAGGCAAGATCGTCGGCATCGCCCAGAATCCCGAAACGGGCTTTGTCGAAGCCGTGCGGCTCGAACGTGGGGAGGTGATCGGCGGTGACCTGTTCATCGACTGCTCAGGCTTCCGCGGGCTGTTGATCGAGGGCGCGCTCAAGACGGGATACCAGGATTGGTCGCGCTGGTTGCCGTGCGACCGGGCCTGGGCCGTGCCGACACGCAATGTCGGCCCTGCGCGGCCCTACACACAAGCGATTTCGCATGCCGCGGGTTGGCAATGGCGCATTCCGCTGCAGCACCGCACCGGCAACGGCCATGTCTTTTGCAGCGCCCACATCAGCGAGGACGAAGCGTCCGCCGTGCTGCTCGGCAATCTCGAAGGCGAGGCGCTGGCCGAACCGCGCTTGATCAAGTTCGTCACCGGGCGGCGCAACAAATTTTGGAACAAGAATGTCGTGGCGCTCGGTCTCGCCAGCGGATTCCTGGAGCCGCTGGAATCCACCAGCATCCATCTGATCCAATCGGGCGTGAACCGGTTGCTTAGTTTGTTCCCGCACACGGGCATTCAGGATGCGGAGATCGACGAGTACAATCGCCAGTGCGGCCTGGAGTTTGAGCGCATCCGTGACTTCATCATTCTTCACTACCACGCCAACGAACGCACGGACTCGCAGTTCTGGATCGACTGTCGCAACATGAGCGTGCCGGAAGACCTCACACGCAAGCTCGCGCTGTTCGGCGCCAACGGCGTGATCTATCGTGAACAGGAGGACCTGTTCGCGGAAGCGAGCTGGCTGCAAGTGATGTACGGGCAGGGGATCGATCCCATCGGATATAACCCGATGGCCGATCAGCTGTCGGCGGCTGATCTCGATCGTTTCCTGATCGACCTGCGGAAGGTAATCGCGAATGCTGTTGACGCGATGCCCACTCACGAGGCTTTCATCGCCGCGCACTGCGCAGCGCGGAGCTTGGACTAAGCGGGGCAAATTTCGTGGCTGAGTTCGTCCCGGTTCCTCCGCCTGGGCGCCGCTGGCCGACGTGTTGGGACAGGGGGATCTCGCTCTTCCGCGGCAGCGCCTTCCCGGGCTACGACCCGATCAGCGTGGCAGGAGCGTGCGAAGCAAACGCTCGCGCACAAGGCGCAAGCGCTCTGGCGTCATTTCGCCAAACACACCGCGCGCGTGGTCGGGGAGGTGCGCGAACGGATCGCCGTTCTGTTCGAAGATGTACTGGTCGAACATGATCTTCCACGCGTCCCGCTCCGCGGGCGGCAAGCCGCGAATTGTCAGCAAAGCGTGCAGCATAGTTAAGAACGGCGTGATCAGGTGTGGCGGTCCATCGCGCCACCAGAAGTTCATCATCACTCCGAAGGAATCGAGCGATTCGACGTGATGGATCCAAAGGCTTGGCAGATAGAGCGCATCGCCGGGCTCGAGTTCGGCGATCTCCGCGGCAGCGATGGCGTCGCGAAAGCGCGGATGCGCTTCGAAATCGGGCGCATGAAAATCCACCAAGCTTGAGGGTTGGCCGGCGATGGTGACGTCGAGCGGACCAATATAGAGGTTCCTCACCTGCTCGGTCGGAAACAACGTGAAGCGTCGCCGCCCGGCGATCACGCAGGCAATGTTTTGCGGCAGATCCCAATGCGCCGGCGTGTGGCCGCAATTGCCGATCCAGAGCGATACCAGTTTTTCCTCGACGCCGTCGAGCAAGGGCATCGAATGGGTGGCGAGCAGGGTAGGCGTATGTGTGGGCGCATTCACCGCGCCCGCATAGAGTGAGGGCGAAGCGGGTTGTTCAAGCGCGCCGAGCAGCCTATCCAGAAACGCCGGCAGCGAAGCCTTCCTGCGTTCGAAGTTGAAGCCCGAGAAGTCCGGCTTGTAATTGTAGCGACCCCCTAGCTCGGGCGCGCCTTCAAAATAGTCGACCTGAGTCTCGTTGGCGGCGCCCTTCAGCAAAGTGCTTACGTCGGTGGGGGATTTGGCGACGGCGACACTCGGCCAGTGACGAACCGCGTCCTTCAAGATTGCAGGCTGCGCAGCGGGTTGGATTGTGCTTTCAAACGTCGCGCGGTCCACGTTGCGCCAGACGCGGGTGCGTTTGGCGTCGCGCCACAAATATTCGCTGTCCGTCTCCACGTTCGCTTCGCCTTTGCGCTGAACGCGCCTTTGTATACCGTGTCAGAGCGCTGGCCCAGGGCGTGCGGCGGATGGGCGATCATATTCGACCGCGAGACGCCCGAGCAATTCGCCGCGTGCGCGGTTGTCGCGAGGATTCAATCCTTCGAGTCGAATGCCTTTTTCGCGCGCCGCGCGAAAGGTATCGATCGCGAAGCGGCGATTGGACCGAGGGAACGCCGCTTCTCTGCACGCTTTCGGCGACGGCATGCGGCTGGTCATCGCGAAGATGCGCGAATCGCTCTGCCGTTTTGCGATTGACTATGACCAAGCGCTTTCCCGATCCATAAGTGTTACAAATACCATTAGATAGAGAAAGTGATCCAAGCTGATGCAACCCCAAAAAAGAGCCAGGTCGGGATTAATAACCCCAAGGTCGGGAGTTCAATTCTCTCCCCCACCACCGTTGGTGCTTGAGTAGGCCGCGTGGGGGCTGTGGGGATGACAACGCAAGCGGCAAGCAGTGTGGTCGCGCCGCTGGCGGTCGACCTCGATGGCACGCTCATCCGTGGCGACATCTTTTTCGAGTCCATCCTGGCCTATGTCGCCGCCGCCCCCTGGCGCGTGCTGCTGATCCTCATGTGGCTGCTGCGCGGGCGCGCTTACGCCAAGGCGCAGCTGGCCGAGCACGCGCCCCCAGCGCCCGCCGATTTACCCTACGATGAACGGGTGCTGGCGTGGCTTCGTGAGGAGCGCGCCAAGGGACGCACCATCGTGTTGGCCACGGCTTGTGATCGCGAAGCGGCTGAGGCGGTGGCGCGCCATGTTGGCCTGTTCGACGCTGTCTATGCCTCGGACGGCAGGACCAATTTGAAGGCGGCGCGCAAGGCCGAGCGTCTGGCCCAGGCATTCCCCGAGGGCTTCGTCTATGCGGGCAACGAAGCGGCCGATTTGCATGTCTGGCGGGCGGCGAGGCAGGCGGTGCTTGTCAATGCGGGGCCTGGCTTGACGCGCCGCGCGCGCGACCTCGCGAGCATCGAACGCACATTCGAGCCAGAGGGCAAACCTTGGCGGGCCTTGCTCGAAGCGATGCGGCCGCGGCAATGGGCCAAGAACGTGCTGGTATTTTTGCCGATCCTGGTCGGCCAAGGCTGGTCCGACGGGCCGGGCTTACTGAAGGGGTGGCTCGCGTTCTTCGCGTTGTGCCTCGCGGCGTCGAGCCTCTACCTCGTCAACGACGCCTTCGACATCGCCGCGGATCGCCGCCATCCGCGCAAGCGCATGCGCCCGTTCGCGCGTGGCGCGCTCTCGCCGGCAAAGGGTTTGGCGGTCGCCGCCTTCATGGGCGTGGCGGGTTTGGCTCTCGCGGCGTCGGCGGACGTGCTTCTAGTTGCGGGTGCCTACATGGTGATGTCGGCCGGTTATACGTTGTGGTTGAAGCGCAAAGTGATGGCCGACGTGTATGTGCTCGCGGCGCTCTACGCGGTGCGTGTTGTGCTGGGCGCGGAGGCGACTGGTTATGCCGCTTCATCGTGGATGGTGGCGTTTTGCGGCTTCTTCTTCTTGAGCTTGGCGCTGGTAAAGCGAGTCACCGAACTCGATGTCGCCGCGGCGGCGGGAACGGGACAACCAAAACGGCGCGGCTATCTGCTGCAGGACGGGCCCATCCTCAAGACAATGGGCGTGGCGTCAGCGTTCGTGTCGAGCTTGGTGCTTGCGCTTTATGTGCAGAGTGATGTGGCGTCGGCGCATTATGGCGCGCCGGTGTTCTTGTGGGCGCTACCGGGCGCGTCGATCTTCTGGCTCTGCCGCGTATGGCTGCTGACGGAGCGCGGCGCCATGCACGACGACCCTGTCGTGTTTGCGTTCAGGGATAATGTATCGCTCATGGTGGGCGTGTTGACCGGGCTTGCGTTCATGCTTGCCGTGCTGGGCCCGGCGGGCGTCGCCGCGTTCATTGGCGGATGAGCCGGCTCAGGGCGCCCAGAGGACTTCGGGCGTGCGATTGGGAAGTGCGAACAAGCTGGCGATCGGCGCGTCCTCCGCCCGCATGGACAACGCCGCATCGAGATAAGCGCGCTTCTCATCGCCCAAAATGAGCACGAGGATGTGGCCGGCACGCGCAAGCGCGGCGCGCGTGAGGCTCAGCCGTTCTGGCGTGCCGTAGGCTTGGGGGGCGTGCACGGCGACGACCGCGCGTTCGCTCTCGAGATCGAGCGCTTCGCTCAGCGTCGCGGCGCCGGGAAACCAGGAGGCGGTGTGGCCATCGGGGCCCATGCCCATGAGTGCGATATCAAAGTGCAACAGCGCGTAGCGCGTGTCGGCGCGCTCGGCGGCTTCCCGCGCGGTTGGCGTGTCGGCGTACATCGGCGCCAGCCGCGCGCCTTGCGCGAACGCGGGCGCAAGGGCGCGTCGCAGCAGGCCTTCATTGGAAGGCTCCTGGTCCGGCGGTACGAAGCGCTCATCGACCAGCGCAAATGTCACCTTGCTCCAGTCGAGCGTTTGCGCCGCCAGCAGACGATAGGCCGGCTCTGGCGTTGTTCCGCCGGAGAGTGCCGCGCAGGCCGCGCCACGTTCGGCGATGCCGGCGCGAAGTGCGCCGGCGATGCGCTCGGCCACAGCCGCCATCAGCGCGTCGCGGCTTACGAAGGCGGTGACAGGCGTCATTTCCCTTTGCTGACATCGGTCAACGCGGCCTGCAAGGTCGCGGCGGCCTGGACCCCGTATTCGCTGTTGGCCAGTGCGAAAGCGGCCACCGCGCGCAGGTAGCCGATTTTATCGCCGCAATCGTAGGAGCGGCCATCGTATTCGAGCGCGTGAAAGCTTTGGGTTTCCATCAAGCGCGCCATGGCGTCGGTCAGCTGGATTTCGCCGCCCGCGCCGGCGCCTTGGGACGCCAACAGATCAAAGATCTCCGGCTGCAAAATATAGCGTCCGCTGATGAAGAGGTTGGAGGGAGCGTCCTCGCGCTTGGGTTTTTCGACCATGCCCTTCATCTTGATCAGCGGTCCGTCACGGCTCTCCGGATCGATCACGCCATAGCCGGAGGGGTCCTCGCAGGGTTCCACCGCGATGAGATTGCCGCCGACCCTGGAATAGGCGTCCGCCATTTGCGCCAGGCAAGAAGGCTTTGCCATCATCAGCATGTCGGGCAGCAGCACCGCGAACGGCTCGTCGCCGATGATGTCGCGCGCACACCAGACCGCGTGGCCGAGGCCGAGGGCGGCTTGCTGGCGCACGAAGCTCATCGAGCCGGCGGGCCGCAGGCTGCTTTCCAATTCGTTGACGAGCGCGGTCTTGCCCTTCGCCCGCAAGCTAAATTCGAGTTCATGTGCGCGGTCAAAATAATCCTCGATCGCGCCCTTGTTTCGCCCGGTAACGAAGACGATGTGCTCGATGCCGGCGGCCAGAGCTTCATCGACAACGTACTGAATCGCTGGTCGATCAAACACAGGAAGCATTTCCTTGGGGATGGATTTCGTCGCTGGAAGCACACGGGTACCGAAGCCGGCGACGGGTAGGACTGCTTTCCGTAGCGGTTTTGAGTTTGCGGCTGCGCTATCCATTGTGGGTCCATTTTTTCGCGCCGCAGCACGGCGCTTGGCGGCGGATTTAGACGGCAAGCTTTGGTCTAGTGCAACCGGTGCTGAAGCCGGGATTCGGCTGAAATTCAGGTTTCCACACTATAGTCACGCCCAAGTCGCGGTAACAGCGACCGGGCGCCGGGTTGGTGACAGCGGTCACGGACAAAAATCTCTTCGGCGCCGCAATGTCGCAATTGCAACACAGGCAACCTTTTGTTAAGGACGCCGCCTTCGGGAGTTCTCCACAATGTCGTCCGCCAATCTCAAGTCCACGGTCCGCCTCATCGCCGCCAGCTTCGCCGCAGGCGCCGGCGCCATGGTGCTTGTGGGCTTGGTTGGCCCGGTCGCCTTGCAGGGCGGCTTGAGCATGCGCGACGCGATGGCCGCGACCGTCGAATCCGAAGCGCCCACGGTCGAGCCCCTGGACGTGGCCGCGGTGCACGCGCAATTGGCCGAAGCCGAGCGCTCGATGGCCAGCGCTCGGGCCGCCACTGATGGCGCGATGAGCCGTCTCGACCGTCTCTCGGGCCGGTAAGCAATCTATAAAATCGATTGACCGGTGGAACGCCAATCCTTGAGGAACGCCTCGAGGCCGGCGTCGGTGAGGTTGTGCCTGTAGAGCGCCTTGAACACCGCCGGGGGAATCGTCGCGCAATCCGAGCCCGCGAGCGCCGCGTCGCGAACATGGGCGGGCGAGCGGATTGAGGCGGCCAGGACTTGGGTGGCGAAGCCGTAATTGTCATAAATGGCGCGGATTTCGCGGATCAGCTCCATGCCGTCCTGGCCGCCGTCGTCGAGCCGGCCAAGGAAGGGTGAGATGTAGGTCGCGCCGGCCTTGGCCGCGAGCAGCGCTTGAACGGCGGAAAAGCAGAGCGTGACATTGGTGGGGTGGCCTAGGGCGGTGAGCGCCTTGCAGGCCTTGAGCCCCTCCGGCGTCAGCGGCAGCTTGACCACGATGTTCCCGGCGACCCCGCGCAGCTTGCGCCCCTCCTCGAGCATGGTCTCACAATCCTGAGCCACAACTTCGGCGCTCACCGGGCCTGAGACAGCCGCGCAAATGTCCTTCAGCGTTTCGAAGAAATCCCGGCCCGCCTTGGCGATGAGCGAGGGGTTGGTGGTGACCCCGTCCACAAGCCCGGTTGGCGCCAGGGCCCGGAGTTCGGCTGCATCGGCGCTATCGATGAAAATCTTCATATGGGGCTCCGTGGTCGCATTCCCGCGACCGCTGCGGGCTGATACCGCACTGCAAACGCCAGGCAAAGCGCCCGAATCGGCGCTACAGAGCCTGAACAAGGAAATCCTATGAGCAAGAGCGAACTGATCGAAGGCGTAGAAGCGCGCCAGCTTGCGAACGCGGTGCGGGCGCTGGCCATGGACGCGGTGGAGCAAGCCAAGTCCGGCCACCCTGGCATGCCCATGGGCATGGCCGACGCGGCGACATTGCTGTTCGCGCGCTTCCTCAAATTCGACGCCGCCAACCCGCGCTGGCCTGACCGCGACCGCTTCGTGCTTTCCGCCGGCCACGGTTCGATGCTGCTCTACGCGCTGCTGCACCTGACCGGCTATTCCGACATGACGCTGGAAGAGCTGAAGCGCTTCCGCCAACTCGGCTCCAAGACGCCGGGACATCCCGAATATGGCCACGCCGAAGGTGTTGAAACCACCACTGGTCCACTTGGGCAGGGCTTCGCCAACGCCGTCGGCATGGCGATGGCGGAAGCGCATCTAAATGCGCGCTTCGGCGATGATCTGGTCGATCACCGCACCTGGGTCATTGCTGGCGACGGTTGCTTGATGGAGGGCATCAGCCAGGAAGCGTTGGCGCTCGCTGGGCGCCAGCGGCTGAACAAGCTCATCGTTATTTGGGACGACAATTCCATTTCCATCGACGGCGCCGTGTCGCTGTCGGACACCACCGATCAAAAAGCGCGCTTCGCCGCTTCGGGGTGGAATGTGCTCGCCTGCGATGGGCACGATTTCGCCGATACCGCGCGCGCGTTCGAAGCCGCGGCCAAGTCCGACAAGCCGGTGTTGATCGCCTGCAAAACCGTGATCGGATTCGGCGCGCCCAAGCGTGCGGGCACCGCCAAGGCGCACGGCGAGCCGCTCGGCGCTGAAGAACTCGCGGCGGCGAAGGCGGCGATTGGCTGGACGCACGGGCCGTTCGACGTGCCAGACGATATTCGCGCGGCGTGGACGAAGATCGGCGCACGCGGCGCCGGCGCCCGCGAAGCCTGGGCGGGGCGGCTGAAGAAATCGCCCAAGGGCGATGCGTTCGCGACCGCGCTGAGCGGCGCGAATGTCGACGCGGCGGTGGCGTCGCTCGGCGCCCACGCGGCAAAGATGGCCGAGACCAAGCCCGCGCTTGCAACCCGCGCCTCCTCGGGTGCGGCGATTGAAGCGATGTTTGAGGTTGCGCCCGAATTGCTAGGCGGCTCGGCCGATTTGACCGGCTCCAACAATACGCTGGCGAAGGGCGCTTCCGATTTTACGCCGGAGAACCGCGCTGGCCGCTACGTGCGCTATGGCATACGCGAGCACGCCATGGCTTCGGCGATGAACGGCATGGCGTTGCACGGCGGCATCATTCCGTTCGGCGGCACCTTCCTTACATTTGCCGATTATTCGCGGCCAGCCATTCGCCTGGCGGCGCTAATGAGCATCCGCGTCATTCATGTGATGACGCACGATTCCATAGGCCTTGGCGAAGATGGCCCGACCCACCAGCCGGTCGAACACTTGGCGGCGCTGCGCGCGATTCCGAATCTGTGCGTGTTCCGCCCCGCCGACGCGGTTGAGGCTGCTGAGTGCTGGCAAGCGGCGCTGCTCCAAGACGGTCCAAGCGTGCTGGCGCTGTCGCGGCAGGCGACGCCGGCGCTGCGCGGTGATGCGAGCGAAAATCTGAGCGCGCGCGGGGCTTATGAATTGCTCGCAGCAGAGGGTGGCTCAGCGCGCGTCGCGCTGTTCGCGACGGGCACGGAAGTCGCGCTGGCGGTGAAGGCGCGCGAGCTGCTGCAAGCCGGGGGCGTTCCAACCCGCGTCATTTCCGCGCCGTGCTTCGAGCTGTTCGACGCCCAGGACGATGCCTACCAGGATTCAATCTGCGGCGATGACGAAGAACTCAAGATCGGTGTCGAGGCCGCTATCGGCCAAGGCTGGTTCGAGGCATTCGGGCTGGACGCCTTCATCGGCATGTCCAGCTTCGGCGCCTCCGCGCCGGCAAAGGATCTCTACGCGCACTTTGGCATCACCCCCGAAGCCATTGTCGAGGCGGCGAAAGCGCTGCTGTAACGGCGCGGATCGACGCCGCGCGCGTGCCGGGGCATAGGGAATTGTGATTTCATCGAAGCAGATCGCCGCCCAGGCACAGGCCATGGGGCTGGATGCGTGCGGGATCGCTTCGGCAACAGCGGCGTGGCCGGCGGGCGCGCGGCTGCGGGAATTCCTGGACGAAGGCCGCCATGGCGCCATGGATTGGATGGACCAGGGCCGCCGCGCCCACCCGCAGGCCTTGTGGCCTGACGCCAAGAGCGCGGTGTTGGTGGGGCAAAGCTATGCGCCGGGCGATGATTCACTCGCGCTGCTCCAGCATAAGCGCGATGGGCTCGTATCAGCCTACGCGGCGCGGCGCGACTATCACGACGTTATCAAAGGCAAGCTCAAGACCTTCGCGCAATGGCTGGCGCGCGAAACTGGCGCCGAGGTGAAGGTGTTCGTCGATACCGCGCCGTTGATGGAAAAGCCGCTGGCCGAACGCGCGGGGCTTGGTTGGCAGGGCAAGCACACCAATCTGGTGTCGCGCGAGCATGGCTCGTGGCTGCTGCTCGGCGCTATTCTCAGCGCCGCCGAACTGGAATCGGATGCGCCGCACGATGATCTCTGCGGCACCTGCCGCGCTTGCCTTGACGTGTGCCCAACCAACGCGTTTCCAGCGCCTTACCAACTCGATGCGCGCCGCTGCCTTGCTTACCTCACCATTGAGCACAAGGATCAGATCCCCCTGGAGTTCCGCGCTGCGCTCGGCAACCGCGTGTTTGGCTGCGACGATTGCTTGGCGGTGTGTCCCTGGAACAAGTTTGCGGCGAAGGCGCGGGAGGCGCGTCTGGCCTTGCGCGATGAATTGCGACTCGCCCCCCTAGCGGAGCTGGCGGCGCTCGACGACGCCGCGTTCCGCGCGCGGTTCGCGGGCACGCCGGTCAAGCGTACGGGGCGGGACCGTTTTGTTCGCAACGTCGCCTGCGCGATCGGCAATTCCGGTGAAGTTGGGCTTGCGCCAGCTTTGGAGGCGTTGTTGGCCGACGCTTCGGCCCTGGTGCGCGGCATGGCTGTGTGGGCGCTCGGCCAATTGCTTGACGCCGAGGCCTTTCAGCGCCTCAAATCAGGGGCTGGGGGGCAAGAGCACGATTCAGCCGTACGGGGGGAATGGGACCGATGAGTCCGGATGAAGACGAACCCCAGCCGCCGCCGCCCCAAGGCGAGCCGCCGCCAGCGAGCAATTCCGCGGAAACGCCCGACTCTATTGTTGAGGCAAGCGCTGAGGAAGCGCTCTACGAACCCGTGCCGCGCGCGCCCGCGCTGCCCGAGGATATCGAACTTTTCGGCGCGCCGGATATTTCGATGCCGTCGCAATCGCGCCTGGGCGGGAGGCGCGCGCGCGACGCACGCATCAATCTCGATCTCGACCTCGGGCGCATCAAGCGGCGCAAGCGCTATGGGCTCTTGTTGACCACGATCAGTGTGTTGTTCGTCGCCTTAGTGTTGGCCCCCGTGACCTGGGTCGGCGTTTATTTGTTCATCGATCCGCCATCGACAGCGACAATGCTGGAGCGCGCCGCGGCGGGCGAGACCATCCGCCATTATGCCGTGCCGATAAATCGTGTGTCGCCGCACCTCGTGCGCGCCGTCATCGCCGCCGAGGACGCGAATTTCTGCAGTCACGACGGCTTCGATGTCGAAGCCATCCAAGACGCGATGGAATCAAACGCGCGCGGTCGGCGCAGGCGCGGCGCTTCGACGATCAGCCAGCAGACCGCCAAGAATTTATTTCTGTGGCAAGGCGGTTCCTGGTTGCGCAAAGGTTTCGAAACTTATTTCACCGCCTTGGTGGAATTCATGTGGCCCAAGCGGCGCATCATGGAGGCCTACCTCAACGTCGCGGAATGGGGCGACGGCAATTTCGGCGCCGAGGCCGCCGCCCGCGCGCGTTTCAATGTGTCCGCCGCCGATTTGACGCCGCTGCAAGCCGCGCGCCTCGCGGCGGTGTTGCCAAGCCCCAATCGCTGGCGCGCCGACAACCCTGGGCCCTATGTGCGCCGACGCGCGGCGACGATTGTCGAGCGCGCCCGGGTTGTGCGCAATGAACGCACTGCCGCGTGCGTATTGTCGCTGGACCGAGCCTCAAACGCCAATTAGGCGAGCGCGCAGGGCGGAGGTTTCAGCATTTTTTGCACGGGTTTCGCGTGCATTGGGCAAGTGCGGCGCTAAGATGGGGCCTCTAAGGGGGACAACATGGCGTTTAGCTGGGTACAAATCGCGCAAACGATTGGTTGGGTGCTGCTGGCGGCGGCGTTGGCTTATCTGATCTGGAAATTCTACCAGACGCGGGTCGATTTTACCTACATGACGCACAACGATCAGGGGTTTAAACGCGCCCTTAAAGGACGCGGCGTGATCTGGGATATCGAGGAATTCATCGTCAAGGGCGCCGGCGCGCCGAAGATAGAATTTGTCGCCCTCGATCCCGCGACCGGCCAACGCAAGCTTGTCCCGTTGCTGAACGAGAGAACCGGCGCGGTTAACCTGCGTCCGCAATTTTGCGTGCCGCTTCCCTTCAGCGCCATCACCGCTGATGATCATCCCATTGTCGTTGAAGCGCGGGTGCAGTTCAGCTTGAATCGCGAGAAGATGTTTTTCGTCTACAACGTGCAGGATTTTGGCCTCGCGCTTGAAACGCGGATTCAAAGCGCCATTCGCGCGGAAGTGGGCAAGCGCGAGGACCAGCAATTGCGCGCTGGCCTGCATGAGGTCGAGGAAGGCGCAGTCAAGCGCTTGCGGCAGGCCGAGGAAGACGGCGATGAAGCGCACGAGGCCGGCATTGCACTTGGCGCGAAATTCCATGGCGTGAGCTTCACCTACACCGCCGCCGCCGAATACGCGGCCAACGTCGCGGCTTCAGGCGCGCCTGGCGTGGCGGGTTTGACTAACGGAGCGGGGGAAGGCGCTCCAGCGGTGGCGGGCGGCGCGCGCGCGCAGTTTCGCGCTGGCGCGCTCAGCCTCACGCCGCAACAGGTCGATAAACTCGCCGACCAGTTCAGAACGCAGACCCCTCAATCAACGGCGGCGCTCTTGGCCATGCTGGAGATGCAAACACGCCAGAACATCGCCGAAGCTTTGGCGTCCTCGGGGCAGCTCATCGTCGTGACGCCGCAAGAATTGGGCCTGGCCGGCGCGACGGTGCAGGGCCAAATCCTGTCTCGGGTCGCCCACGGCGAGGCGCATGCCGCCGCGCCGCCGCGTGCTTGATCCCGGCATTTGTGCTTGATCAGCTTGCGAGGGGTCACGCCATCCTGTCATGAGAGGGCGCGATCGCGCGCGCGTCGGGCGTGCGCAACACGAGGGACGACAGAGCCAAGATGAGATTGCTGCTCACGATCGCGGCGTTCACCGGCATGATTGCACTCTGCGTGATCGGCTGGAATTACGGCGGCGTCGGTGGCCTGATCGGCGGGGCGATCGGTTTCCTGCTGCGCATTGGCGGGCGGGGCCTCGATTGGAGCGAGCGCCTGGGCAACGCCTATGTCGGCGTGTTGATGGGCATGCCGGTCGGACTGTTGGTTGGCGGCGCCTACGTTTTTGGGACGCCGGCACTGCTCGATGCGGTGAACGCCCCGCCGCAATAACGACAAACCCCTACGGTTTCCTCGCGCGCAATCGGGAGGTAACGAACATGCGCGCTTTGATGCTCGCCGCGATACTTATGCTGGGGCTGACGCCGCTGATTGCGTTGGCGCAGGACAAAGCCGCGCCCGGAACGGCTGCGCAAATTGATTATCAGGGGTTTCAGGGCCTTGCCGACGAAGTGAACGGCTACCGCGCCGAGCGTCTGGCGCCGCTCGCGGATTTTCAGCTTATGGCGCGCGAGCCCAATACCATTATCCTCGATGCACGCTCGGCTGACGCCTATGCCGCTGGCCACATCGCCGGCGCGATCAATCTGCCGTTCACCGATTTCACCGATCAAAGCTTGCGCACGGCGATCGGTGATCCGAACACGCGCATTTTGATTTATTGCAACAACAATTTCTCCAATAATTCCGCGCCGGTTGTGCTCAAGCGCGTCGAACTCGCGCTCAACATCCAAACCTTCATCAACCTCTACGGCTATGGCTATCGCAACATCTACGAATTGTCGGACGTGGTTGATTTCAACGATCCGGCGGTGGGGTGGGTGCGGAGCTAAGCTCGGCGGCGCCGCGACGCCGCCGAGCCGTTTCTCACTCCCCGAAGACGCGCACGGTGGCGTGCCGGCGGCGGAAGCTGGTTTCTTCGTACAGCATGGAGATGGTGGTGATATCGCGGTCATCGCCGTTCAGGTCGATCGCGCGGGTGCATTGGCCCGGATTGATCCGCTGCGCCACCGAGACGTCCTGGTGGCCACCGTTGCGATAGCGCACATCCAGGTCGAGGAAGTGCACGGGGTTGCGATAAACACAGAGCTTTATGCGCTCGAATTGGCGATGACCGTTCAGCGTGATGGTGTCGCGGTCGGTGCGGTCGCGCACGTCGCGGGCGCCGATCTGGTCCCACGCCGCCGCCGGCCCAGCGCTCACCGCCAGCGCCAAAAACGCACTGAGTAAACAAGCTTTGAAATTCACGATAAACCTCCCGTAGAGCAGTACCCTCACACACAGAAACGGGCGTAACCTAGAATTCCGTCGGACCCCAGCCGCTATTGTTCATCCACTGGCGCGCCGGTGCGTTTGCTTTCGCGGACGTGGCCGAGGATAAGGTAGTTGTCCACATTGGCTGGCTCGATCGCAGCAGCAGCCAGGGCGTCGGCTTCGGCGAGGTCAAACGAGCGCTGGTGCATGCGCGCAGCCGCCCGGAGCCGCAGCGCGAGCGGGTCGCGGGGGCGGACGTCGAGGCCGCGCGAGAGATCTTCCTCCGCGAGGCGCCAATCGCGCTCCATGGCGTAGGCGCGGGCGCGGTCGATCAGCAGGTCGGGCAATTGGTGCGGATCGGCGTCCATGGTGGTGATAGCGCGGGTGAACGAGCTGCGCGCCCGTGCAGGCTCGCGGGCCAACAGCCAGGCGTTGCCGGCCTGCGAAAAAAGTTCGGCCCGCAGGGCGGTTTCGGCGGGGTTCACGGCCGCGCCCAGCGAATCGAGCCGCCGTGCGCCCTCACCAGCGCGGTCCTGAGCGATCAACGCCATCGCCGCGCACCGATAGGCGCTGACAGACTGAGCTTCCGCGGCCCAGGCCATGGCTTCTTCGTAGGCTAAGACCGCGTCTTGCTCGGTCAGCGCCAGGCATTGGGCGAAGCGATCGGGGCCGGCGGCCCCGGCCAAGGGCGCGGCGTCGGCCTGCAACAGCGCGAACGGCAATAGAAAGGCGGCGATGGTCATGGCGTTATCTTCTCTCCGCGTCGTCCCCAAACGACCGCGAAGCGATGCCCGAAGCTTGGCGCAAATCCAAGGCGTTCGCTCAGCGCGCGAACCGCGGCGCCCCGCCGCCAAGATTTGGCCGAACCTGACGGCTAGCCCACTATGACGGCGAAAAGCGCGTTTTTCACGAATCTTCGCGCGGATTCTGTCAAAGTTGTTATCAAACATCGGCTTAACCGGGCTGGGCGAGTTTCGGGGCGACGACGGGGCATTGCAAGAAAGTCACATCCTTTCAGTTCTGCAAGTCACCCCTGAGCTAAATGCTGGCGGTGTTGAGCGGACCACGCTTGAAATGGCGGAAGCGATCAGCCGCGCCGGGGGGCTCGCCTTGATCGTCAGCGCCGGCGGTCGCCTCGAGCCGGACCTTGAGGCGGCCGGCGGCGAGCTGATCAGGCTCCCGGTCAATTCAAAGAACCCGTTCACCGTGTTGATGAACGCCTTCCGCATGGCGCGCTTGGTGCGCGCGCGCGGCGTACAATTGATCCATGCGCGCTCGCGAGCACCTGCGTGGAGCGCGCTGATCGCGGCGCGGTTGGCTGGCGTGCCGTTCGTCACCACTTTTCACGGCATCTACGACGCGCGCTCGGCGTTGAAGCGCTTCTACAATTCGGTGATGGCGCGCGGCGACGTCGTGATCGCCAATTCCGAGTTCACGCGCGAGCACATCCTGGCTCATTACGACGTCGCGCGGGAACGCCTTGTCGCGATTCCTCGCGGCGTTGATCTCGATCTGTTCGAACCGAGGCAAATCACACGCAGGGCGACGGCGGCGCTGCGCGCATCCTGGAACCTGGCCGCGGACGACGCGCGCTGCGTCATCATTGCGCCGGCCCGATTGACCCGCTGGAAAGGACAATTGGTTGTCATCGAAGCGATCAAATTGATCGAAGCCAGCCGGCCCGGCGCGTTGAAACTTATTCTCGCCGGCGACCCGCAGGGGAGAATTGGTTACGTGCAGGAAATCGAAGCCGCGATCGCCGCCGCCGGCCTGCAAGAGGCGGTGGCGGTGGTGGGCCATTTGGGGCACATGCCGTTGGCGTTCGCCGCGTCCGATGTCGCGGCGTTTCCCGTCATAGAGCCGGAAGCGTTTGGGCGCGGCGCGGTGGAAGCGCAAGCGATGGGCGTTCCGGTGGTGGCGTCAAATCTCGGCGGTTACACCGAAACAATCATTGAAGGCGAAACCGGTTTCCTGGTCGCGCCCGGAAACGTCACGGCTCTTGCAGGCGCGCTAGAGCGCATGATCGACATCGGACGCCAAGCACGTGCTGAAATGGGACACAAGGGGCGCAGACATGTCTGCAAACTTTATTCGAAAGCCGCTCTGCAATCAGCCACATTAGCTGTTTACGATTCTCTATTGCGCGATGCCAATGCTCGCGAATCAGCGAAGATCGCTTCAGGAGGACACAGATGATTTGGCGCCGGCCCGCTTCGTTAGTCGAAAGCGAAACGAACGCCGCCAAGCGTGTGCTTGTGATTCAGCTGGGCGCTGTCACCCCGTTCGTGCAGGCGCTCGCCGCCGCCAAGCGCATTCGTGAAGCTCATGTCGGGGCCCGCATAAATCTGCTGACCACCGAAGCGACGCGGGAGCTGGCCGAGAAGTGCCCATACTTCGACACGGTGGAAGCTGACGGTCGGCCCAAGGAGCCGCAAGCCATCACCAAGCTGATCGCGCGTATCCGCGGCGCGAAGTACGACATGATCTACGATCTTGAAGGCTCGAACCGCACCAACAATTATTTCCAAGGCATGCGGCCATGGCCGCCGAACTGGTCGGGCTCGATCTCGGGCTGTTCGCATCCTTATCTCGCCCCTGAGCGCGCGGACCTGCACCCGCTCGACCGGTACGCCGCGCAATTGAACGCAGCTGGCATTGCGGTGAGCGGGGAATTGCTGCCGGATCTGGGTTGGCTGCGCCAAGTGTTGCGCGACCCGCCGCGTCTGCAGCCGGATTTTTTCGGCATACGCGGCCCCTACGTGCTGTTGCTGCCGCGCGGTTCGGACGCCGAGCCGGGGCGGCGCTGGCCGGAGGCCAAGTATATCGAGGTGGCGCGCCGCCTGGCGCATCACGGCGTGACGCCCGTGGTGCTCGGCGGGGCGGAGGAGCGCCCCATTGGCCTCGCCATCGCCAAGGCGGAGCCGCGCGCCAAGAACCTCGTCACCCGGCCGGACTTGTTTCAGTGCATCGGGCTAGCTGAACGCGCCGCCTTCGCGGTGGGCGATGATGTCGAGCTGATGCACGTGGCGGCCGCGGCGGGGGCCTCTTGCCTGGTGTTTTTGTCCTCGCTGGCGCGGCCAGAGCAGGCTGCGCCCCGGGGGCGGGGCGGGGCGATCGCCTTTACCGCCGCCGTCATCGCCGACTTGCCGGTGGAGCAGGTCGCGCGCCAGTTGCGCAATTGCGGCATCTATAGCGAAGCCGCAACCGCTTGATGCTTTGCGCGCCACAAGCAATATAGCCCCGTGAGTCCGCCCCCACCCAGGCGGCGGGCGCGTATGAGCTTTTATCAACAGCTACAGGAGAAGGCCCGATAGCCAGACGTCCATATGCCGCGCCGCCGCCCTCGAAAGATGGCCCGCGCGTAAACGAGGATATACGCGGCGTGCTGCGCGTGCTCCTCATCGATGCCGAGGGAGAAAAGCAGGGGGAAATGCCGATCCAGGCGGCGCTCGACGCCGCGCGCGAGGCTGGGCTCGATCTGGTCGAGGTCGCCCCGAATTCCGTGCCCCCGGTTTGCAAGATTCTTGACTACGGCAAGTTCCGTTTCGAGGAGCAGAAAAAGAAGGCCGAGACGCGCAAGAAGGCCAAGCGCATCGAGCTCAAGGAAATCAAGGTCCGCCCGAATATCGACGACCACGATTACGAAGTGAAGATGCGCGCCATCCACCGCTTCTTCGAGGAGGGCGACAAGGTGAAAGTCACCTTACGCTTCCGCGGCCGCGAAATGGCGCACACACATCTGGGCATGGAGCTGCTTGAGCGCATGCGCACTGAACTCGACACCATCGCCAAGGTCGAACACGAACCGCGCTTCGAAGGCCGGCAAGTGGTGATGGTGATGGCGCCGCGGGCGTAAGCGCGGGCCTGCGTGTACGACGCGGGCGCGCTTCACCTATGACGGGCAAGATCATCGGCGCCTAAGCTTACGACACCCCCACCCGACACATGCGTCCGCGACCGCTGGATGTAATCGGACAAACCATCGGGGAGGTTGTTGCTGCGGGTATGACGGGACGCGGCGCCGGTACGACGGGCTCACCCAGCAATGGCAAGATACGTCAGTCGTCCAAGCAATATCAGGACGAGCGCATCGGCACGAACCTCTACGGAATCCCCGAGGGCTTCGAGGACAAGGCCCAGCCAGCGCCGCCGTTGGAGGATGAGATTATTATCACGGGAACGCGACGGGCGCGTGCTCCCCTGGATGGATGGTGGCGCGGTATCGATTTCACGCCGGAGCAAGAGCGAGCACCGGCGCCGGCCGCGAGCGGTTACCACACGCCGCAACCGTCCTCCTGGATGCAGAACATCCAGGCTCTCGGCAGCCAGCCACAGCGCTTGCCGACCTACAATGAACTGCTCGCGCTAGAGAACGCGCGCGGTTACGCCTGGGAAGCCGGCCCGACGCCTTTCGAGCGCTGGGAACAACAACAACGTGTTGACGGCGTGGCGCGCGTCGTAGCGATGACGCAAACGCCGCTAGGCACAAGTCTATCAGTCGGAGCGGGAGCTTTCGGCGCAGATCAGCAAACGCAGGATGCGATGTTGATCGGCGGCATGGCCTTTGAGGGCATTGCGGGAGGCGTGTACGGTACGCAAGGCTTGGCGCCGAGAGGTTATGTCTATGCCGCGCCGGCTGGTGTTCGGGCGCTCGACCGAAATCCGTTGCCTACGCTGTCTCGACTGCGTGTTGAAGCAGCTAGTCCGCTCGCGGTGGCAAACGGTGCCACCCCAGGCACCCTTTACGTGGCACCCAATGGAGTAGTGTTACAGGCACCACCGGGCTATGTGGCGACAACTGCGGTGAATGGTCGAGGGTTGGTCCTGCTGCCGGCGGGGCAGGCTCTTGGAAACAACGCGAACATCATTCGCTATGGCGAACCCAGCGCTCGCTACCCAGACGGTTATTTTCGGTATTACAATAGCCACGGGCAACCTCTTAACCCGCTGACTGGAAGGCCGGGCTCACAAGACACTACTCACATAACGCCGGACTATCGGGGAACACTCAGAGGCTATCCCGGCGAGGAATGACCATGAACCTTGAAGCGACTGAACGCGGCTGGCACGCGAATTTTTCGGACGGAACTGTCGGCCTGATTCAAGTGGATTTTCGGCTTGGATTGCTTTTGTCGGACGTCGATGACAGTGCGCAACTGTATATCGAAACGCCGTTCCGCTTGGTGACGAACGGAAGAGAACACGCACTCAGGCCACAAAACGCAGAAACTCTCTCGCCCATCTTGGGGCTATTCGGAGCCAAAGTTTCCAGCATCTACGCCTATAAGAGCGGACAGTTCAAAATGGAGTTCGGCGATGGAGGATATCTTGAGGTTGACCCGGATGATGCTTACGAGGCGTGGCAGTTAGCTTGTCCAGGAAAATTCATGTTGGCCTGCTCTCCGGGGGGTAGCGTTTCCCTATTTGTTGAAGAGAAAAGCTAAGTCCGATCCGGCGTCAAAGCGACCGTACGTTGTCCCATCGAGGTGTCGAATTCGGCGACAACATCGTGGCCGCACTTCCAGATGTGATCGGCCAAACCATCGGGGAGAGTATAGCTGGTAGTATGACGGGGCGAGGCGCCAGTAGGACGGCCCCACCCAACACAGGCAAAACACCTCAGACGGCCAAACAAGTCGTAGCTGCAGTTTGCGGCGAAGGGTGGCAGTCAGCGTTTGATCATTTCGCGCCTGGGCCGACGAAAGGCGTGAAGCCTGTGCCGGGCGGCGCTGCGATCGAGGAAGACGAAATCATTGTCACGGGGCATCGCTCGCGCGGGATACTCGGCTGGTTCGCGGACAGGCTCGGCGATCTCGCTGATATGGCGGGCCTGAATGGGGTCGGCGGCCAGTATCGCACCGCCGCTGGCTACAATCCAACCTTCAATGCTCTGGCCAGTACGGGCGCTGTTTTGAACGAGCAACAAGGCCAGGTGCAAACTTGGGTTGCCGAGCACCCGCGCGTGATGGGCGCGGTGCAAATGGTGGGCGGCGGCCTGCAATTGACGACCGCGGTGGTGTCGGGCGGCGCTGCCGTCCTCACCAGCGAGACCGGCGTAGGCGCCGTGGCGTTCGGCAGTCTTGCCGTTGTTGCAGGGACGAACGGCGCGGATAATTTCCAAGCTGGCTGGCGCACCTGGTGGTCTGGCGTGCCGACCGAGACCTACACGCACGCGGCTCTGCGCAGCACCGGCCTTTCGAACACGCAGGCGTCAATTGGCGAGGCGGTCATCGGGATTGGTTCGGGCTTTGGAATTGCGGCGGCTGGGCGTGAAGGATTGGAACAACTGGCCGTCGCGGGCGCGCAACGCAACGCGGCGCGTGCGTGGGCAACGCGCCCCGAACTGGAACTCGTGTACCGAGGGGAGCGATCAAGCCTCCCTCCGGAAGTCGTTTTTCAGAATGGCTTTGCGCCGAGGGGCGACAACCTTGACCTACTGGCTCACGTCACCAGACCTGCATCCGATAGCGCCTACGTCGCAACCAGTCTGGATTTTGACATCGCGCTCGATTTTGCCGGGCGAAACGGATACGTTTACCAGATTGCCCCCAAGGGGGGCGTCAACGTCAATTCTGCCCTGGGTGTGGCGTCGCCTTTCCCCGAGCAGTTAGAGGTCGCCATTCCTTGGGGCGTGCATCCGACAAGCGTCCGGGGAGCCTATTCGCTAAGCCAAGGGGCGCTCACAGGTGAGTACGTGCTTAATCCTTGGTACATCGAATGACAAAATGACATCACTCGATACGCCTCCGTCCTCAACGTATGCCCTGCGGCTGCATGCGCGGGGGCAGCTCCTGCCAGTTGTGCTCGAATGCTGGAATGAAGCCCCAGGCGCGCCGGAACAGGTGATGTTGCAATTGAATGGCGCGAACTTAACTGTAGCTGCCCGCCATCTGCAGGGATATTTTCGTGCGCTCTGCGACCTCAGAGCAAGGCTGGAAAAGGACGGACTGTTTCTTGAATGCTATGGTGCGAGCAAGAATGTTTACCCATCGCCGATGATGGAATCGATGGGGTACGGGGAGCGCGCGTACCGGCTCACTTTGGGCAAGCACGCTACCAAGTTGGACGTGGTGGGCATATTCGAGAGTGGCCCTGATGTGACGCCAACTACCGTTGGGGCGCAAATTGAGTACTATGAGACATGGCTGAAGAGTCTTCGATAGAGCGCGTCCCGCCAGCAAGCGCTGTCGCAGAAGCGAAAGAGAACCCTGGCGGATGGGTGTATGAAATTCACGGATCATATGGACCGGACGATCGGGTGCCGCCGAGCGCGGTAGTAGGGGCTTGGAAGGTGGACGAAGCGGGGGAAATCGTCGGCAGTTTCATACCTAACCCGAACTATGTGGTGCCCGAGGCGATAGGCTAGGGGGCCCTGCCGGATGTGATCGGACAAACCATCGGGGATCGGACTGGGCGACACACGCCCACGCGCAAGGTCGCGTGACTTTTCGCAGGCTGTAACGTGAGCCGTGTGTCACCCCAGCGAACTCGCGCCCTCACCCCCGGCTCACCCGCCGCCGCTTGGTCATGATCCACATGTTGCCCAGCAGCAGGGCGAGGCAGAGGCCAAAGCCGATGGCGTTGAGCATGGGAACAAGCTCGGGGCGTTCGGCGAGGAACGCGCCCGCTTCACCGGCCCCGCCTTGGCGCTCGGCGGCTTCGCGGGCCTGGGCGGCTTGCTCGCCGGCGATCCCGAAATCGAGGTTGGGGGGCAGGCCGACTGAGCTGAGCGAGAGCCCGCCCACCGCCGGCAATTGGTCGGGCGAGTAGAGCAAGTTCGCCCCAAACGCGATCACCAAGGTCGCCAGGATCGCCAGCAGCCAACGCGAGCCGGCGATGGCCGAGAGCGAGCCGGTGAGCTTGGTGCGCTCCTCGCGGAATATGGCCTTGGCCTCGGCGAGATTGGTCGGCGTACGCATTGGGCTGCTCCCCTGGGAGCCCTGAACTTAGCCTGATGGCGCCTTGTCGGGAAGCGCCCGCCCATGCTACACGCCCGCCTCTTCGGGTGGCCCGGCCTTCAAGGCATGCCGTGGCGGCCCTTTTTTGCGTTCTCACGAGCGCTCCCGATCCTATTGGAGGACAAAATGCCGAAACTGAAGACCAAGAGCGGCGTCAAAAAACGCTTCAAGCTCACGGCCACAGGCAAAGTCATGGCCGGCGCCGCGGGCAAGCGTCACCGTCTGCTCGGCCATAATGGCAAATATATCCGTCAGAACCGCGGCATGTCCGAGCTCGCCAAGCCGGATTCAGACCGCGTCAAATTGTGGATCCCGTACGGCCTGAAATAGGCCCACGACAAATTCCGCAAGTTCAAAAGATGGAGAATTGATATGGCCCGCGTCAAAGGGGGCGTCACCGCCCACGCCCGGCACAAGAAAGTCCTGAAGAAGGCAAAAGGCTATTATGGCCGCCGCTCGAACACCTTCCGCACCGCCAACGCGGCAGTGGAGAAGGCCGCGCTTTATTCGTATCGCGACCGCAAAGCCAAGAAGCGCAATTTCCGCGCGCTCTGGATCGTGCGCATCAACGCCGCCGTGCGCGAAGAAGGGCTCACCTATTCGCGATTTATCAGCGGGCTGGTGAAAGCCGGGATCGAGCTGGACCGCAAGGTGATGGCCGACCTCGCCATGAACCAGCCGGACGCGTTCAAGGGCCTGATCGTTCAGGCCAAGGGCGCGCTGGGCTGATATCCGCGAACATCGGGTCACCAGGTCCGATGAATTCACACCGATCCCCGGATTGGCCGAAGGCCAAGTCCGGGGCCCATAATAACAACCGGTCGCGGATATGGGTCCCGGGCTCGCAGCTTGCGCCGCGCCCCGGGAATGGGTGGATGTTGGTGAGGATCTTGCGATGAACGCTACTATCGATCTCGAAGCGCTCGAGCGCGACCTGATGGCCCGCGTCGAGTCCGCGCGCGATGAAGGTTCGCTTGAAACGCTGCGCGTCGAGGCGCTGGGCAAGCAGGGCGCGATTTCGGGGATGATGAAGACGCTTGGGCAAATGAGTCCGGATGAGCGTCAGGTCATGGGGCCCAGACTCAATGGCTTGAAGGACCGCGTCACCGAAGCGATCTTGGCCAAGAAGGCGACGCTTGCGGAAGCGACGCTCGACGCGCAGCTCAAGGCCGAAGCGGTGGACGTGACGCTGCCGCCGGTGCGTCCGCGCGTCGGCACGATCCACCCGGTCAGCCAAGTGATGGAAGAATTGGCGCGGATTTTCGGCGAGATGGGGTTCACCGTCGAAGAAGGCCCCGACATCGAGACCGACTTCAACAATTTCACCGCGCTCAATTTCCCGCCCAAGCACCCCGCGCGCGAAATGCACGATACGTTCTTCATGAACGCGACCGATGAGAACGGCGCGCGAAAAGTGCTGCGCACACACACCTCGCCGGTACAGGTGCGCACGATGCTGAAGCAGAAGCCGCCGATCCGCATGATCTGCATGGGCCGCACTTATCGTTGCGACTCGGACGCCACGCATACGCCGATGTTCCACCAGATCGAGGGCCTGGTCATCGACGAAACCTCGACCATGGCCGATCTCAAAAGCGTGCTGATCGCCGCGATCAAGGCCTATTTCGAAGTGGACGACGTGCGCCTGCGTTTCCGCCCGCACCATTTCCCGTTCACCGAACCCAGCGCGGAAGTCGATGTCGGCTGCGATAGGAGCGGCGGGCAAATCAAGATCGGCGCGGGCGACGATTGGCTGGAAATCCTCGGCAGCGGCATGGTGCATCCGAACGTGCTGAAGAATTGCGGCATCGATCCGGAGAAATACCAAGGATACGCCTTCGGCATGGGCATCGATCGCCTCGCCATGCTCAAATACGGCATGCCCGATTTGCGCGACTTCTTCGCCGCCGATACGCGCTGGCTGAAGCATTACGGCTTCAGCCCGTATCTGT
>JBEBHQ010000053.1:0-17320 GCA_040080805.1 Terricaulis sp. | reverse complement strand
CCTCCCCTCAAGGGGAGGGGGTTCTTAGAGACGTGCGTGATGCTTGGTGTTTTCGCGGGCGGCGAAAAGCGGAGGGCGGGGACGCGGGTTTGCGGCGTCGCAACTAAAATGCGCCGTTGTGTCGGCGCTTATGACGCGAAAACCCGCGTCCCGTGATTTGCTTTACCGGCTCGGCACAAGGAGGTGTTTCACTCCTTTGGCGCGGTCGCCGGCAGCGTGCGGGTCATCGTGTTCGGCGACGATCCCCGGTGCCCTCCCACGGTTATGGCGCCCCGTGGGCTTTTGCTTGTCCGCGTTGGTCAGCGAACCGCTTCACGCTCAATCACCTCGCCGCCGCATCGGTTCGAACAGGTTACCAACTGCCCTCCAGCGGAGGCGATGGACGCATTATGGGCGCGGTTTGCAGGTGTGGGATAGATTTTCCGCGCGCGCTTGAAAACCTTGGCGCGGAGCGGCGCCAGGTGGAGGATAAGCGCGCGTGGAATCCTAGATTTGTACCGGAACCCGAAATTGCCTGCTCATGGATCACACAATTTCGATTCCGAGCACTATCCTCCACGCGGCGCGATAACGATGGTGGAGGTGGGGGCACATGTCCTCCACCCGAAACCAGACACTTGCCCCCGGCCCCTAGTGGTCCGATTCCGACATTTGCCCGCCGATAGCCGCACCCTCCCAAGCAAATGTCGGAATCTTCAGGACCACTAGCAAGTTTGAGATTCTAGTGGAGCTTTTGAATTTGACATTTGAACGCGAGCTTGGCCGCAATCGGGACTCAAATGTCAAATTCGCTCCACTAGTGAACGTCACGAAGCGGTTGGCCTTCGAGCGTGATGCGGTGCATCACGCGTCGGTGCCCGTGATAGTCATTCCTGGCGCAGTGCCAGGTTGACCGATTGTCCCAGAAGGCGATTGATCCGGGTCGCCACACGAACTCGTAGACAAAATCCGGGCGAATGCAGTGCGGATAGAGTTCGGCGAGCAAAGCGCTCGATTCATCCTCCGGCATTCCCTCGATTTTCGTTGTGTAAGCCAAATTCACATAGAGCGCCTTCTTACCGCTCAGAGGGTGCGTAATCACGACCGGATGCACCGCATCAGCAAGTTTCTCGGCGGCGTCGGCGTTTCCTATCCGACCTCCTCGTTCGCTTCCATAAAGGGCGCCTTTCCCGAAAATGTGTCGAGCTGAATGCACGGCGTTGAGCGTCGAAAGCCTTTGCTTCATGGCCTCGGGCAGAGCCTCGTAAGCTGCGTACATGGACGCAAATAGCGTGTTGCCTCCCACCGGCGGCAACTCGCGGGCCACCAAGATTGAGCCCATGGCGGGAATGACATCGTAAGATTGATCCGTGTGCCAAGCGCCGCCAATGTTTTCGGTTTGGTCCGGCTCCTTTGACAGCACCGCGATCTCCGGAAGCTTTGGATGCGCCGAAAGAAAACGGTTGATGTTGATCGGGGCCCATCGTCGCGCAAACGCGACGTGCTGTTCTTCGTTGATGGCTTGGTCCCGAAAGAAGATAACCCCATGCTCGGAATAGGCTTCGCGCATGACGGCAAATTCAGCGTCGGTCACCGCGCAGCTCAGATCGACGCCGAAGATTTCAGCGCCCACGCCAGGGAGAGGCTCCACACTGATTGTCATAACCGGTCTCCACCGAGCCCATAATCTATAGGCCTCTTGTTCGAGACAGCACCCAAGGCCACCAAACCGGAAGCCAGCACCGCAAGGCTCACCAGCGCGCCAGCGCCGTTTTCCGCAGTCACGTAGCTCAGAGCCGAGACAAGCATGACCAAACTCGAGAGCACGAAAACAATCGGAAGAACTGGATAAAGCGGCGTCCGAAACGGCCGCTCTACTCCAGGCTGGCGAAAACGCAGCACGATGACCGCCAGGCCGCTCATCGCAAGAAACAGCCAATAGACCGGCGCAGTGTAGTCAACGAGGGTCGCAAAGCCTTGGTAGAAGGCGCCGAAAACAACGAGTGCAAGCGAGATAAACCCCTGCGCCCAAATCGCCGCGGCTGGGATTTGGCGTTTTTCATCCCACCGACCGATGAAGCGCAGGGCTGGCCAATCATACGCGCAGGCATAGGTCGTCCGAGCACCGACAACAATCGTAGCGTTGATGGAGGTGATCACTGCAAATGCAATGGCAAGCGCGGTCACCAGACCCGCCCAAGGACCGAAGGCTTTTCCGATCAAGTCCGACGCTGGAGCGGCGGATGCGGCCAAGCCCTCAACGCCTAGGCCGTACCAGAACGCCCAATTCACGGCGAGATAAAGCAAGGTGATCAGCCCGACAGCAAGCAGAAGCGCGCGCGCCATGCCGCGGCGCGGATCGCGCACCTCCGCCGACAATGTGGCCACTTCGCTCCAACCGCCAAACGCAAGCAACGCATACACAAGCGCGTAACCGAATGTTGGCGGAGCCGCTGTGGTGGTTGCAAGATCTATACTCTCGACGGCTGGCACGCCTTGAATGATCAGCACGCCCGCCGACGCCACCATCGCCAGCAATCCAACAACCTCCAAACCGGTGAGGCTGTAGTCCGCGGCGTCATGACCTCGCCCGGCGCCGCGCAGGTTGAATGCCATGAGCACAATTACGGAGACGCCGGCATAAAGCGGCGCGCCCATCTCGCCAATCGGCACAACGACGTTGAGATAGTCGCCCAACACATAGCCCAGAAGCGCAATGGAGCCGCTGTTGATCACGGTGAAGCGCGCCCAGGCGAATAGAAACGACCAAGAACGGCCATACGCAAGGCGCAAGAAGTGATAATCTCCACCGGGATGGGGAAAGGCGGTCGCCAGCTCCGCGTAGCAGAACGCCCCGATTAATGTGATAATCCCGCCCAGCGCCCAAGCCGCGAACAGCCATGCGGGTGCGCCTGCCGCTTCCGCGACGAGCGCAGGCGACTTGAAGATGCCCGCGCCCACAACCATGCCTACCGCCAGCATGGCGACGTAGCCAGAGCTGACGTGGCGACGAGGCTGGGCGCCGAGATCAGTCATAGACCAAGCTGTTCAGCTCCCCCAACCCAAACGCAAGCCAGAAACTGTAGTTCGACTTCGGACATCAATAGGCCTGGAGCGAGACAAGCAGCAACGAGAGCGCCTCCAGCCTTCGGACATGAATCACTCGACCGACAAGAACTGCCACTGTCCTTCCCCGCCCCGAGCGGCAAGCGGCAAGGCGTTGACCTCTCGTTTTCGAGAGAAGGCGAAACGCTACCGAGCGGCCGCAACGGCGGCGGCGAGGGCATCGTTGAAGGCCGTTGCCTGCAATTGGTCAAACTCCGACCAAGCGGGGTTTGCGACCCGTCCAACGTACTGCCCCGCGCACGGAATGCGATAACCATTCTGGTAGGAGACCCGAGTGAGGCGCTCTTTTGCCCCTGCATCTGCTTGTAGCGCCTGCCGCGCCGCCTCCAGATCATCGCCAATGCCGACGCGCAGGTCGGCGCGCAACCGATTGTCAAAACCGCTATTGATATTAGCCAACGGATGTGCGCGGGGGTCTTATCCCCCGCGCGGCGCGATCACGATGGTGGAGGTGGACGTGCGGGCCATGGTTCCAGGACGGTACATGTCCTCCACTTGCGCAGCCGGCAGCGTGTAGCGGCCGGGCGTAACCGCGCGGGCGATGTAGGCGTAACGATACGCGCCGCGCAGATTAGCCGACGCCACGAAACGATCGTCGCGCGCTTCGGCCACTTGCGTCGGGCTGATCTCGCCGATCCACGCGAACGGCCCGTTGCGGCGCGAGCCATCGTATTGCACGCCGCCAACGCCATCTTGCGGGCCAAGCAGGGTTTCGATTTCCAGGCCCGCCGGCAACAAATCCACCAGCACCGTTGGATAGGTGCGCGCGCCTTCGGGTTGGCCCGAGAGCACAACGATGACGCGGTCGCCCTGGCGTATGCTGGCGAGATCGGCGCTCGTGCCGTCCATGCGGAAGATGCGCTTGTCGATGGTGTAGCCCGCCTGCATCGAAGGCGGCGCTTCGCGCGGGGCGCCCGAAGTTTGCAGCGTGCGCCACACCGGCCCGCGCGCGGCATTGCGGAACACCAGACCGGTCGCCAGCTGGCGCGCATCCGCCATCACCCGGCGCTCGGCCATTTGCGCGCCGTTGAGCGAGACGTTCACCGGCCCAGCGCGTTCCAGCAGCGCGTTCGCCGCCAGCAGCAATTGCACTTGCTCCTGCGTCATCAAGGCAGGCGCATCCGGCGCATCGCGTTCAAGGCGCACACGCAAACGGTTGACGAGTTCGGTCTCGCCCGCTTCGGCCGCCAGCGCCAGCACGCCCGAAAGATCACGCAGCGGCGTTTGGTACCAGTCACCGACGTTGCGATAGCCCAGCGCGCGTTCGGCGGCGGCGAAAGCGTTGCGCGAACGGGCGCGGTCACCCATGTGCGCAAGGGCTGCCCCAATATGCGCACGCGCCAATGGCGAGGGTTCGTTACCGAGGCGCGCGTCGTGGAAGTAACGCACTTGACCAATGTCAGCACGGCCAGCTTTCGCCAGCACGTAGAGCGCATAAGCCGCCGCGCGTGAGCGCATCAATTCAGTCGTGTCGTTCGAGCCGGGCCAGCGATAAACTTCGAACTCGTAGCGCACCGATCCGAAATCATTGAGCCGCGCCACACGGCGCAACGCCTCGTAGGCCTGGTCCAGCGGCTGACGCGGCACCGCAAAGCCGGCGCGCCGCGCCCGCGACAGGAAGTCGGTGACGTAAGCGCCCAGCCACGGGGAGGCATGCCCGTCGCCGGAGCTCCACAAACCAAACGCGCCGTCGGGACCCTGGCGGTCGAGCAATTGCGTCGCCGCTTCCTGCACGCGCCGGGTGATGCGCGGATCGCGCGCGCGGTCAGCTTCGGAGGCGAGCGTGTTGTAGTACAAAAGCGGCATCGCCACCGATGTGAGCTGCTCCGAACAGCCGTACGGATAGCGGTCGAGCTCATCGAGCAACGGCGCGGGGTCGATGCCGGCGAGGTTCGAGAACGAGATCAAGGCTTGCGCGGACGGCTGGAACGAAGCCAACGCATCGACGGGCGCACGCCATGAGGCGCCGGTCGCTTGCGGCGCGGTTTGCAGCACGGTGATGGGCAAGAACGGCGCGCGCGATTGGATGTCGTAGGTGCGCTCCACCGCGGTGAAACCTTGCGGGCCTTCAAGCCGCAGCGTGATGCGCCCGATTCCGAGCGGCCCGCCGCCGATGGGGATCAGCGCGCTCTGGCGCTGGCCGCGATTGAGCTGGAAGCGGCGCGGAGCTGCTTGGATGCGTGCATTGTCCGAACCCGCGATCGTTACAATGTAGGCGCCGTTGGGACCTTCCACATTATCGATGTTGAGCGCGCCTTGGGCCGAGTCGCCTGGGGCTAGAAAACGTGGCAGGATCAGTTCGGCCACCACCGGATCGCGCACGATGATCTGCTCGGAATCTTGGCCGAGCGCGCTTTGGCTCCACGCCACCGCCATCAGCCGCAGCGTGCCGTTGAAATCGGGCACGTCGATTGGGATGGTGGCGCGCCCGCCGCGCACCTCCACGATATCGGAGAACAGCGACACCGTGCGCGTTGGCACGACGGTGAGGCCCTCGCCGCCAAGTGAATCGCCGCCTTGGCGCGCCGGGGCGCCCAGGTTTGGATTGAGCAGACGCCCGTAATCGTCGCGGATTTCCACGCCGAGCGCGCGCCGACCGAAGAAATAGTCGACCGGATTGGGGCTGTCGTATTTGGTAATGTTGAGAATGCCTTCGTCGACCATGGCGATGGCGACGCGTACGCGCTCGCCGTTCGGCACGTTGCGCACTTGCACTTCAACGTTTTGACGCGTGCGGGGCCTCACGTTTTGCAGGTTTCCGCCAGCGATAACTTCAAGAGTGCGCCCGCCCATATCGACCGGCACGTACGCCACGCCGACAGCGCGGCGCGGCACCGGCAAGTTCACTGGATCGCGCGGCGTCATCACCGTCACCAGCACATAAGCGCCGGCGCCCCATTCGGCGTTGACCGGCAGATCGATCGTGGTTCCCTCGGCGCTGACGCGCACGGTGCGGGTTTCGATCACGCGGTCGGTCGCGACCACGATCTGCGCTTCGCCGGCATAAGGCGGGCGGATTTGCACACGCGCGCGCGCGCCGGGCCGGGTTGGATTTTCCGGCGCGACCACGCTGACCATGTCCGGCGTCTGGTCGTCGTCGGCGGGGCCGCCCCAGCCGACGCCAAAGCGCTGTGAGGTTTCCGCGCCCGAGCGCGTATCGCGCACGATCAGGCGGTAGGAGCCCGAGCGCAGGCCATCCTTTGAAATACGGAAAGGCTCGCCCGCCGCGACATTGACCGTGGCGCCATCGACAGGGATGTCGCGCCCGGTGCGCCGCCAGCGCCACGACCCGCCGTCAAGATACCAATCGTAGCTCCAATCCTCGCGCACCAATTGCCATTGCACGCCGCGCACGCCGACGCGGTTGCCCGCGCCATTAAGGGCGATGACATCGTAAGCGACACGTTCGCCAGCGCCGGCGCGGCGGTTCTCGAATTGCGGCTTGAGGCCGATGTAAAGATCGCTGAGGCGCACCGGCAGCGTAAAGCCCTCGCGCACCAGGCGACCGCCAGGATCGGCGACGCTGATGGTCATGCGCGCGCGCAGCGGCAATGTAGTTTGCGGCTCGTCCGGCAATTGCAGCGAAAGCTGCGCCGCGCCCTGGCCGTCGGTCACGGTCGAGGCCAATTGGAACATGCGTTCATCGAAGCTTTCGTCGGCGCGGCCGAACGAGAATCCTTCCTGTTCGGGGAACGGATTGGGATCGACCATCAGCCGGCCTTCGGCCTCCACCGCGAGCCCGGACCCTGGCGCGCCGTAGAGGAAATCGGCCTGCACGCCGACCGGCTGGCTTTGCCCGCGCCGCAACACGACGCTGCGCTGGGCCAATTGCTCTTCGGTTGGGTTGAAGGTCACGCGCAAGCGTTGCGGGACGAAATCCTCGACCGAGAAACTGGCTTCGCCGGCGACCGCTTCTTGCCCATCGACTTCGAGCGCCGCGCGCCACATGCCGCGCGGAGCGCTGCGGTCGAGATCAATGTTTTTTGCGATGGCGCCGCCATCGACGGCTTCGGTCATGCGGATGCGGCGCGCTTCGGTGCCGTTGGGGCGATAGACCACGAGCGTTGATTGGCGGTCGGAGATGGCGCGGCCAACCTGGTCGCGGATGAGGCCAATGAGACGCACACGCTCGCCGGGGCGGTAAATGCCGCGTTCGGTGTAGACGTAAGCGTCGATATCGCCGGGCGCGCGGCGCCCATCGACGTCGCGGTCTGACAGGTCGAGCCCAGGGCGTTGCAAATCGAGCGCGGTGAAATCACCCGCGGCGCCGTAAGCCATCACGTAGCGCGCGCGCGCCGGCCCGTCACCGTTCACCAAAGCTTCGGCGAAATGCACGCGGCCTTCGCCGTCGGCGCGGACGCGCGCGAGTTCTTCGTTATTCTGCGCGATTAGCGTGAGGGTCGCATTGGCCAAGGGCCGCGCGCTGCGCAAGGAGCGCACCACGACGTCAAGGCCGTCCGCACCCGAAAACGTCTGCAAAGCCATGTCGGTGTACAGAATCCAGCGATAGGCCGAGGCCGTGGATTCGTTTTCGCTGCCGCGCTGACCGGCGCTGGGCGAGCCGTCGCGGATTTTGACGACATAGGCGCCCGGACGCATGTCGCTCAGCGCGGCGCCCAGTGCGAACACCGTGGTGATCGCGGTGTTGCGGCGGCTGGCGGTGTCGATATTGATCTCGCCTTCATAGACCTGGACGCCGACACCCTCGCCGGCGCTGTCGATGCCCCAATAATTCCAACCGCCCTCTTCGTTGGCTTGGCCAGGGTCGATCTGGTGTTGCGACAAGATGCGATCGGGCACACGCAGCACTTCGATCTTGAGCTTCGAGACGTTGACGGTTTCGATGGCGATGCCGTCGGCTTCGGCGCGCGGCAAGATGATGCCGCCGCCGGCAAAGCCGACATAAGAGGGTCGATCGCCGAAGGTGAGCGTGAAGGTCTCGTCGAACTCGGTGCGCTCGCCCGATTGCGCCGGCAAACCTTGGCGAACAATGACTTGGCGTTCCGGCTCAAGCGGCAAGCCGCCGAGGCAGAGCAGATTTCCTGAAACGTCGGTTTGGTAGGTCACCGCTGGATCCATCACCAGATAGTCAGCGTAGTTCACCGAAGCGTCGGTCGAGAGCGGACGCGAGAACTCAAGGCAAGCGCGCGGCTCGGCCTGGTTCATTTCCGTGCGCAGGCGCACAAACGACATGCCCTCGGCCAGAGCCTCGCCGGCGCGGGGGGCGCCCGCGTCACGCGCGCGCTCGCCAGCGCCCACGGCGCCCGCTTGCACCGCCCCTAGCGCGGGCGCGCTCGCCCCGACGCGCCCCAGAACAGCGCCGCCCCACAGCCCCGCGAGCAACGCCACCGAGGCCGACAGCACGGCGGTGCGGTTGGCGACCAGAAAGGCGCGGGCCGGCGCGAGGGCGGGGAGCTTCAATTGGCGAGGATCGAGCCGAGCGATCAGCGATTTCCAGTCGAAAGCCATGATCCCGTTTCTCCCGTCGCGCGCCAACGGCCCATGCTTGCCTGAGCCATGGCTGTCCCGCAAGCCAGCATTAAATCCGGGCAAAGTTCTGTCCAGCGCGACTGTTGATGCGCATGCGGCGACGTGCTCCAACAGCAAAAATAAAAATGACGCCGGCGGCGCCTTTTGCGCCCGCCAGGGAGGAACGCGACGATGACCGACGCCGCCAAGATGGCCCCAGCCATGAGTATCGAGCAGGCGCATGCGCTGCTGACCCAGCCGGGTTCGATGTTCGCGGTCGGCGAAGAGGTGGTGCATGGCGTTCGGCTCAAGGTCTGGAAAAACGCCCCGCCGACGCTGCGGCAGGTTTTTGAGGTAGCCGCCGCGTTCGGGCCACGCGAGCATCTGGTGTTCGAGGACGAGCGGGCGACCGTCGCGGGCTTTCGCGCCGCCGCCGCGAAGCTGGCCCACCAATGGGTCGCCGACGGTGTGAAACCGGGCGACCGCGTGGCCATCGTCATGCGCAATCTGCCGGAATGGCCGGTCGCATTTTGGGCTGGCGTTTTGGCGGGCGCAATCGTCACACCGCTGAATGCGTGGTGGACTGGCCCTGAGCTAGAATACGGGCTCAAGGATTCCGGCGCTTCGGTGCTGGTGGTCGATATCGAGCGCTATGAGCGCGTGCGCGAGCATTTCGACGCGTGCCCGGCCTTGCGCAAAATATATGTCTCCCGCGCTAGGGAAGATATCGCCGACCCACGCGTAGCGCGGCTCGAAAGCGCGATTGGCGCCACCAATGATTGGCGGAACCTGCCCGCCATCGCACCGCCCGAACTGCCGACCGCGCCCGACGATGATGTCGCCATCTTCTACACATCGGGCACGACCGGCCATCCAAAGGGCGCGGTGCTTTCACATCGCAACATCATCTCCAACATGTTCAACTCGGCATCGGCGCTGGCGCGCGCCTTCCTGAGGCGCGGCGAGGCGCCGCCGACGCCCGATCCCAATGGCCCGCAGAAAGCCACGCTGATCGCGGTGCCGTTCTTCCATGCCACAGGGTGTTGCGCGGTGATGATTCCGTTCCTGCTGGGCGGCAACAAGATCGTCATGCAACGCAGGTGGGATGTCGATGCGGCGCTCGCGCTTATCGAGCGCGAGCGGGTCACCCATACGGGCGGCGTGCCGACGATCGCGTGGCAATTGCTTGAGCACCCGCGTTTGGACGAATTCGACTTATCCTCGCTTGAAAGCATCTCTTATGGCGGCGCACCGGCCGCGCCTGAGTTGGTGCGGCGGATCAAGGCGCGCTTCCCCGCGTCAACCCCGGGCCAAGGCTGGGGTATGACCGAAACCTCCGCCACCGCCGTGTCCAACAATGGCGAGGACTACGAACGCAAACCCGCGAGTTGCGGCGTGCCCGCCGCCACCGGTGAAGCCAGAATCGTCGGCGAGGGCGGAAGGGATATGCCGCGCGGCGAGGTCGGTGAGCTTTGGTACAAAGGCCCGATCGTCGCGCGCGGCTATTGGCAAAAGCCGGAGGCGACAGCGGAGACCTTCGTCGATGGCTGGATCAAGACCGGCGACCTCGCCAAAATGGACGAAGAAGGCTTCATCTACATCGTCGATCGCGCCAAGGACATGTTGATCCGCGGCGGCGAGAACATCTACTGCGTCGAAGTCGAGAATGCGCTGTACGATCACCCCGCGGTTATGGACGCCGCTGTCGTCGGCAAGGCGCACAAAACGCTAGGCGAAGAACCAGTCGCGGTGGTGCATTTGAAGCCTGGATCGCACGCGAGCGAGGAAGAATTGCGCCACCATTGCGCGCAGAAGATCGCCGCGTTCAAAGTGCCGATTGAGGTAATTTTTTGGCCGGAAACGCTGCCCCGAAACGCCAACGGCAAGATCATGAAAAAGGAGTTGAAAGCGCAATTGGCGGCGCGGATCTGAGCAGAGCGCCGCTTCACATAAAGCCCATATCCCGTTCGTGACTGCGAAACCGCCGTCCCGCATCGACGTAGATTATCTGACCGGTGACGGCTTGGTTCTCGATCAGAAAGCGCGCGGCGCCCGCCACATCGTCCGGCGTGGGGCCGTAGTGCAGGGGCGTATCGGCGTGCAGGCGCTTGTAGTCGGCCTCGCTTTGACCGGGCGCGGGCAACACAAAGCCCGGCGCTATCGCATTCACCCGCACGCGCGGCGCCAGCGCACGCGCAAGCAGCTCGGTCGCGCCCGCCAGCGCGTACTTTGATAGCGTGTAGGAGAAATGATCCGGGTACGGGCTCGCCAGCTTGAAATCGAGCAAGTTGACCACGCACCCATGCGCATCCTCGGGCAAGGCTTCGGCGAATTCACGCGCCAGCAAGGCCGGCGTGAACGTATTGAGCGCGACGTGGCGCTGCAACATCTCCTCCGTGAGCGTGTCGATGGTGTCGTGCTCGAACATCGCCGCGCAATTGATGAGCGCCGTCAATGGCGCGCCGGCTTTTTGGGTTGCGTGCGTGATCAGGGCGTGGCGCGCGGGCGCGTCGTCGAGATCGGCGCCGACAATCGCCGCCGCGGCGCCGATCGCGCGCGCTTGCGAGGCCACCGCTTCAGCTTCACGCGCCGAACGCCGGTAGTGCACCACAACGCCCCACCCAGCGCGCGCGAGGTCAAGCGCGACAGCAGCGCCCAAACGCTGCCCGGCGCCCGTGATAAGCGCCCAATTCATGCGCGCTCCCTCCGTATTGTCACCGCCACCAGGCCATCGCCGGAGAGCACCGAGGGTTTTTTCACTGTCACCTCCACCCAGAGCGCGCGCGGCGAGAGCGAAAGACAATGCCCGGCCACGCGGTCCGCCAGAGTTTCGATCAGGTGCGCCGGCGCGCCGAGATCGTCGCGGATAAAGTGCAAAATTCGGTCGTAATCGATGGTGGCGCTGATGCGATCATGCGCGGGATAATCGGGCGGCGCACCGAGCGCGAGGCTCACGCAAATGCGCACCTCTTGGAGATTGGCGCGTTCGGGATCAGGCACGCCGACGCGCACAAGCGCCTTGGCGTCGTCGATACGGATGATGTGGATGTCGCCCATGTTAGTACTCGGAATCGAAAGTGCGTGATCCATGATCACGCCTTTCGGGTTCCGGTACAAATGTATGATTCTGTACCCACTTTCGTGACACTGGAGGTTCCCTTGCCTGACTCAGGCGCTCATGAAAGTGGATACTGGGCCGAGTGTAGCTCAAGCAAACGCGATCAGGCCAGCGCCGAGCGCGACGATGATGGTGCCCAGCCAGCGCCGCGGGCCAAGATGCTCGCGTAGCACCAAAAACCCGATCAGCGCGCCCCACACCACCGAGGTTTCGCGCAGCGCTGTCACTTGGGCGATCGGCGCGAAGGTTTGCGCCCAGAGCACCATGCCGTAGCCGGCAAAGCTGATCACGCCGATGGCGATGCCGCGCCAAGGCGCCACCGCCGCCGCCGCGAGCAGCGGCCCGGACCCGCGCCGCAGCAATGCAAACGCCACCATCGGGATCGACATCATTGCGGTGGTCCAGCCGAGGTAAAGCACCGCGTTTCCAGCCACGCGCGCGCCCAGGGCATCGAACAATGAATAGGAGGCGATGCACAATCCGGTCGCCAGCGCCCACAAACTCGCCTTCAGCGGCGCGCGCGGACTGGCGCCCACCGCCAGAACGCCGAGCGACACCAATGCAATGCCCGCCATCTTCACCGGCGGCGGGACTTCGTTGGCTAACAGCCCCGCGCCGAGCGCCACCAAGAGCGGCGCCGAGCCGCGCGAGAGCGTGTAGATGTGGGTGAGATCGCCCGCGTCATAGCCCTTGAACAGGGTGATCCAGTAGGTGAGGTGGATACATACGGAAACCGCAAGGTAGGGCCACGCCTCCGGAGTTGGCGCGCCGAGCAGCGCGATGATCGCGCCGCCAGTGAGCAAGCCGCCCACGGCCACGAGAAAGGAATCCGCCACCCGGTCGCGTCCGCCTTTGAGCGCGGCGTTCCAACTGGCGTGGATAAGCGCCGAACTGAGCGCGGCGGCGATGGCGAGCGGCGGCATGTGCGCCCTCTATGGACCGCCGGCCCCCTCGTCGGCCAGCGCGGCATTGCCGGCGAGGCCGCCGGCGGTCCATATGTGCGCCGATGACCCCACGAGATTTCGACCTCATCATTTATGGCGCGACTGGCTTTACCGGTCGGCTCGTCGCCGAACATGTGTTAGCGACCCACGGCGTCGGGCGCGGAATCGCCTGGGCGATGGCGGGACGCGATTTGGCCAAGCTTGAGGCCGTGCGCGATGAGATCGGCGCTCCGGCCAGCGTGGCCTTGATCCAAGCTGACGCATCGGACACGGCGTCGCTTGAAGCGCTCGCTGGCCGCGCGCGCGTGATCATCAGCACGGTTGGCCCCTACCAGCTTTACGGCGAACCCATGGTGGCGGCCTGCGCCAAGGCCGGAACCGATTATGTCGATCTGTGCGGAGAGCCGGCCTGGATGGCGGCCATGATCCCGCGCTACGAAAAAGAAGCGAAGGCATCTGGCGCGCGGATCGTGTTCTCGTGCGGCTTTGATTCCATCCCGTTCGATTGCGGCGTGTTCTTCCTGCAGCAACAGGCCATCGAACGGTTCGGTGCGCCGTTCCCACGCGTGCGCGGACGCGTGCGTACGATGAAGGGCGGCTTCTCCGGCGGCACCATGGCGAGCATGTTGGCGACGCTGGAGGCCGGTCGGCGCGACCCCGGCATCACCAAAACGATGACCAATCCCTACGCGCTGGCCGAGCCTTTGCCTCAGCGCCAGCCGCGCGGCGATGGCATCGTGCACGATGCCGATATTCCCGCCTGGTCAGCGCCTTTCATCATGGCGTCGATCAACACCAAGAACGTGCACCGCACCAACGCGCTGACCAATTATCGCTACGGGCGCGATTTCACATACGACGAGATGCAAATGATGGGCGACGGCGCCGCCGGTGAGCGCCGCGCCAAGGCGGCGCTGCAGCAGATGCACATGCAGATGGGTCTGCTGAGCTTTGCGCCGACGCGCGCGTTGCTGCGCCGCTTCGCGCTGCCGAAGCCGGGTCAAGGCCCCTCCAAACACGAGCGCGAAACCGGCGAGTACGAGGTGCTTTATGTCGGCGACATGCCGGACGGGCGCTCGCTGCGCGTCGTCGTCGGCGGCGACAAGGATCCTGGCTATGGCTCAACCTCGAAGATGATCTCCGAGGCCGCGCTCTGCCTCATCGCCACGCCGCGCGAAACCACGCCTGGGGGCATCTGGACGCCAGCCGCGGCAATGGGCGAAACGCTGATCGCGCGGTTGCGGGAGAAGGCGGGGCTGCGGTTCGGGCTGGAAGGCGCAGCGTGACGGTGGACCGCTAGGGTAAGATGTACAACATGCAAATCTCGGTGCTGCCCCCTCACCCTGCCCTCTCCCCCGCGAGGGGGAGAGGGTTCATTACGCTAGGCTAGCGAAGCGCAGAAACGCTGCACGCGCGCGCAGGCGTCTTCGAGCTGCTGCGTGGAGGTCGCGTAGGATATCCGGAACGCGGGGCCGAGGCCGAACGCGCTCCCGTGCACGACGGCGACACATTCAGCCTCCAGCAATTCAAGCGCGAAGGTTTCGTCGCTATCGATCAGTTTGCCCGAGGGCGTCTTCTTGCCGATCAGCGCGGCGCAAGACGGGTAAACGTAGAACGCGCCCTCGGGCGTGGGGCATTTCAGCCCGTGCGCCTGGTTCAGCATCGACACCACCAGATCGCGGCGGGCCTCGAACATTTTCTTGTTGCGCGGGATGAAATCCTGCGGGCCGTTCAGCGCTTCAACGCTCGCCCATTGCGAAATCGAGGACGGGTTTGACGTCGTCTGCGCCATCACGTTCGCCATCGCCTTGATCAACCATTCCGGCCCGGCGGCATAGCCGATGCGCCAACCGGTCATCGAATAGGCTTTCGACACGCCGTTCATGGTCAGCGTGCGCTCATAGAGGCGCGGCTCGACTTGGGCGATGGTAGAGAACGCGAAGTCTCCGTAGGTCAGATGCTCGTAGATATCGTCGGTCAGCACGTGCACGCGCGGAAAATCGAGCAGCACCGCCGCGAGCGCTTTCAGCTCGTCGGACGTGTAGGCCGCGCCAGACGGATTCGACGGCGAGTTCAAAAGCAGCCATTTGCTGTGCGGCGTGATCGCTTTCGCGAGATTTTCCGGCTTGACCTTGAAGCCATCCTCGATGCGCGTCTCCACGAACACCGGCGTGCCGCCGCAGATGAGCGCCATGTCGGGATAGCTCACCCAATACGGCGTCGGGATGATGATTTCGTCGCCCGGATCGAGTGTCGCCATCAAGGCGTTGAAGATCACCGGCTTGCCGCCCGGCGAGACGTTGATCTGGCTGCGCGCGTAGGTAAGGCCGTTCTCGCGTTTGAACTTGGCGCTAATGGCGTCCTTCAGTTCGGGGATGCCATCGACGTCGGTGTATTTGGTCTTGCCTTCGCGGATGGCGCGGATGGCGGCTTCCTTGATATTGTCGGGCGTGTCGAAATCCGGCTCGCCGGCGGAGAGCGCGATGCAGTCGCGCCCGGCGGCCTTGAGCGCACGCGCCTTGGCGCTCATCATCATGGTGGCCGAAGGCTTCACCCGCCGCAGCGCCTGGGAAACAGTGTTCATGGCGCGGTGTTAGCGCGTGTCGCGACGCGCGCCAAGGTGGGGATCGGCCACTACCCCCCCTCCAGCCCCTCCTCATCCTCCCGCTCCACGCGGAGCGCGGTGATTTGGTTGCGTTGTTTGCGCAGGACTTGGAAGCGGTAGCCGTGGAAGGCGAAGCGTTGGCCGGGGTCGGGGATGGCTTCGGCTTCGTGGATGACAAGGCCGGCGACGGTGACGGCTTCCTCGTCGGGCAAATCCCAATCCATGGCGCGGTTGAGATCGCGGATCGGCACAGTGCCATCGACGTTCACCGAGCCGTCGGGCTGCGGGCGCACGCCTTGCACCATGATGTCGTGCTCATCCTTGATGTCGCCGACGATCTCCTCGAGGATATCCTCCAGCGTGACGAGGCCCATCAGCGCGCCGTACTCATCCACCACCAGGGCGAAGTGTTCGCGCCGGCGCAGGAATTCGGCGAGCTGATCTTCCGCGCTCGTCGTCATCGGCGTGAACCAGGCTTCACGCTTGATGGTGTTGACATCAAAGCCGTCGCGCCCGTGCTCGGACACCGCGCGCAGCAGATCGCGCGCGTGTAGCACGCCGACGATATTCTCCGGTTCGTCCTTGTAGAGCGGCAAACGCGTGTGGGATGAGGCCATGGCCTGGGCGATGATTTCGCGCGGCGGCAAATCGATATCGAGCGTCTTGATGGCTTTGCGGTGGATCATCACGTCGGCGATGGTGAGATCGGAAAGATCAAGCGCGCCCCTGAGGCGATCGCGTACATCGGTTTCGACAGCGCCCTCCTCGGCGTGCATTTCCACCGCGCCCAGGATTTCCGCGCGCGCCGCGCGCAGCACATCGACGCCTTCCTCCACCCGCACGCCGAGCAGGCGCAGCGCGTGGTTCACGATCCACTGCACCGCGCCGACGATCGGCGAAAGGAAGCGCACCATCCAGCTCACCGGCAGCGCCACCAGACGCGCCATTCTGTCGGCGACGGTGATGGCGTAGGTTTTTGGCAGCACCTCGCCAAAGATCAGCAACAGCGGCGTCAGCACCACAGTCGAGATAAGCGGCCCGTATTCGGCGTAGAGGCCGGAAAAGATGGTGGCGGCGATGGCTGAGGCGGCGATGGTGACGAGATTGGCGCCGAGCAGCACCGCGCCGATCATACGCTCGCGGTTTTCGTTCAAGGTGTTGACGCGGGCGGCGAGTTTGTCGCCCTCGCGCTCAAGCGTGGCCATGCGCGCGCGCGAGGCCGCGGTGAGCGCGGTCTCGGCCAGCGAGAAGAACGCGTTGAGCAAGATCAGCACCGCGATGACTGTGGCGGCGAGCACGAGCGAGGACGTCATGGATTTGTCTCTTGTTGCAGGAATTCACGCACCGCGTCGGCGGGCGCGTCCCTTTCGACAAAGGCGCGCCCGATGCGGCGCGCGAGGATCAAGGTGAGCCGGCCAGCCTCGGCCTTCTTGTCGGCGGCCATCAAATCCATGAGCGCGTCAACATCGAACGGCGCGCCGGCAAGCAAGCGCAGATCGGTGATGAAGCCGGCTTCGGCCAAATGCCTGCGCACGCGTTCGGAATCGGCGCGTGGGCACAGGCCCAGTTGCGTCGAAAACGCGAACGCCGCCGCCATGCCCGCCGCCACCGCCTCGCCGTGCAGCAGCGCGCCGCCATAACCCGCGTGTGCTTCGAACGCGTGGCCGAAGGTGTGGCCGAGGTTCAGCAGCGCGCGCTCGCCCTCCTCGCGCTCGTCAGCCTCGACGATGCGCGCCTTGGCCTCAACCGCCACGCGCACCGCGTGCGCCAATGCCTGGTGCTCGCAGGCCAGCACGCCACGCGCATTGGCTTCGCACCAGGCGAAGAAGTCAGCATCGCCGAGCAGGCCGATCTTGGCGATTTCGGCGTAGCCGGCGCGGCGTTCGCGTTCGCTCAGCGTTTTCAGCACGTCGAGATCGGCCAGCACCAGGCGCGGCTGGTGGATCAGGCCAACCATGTTCTTGCCTTCGGGCGCATCGATGGCGGTTTTGCCGCCGACGCTGGAATCCACTTGCGCCAGCAGCGTCGTCGGGATCTGCACGAAATCGACGCCGCGTTTCACCAGCCCCGCCGCAAGCC
>JBEBHQ010000052.1:0-17936 GCA_040080805.1 Terricaulis sp. | reverse complement strand
CCTAATGCCCCGGGTGGCACAGGAGGTTTTCCCGCAGGTTCGCCGGGCTCAACCGGCACGACCTCAAACGGCGGGGCGGGTGGTGTTGGCTCGGGCGCCGGGTCCACCGCTGGCGGCGCAGGCGGCAATGCTGGCAGTGCCGGTCAATCCGGTGTGACGCCGGGCCTCGCGGGCGGGGCCGCTGGGTATGCGATCCGGAAGAATGGCCACAATGTCACTGTGACGAACAACGGTTCTATTGTCGGAACGCAAAGCTAAACGAAACCCATCTTTTGGCGCGCTCCTAACGCTCCGGGCCCAATCCTGGCAAAGATATCGCGCGGTCCAGACCAAGCTTCAACTTCTGGCCAGGGCTGATGTCGATGCCGCGCGGCATTGGCGCAAGCGATACGGCGTCCCAACATTCAAGCGCCAGATACTTGCCGTCGGGCAGATCAAGCACCTCGCGCACGCGCCAGTTCTGTTCGTAGTCCGCGCGGTCCTGAAATGGCTTGCCGGTTTGGCGCGAAAGCTTTTTTCCGGCGCGATCAAGTTCGCGCTCCTGCCAGCGTTCGCGCACTACGCGACGGCGCACGTTCAAGTGCAACTCCATGGCATCAAGGCGCTGCTGCCAATCGGGGACGAAGCGGGCGTGCCCGGGACTGATGGGTTCGGCGAGGCCCAGGCGCATGAGCTCGTCAGCGCGTGAGCGTAACCGCCGCGCAAGTTCTGGATCGCCGGCGTCGCGGCGCAGTTCGGCAAGCCGCACCTGTCCGTTTTCGTTAAGCCTGTCGGCGATGGCGCGGTCCAAGCGCGTGCGCCCGTGCGTGCGAACCTCCCGTTCCAAAGCCAGGCGCTCGTCGTCGCGGCTGCGTGGGCCGATCCGTTCGGTCGCCACGTCACGTGCGATCTCACGAAAGCGATGGCGGACAAACTCGCGCGGAAGTCCGAGCGGGCGCCCATTGGGCAAGCGCCCGCGCAGGACGATGTGCGAGTGCGGGTTGTCCGTGTCCCAATGATCGACGGCGACCCATTCGAGCGGCCCACGGTTCAGGGTCTCCTCGGCGCGCGCCATAACCTCGCGCGTGTAGGAATGCAGGTCCTCGATCCGCGCCCCGTTCTCAGGCGCCAGGATCACCCTGAAGTGCCGCGTGTCCGCCCGCGACCAATCGGCCATCTTTGCTCTGCCATCGACGCCATCGTAAAAGCGGTCATAGAACCCAACCTCCGCCCCGCGTGAGAGGTAGCAGGCGTGGCGATCTGTGTGGGCCTGCTCAAGCTCCGGCTCGCGCGCGCGATCGGCCTCCCGGGTCTCAGCCTCAGGTTCAAGCCCGCCATCCCGGCTCACCCCCTCTCTGGTGATGTAACGCGCATGCGCGCGCATAGCCGCACCGCCGCCGACATTGGAGAAATAGTGCACCTTGACGACGGCGCGCTGTCGGGGATCGGAAGCATGAGAAACAAAGTCGGCGCGCGGCGTGGTCCTCGTGGAAACGCCGAAGCGCTTGATCCGCCCGAGGTGTTTTTCCATCGCCAATGACAAGCTCGGCGATTTTGCGCCGCCACTGTTCGATTGGCGTGCGCGGCCAAGTTGTGGCTCGAACACGTCATCAGCGAAGGACAATACCCCGCTTGCGAGCGCGCGACTGAAGCTCAACTTCATCAACTCGACCCTTTGGAACGCACCCTGTCACCTAACCCCGCATGCACCCCGTTCACGTCCTCAATACCCTGCGAAATTCCCAGCGCTAGCAACGTCAAACCGAGCAAAGTGAGGTGGTTTATCTTGCTTTCGCACCCTTCTCTCGTTCAACGCATCCTATCAGCTTCACCGCCAACATTGAAACGACGCACGCCTAGTTAGCGCTCGTGTCGTCGAAATAAGCGCTCATTCCTTGTGTCAGTCGTGACCGGTGTCGCGAACAATTGTGCGCCGCGACCTGTGTACGGCCCGCGACCTGTGGGCGGTCCACCACGCACGACCCGTGACGACCCGCGCAAGCAGTGCTCGTTGCAGGGCAGCGTTGTTTCCCTTTGTTTCCCAACGTTTCCCAATCACGCCGGCGCGAGCAAGGGCGGATGCACAGTGTCGCACTGTGCGCATTGAATGCCGTGCTGTGTCATGGCTTGCCGCGCGTTGGACGCCGACGCCCGCACGGAGAATTGTACATCACGCGCTGCCGGGTATTGGAGAATGCGCGCGACAACACGACCGTCACGGTTACGCTTCCGCGCTGCGAGGTTCGATCCAATGTCACGCATGGGCATCACCGTCTATCTGCCGCCTGAATTGGAGCAACAGGTGTTGCGCGTGGCGAAGACCCGAAACCTCTCGGCATCGGGCATCATTTCCACTGCTGTGAAGAACCAATTCGCGGACAATCCTAACGGCGTACCCGAGGGCGTGACGCGCCAGCTCGCGCGCGTGGAGGCCCGTCTCGACAAAGTGATGCGCGACAACGCGGTGATGAAAGAGGCGTTCTTCCTTTATGTGCGGGTTTGGCTCGAACACAGCCCACCGCTCGATCCCGAGATTGAAGACGCCGCCGCGGACTCTGCTTGGGCGCGCTTTGAGCGATATCTGAACTTCGTGCGGGAGGGGCTTGAACCTGGCGGGTCTGTTTCGGGTGACTGGCAGAGCCGATTGGAGCAGGCGCCCGTGGAGCGTCAGTCGTGAGCGCTGACAAGAAGGCGCCTACGCGCGGACAGCGGCGCGAGATTGCCGATCCGCGACAACAAGATTTGTTTGCGAGCTTTCCCGAAGCGCCGAAGCCAATTTCGTCGGCAACGTTTGGGGGCGCCAGCGATGCCGAAACCCGGAAGCCGCGCCCACCGGCGGCGTTGCCGCCGCCGAGGATGAAGCTGGTGCGTTCGCGTGCTACTGCATCAGTCGCGCGCACCAAAGTTACATCACCTTCTGCGCAGGCAGCGCCGCCTGTGTTTGGCGCGGACGATTGGTGGACCACGCGAACCGTCTGCACGTTCCTCAAGATCGGTCGCAAAGCGCTCTGGAACATGCGCCGCAATCCGTCGTCTGATTTTCCAGAGCCCGTGGATGCGGTGGGCCATCGCCACCTCTATCGTGCCGTCGAAGTGCGCGCGTGGATGGAGGCGCAGCGCGAACATGCGCGTCGGCGCGCAACGGAGCGCCGCCAGGCGCTGACACAGTTCTCGTCATCTCCGTCTACCTGATTATTTGGGGGTGCGGGCGCGCTCGCACCCCTGCCTCGCGGCGAGCAGTGGGGGTGCAAGCGGAGCGGGCGCCTTCGCGGGGAACCGGCTGCAGCGAGCAGAGCGAGCGAAGCTGGGCGGAAGGCGCCTCGAAGCGCGCGAGGGCAGCGCCCTTAGCTTTTGGCCTTGCGGCGCCGCGTGACCCACTTGTTCGATATCCGGCATTTGGCGTCGAATGCGCGCATCGTCGGCTGATCGACGAATCCAGCCTTCGCGAGCGCGGTCGCCGCTTCGTGCGCGGAAGCCAGAACATAACTCTTGTAGCGCTTCGTCGCCATCTTCGGTCAATCAACCCCGTGACTTTTGCAGAGATTTACGGACGCCATCGGGATCGTGAGCGATGACTTTGAGGTAAGCGCGATTGGGTTGATCGGGTTGCGCGCGACCTTGCTCCCAATCGCGCAGAGTGCCGAGGGGAATGTGATAGCGTGCCGAAAATTCCTCCTGGGTCAACCCGAGCGCGCGTCGGATAATCTTCGCGCGCGGCGTTGGTCGCGTGCGCGCGAGCTGCTCGGGCGTCAACGGCTGCGCATCTGGGTCAGCCATCGCCGCGGCTTCGATTTCATCTTTTGTCATCGGGCGGACCACACCACCGCTCACAACCTCTTCGCGTCCGTCCGGATGCACGCGCACCGTCACCAAGCGTCCATCAATCTTGCGCGTTTTCGCGATAATATCTGTCATCTTCTCGTCTCGTTGTCTGTCGCGCTGAGATAATGCGTCGGCGTTCTCCGCGCGGGGTGTAAACCACGACCAGGATCAATCCATCGCCCGCTCGCCCGATCCATTGGTAACGCTCTTCGCCATCCTCAACGCCAACCAAATCATCAAGTGAGAACGGGTCTTGAAAGGCCTTGATCGCCGCCCAAAAATCGACGCCATGCTTGTGCTCATTCGATGCCGCCTTCGCATCGTCCCATTCGAACTGCTCACTTTCCATGCTACCGTGTTCCCGTAGTTTTGTCCAGCTGGCTATGTTCAGTGATTTGCAACAGGCGTTCGCCCCACGCTTGCAAGCCAGCGCGTTTTTCTTTGGCGTAAGCGTTCCGGTCGTAGATGGCGGTCACGCCGCCAACGGCGCTGATGTGATTGAGCACGCGAGCCACGGTGTCGCGCGTCGCGCCAATGCCTTCGGAGGTCATGTACGTGGCACAGGTCCGCCGCAGGTCGTGTGTGCGCACATCCTGCAACGCCAAACGCTCGGCCGCGCGCATGACGGCGTGCGACACGCTGCTGTCATCAAGCGGAAGGGAGCGGTCCGGCGCGGCGGTGAAGGCATAACCCTCCCAATCTGCGAAGGACGCGTCCGACAGGGACGGATCGGCGTGGAAGGCCTGCGCCAGCAATTTCATCGCCAAGTCGGACAGCGGCACAACGTGCTCGCGTTTGTTCTTGGTGCGTGACGAGGGGATGATCCAGACGCGCTCTTTCGGGTTCAACTCGCGGACATGTAGACCCGCAGCCTCGCCCCGGCGCTGACCTGTCGCCAACAGGAACCGGATCGCCAGCGCCATGGGGCGTGTACAAGCGATTAGCTCCAGCTGGTTCCAAAGCGCCGCGATCTCTTCCTCCTTGAGGACGCGTTCGCGAGTGGTCTCCTCGAATTGCTTGCGGATGCCGTGCGCCGGGTTGGTTTCGAGCGCCTCGATCTCGACGCCGAAATTGCCGATCTGCCGGATCAGCGCGTGGGCGCGGTTGGCGTATTGCGGAGCACCCCCTTCTCCCATCTGCCTGATGAGGGCGCGAACTTGAGCGCGGCTCAGATCGGAAAGCTCCAATTTGCCGAGCGGCTTTTCGAACCTGCCCGCCCACAATTGCCGCTCGCGCGGCGTCGTGCGCTTTGAGCCGCCACGCTCGTAAAAATAGCGCTCGGCCAAATCATTCCAAGTCCGCACGGCGCCGAGGCGGTCACGGTGACGTTCTAGCCGTCGCGCGCGGGCGGGGTCGCCACCGTTGCCCACCGCGTTCAACGCATCATACGCCAGCCGGCGCGCGTCCTTGAGTGCGATTGTGGGGTACTGCCCGAAGCTGAGGCGCGATTGGCGCCCTTCCTGGCTCCGATATCGAAAGGTCCAGGTTTTCCTCCCGGCTCCTGTAACCCTAAGTGCGAGACCGGGCATGAGCATATCAGGATATTCGACCTGCTTGCCCGGCGTCGCCCGGAGGCCATCGAGGTAACGATCGGTCAATTTCGCGTCTGCGCGCCGTCCCATAAATCCCCCTGGCTGTGACCTAGGTCTTCGGTTTAGGTCACAAGGCTGCTGCATGGCCCTGGAAGTCGGGCGCTTCGTCAGCTGCAGAGTTTAATCGAGCCAGAAATCGAAATCCAGGTCACAAATAGGTCACAAGGAAACGCAACCAAGCGCCTCGGATCGAAACCGAAAAAAACGACATGACCTAGATATCTAGTTGTTTTAATGGGTAAATTACGGAAACTAAACCATTACGAAACAGCAGGAAACTATCGCAGCACGTCACTCTTAATCAGCGGGTCGCAGGTTCGAATCCTGCTACACCCACCAGGCCCTTTTCATACAGCACTTGAAATCCGACACGGGGCGACTGTCGCGGCTTTGTGCGTGCTCCGCACTTGCAGGCCGCGAGCGCCCTAGAAGCGGAAGCGGATGGCGGCGTTGACGCTGTGGCGATCGATCTGGTCGCCGTACTCGCCTTCGTAGGACAGAGAGAACGTCGAGTAGCCGTTGGTCGCGTCGATGCCGATGCCGACCAAGGGGGCGCCGTCGCCGAAGCCTTCGTCCGTCAACGTAAAATCCGTGCCGCCTGCCGCGAAGCGGACCGTGCGCTCAGCTTGCTCATCGATCAGATTGGTGCGGTAACCGGCAAATACACGCGGCGCCAGACTGGTTCCGCCAGCAAGATTGAATCTCGTGCTGAACTCAACACCAGCATCACCCCACAGACGCTGCGACAATGCGCTATCGACGTCATAATCGAGAGCGCCGCCGCCCTCTTCCGTGTAGGCGGATTCAGACAGCGCGACATAGGTGAGCGCGGCTTGCGGAGTGATCACAAACCAGTCCGCGAGCCGCATCGGCACCGACGCGCGCGCAGAGCCGTGGCCCTCGAACGCCCACCATTCGGCCTGCGAGAGCGCGTTGAAGGCGCCAATCTCCACGAAGCGGCGCGACTGCATTTTGCCTACGCCGCCGCCGGCGATAAAGTCGAGATCGACCGGCCCCAGGGCCGCGCCGAGATAGGCGTTGGCTTGGCCGAACCACGCCGAGATTTCGCCTTCAGGCCTGCCGGGTTCCGACACTTCCGAAGCCACGAACGAGGCCGACAGGCCGAACAAACCGCCGTTGTCGAGCGGGCCGTCAATGCCCATGGCGATGCCGAAGCCTTGCCCCTTGAATTCCTGACCGTTGACGGTCGGCGGCGTACGTTCGAGTCCGTAACCGATCTCCTGCGCCCACGCCGAGACTTCATCGACATCGTGCAGCCGGGTGGCGGCAAGGCGGTTTGTGGTCGCGCTTTGCGCTTGCTGGATCGCGGTCGCGGCCAGTTCCGCCGCGCCGGAGGCGTAACTCGGCATCAAATCCTCGTAGGCGTCGGCAAAGTCCAAGGCGCTATCGAGGGACGCCATTGCGGCGCTGGCGGCCGCGTCAGTCTGGATCGCGTCGATGATGTTATTAAAGGCGATCGCCTGGTTGGTGTTGAGCCCAAGCGCCGTCGGCGACTTCAAAACGTAGCTAGCCTCAAGCGAATTGGGATCGCCCAACACCAAACCGATGTTCACATTGTAGATGAAGGGAACGCCTGTCCCGGTGATTGCTCCGAGGCTTCCGGAATCGACGCTCAAGCCGCCGAGGGCAGTGAGGAAGACGACATTGGAATCGGAATCCGGCAAACCATTTGGCACCACCGGCACGATGCGCGCGCCAACATCAAACGTGACCGCGCCGCTGGCTTGAAGAAACGTCGATGGCCCCGTCGCGGAGAGCGAAATGCCGAAATCGGAATTCGCGCCAAAATGCGCCGTCGTGATTTGTGTGGCGCCGGCTTCGAGATTGAGCCCGCCATCGATGACATCAATGGTCAAGAGCCCGCTCGCGTCATCAGTCAAACGCCCGGCATAGGTGGCGCCGTTGTTGATGATGAAGGTGTCCGCGCCGGCGCCGAACGACAGATCGCCGACAATCGACCCTTTGAGCAAATTGACAGTGTCAGCGCCCGAGCCGAACCGAATGTCGCCCTCGATCAACACGGCGGGCCGAAGCGTGAGGTCATCGTCGACCGTGTCATCGTCCAAAAATGGCGTGTCGGCGATCTGGTTCAGCGTCACGCCAATGCTGGAGGCCGAAACGTCGATCGCGATCGCCGAGCCGGTGATCGGCGGCGGCGGAATATTGTCCGAGAGGTCGGTATCAGTGGCGATCACCTGCGCCTGAATCGTCCCGGAATTGGTGATCGTCGCGAGCGAATTGGAAAGGTCCCTGATAACGACGGCGTTGCCGGTTTCGCCGAAATATTGTGAGCGCAAAATGCCGCTGTTGTTTAATGCCGGCACGTTCGCGCCGCTGGCGAAGTACATGGCGAACGAATTGTTCGCGGCCACCGCGGCGACAGCGCTTGTCACTTGCCGGCGGACCAGCATGGTTGGAACCACGGCGTTGTCGCCGACATAGACACCGTAGGCGTCTGCCTCGAACGCGGTTGCCGACACCACCCCGTCGATGGCGGCGCCGTTCGCGGTTGTTGTTAGCGATCCGCCCGAATCCCCTTCGATGCGGATGGCGGTGGCGCTGATTCCGTCATAGACGCCAGAAGCCGCCACTGCGCCGCGAACGTGCAGCCCGTAACCCGCACCCGTGCCCAAAGCGATCGGGCCCAGCACCAGATTGGCTAGAGGATCGGCTTGGATCAAAAGCGCTGGCGCCGAGCCGAACACGCTGATGCTGGCTGAAAGATCATCGTCGGTTTCGGTGACCGCGCCGTCCAAGAGGCCGTCGCCGTCGTCATCGACGTCGTCCTCCACGCCGATGCCCTCTATTGTGACGCCCCCGCCGACACTATGATGGATCGCAATCGCGGGGCCGCCGATCAACAAATCGTCGAGCGGCTCAAGATTGGCGGTGTTTGCGGGGCGCGCGGTGTTGTGAAAACCAGAGACGACCCAAGCGCCATTGATGCGGAGTTCTCCGCCGATGGGTGCGCCCACCAACATTCCCGTGCTATTTTGGCCGCGCATTGAGACGCCGCCTCGTGCAAGCACATCGCCGGTCACGCCGCCCGCGGCGCCGCCGTTAATGGCTATTCCAATGGAATTTTCGCCGACGACGCTTATCGTCCCGGAGCTGTTGAGGTCGCCGGTCAAAAGCGCATCAAGCCGGACGCCAAAGGAGTTCTGGCCCTCGACTGAAATCGAACCGCTATTGATGATGTCGCCGGTGAACGTCGGCCCGGCTTGCAGAAAGATGCCGTGGCGATTGGTTCCGGTCGCGAACGCGCCGTCAAAATCACCATCGCTGTCGGTGTCGGCGAGCACGTAGGTTTCCAAGAGGTTGATCGCGCCGCTATTGGTAATCGTGTTGGGGCCGACATTGCCGCCCAGGATGCTGATCGCCGTCGTGTTGATGGCGTCCGTGGACGCAAGCGTGCCCGCGTTGGAAACGTTGTTGCTGGAATTCACCGTGACCGCGGTTTGTCCGGCGGTGACGGTGATCGAGCCGCCTGCGGCGATCGTCACATCGCCCGGCGTGAGGTCACCCGGCGCGGCTGGCGCCGACGTCGATAACGGCGTCGTCGTCGCGGTCGTGATGTTGACATTGCCAGCCTCGGCATCCTTGGCGCCTACCCCGGCGAGCGCCGCCGCGAGGCCAACGAGTTGAATACGGGTGATGCGCATGCCGGCTCCGATCCCCTTCCCTGGCGACGCGGACAGGACCGAAACAGCGCCTCAAAGCCGTCCCGCGAGCAGGTCCCCAAAAGGCCCGCCCGATCCACACCCGACGCCAAACACCGCCAGGCGCCAGAGACGCACTGGAGCGGCGTGTTTTGCTTGGCATGCCGGCTTTGCTGAATTTTGTCCAGAGCGGGGCGCACGCGCGAAAATCCGACGCGTTGGCAAACGGGTAACGCCGCGCCTAAATCAGCCCAAATCGGGAAATACGCGCCGCCGCGGGCGAGACCAACGCGACTCGCCAGTCGCGTGGGATAAGTCGGGCTTTAGGAGAGCCCGCGCAGGCGGCTCAATTGCAGGTCGACGACCGGGTTGATCTCAGGGGGCGCCGCTTCATCGAACCGCAGCAACAGAGCGTCGATGGCTTCAGCAGCGACCGGTCGCGAGAAGTAAAAGCCCTGCAGCTCCGTAACGCCAACCAAGCGCATGATCGAGGCCTCCGCCTCGGTTTCCACGCCCTCGGCGACGATATCCATGCCCAAGCCGCGGCCCAGCGTGATGACGGACTGGATGATCGTCATTGCCCGTTTGCGCTCGTCAATCCCAGTGACGAAAGCGCGGTCGATCTTGATTTTATCGAAGCGGAAATCGCATAGATAGCGCAAGCTCGAATAGCCGGTGCCGAAATCATCGAGCGCGATCTTGAAGCCAAGGCCCCTAATTTCCTCGAGCACTTCACGGTTGCGCTCACTCGATTCCATCAGCACGCCCTCGGTGACTTCGAGGACGAAGCGCCGCGGATCGATTTGGTGTTGCGTAATCAAGCGCACCAGCAGCGGCACCAGATCGACGTGGCGAAACTGGACTGGGGAAAGATTGATGGCGATCTCGATCTCGGGCCAACGTTTGCTCTCCTCGAACGCGCGCTCCAAGACAAAGGCCCCGAGCACGGGCATCATGCCGGCCTCTTCGGCGATTGGTACGAACACACCGGGGGGAATGTCGCCGCGCACCTCGTGGCGCCAACGCAGCAACGCTTCGACGCCGCAAATCTTCAGATTGGACGACGCCAAGAGCGGCTGGTAGTGCAGATACAAATCACCGCGCTCGATGGCGGCGTGCAGTTCTACTTCGATCTCACGCCGGCGCTCAACATCGGCGGCCATTTCGGCGCCAAAGAACATGACCCTGTCTCGCCCGTCATCCTTGGCCCGGTAGAGTGCGATATCAGCGTTGCGCATGAGTTCTTGAGGCGAGTCGCCTTGGAGAGGCGCGCTCGACAAGCCTATAGAGGCGGTCATGCGCATGCTCTGCCCGTACACATCGAAGCTGCCTTCGAATGCGCGAACAAGGCGTTCGCTGAGTTCAACGGCGGCATCTGCAGCGGTCGCACGGCGCAATACGGCAAATTCGTCGCCGCCGAAACGCGCCAGAAAATCCTCGGGCGCGATCGCGTCTTGCAGGCGCTTAGCCACCTCTATGATCAACGTATCGCCAGCTTGGTGGCCAAGCGTGTCGTTGACGTCCTTGAAGCGATCGACGTCGATATAGGCCACGACCACACGGCCGTTATTGCGTGACTGAACCAGACCATCGAGCGCCTCTTGCAGGCGTTCCTGGAAGTGGTGCCGGTTTGGCAGCCCCGAGAGCGCATCGTGCAGCGCTTGGTGGCGCGAGAGTTTTTCCCGATCGGCAAGTTCGCCCGACGCCTTTTTCAGGCGCACGATCATCACCCAGGTCAGCGCGCCCGCGCCGACAACCCCGAGCGCCACCAACGGCAGAATGAACATCAGCAACGATTGGCCGGGCCGACGAGGCGTCCAAGAAATGAAGCCAACCGGGGCGCCATCGTCAGCGCTAAAGGCCTCCGCCGTCTGGCGCCCTTTGGAAGCCGCGGGGATGAGTGTCAAATCAGGGATCAGCAACGAGCCGCCAACATCCGCCATGAAGGTCTGATCGATCTTCACAACGCTAAGCAGCAGGTGCGGCTCGCCTTCCAGCAGGTCGGCATCCAGGTTCGGAACGATGCTGAGCGCGGCGACAACCGCGGGCTCGCCATCGACGCTCATGATATGGCCGGCCCAGCGGCCAAAGCTCGCGCCCAACATCGTGCTGTAATTGCCTTGGCTTTCATCGAACGCAGCGTCTCGTTGATAAAGCCCGCCGTCGCCGCCCCCGCGGGCCTCTGCCACCACCCGATCCAGCACGTCCTGGTGGCTGGCGTAGGCGCGCGTCGCGTCACTCAATTCACCGCCCACATTGGCGTAGATAGGCCGATTTTGACCGTCTATGATGATCACCTCATCATGGCCGTAGGTCTCGTAGAAAAAGACGCCGAAGTTGGTTTCGATCCATTCCAAGTCGGGTCTGGGTCCGGTGACGGCGATCACCGCGTCATCCCACCAAGCGATCGCCTTTTGCTGGTCGAGGACCCGGCTCACGCTTTGATCCAGTGCGTTCTCGACCAATTGTCTTTCGCGAACGACGGCGGCGCGGTTCGCCGACCAGCCAGCGTAGGCGACGATCACAACCAAAAGCACGCCAAACAGCGCCAACGCGCCGCCCACCATGGCGGTCAGGCGACGAAGGTCGTTCTTGTAATGAACCGTTTTTGCGTCAGCCGGCGTCATTTCACTAAGCCAAAGTAAAACTTGGGCAGGATTGCTTACCGCCCTAAAATGACGCACCAAAACAAAAATAAAGTTACCAACACGGCGAATTCGTGAAGCAAAATTGGAATTTATACTTCAGAGAATCAATTCAAGTTTCCGCTTCCCGGCAAAGGCAGTGCTGTCGTTAATAATGGTAAATACAACTTAAGGCTTGTCTTTAACGTTTTTACTCTTTATTAGGGAAATTGCGTCCGGCGGCAGATGGCAGGAAGAATTCCAACGCTTCGCTCCCGCAGATTGCTTGTCATGGTTAATATAGATCTATGGTGACACGATGAGCCGGTACGTGCTGAAGACGCGCGCCGACAGCCCCGAGCTGCGCCGCGCCGCAATGGCGATCGAGCAGGCAGCCTGGAGTTCGCTCGGCTTTCTCAATTTTACGCGGGCGCATTTCGCCTTCTATCAGGACTTGCTCGAGGAGCACGCCGATTGCCAGCTTTGCCTGGTCGATGAGGGGACGGGCTACCCGGTGGCGGTCGCTAATTGCGTGCCGCTGGCGTGCGACTTCAACAATCTTCCTCCCGAAGGCTGGGACTGGATCGTCGAGACCGCCGCCCAGGGCGCCGGCAAACCTCGCAACGCGCTGGGCGCTCTAGCGATCTCGGTGCCCGGGATTCACCGCGGCAAGGGTGTAGCCCGGCGCATGATCGAGGCGTTTGGCGAATTGGCGGCCAAGAAGCATCTCGACGGCGTGATCGCGCCTGTACGCCCGTCGGAGAAGAGCCGTCACCCCTTCATCTCGATGGAAGATTACTTGAGCTGGAAGGACGACAAAGGCCGCTCCTTTGACCCCTGGGTGCGCAGTCATTTGGCGGCCGGCGGACGCATCGTAGGCCAAGCCGGGCGCTCAATGGTGGTCGAAGAGCCGGTTGCGTTCTGGGAGACGTGGACCGGGCGCACATTCACCGAGAGCGGCGCCTACGCGCTCGACGGCGCCCTCATCCCGGTTTCCATCAGCATGGAGACTGGCATTGGCAGCTACGTCGAACCCAATGTCTGGTTCGCCTACGCGGCCTAACAGACGCGGGCGGTGAGGAAAATCATCCCCGAATAGCCGCTTCTGATCTCCGCTTCTCTAGCTCCGATCAGAGTGATGTCGAGTTGGTCAATCAGGCCTTCAAAGGCGCGTTCCAGTTCCTTCGGACCGACGCAAACCGCCGGATAATCTTCTTCGCCAACACGGTAGCCCCGCGACCCGGCCAGGAATGCCGCGGCAAGTGTGCCGCCCACTCGCACCGCCTTCGCGAAAGCCGCGCAGGCGCCCTCGAACTCCTCTTGCCGACCGGTGATGGATTCGGCGCAAAAGAACATCGTAGCGCAATCCCACCGCCGTTGCGGCAGATCAAAAATCGACCCCTGTAACACTTCGGTCTTTTCGGCGAGCGCCGCGAGGGGGCGCGCGATCGCCGCGCGAATAGGATCGTGAGCAGCGTGGACCACCTCCCAGAAGTGCGCCCAGGGCGGGCGAAGCTCGCCATGCGCCAATTCGCGCTTCAACCAGGCGATGTTGGTGGGCGCATACTCCCACGCTGTCTGACGCTCAGAGACGGGCAAGGCGGCAAGCAGCGGAAACAGATTTGGGCCCGTGCCGACATCGATGATTTCGAGTTCACGTCCTTCACTCGCGGCAGCGAGCGCGGCGCAAGTCAGGCGCAGCACTTCGTCGTCGTCGGGATGGGGTTCACCGTAATAATGCGCGACGTACGCGTCGGGGTCGAACTTGGCCCAGGGATAGTCTTGGTTGCCAGTGGGTGCGCGCTTGGGCATGGAATTCCTTTGCGGGGAGCTTTACACGGCTTCGCGACCGGCAAAAGCCCGCAGATCCCCACTCAAGCGCTCAAATCGCCTGACGCAAACTGACCGTGCCGATGCAGGGCGTCTCGACGGCGTGGCCGTACAGATAGCCTTGCGCCAGTTCGCATCCCATGGCGCGCAACGCTTCGGCCGTGGCTTCGTCCTCGACGCCCTCGGCGGTGACCTTGAGGCCGAGCGCGCGCCCGAGGCCCACCAGCGCGCCGACGATGGTGGCGTTTTCGCGATCGGTAGTGATGCGCGCGACGAACGAGCGATCGATCTTGAGTTTGTCTATGGGCAATTCGCGCAACAGGAACAGCGACGAATAGCCAGTCCCGAAATCGTCGAGCGCGATTTGAACGCCCTGATTCTTCAGCGACAACAACGCCGCCTTGGCGCGCGCGACGTCGCCGATCATCGCGCTCTCGGTGACTTCAATCTCAAGGCGGCGCGCGGGAAATCCGGTTTCTCGCAAAGTGCGCAGCACTTTTTCCGGGAACCATTGGTCCCGTACTTGGCTGGGTGAAATATTCATCGCGAGTGTAAATTCGCCAGGGACGTCCAGCGCTTTGCGGCAAGCCCGGGCAAACAACGTCCAGAACATTGCATCGACCAACCCCGCCTCTTCCGCCACCGGGATAAACCGCGTCGGCGGGATCATGCCGCGCCCAAGATGGGGCCAGCGCGCGAGCATCTCGAAACCGGAAACTTCACCTGTATCGAGCCTCACGACGGGCTGAAAATATGGAACGATGTCGCCATTGGGGATGGCGATGCGCAATTCAGCTTCGAGAGCGGCCTTGGATTTCAGTTCCTCGTCGATGCTGGAATCGAAAAATTGATAGGCGCCGCGATCCTCCTTCGCGCGCAACATCGCCGCGTCGCCACGTTGTAGGAGGCCGGCGGCGGTGTCGCCATCGTCGGGGCACAGGGCCAAGCCGATCGAAGCCCCCACGGTGAGCTTCAGGCCGTTGACCAGAATCGGCGCGGACAATTCGTTGAGGATGCGCCGCGCCGCGGCCGCCGCGCTGTCGCGGCCGCCCGGGCCCTCCAGCAGCACCGCGAACTCATCGCCGCCAAGGCGCGCAGCGAAGCTGTCGTCGCGGATGCAAGCCGACAGGCGCGCCGCGATTTCCTGCAATAATTTGTCGCCTATGGCGTGGCCGTGGACATCGTTGATCGGCTTGAAGCGATCGAGGTCGATGAACATTAAGGCGAAAGCCTCCCGCTCACCGGCGACACAGGCTAAGCGGCGCTCCAATTCCTCTAGGAAGTGGCGGCGATTGGCCAGGCCCGTCAGCGGATCGTGGCGCGCTAATGTTTGCGCGCGCGCCTCTGCGGCCTCGCGTTCGCAAACCTCCGCCGAGAGCGTTTCGTTGGCGCTGATAAGGTCCTGCGTGCGCTCCTTCACCGTGCGTTCGAGGTCGTTTCTGATCGCGTCCAGATCGAGCACCGCGCGGCGGCGGTCGAGTTGGGCCTTCACCCGGGCGGTCAGGACGCGCAAATCAATGGGTTTTGGGATGTAATCGTTGGCGCCGCCTTCGAGCGCCGCTGACACGACATCGCCATCGTCCAGGGCAGTCACCACAATGACGGGAACGTGCTCGGGATCGAAACGCGTGCGAATGCCAAGCAGCGCATCATGGCCTGAGCGATCCGGCATCAGCCAATCGAGCAGCACCAGTTCGATATTCTCTTGGGCGATCAGGTCTTCGATGCCGATCGCGCTCTCGCGCAGCACGACCTCATAGCCGCGCCGCTCAAGGCGCCGGCCAAGCATGTCGCGGTTCTGCGCCTGGTCATCAACCAGCAGAACACGCCCAAGGCGCCCGAGACCAGGCGCATCCTCATCGCTTTGCGCCGAGGACATACGCCCCCCTGTCCAAACACCTAAGTTGCTGATAGTACACAGGGGAGATTGAAACGACGCTAACAGCGCCAATTCGTTTGCGCTAACACGCCGCTAACCATGATCGCTAGCCAAGCAGGTCAGGCGGCGTATTTTTCGATCAATGCAACGAGGCCCGCGAAGTCCACCGGTTTGGTGGCGAAGTCGTCGCAACCGGCTTCAAGGCATTCACGGCGGGCGCTCTCCATCGCGTGCGCGGTGAGAGCCACGATCTTCATCGCGCTTCCAGCCGGCGTCAGGCGCAGCGCGCGCGTGGCTTCGATGCCCGACATCACCGGCATGGAGATATCCATGAGGATAAGGTCCGGCGCGCAACTCTGCGCCTTCTCCACCGCCTCGGCCCCGTTCTCGGCGACATGGACCTCATAACCGCGGCGTTCGAGCCGCCGCGACAGCATCTCGCGATTGTCCGGGTGATCTTCAGCTATCAGAATGCGCATGGGGGGTTCCTCAAGCAGTTTTCGATTGGGCGGAAAACGCCGGCGTCGCCGGCTCGGAAAAAATCTCGGCTGGCGCACGGGCAAAGCGCAACACCGCCGCGGCCAGGACATCGCGGTCCGCGGGCTTCACCAGATGAGCGCAGGCGCCCAAGGCCAAGGCGCGGTGTCGATCGTCGTTCACCGAATGCACGACCACGGGAATGGATGCGGTGTCTGGCGAGGCCTTAAGCGCCTCCAATACATTCCAGCCAGTCATGTCCGGCAGGTTAATGTCGAGCACGATTAGGCTGGGCTTTATCTTGCGCGCCAGCGCGATCCCTTCTCTGCCATTGGCGCCGCCTCGAGCGACGAAGCCGAGCCGCGCCAGTGAACGGGCGGCAAGGTCACGCGCGCTTTCCTCGTCATCGATCAACAACACCAGGCGTTCGCGTCCGGCCCCGACCGCGGCGGCGACATCGATGCGCGCCGGCGCCGCTTGCGCGGGGGCCTGGGCGGGCCATCGCAACGAAAAGGTTGAGCCTTCGCCAGGCGCGCTGGTCACCGCGACGTCGCCGCCCAGCAATTGCATGGTCCGACGCGTAATGGCGAGGCCAAGCCCGGTGCCGCCGTACACTTGCGCGGTGGAGGCCTCCGCCTGAACGAACGCACTAAACAAGCGCGCCACTTGCGCCTCGTTCATACCGATGCCGGAATCGACGACCTCGATCACGATCCTATCGGGCTCGGTCGATCCCACCTTGGCGCGTTCACGGCGGGCGCGCACATTGATCACGCCGCCGTGCGTGAATTTGGCCGCGTTGGAGAGCAAATTGAGCAGGCACTGATTGAGCTTGAACGCATCGCTGTGCGCGCCGCCCAGGTCGGGGGCGATGTCGAGCGCCAATGTGTTGCGGTTCTTGTCGATCGCGGGCGCAATGGTTTCCGCAGCCTCGCGGATCAAGTCGCTCACGTCGAAATCGGAGGCCACGAGCACCATGCGTCCGGCTTCGATCTTGGACAAGTCGAGGATGTCGTTGATCAGGTGCAGCAGCTGGCGCGCTGCGCCCAGCACGCGGTCAATGTCCTTGATGTCGTTGGCGCGCTCGTCGGCCTCGGCCTCTTCCATCAGGATCTCGGAATACCCGATGATGGCGTTCAGCGGCGTGCGCAATTCGTGGCTCATCGAAGCGAGGAAGTGCGATTTTGAGACGTTGGCCGCGTCGGCGGCGTCGCGCGCCGCATGCAGCGAGGCCGCCGACGCGCGCATTTGCACCAATGAAGTGGCGTCGCGTCCGTGGGCGATCGCGCCGCAAATCTCGCCATCGGCGTTAAGCCAGGGGCGCAGATCCCACGAATACCATGCTGTTCCGTTCGCGGTGTGGGTTTCGTCTTCTTCGTAGCTCACCAGTTCACCCAACAGCACCCGCGCCAGCGCATCGCGCCAACGCCGCGGGGGCCACGGAACCAAGTCCTCAAAGGCGCGGCCGATGGGCGATTCCAGGTTCAGGCCGCGCTGCATCGCTTTGCTCATCGCGACAACGCGCCCGTTCACATCGGTCAAGACGATGGCGAGCGGGCCTTGTTCGAACATCAATTCCGCCAAGGTGTGGCGCATGTTTTCGCCCTGCGCGGTTTCGCGCAACGCCCGCTCGGCGTGCTCGGCGCTCACGCGCGCTTGGGTCACGTAGGCCATCAGCGCGCCGCCCCCGATCGCCGCGATCACGGCGAGATCCCAGTCCGGACGTGCACTCGCCGCCGCCATCACCAGCGGCGCGACGAGCAGCGCCAGCGCAGGGGGCGCCGCCCCCGCCACAGCGATCACCAATCCGCCAGACGCGCCGGGGCTGAAATGGCGCACCACACCCGCCACCCACAACACCATGGCCGCGGCAGCGCCAGCGGCCGCCCCATGGTTCCAGAGGGCTATCGGCAAGGTGGCGTAGAACGCTGAATTGAGGAACGCCCACCCCGCCAGGCCAGCCCTTACCCGCCCGCGAAGCTTCGCGTCGGCGGCGTCAAGGCGGCGGTAGAGCTCAGCGTCGAACACCAACAGCAGCGACACAATCGCCGCC
>JBEBHQ010000014.1:0-77137 GCA_040080805.1 Terricaulis sp. | reverse complement strand
CGGGCGGGATCACGGGCGGGCGTCCCGACGGGCCGTACCCCAGTTCCATCGGAAAGGTCGCCACCACTTCGTCACCTGGGCGCATTTGTTGGATGGCTTCGGAGAAGCCGGCCACCACGGCGCCTAGCGGAAATTCCGCCGGCTCGCCGCGCGCGAACGAGGAGTCAAATACGCTGCCGTCGGCAAGCTTGCCTTCATAGTGGACCAGTACTGTAGCGGCCCCGCTCGGACGCGGCAGCGACTGGTCGCGCCCACGCCCGCGCACTTCCAGCAGCAAGCCGGAGGGCCGCGCTTCGACGCCGGGCTGAGTGCGCACTTGAGCGAGAAAGCTCTCGCCGCTGACGCTCGCCAGCGTCGCGGATTCGGTATTCGCCTTTTCCGCGCGTTCAATTTCCCGCATCACGCCGCTACCCGTGTCACAAGCGCCAAGCGCCAGGCCAGCCGTTACAAAAAGCAATTTTATCATCTGTAGAGCGCCTCTGATTGTTCAATGGTCCAGGTTTCCGCTTCCGCGCCGCGCTCCCATTCCTGGAAGGCTGCGTCGGCGAAGATCGTCTCGCAGTAGCCGCGTACCCCGGGCGGCGTCTCGACCGCATAAGTGCGCAAGCGTGTGGCGACGGGCGCAAACATGGCGTCGGCGATCGAGCGCGCGCCGAACAGGAACGGTCCGCCGTGGCGGGCTTGCAGGTCCGCCCACAAGGCATGGAGCCGCTCAAGATCGGCCAAGGTGTCGGTGGGCCATTGGGGCGCGTGCGCGAGGCGGCGGCGCACATTCATCGACAAGTCGCGACGCAAAGCGGCAAAGCCGGCGTGCATTTCGCAAGCGACGGCGCGCGCCTGCGCCCGCGCCAAGGCCACTGCAGGCCACAAGCTTGGCGCCTGTTCGGCGGCCCACTCGCAAATGGCCAGGCTCTCGTGGATTATTGTCGCGCCCAGGTGCAGCGCTGGCACGCGCCCGCTTGGCGACACCGCCCGCACTTCCTTGATCTCGGAACGCCCATAACCTTCGCCTCCCAGCGGGATCACGCGCTCTTCGAAGGCAATCCCACCCCATTTCAAGGCGAGCCAAGGCCGCATCGACCATGACGAATAATTCTTATTGCCGATATAGAGGATGGGGATGGCCATGGGCGGGGTTTGTTTCAGAGGGCGGCGCCGAGATCAAGCCGCCGGCTCAGGGCCCGCGGGCTCGCTTTGGCCGATCGGCTCGGCTATCACCAAGAACCAACGATGCTGACCCACCCACCCTCGCAGCCGGTGACCTATCGCAGAAGGCGAAGCGCGGTGTCGCGCAGCGAGCGCGAATGGCGGGTCGAGGCCGATGCGCTGGTAACCTGCGGCGGCTCTGGCCGCGAGCGGCGCTACCTCTGGAGGGACGTTATCGGGGTTCGCCTTTGTAGCGATCCGACGCGGTACAAGCCGTGGCGCTATGTGTTCGAGATACAACCACGCCATGGCCGCAAGGTCGAGATCGACAACGCTCATTGCACGGGCGTCGGCGCATTCGAGGAACGCTCCGCCGAATACGCGCGCTTTGTCCGCGCCGCCTTGGAACGTGTAGCGACTGAAAACCCGAAGGCGCGCGCGCTCATTGGCGAGACGCCAAGGCGCTATTTCTTCTTGCTGCTCGCGGCGCTGTTGGGGCTCAGCGCGCTCGCGCTGGGCCTCGTTGTCGTGCGCACGCCGCTCGATGCATTGCCTTACGCCGGCCTGGTCAAGCTCGGAATCATCTTGGCGATGTTGCCTATCTTTTGGCGTTGGGTCATCGGTGCCATGCCCCGCGGCGCGCCGCTGAGTGACATACCCGCGCGCGCCCTGCCCCCCGGCGCCTAATGGCGGCGCTTCCCTGGGCCCGCGACGCAGGCTAGGCTTCCTGCAAGGGGAGATCATGATGCGCATTTTGGCGGCGGCGGCAATTATCGCGTTGAGCGTTTTGGTTGCCCTTATGGCAAGCGCCAACAGCGGCCTCTCAAGCTTTCAGAGCGTGACCGCCTTCACCTCTCTCGCCACCGACAAGCAAACCAATGGCGTCAAGCCAACGCGCCGGGGTAACGACAGCTGCCGTTGGGCCAACGACAATGAATGCGACGATCCCGACATTGGCACCGGCGCGTGCAGGTTGGGTACCGACGATTCCGATTGCCGCGCCCTACGCAATGGCGAGAACGATAGTTGCCGATGGGCCCGCGACGGTGAATGCGACGAGCCGAACTTTGGCACTGGCGCTTGTGTCCAAGGCACCGACCGAACCGATTGCGGCCAGATCTCCTGGATGCGCAATCAGAGCGATTCATGCACAACCGCGCTCAACGATGTCTGCGAAGAACCCGGCCACGCCAACGGCTCATGCGCGGCCAGCACCGATCGCGCTGATTGTCATGGCCGCGATCGACCACTCACCATCAATGACCATTTCTTCGGCCACGATGACCGCGTCCGCGTGAACGCCCGAGAATTGCCGTGGCGCTTCATGGGGCGCTTCGTGAACGGCGCCGGTGAAGCTTGCACCGCCACCTTGATCGCCCGCGACGTGATCGTAACCGCCGCACACTGCATTCATACCGATCACGGAATCCAAGCCGGCGGCGTCTTCACCGCGGAATCCGGCGGTGCCGAGGCCCGCACCATCGCCTACGCCATCAACCCGCGCTTCAACTACCAACAATTCAGCAATGGCGATGAAATCGACGGCCTTGACTGGTCATTATTACGGCTCGACCAGCCCTTGGGCGAGCGCTTGGGCTTTGCCGGCGTGCGCAGCATCACCAGCCAAGACCGCACCGCGCTCCGCGCCATCGACCTTTACCAGGCCGGCTATTCCTGGGACACCGGCGATACGCTCTCGGCCAATGTGCGCTGCCACATGATCGAAGCTTTCAACGACCACACGTTCTCGCACCAATGCGACACCACGCGCGGCGACAGCGGATCGGCGCTCTTGGTGCAATCCGAGCAAAGCTTCGACGTCATCGGCGTTGATTCAAGCTTCCGCAACAATCCCAACGGGCCGGTCATCAACATCGCGGTGAGCGCGTCCTCGTTCCTGCCCCACGTGGCCGATTTCATCGCCGGCCGCACCGGCACGCCGACCAGCGGAAACGGCGGCAAGCCAAAGCGCGACGAATAGGAATTCAGGTCATTGAACCGATACGCCGAGCCCGATAGGGTCGCGCCCGCTCATGCCCAACGCTCAAGCCCCGCCCGCGGTCACCTACGCGGCCATTCTCGACGCCGCCAAGCGCCTTGAAGGACGCATCGAGCGCACGCCAACTCGCTATTCGCGCGCCTTATCGAACCTCACCGGCGCGCATGTGTGGATAAAATACGAGAACCAACACCTCACCGGCGCGTTCAAGGAGCGCGGCGCCTTCAACCGGCTCTCACAACTGACCGACAGCGAAAGGAAACGTGGCGTCATCGCCGCTTCAGCCGGCAATCACGCGCAGGCGCTCGCCCACCACGCCCAGGCGCTCAGCGTGCCCACCACGATTGTCATGCCGCGCGCCACACCCAACGTAAAGATAGAGCAGACGCGCGCGCGCGGCGCCATGATTGTGCTCGAAGGCGACACTTTCGATGACGCCTACGCTCACGCGCTCAAACTGCGCGACGAGCGCGACCTTGTATTCGTGCATCCGTTCGACGATGCCGGCGTCATCGCCGGGCAAGGCACCACCGCGCTTGAAATGCTCGCCGACGCACCTGAGCTTGACACCTTGGTGATTCCCATCGGCGGCGGCGGGCTGATCGCCGGCATGAGCATCGCGGCGAAAGCAATCAAACCGGACATTCGCATCATCGGCGTCGAAGCGGCAATGTACCCGTCGTTTACCGCCAGATTACGCGGTGAAACCTTACGCGCGGGCGGACAGACCATCGCCGAAGGCATCGCCGTCAAACAGATCGGCGATCTCCCGTTCACGCTCGCGCGGGCGCTGATCGATGAGGTTATTCTGGTCGAGGAACAGGGCTTTGAGCAGGCGATCGCGCTTTATGTGAGCGCGGAAAAGACGGTTGCGGAAGGCGCCGGCGCGGCGACCTTGGCGGCATTGCTGGCCGCGCCGGAGAAATTCCAAGGGCGCAAATGCGGGCTCGTGCTTTCCGGCGGCAACATCGACACGCGCCTGCTGGCATCAGTGCTTGAGCGCTCGCTGGTGCGCGAAGGGCGCATCGCGGTACTGCGTTTCATTGGCGACGACCGCCCAGGGATACTCTCGATTGTCGCCCGCATCATCGGCGACAAGGGCGGCAACATCCTTCAGGTCGCCCACCATCGCATGACACTTGACGCGCCCGCCAAGGGCGTCGAGTTCGACATTCAAATCGAAACCCGCGACGCTAAGCACACGCACGAAATCGTCGCCGCCTTAGTCGCCGCCGGCTACGCCGCGCGTTGCCTTTGAACCAAGCAGATGACCCGCTCGCCGGGCCGTGCTATCTGCTCGCGCGAGGGATTGATGACGGCGCGGAGGTGATCCAGCGCGTGCGCAAAGGAGGGTGGTAATGCGTCCAATAATCAATGCATTGGCAATGGCGGCCGCGGCCGCGAGCCTGCTCGCGGCGGAAGCGCAAGCGCAACCGCGCCCAACCGAGAGCCAAACTCCGCAGGTGCCGCGATGCACCCGCAACCTGGGCACCATCTCGATCACCAATGGCGACACCGCGGGCTGGACCCAATATCGCCTCCAGCCGCCGGCTGGGCTGCTACGCGTGGTGATCCAACAATCGGGGTGCTTTACGGTAGTGGAGCGCGGCGCTGGCCTTGACGCGGCCATGCGCGAGCGCGAACTCGCGGGCCAGGGCAATCTGCAGCGCGGCTCGAATATGGGCGGAGGTCAGGTCCGCGCCGCGGATTATGTGATGCTGGCGGACGTTGTCGCGCAAGACAACAACTCGAGCGGCGGCGGACTTGGCGCCGCTCTCGGCGGCGTCGTTGGCGGACGTCTCGGCGGCGTCATTGGCGGTATGGCCGTGCGCAGTCAAACGGCGCAAACAACATTGACGCTCGCCAATGTGCGCACCACGGAATCCTTCGCCACCGAAGGCAACGCCAGCAACCGCAACTTCATGTGGGGCGGCGTCGGTTTCCTGGGCGGCGGCGGCGCAGGCCTCGGCGGATATACCGACACCGAGATTGGCCGCGTGGTCACCATCGCATTCATTGACGCCTACACTCAGATGATCAGCCAACTCGGCGTGCTCGACACCAGCACGACGGCAGCAGCAGCAGCGCCCCAGCAAAGCTACCGCACCACCCAAGCGACGCCAATGCGCGCGCGCGCGGGCGGCGGCAGCGTGATGCGCAACCTTCCCGCCGGCGCCATTGTATTCCCCAGTGGCGAGCGCGAAGGCGTGTGGTGGCAAGTCGAGGACGAAAACCAGAACCAAGGCTGGGTCAGTAACGACCATTTGGAACCAGTGCGCTAAGCTGACATAGAGCGGTGAAATTAGGGCCGCGCGTTTACCGACGCGCGGCCTTTCTTTAACTTTCGTACCTGGGGCCGCGAGTTGCGCTCTTGAGTGAAGCCGTCACACCGCCGCCGCGCTATCCTCGCGATCATGCTCGGCCACGAAGTGGCCTGGGCCGGCCTCCTGCCAACGCGGGTGATATTGCACGGCATCAGGATCATCGATCAGTCGCGACTTCAAGAAACGCAGCGGCGCTCGCGTATCGAGCGGGCTCGGCAAATCACCGACCAAGCGCACGCGCGGCTTGTTGCGCGCGATTTCCGGATCGGGCGTAGGCGCGGCGGCGAGCAGCGCGCGCGTATAGGGATGCCGCGGGTCGCGCAAGATGAGCTCCGCCGGTCCATACTCCACCGCGCGCCCCAGGTAGAGAACGAGCACGTTGTGCGAAATCTCGCGCACGACGGCGAGATCGTGGCTGATAAACAGGAAACTAGTTTTGTACTGGCGCTGCAAATCCGCCAGCAGCTTCAAGATTTGCGCCTGAATCGACACATCGAGCGCCGACACAGCTTCGTCGCACACGACCAATTTCGGCCGCAGGATCATCGCCCGCGCCACGCCGACACGTTGGTTCTGCCCACCGGACAGCTCGTGCGGATAGCGGTTGATGAGATCGGGATCGAGCCCGACTTGGCCCATCATGTCCTTTACCCGCGCCTCGCGGCCGTCGCGATCAAGCTCGGGCGCAAAGGAAAGCAGCGGCTCCGCAATCGAGGCGCCCAGGCTCATGCGTGGATCGAGGCTCGCCAGAGGGTCCTGGAACACGATCTGCAAATCTTGCCGCGCCCGGCGCACCTTTTCCTGCTCACTTGGCAGCAAATTGCGCCCGAGAAACGTCACTGCCCCCGCCGTGCGCGGCAACAACTGCACCACCGCGCGCGCCAACGTGGACTTGCCGCAGCCGGACTCGCCGACGACGCCCAAGGTTTCACCCGCTTTCAACTCGAAGCTCACCCCATCCACCGCGCGTAGCAGTTTCACCGAGCCGAACAGGCCTCCGCCTTCCACTTTGATGGGAAAGTGCACACGCACATCATCCACTTTGAGGATCGGCGGTCCCGCATCAGGCGCGGCCAACACCTGCGCCGGCGCGCCATCGATGCGCGGCACAGCCTTCAACAGCGTGCGCGTGTATTCAGCCTTTGGCGCGCCGTAGATTTCGTCCGCCGAACCCGTCTCCACAATTTCACCGTTGCGCATCACCGCCACGCGCTGGGCCATGCGGGCGATGACGCCCATGTCGTGAGTAATAAGCGCGACCGCCGCGCCCGTCTCGTTGCGCAAATCCTCGATCAGATCGAGCACTTGGGCTTGCACGGTGGCGTCGAGCGCCGTGGTGGGCTCGTCCGCGATCAGCAGCGAGGGCTGCGCCATCATCGCCATCGCAATCATCACGCGCTGACGCATGCCGCCCGAGAGTTCGTGTGGGTATTGCGAGAGCCGGCGGGCGGCTTCCGGAATCCGCACTCGCTCTAGCCAATCGGTCGAACGCTCGCGCGCTCCCGCCCCGGTGACCTGGAAATGATGCGCGAGCACTTCGCCCAATTGGGCGCCAATTGTGAGGTGGGGTGTCAGCGCCGTCAGCGGGTCCTGGAACACGAACGCCACGTGGCGCCCGCGCACAGTGTTGAGCTCCTTGCGCGCGAGCCCCACCACCTCGCGACCCTCAAATTTGGCCGAACCGGAAACCCTTGCGTTTTCGGACGTGAGGCCGAAGGCGGAGAGGAAGGTCTGGCTTTTGCCCGATCCCGATTCGCCGACAATGCCGAGGCATTCTCCCTTCGCAATGCTCAGCGATACGCCTTTGACTGCCTCGATATCGCCGTCCGGCGTATCGAAGGTGACGGCGAGATTGGAGATTTCGAGTACCGGTTCACTCATGCGCGCGGAGACTAGCCAGGAAGTCTTACAAGTCCATCCAGTGGCCGCTCAATCGAGACGCTTCGACAATTCGTCCGCTCTCGGATATCGAAGGCCCAAGGAGCTTTTCAATGGCCGCCATGAACTACCTCACCCAATGTACGTTCGATTTCGGCGCGTTGGCGCAAGTGCCGAAGGTGCTCAAGGGCCTGGGGGTCGCGCGCCCGTTCGTGGTCACTGATCCGGGGCTGAAGGCCAACGGCTTGCTGGAGCGCCTGGTGGCGGCATTGGGCGCGGCGCCCGCCGGCGTTTTCACCGACACCCCGCCCAACCCCACGGAAGCCGCCGCCACGCAAGCAGCCGCAGCATACCGCGCCGCCCATGCCGACGGCATCATCGCCTTCGGCGGCGGCTCGTCGATGGATCTCGCCAAGGCCATGGGCCTGATGGTGACGCACGAGGGCCCGTTCGAGCGCCTGGGCGCCTCCCAACGCGGCATGAAATTCATTGTCGCCATGCCGCCGCTCGTCGCCATACCCACGACCGCCGGCACGGGGAGCGAAGTTTCTCCGGGCGCGGTGGTCATCCTCGATAACGGGCGCAAGGAGACGTTCGTCTCGCCCAAGCTGGTGCCGGCGGCGGCGATTTGCGATCCGGAGCTCACGCTCGGCCTGCCGCCGCTGCTCACCGCCGCCACCGGCATGGATGCGATGACCCATTGCATCGAAGCGGTGCTCTCCCCGGTCGTGCATCCCCCCGCCGAGGCGATCGGCATCGACGGCGCCGAGCGGGCGATGAAATACCTTGAACGCGCGGTGAAGGATGGCGGTGACCGCGATGCGCGCTGGCATATGATGATGGCCTCGTTCGAAGGCGCGCTCGCGTTCGCCAAGGGCCTGGGCGCCGTGCACGGGCTTTCGCACGCGCTCGGGCGCATCGCTGAACTCAAGCTACACCACGGCACGCTCAACGCCGTGATCCTGCCGCACGCACTGGCGATGATCGGCACTGCGGCGAACGAAAAATTCGCGCGCATCCGCCGCGCGCTTGGCCTCGCCGTGGGCGCCGACTTGCCCCAGGCCACCGCCGACCTCAACGCCCGTATCGGCCTGCCCGCTTCGCTTGCCGCCATGGGCGTGACGGACGCGCATTGGCCCGGCGCCCGCGACTACGCCCTCAGCGACCTCGCCACCATGACCAATGCCGTGCCGTTCGATGGCGAGAAATACGACGAATTGTTCAAGCGCGCGCTCTGATATCTAGTCGCGAGTGTGCTAACGCAAGCGTATGAACGCTGACCTGAATCTCGAACTCCTGGCGCGTGGCGGCGCGACCGGCGCGTTCCTGGGCCTTGCCCTTCTGAGCGCGCGCGGCCAGCGCACGCCAGCGCGCGCAACGGGAGCACTCTTTTGCCTCGGCGCCGCGGCGCACACCTTGACCCAATTGCCCAATCTTCAGGCGGCGCTGGGTTTTGCATGGTGGCCGATCTGGTCGTTCTCGGTCATGGGCGCCGGCCTGTTCTGGGCGTTCGCGCTCGAATTGTTCGAGGATGGCGGCGCGCTCGATCCGCGCCGCCTGCTGCCAGCACTGGCGCTGCTTGCCTTGGGCGCGCTCGCTCTTTCTGCTTCGGACGCAGCCCAGCGTGCTCTCTACCTTTGCCACAATGTCCTTGGCGCCGGTCTCGTCGCGCATGCGCTCTTTCTAATTGCGCGCGGTTGGCGCGGTGACCTCGTGGAAACCCGCCGTCGCCTCAGGGGCCCGATCCTGGCGACGGCTTCCGTGTATGCGCTGGCTGTCATAGCCGTGCAGATGGGGGAGCTTTTTGTGGGATCAGCGCAAGCCTTGTCGCCGCTCGCCGCCGCTGCTTTGCTTTTGTTAGGCCTGCTTTCGTTGGCCGCGTTCGCGCGCATGGACCCGAGCCTGTTCGGAGCGCCAGCGGCCGCAACGGCGCCCGTGGCGCCTCTGACCAATGCACCCCCGTCCGACCGCGCGGGCGCTGAAACGATCGCGGCGCTTGATCGGCTGATGCGCGAACAGCGCGTCTATCGCGAGGAGGGCCTGACCATCGCCGCGCTGGCACTGCGCCTTAAGCTGCCCGAGCATCGCTTGCGCAAACTGATCAATCAGCATCTCGGCCACCGCAATTTCAGCGCCTACCTCAACCAATGGCGGATCGGCGAGGCCAAGGCGGCGTTGGCTGATCTCACCCAAGTCCAAGTGCCCATTTCAACCATAGCGCTCGATGCCGGCTTCGCCTCCCTGGGGCCCTTCAACCGCGCCTTCAAGGCGCAGACCGGCCAGACGCCGTCTGAGTTCCGAGCTTCCGCGCTGACGAAAACACCTTGACCTGAAGCGCGATTTTCAGAATTGGCGGGCCAAATTCGAAATCGGCTAGCCGGCTTTCGAGCGCGGCGAGAAGCGCTCGCGCGCTTGGCCCATGGTCGCATCCGCCGGGATGGTCCGGCGCAAAGCGCGAGCCCCATGCCACCTGATTTCAACCTTTGGCGCGAATTCATCGCCGTCTTCCCGGTCATCCTCGGCATCGAGGCTGGCCGATACCTGATCACGGCGGGGCTCTTCAGTCTCATCATCTGGGCGTTCTGGCGCGGCCATTACGCGGCGCGCAAAATCCAGGCCCGCAAAGCCGAGCCCGAGGATTACCGGCGCGAAGTCATCGCCTCGCTGCGCACCGCGCTCATTTTTTCAGCCACCGGCTCTGGCATGTACGTCGCCTACAAATCCGGCTGGCTCACCATTTACCAGGATTTCACCGTCAAGGGCCCGCTCTATTTCGCGGTCACGCTGGCGGCGATGGTCCTTGCCCAGGACACCTATTTCTATTGGACGCACCGGGCCATGCACCATCCGCGCCTATTCCGGACGTTTCACTGGACTCACCATAAATCCAAAACGCCGACGCCCTGGGCGGCCTACGCATTCGATGTGCCCGAAGCGCTTGTGATGGTCGCGTTCGTGCCGCTCTGGGCCGCGCTCGTGCCCATGCATGATCTCGCCATCTTTACGTTCGTCACCTGGCAAATCGTGCGCAATGTCATGGGCCATGCGGGCGTTGAAATGCATCCTGTGTCAGGCAAACCCTCGGCTCTGTTCGGCTGGTGGAACACGACGACCCACCATGACCTCCACCACCAGCATGGGCGCAGCAATTACGGTCTTTATTTCTCATGGTGGGATCGCTGGATGGGCACCGAACATCCCGACTATCAGGTCGAGGTCGCCGCGTTCGCCCAGTGTGCGGTTCGTCGGAGAAAGCCCGCGCGCGCTGGCGCGAATATCGCGGCTATGGTGGCGCTCACCCTCGCCGCCAGCGGCGCCATTCTCGGCGAGGCGCGCGCGCAGCCTAGCGCCGCCATTGCCGGCAATTGGGCGACGCGCGGTTTCGGTTCGGTCGTTCAACTCCGTCCCTGCGCGGACGGGTCGGCAACGATGTGCGGGCGCATCGTGTGGCTTTGGGAGCCAAACGATTCCAACGGGCGCCCGCGCGTGGACAATCACAATCCCGAACGGGGCTTGCGCGGACGTTCACTGGTCGGCGTCGAGATCGTGCGGGGCTTGCGCGAAACCGCGCCGGGCGTGTGGAGCGAGGGCTCGATCTACAACCCCGATGACGGCCGCACTTACACGGGCGCACTCCGCGTCCGCAACGGCGCCCTGGAACTGCGCGGCTGCGCCTTGGGCTTGTTCTGCCAAACCCAAATCTGGCGCCGGCCCAATGACGTGCTCCAATCCGTGCGGAGCCTCGACCAATGAGCGCCTCCCCACAATCGTTCCGCGCCAAGGCAATGATCTACCTGCCGCTGGCGCTACATCTCATTCCGACGCTCGGCATCGGCTATCTCATCGTCATCCCGCAAAGCTGTATTGCCGGCGTAAACGAACTGACGATCGGCTTCGCCGCGGCAAATCTCGGATTTGTGCTGAGCTATATTGGCGGCGTGCGCCTGGCGCGAAACCAGGGAGGCGCCCGTGCGTAGGCCGCGCTTCATCGCCGAACAAGCGCGCCATGCGAAGGGCGCCCTGGGCCGGATCATCGCTTTCATCATGGCGCGCGAAACCTGGCGTGAAAATCTGCGCGCGATCGACGCGCTGAATGTCCAGCCGAACGACCATGTCCTCGATGTCGGCTGCGGCCATGGGCGCGGCCTTGCGGAGATCGCCAAGCGCGCGCCGCGCGGGCGCGTCGCCGGCGCTGATCCATCGGAGCTGATGGTGGAGATGGCCGTGCATCGCAATCGGGCCCTTGTCCGCGCGCGCCTTGTCGATGTCGCTCAGGCAAACGCCGAACAGCTGCCGTTTGCGGACGCAGCGTTCGACAAGGTCGTCTGCGTGCACGTCGTCTATTTCTGGGCCGATCTTGGCGCCGCCCTTGGTGAAATCGCGCGGGTGATGAGGCCGGGCGCGCGCCTCGCACTCGTCTTCCGCACCGCCGCGAACGAAGCCGCCGTGCGCGCCTTCCCTGGTGACGTGTATCACTTTCCGGAGTTGAAAAATGTTGGCGCGGCCCTGGCCGCGGCGGGATTGGTTGTCGATGGAGGCGCGACGCTTAGCGCGGAAGCCATGGTCGAGCCGGTCCTGCTCACGGTGACCAAGCCAGCAGTCTGACGCAGGCCCGTGCCTGCTGCGTTCCTGCAATCCTGACCTGCTACCACCGCCCGCGCGCTTTTCCGTTTGCCATCTCCCGCCAACCCTGCTATACGCCGCTCGTCGAATTCGTTTTTGGTTCGGTTTGTTTTCCTCGCCTGAGCTTGTTCTTTGAGCATCTCGCGGCCCGGACCTACCCTCTGCCATGATCGATCTTTGATCACGTTGCGCATTCGCGCCGCGTGCATTTTGTTATACTAGGTGCACACATGGCAACTGGAACTGTAAAGTGGTTCAACGGCCAAAAAGGCTTTGGCTTCATCCAACCCGACAATGGCGGCCCGGACGTTTTCGTCCACATCTCCGCCGTCGAGCGCGCTGGCTGGACCTCGCTCAACGAAGGCCAAAAGATCAGCTTCGAGACCGAGAAGGATGCTCGCAGCGGCAAGATGTCGGCCGGCCAATTGGCCGCCGTCTAATCTTGGCTAAGCGGCCTTAGGGCTGCGCCACGAAAGATGCGCTGGGCGGATCGGCGTATCGCCGGTCCGCCCACGTTTGTTGTTCAATCCCGATATAAGGCTCCCCGCCTATGACGCTCCCAGCTTTCGCCGCCGGCCAAACCGTATCGGTGGCGCCCTCGAAACTACATCGCCCGCCGGAGGGCACGTATCGCGTCATCAGCGCCATGCCGCTCAGCGGCGGCGGCTTTCAATACCGGATCAAGGGCGATCTGGAAAAGTACGAGCGCGTCATCGACGAACGCCATCTCGCGGCGGAATAAAGCTCACTCCACCTTCGCCAGGAAATCCAGCAGCGCGTCCCAGGCGTCCGGCTCGTCCAGCATCGGTGCATGACCGATATTCTCGATCGTAACCGCCTCCATATCCGGCTTCAGCGCGCGCATGTGATCCACCACATCGGCGCTAAGCAAATCCGATATCCCCCCGCGTATGGACAGCATCGGCTTCGCCGCCAGCGCCTGAAACAGCGGGGCCATGTCTGGCGGCGGCGCATCGGCATCGAAATCGGTGAAAGCCAGCGCGATGTGCGGATCGTAATCGGTCTCGAACCGGCCATCCTCTCGCTCGCGGAATGTGCGCTTGGCGAATGCAAGCCAGAACGCCTCGTCATCCAAACGCTGAGGGTATGCCGAGCCCGCGATCGCGCGCACCGCTTCGGCAGCGGCTTCCCATGTCGGCATCGACTGCGTGCGGCCCACATAGCCCGCGATCCGCGACACACCCTCGACGTTCAGCTTTGGCCCAACATCGTTTAGCACCGAAGCGCCAATGCGGTCAGGCGCGAGCGCCGCCACCACCATGGTGATGAGCCCGCCCATCGACGTGCCGACAAAGACCGCGCGCGCGACTTCAAGCTTGTCCATGATCGCCAGCACGTCCTGCGCATACACGGCGGGCACATAATGCGCGGGATCTGGATCGTTGGCTGATTTGCCGCGGCCACGCATGTCGGGTGCGATCACCCGTCTCCCGAGCGCGGCGATACGCGGGGCTATGATTTCGAAATCGCGCGCATTGCGGGTGAGCCCGTGCAGGCACATGACCGGCAGGCCCGTCTCCGGCAGCAACGGCGGATAGTCGCGCGCGTAAAGCGCGAGTCCATCCAAGGTCGCAATGATCCGATCTTCAAAACCGCCAATGAAGGCTGGCACGCCGGAATCCATGTTTAGTGTCTCCTCATCCCGGCGCGCGCTCCTGCGAGACGGCGGCGTTGGCGTCGGCGTACTCGACGGCGGACATGGCGTTGAGCCGCGCGAGCCAACGCGTCTGGAATGCGGCGCGTTCGCCGGGCGCAACCGCGCGGCACGACCGCAGCACGATCTCGGCCGCGCCCACCGTAAACCGATCAAAGCACAGCCCGCTAAAGGCGCCCTGGCGCTCAAGCTGGTCGGCGACTTGGCGCCCGGCCTGCGCTTCGCGCCCGCGCGCGGCCAGCGCTTGCGCGCGCGCAATCGGTCCGGCGCCGCGAAAGCGCACGATGAATCCGACTGGCGTTGGCGCGGCCGGCTCGTCTTGCGCAACTTGATACAAGGATTCGATTGGGGTGAGCGCTTGAGCCGGCGAGGGTTCTGGCCCCAGGGCCGCCACCGCCAACGCCGCGAGCATCAGCGCCGCGCTCACAGCGATACCCCAGTTGCGCAAGGCATTCACGTCCATACGCTCCAGTTTGGCCGCGCCCGCCGCCCACGTAAAGCGCCTGCGCCTCGAAGACTAGGGCGTCGCGAGCGCGCGCGCCAAATCCAAAGCTCCACGCCCGCTTGGGCGCGCGCACGTGGCCGACCCCGCGCTGAGCGGCGTGGCGTTGGCTGATCGAGCGCACTCGATTTGGCCAAAATCGGACTGGTGCGGCGCAACCGCACGCGTGAACAGAGCGTCTTCCAAAGCCCGGCCGCGCATTCCTGTCTGCGCCGCCAACAACGCCAGCGCCGCCGACACGTGCGGCGCCGCCATCGAGGTGCCCTGCAGGAACGAATAATAGCAGCGCTCGGCGGAGTTTTGGTTCAGTGGATCGTAGCACCCAGCTTGGGTCGTGCGTGTGGATAGCACGCCGTCCGGCAGACCATCGTTGTCGCTATCGGCGAACACATCGCCGCCAGGCGCAAGCACATCCACTTGCGGGCCGAAGTTCGAGTAAAATGCGAGCCCCCCGCGCGCGTCGCCGGCACCGACAACGACGACATTGTTGCAATTGGCCGGCGCGTAGAGGGCCGCCTGGTTAGCCTTGTTGCCGGCCGCCACCACGACCACGACATTGCGAGCGACCGCGGCGTCGATCGCGGCTTGCATCGAAGCCGGGCACGGCGCCTGAATCGACAAGCTCATATTGATGATGTCGGCGGGCGCCGCGTTGGCGATTTGCGCGCCGCCCGCGCCGGTCGCGGATGCGATGCCGGCGGCCCAGCGTATGCCCGAGACGATGTCGGCCAATTCACCACCGCAGCGGCCGAGCACGCGCACGGGCACGACCGTGACCGCCCAGGCCCCGCCGGCGACGCCGACGCGATCATTGGTGGTCGCCGCCCCAATCGTACCGGCGACATGGGTGCCGTGATAGGAATGTTCGGCCGCGGTTCCGCAGCGATCGCCGGCATCCTGCGCGTCGGCATCGACGCCGTCGCCGTCGCCGCCACGTTCGGGATTGGTGATGAGATCAACGCCGCTGGTCACGTTGGCCGACGCGCGAATATCAGGGTGTGTGAGGTCGAGCCCGGTATCGAGCACGGCCACGCGCACTTGGCGCGACCCGATCTGGTTGGCTTGCCAAAAAGCGCGAAAGCCCGCGCCGCCCGGGGACGCGTCCTCGCCCGTCCCGCGCGCGCGATAATTCCATTGCAGCGAGAGCAGCGGATCGTTCGGAATGCCGCCGATCGGCGCTGCTGGCGGCGGGCTTGGTTGCTGAGGTTGTTGCTGCGGCGGCGCCTTGGCCGGCGGCGTTTGCGGACGCGGTGGCCGCGTGAAGCCAGACTCGGCAATGTAATTCGGCTCGACGTAATCAAACTGGCCGGACGCTTCCAGGCGCTGGATGGCGCAGCGCGTCGCGAGCGCCAAATCACCCTCGAGCTGGCCCTGGGTGACGATGCGCGGACAGCGATCCGCCTGGTTCCACTCTATGGCGTCGGGCGCTGGGGCCACTGCGTCCACACTTGCTTGCTGGGCAAAATGAAACGCCGTCGGGCTGACGCCTTCAGGCGCGAGGTTTATAGTAACGACACCGCCGCTACGCACTTGGATCTCGCCCGCCACACCTAGCCGCCCAAGCACATCGCGCGCTGCCGTGCGTGCGGCTTCAGACGCTTCCACTTCAGCGCGCGCGCGCACCTGGGCGATGAGGTTTTCCGGTAGAGTCTCCAACCCCTCCATGCCGTCAGCGCGCAGCGAGCGGACGAACGCGCTGGCGAGGCCCATTTCAGAGGCGGTGTTGGCCAATGCCCGCTCAACGCGCGCGCCCACCAAAATCTGCCCAGGCGCGATCAGCACCGGCTCTGGCGCCAACAGCGCGGCGATCTGATCCTGCGGCTGCACGGATCCTGAGAGCGCGCGCGCATCCAGCGGCACCTGCGCCAATGGCGCCGGCCCAGGCGCCTCAGCCCCGCCCCCGCCCATGCGGTCCAACACGCGCCCGAGCTGATCACATGCCCCAAGCGCCAGGATCGGCGCCAGCGCCAAGGCGGCCAAGCTCCAATTGCGATGCGACATGCTTGGCTCCCCACGCTTTTTCGCCGACAATGAGTGTCTTAGCTTGGCCCATTCCGATGACAAGGCGATGTCGGCGGTGGTCCGTGGAGAAGGCAGCGCCAGCGCGCATGAGCATATTCCCCCTAGCGGCGAACCTGACGGCGGCGCGCAAGGCCAACGCGCCGCGCGCGCGCACCGAAGACGAGGCGACCAACCTTGCGCGTGGTCCGGTCTTTCTCACCGTCGAGGAATTGCCCGAAGCCTTCGAAAGCCCAGCCGCCGCCGAGGCCGCCGTGCCTGAGCTTTACGGCTCTGGGCTCTATGAATTGCAGTGGCGCGACGGCGCCTGGCGCGTGACCATGCGCTATTGGCGCCCCGCTCCGCCAGCGCCCGTGGCGCGCACGGGCGCGGCGGCGGCGCGCAAGCCCATTGGCCGCGCACGCACGCCGGCGGAAGCGCGCGCGCTGCTTGGCGCCCCCGCCGAACTCGCTCAGGAAACACTGCCCAACCTCTATGTTGATCACAAACAAGTGTTGAGGCGTTGGGGCGATCTGGTCAAAAGCGGGCTTGGCGAAATCGTCGAGCGTGAAGGCAAGTTCGCGCTCGCGCTCACGTTCTGGAGGCCGCTGCACGCGCCGGGGATCGCGGCCCCGCTCGCCCCCGCCGAACGCACGGAGCTTGCCGAACGCGTGGCCGCCCCGCTGCGCGCCGGCGCCCCGCAATCGGATTTGGATGTCGGCCTCTTCGAACGCCTCGCCCCGGAAAACCCCGACGTCGTGTTGGTGACCGAGGAAGGCGATGGGCGGTTTCGGGGGAGTGACTGAGCCGCGCCCTGCCTTGCTTGCGCCCACAAGCGGGGCGAGATAGCGCTGAGAGACGATGACTTACGCCGCCCATTCCGCCACCTTCGATTGGGAGCCCAAGCGCGCGCTGACGCTTCGGGCCGCGCGCCAGCGCTCGCGCTTGATCGCGGGCTTGCGGCGCTTTTTTGTCGCTGGCGCGGGCGCTTCGTTCGCGGCAGTGTTTGTGTTCATGGCGCTTTACGCCATCGAGGGCGGGTTTATCGCCGGCCAGCTCACCGCCGCCGAACCGCTGCGAATGATCAATCCCCGCTTCATCGGCCGCACCCAAAACGGCGGCCCCTACCAGCTTTCCGCTGAAATCGCCGAGCGCAATCCTGGAGATAACCAGCCGATCGAGCTGATCTCACCGGTTTACCGCACCGAGGCCGGCACCATCATGCTGGCGCCGCGGGGCATCTATGACGAACGGGCCAAAACAGTGGTGTTCGACGGCGAGGTGCTGTTCTCGGACCGAGGCGGCAATCGCTTCACGACCCCGCGCATGTTGGTTGACCTGGCGGCGGGTACGCTGACCGGCCAAGGCGGCGTCACCGGCGCCGGCCCCCTTGGCGTGGTCCAGGCTGACGCCTATGAATTGCGTGAGAGCGACCGCGCTTTGGTGTTGAGCGGTGGCGTGCGCGGTCAAATTCCAGACAGCGCACCACAAAACGGGGAGACGACGCCATGAAGCCAGCTGCCTTCATTTTCGCCGCCGGCGCCTTCCTGGCGGCGCTGGTGACCGCGCCCACCGCCCACGCCCAGCTCAGCGAGAATGGCGGACCCGTATCATACTCTGCTGATAATCTTGAATATTTAGACGGTGAGCGGAGGCTGCTTCTGGTGGGCGACGTGGATATCGTCCAGAACGACGCCCGGCTCCGGGCCGACCGCATCACGCTTTTCTTCAGCGGCTCCTCCGGCAGCGCAGGTGGGCAAGGGCTCGGCTCAGGCGATATCGAGCGCATGGTGGCCGAGGGGGAGGTCTATTACGTCCGCCCCGCCCAATCGGCGCGCGGCAACCGGGCGGTCTACGAGGTCGCCCAGGACGCGGTGACCTTCACCGGCAACGTGGTGGTCGCCAGCGACGAAAACGTCATACGCGGCGAAACCCTGGTGCTGCAGATCGGCAACCGCCGCACCACGATCCGCCCGCAAGCCGGGCAGCGTGTGCAAGGGGTGTTCGTGCCGCGCACGCCGCCCCCCGCCGAGCGTTGACCTCATCGAAAACCCTCACGAAATCCCAAACCTTCACGAAATCTTAGCCGCGGCAGGTCGATCATGAGCCCCGAGGGCGCTGCAAGCCGTTCGACCAAGCATGAGACCGCCCAAAGCGGTCTTGGCGCGGTCAGCTTAGGCAAATCCTATCGCGGCCGCCGCGTGGTGAAGGACGTTTCCTTGTTCCTGAACCGCGGCGAGGTCGTCGGTCTGTTGGGCCCCAACGGAGCAGGCAAGACCACCTGCTTTTATATGATCACGGGGCTCGTGCGCGTGGACCAGGGACAGATCTTGTTGGACGGCCAGGACGTCACAACGCTGCCCATGTATCAGCGCGCCAGGCTTGGCGTCGGGTACCTGCCGCAAGAGCCGTCGATTTTCCGTGGTCTCACCGTCGAACAGAACGTGATGTCGATCGTCGAGCTGTCGGAGCGTAACCACGCGAAGCGGCGCGAGATCGTCGACGGCCTGCTTGCCGAATTGCGCGTCGATCACCTCAAGGATTCGCCGGCGTCGGCCCTTTCGGGCGGCGAACGGCGGCGGGTTGAGATCGCGCGCGCGCTGGCGACCCGGCCTTCGTTCATGCTGCTCGACGAACCTTTCGCCGGCATCGACCCACTCGCCATCAACGACATCCGAGAGCTCATCTTGTTCCTGAAACAGCGCGGCCTCGGCATTTTGATCACCGACCACAATGTGCGTGAAACGCTGCAAATCGTGGACCGGGCATCGATCATGTTTGATGGCGAAGTGTTGTTCGAGGGGACCCCAAACGAGGTGCTCTCCGATCCCGCCGTGCGCGAAAGGTATCTCGGCAAAGATTATCATTAGAGCGGGGCCGCCATGGCGATGATCCCCCGTCTCGAGATGCGCCAGGGCCAAGCCCTGGTGATGACGCCGCAATTGCAGCAGGCGATCAAACTGTTGCAACTCTCCAATATCGAACTCACGGAATTCGTCGAGGCCGAGCTTGAGCGCAATCCCCTGCTCGAGCGCGAGGAAACGCAAACCGACGCGCCCAAGCCCGAAGCAAGCGAATCCCAGGCGCTCGATTTCGAGACGGCCGCGACCAACGAACCGGCGCTCGACGTGCACACCTCGGATCTCAATCCCGATCTCAGCCAATGCGAACTGGCCGAAGCAGGCGCGGCCCCGCTCACCGATTGGTCGAAGGCCTCGTCGGGAAAAAGCTTTGATGATCTGCCTGGAATCGAGGAAACGCTCGCCAACGACAAGACGCTGGCCGAACACTTGGACGCGCAGCTGACGGAAGCCGGCGTCACCCCGATTGAGCGCATCATCGGCGCCACCTTGATCGATCTGGTCGATGATTGGGGTTACATGCGCGGCGACCTGCGCGAGATCGCCCGCCAGCTCGGCGCCGAGGAAACCCAGGTGCGGCGCGTGCTGGAAATCATGCAAGGCTTCGAGCCTGTCGGGGTGATGGCGCGCGACATTCCCGAATGCCTGACGTTGCAGTTGAAGGATCGCGGTCGCTTCGATCCGGCCATGGAAGCTCTGGTCAAGAACCTCGACCTGCTCGCCAAGGGCCAGCTAGAGCGCTTGCAGCACGTGTGCGGAATCGATCGCGATGACCTGATGGAGATGATCGCCGAAGTGCGCGCGCTGACGCCGAAGCCCGGCGCCGGTTTTGGCGATGCGCCCGTGCAATCCATCGCGCCGGATGTCTACATTCGCCAGGCGCCGGACGGCACGTGGCTGGTGGAACTCAACACCGACACCCTGCCGCGCGTGCTGATGAACCAGCGTTATTACGCAACGGTGTCAAAAACCGCCGTGCGCGCGGCCGACAAGGAATTCCTCTCCGAGTGCGCGGCGAATGCCTCGTGGCTGGTAAAGAGCCTCGACCAGCGCGCGCGTACAATTCTGAAAGTGTCACGCGAGATCGTGCGCCAGCAGGATGGGTTCTTCGACAAGGGTGTCGCGCACCTGCGTCCGCTCAATCTGAAAACCGTCGCCGCCGCCATCGAGATGCATGAGAGCACGGTGAGCCGCGTCACTTCGAACAAATATCTCTCCTGCGCGCGCGGCCTGTTCGAGTTGAAATACTTCTTCACCGCCTCGATCAATTCCGCTGACGGCGGCGAGGCCCACAGCGCCGAAGCCGTGCGCCACCAGATCAAGGGCCTGATTGATGGCGAAACGCCCGCCGAAATTCTCAGCGACGATCGTATCGTCGAAATCCTGATGGAAAAAGGCGTCGATATCGCCCGGAGAACAGTGGCGAAGTATCGCGAGAGCTTGCGGATACCGAGCAGCGTCGAACGCAAGCGGAAGCTGGCGAACGGGCTTTAGGCTGGGAATTCTACTGGGCTTCATGGCTCTCGAACGGGTGCTTGTCGCAAAGGCGTTGCGCGTTGCGCCCTTGGTGGAGAGCATACCCGTATGAAGCACACCCTCCTCGCCGCCACCCTCCTCCTCGCCGCTTGCGTCACCGCGCCAGCGCTAGCGCAAGCGCAAGCCGCTTGCCCGCCGTCCGGCTGGGATGGGGCACGGCTCGCGGCACTGAAGACGGCCGATTTCGAGATCGCCAATCGGCGTGAACGCGAGGCGTTTGCACAGGCGATCACGGCTTGCCTTGCATCGCCCGATCCGGCGTTGCGCGATGGGATCGCATTCGAGGCGCTCAGCCACATGCTGCGCGCGCGCCAGCTCGGCGTGAGCACGCAAACCGCGCTGATCAACGATCTGCTGCCACGGCTCGAAAACGCCGATCCGCAAGGGTTCGAGCGTCCGTTCGCGGCTTTGGTGCTGTCGGAACTGGCGCGGGCGGAGCGGCTGAACAGCCACTTCACCGACGACATGCGCGCCGATGTGCTGGATCGCTCGATCGCGTATTTCGTCGGCGTGCGCGATTATCGCGGCTTTGATGACCACGAAGGTTGGCGCCATGGCGTCGCGCATGGATCGGATCTGCTGTTGCAACTGACGCTCAACGAAAGCTATGGCCGCGAGGATCTGCTGCGGATTCGCGATGCATTGGTCACGCAGATCGCGCCAGAAGGGCATTTCTATATTTACGGAGAACATGAGCGGCTGGCGCGGCCGATCCTCGTCATCGCCCAACGCGGCGTGTTCAGCGCCGAGGAGTGGAGCGCATGGTTCGCGCGGATCGTGGCGCCCGCGCCGCTCGCGTCGTGGAATGAAGCGTATTCCTCGCAAGCTGGGCTTGCCAGGAAGCACGACACCGCGGCGTTCGTTCAGACAATCTGGATCAATGCGCGCTTGAGTGAAAATCCCGACATCCAGGCGCTGCTCCCCGGAGCGGAAGCGGCGCTGCGGACGCTGCCCTAACGGCGCGCTAACTCCGCCGCAACCGCAAAAACAGCCACTGCCCCAGCAGCACCAGCGCGACGCCGCCGAATGCCAATATTCCCCAGCTCTTTGCCTCGAACAAACTCGACACCGCCATCGCGACCGGTGGAGTCAGCGCCGAGATGTAGGACGCGACCGTATAGCCACGCCGCCGCGCGAGGCCGTAATATAGGAGGAAAGCGATCACCGAGCCGTTGAGCGAAAGGTGCAGCAGCGAAATGACGTAGGGCCAAGTTGGCTCGAACGTCCAGGATCGCCCAGTTAGGAGTGCGAATGCTGCCAAAAACACCGTGCCATAGAGCATCGCCCATGCCGTTGAGCCGGCCACGCTCGCGCCAGCCAACTCGCCGCGCCGCGCGAACACATTACCAATGGCCGCCCCCGCCACCGCCGCAACCGTGAGGCCGACGCCGATCAACGCGCGCGTCCCCATGTGAGCGCTGACGATCTCCTCCCACGAGAGCAACGCCACGCCGAGCACGCCCAATCCCGCGGCTGCCCACACCAACAAGGACGCGCGCTGTCCAAAGGCGAGGCGAAACGCAATTAAATTAAAAAACGCCATCGCCGCGAACACGACAGCGACCACCGCCGATGTCACCCGCTCTTCGGCCCAATAGACCAACGCGTAGTCGATCGCGAACGTGAACAGACCGATGCCGAGCGCAGCGCCATGTTGCGCATGCGTGAGCGACATCGCTTCGCCGCGCACCATGCACCAACCAAACAGCAACACCGTCGCCAACGTGAAGCGATAGGCAACCGACACCACAGGATCGACGACACCCAGTTGCAGCGTGATCGCAAACCAAGTCGTGCCCCAAGCCAGCGTACATACGACGATCGCCGCAAGGTCGAGCCAGTGGGTCGATCGTGGTGCGCTTGCCGGCACGCTTTCGTCGGCGATCATCGAATCCCCTCGCGAGATGTCATAGAGGCCAAGCGCCTGTGCGTCGCGTGCGACATCGACTCGGTTTTCGTCACCATGGGGAACGCCGCGTCAAGGCGCCTTTTGCGGCGAGCGCGGCGTTGACCCCCTGCCCCCCCGGGCCTACCTTTACGATACATGGCATCGGGAGGCGCTCCAGGGGGCGGGCCCCATGTCCCGAGCCCTCAGCGCCCAACGGCGCACACACTGAGGAGGCTCATTCATGCGCATACAAGTCGCCGGACGGCAGATGGATGTCGGCGAAGCGCTTAGAACCCGAATTGAAAGTGAACTCGCGGACGGTGTGGGCAAGTATTTCGACCGCGCCACCGACGCTGTGGTCACAGTTGGCAAGAATGGCGGCGGAACTGGAATCGAGGTCGATTGCACGGTGCACTTGCCATCGGGCATTTCCCTACAAGTTGAAGGGCACGGCGGCGACGCCCACAGCGCCTTCGGCGACGCGCTGGGCAAGCTCGAAAAGCGTGTGCGCAGATACAAAAGGCGGCTGCGAAATCACCATGCCAACGGCAAATCTCCTCTTCCCGCCGAGGACGCGGCGGCGTATGTGCTCGCCCCGTTACAAGAGGACAGTGAGACCGATGCAGGGGCGTCGGCGGGTGCGGAGGCGGCGCCCCTGGTGATCGCCGAGACTGTCGTTTCGGTGCGTACGATGACGGTGTCCACAGCGGTAATGCAGCTCGAATTTTCCGAAACGCCCGCACTCCTGTTCAGGAACGCGGCCCATGGCGGCCTTAACCTTGTTTATAGACGCGCGGACGGAAACATCGGCTGGGTCGATCCCGAACGGGCTTCCGCCCGCGCGGGTCCTGGCGCCTGACGGCGCCGACGTTGGCGCCGCTCGTGCAGAGCCTTCGCAAACGGGGAGAGCATGAACCAGTTAAGCGATTTGATCGCGCCGGAAACGGTTCTGCCGCGCCTTTCGGCCAGCTCACGCCGGAACGCGCTGCAGGCCCTGGCGGACACGCTGGCGAAAGCCGCCAACATCGACGCGCGCGCCGCCTTCGACGCCGTGCTCATGCGCGAACGACTCTCCGGAACCGGTATGGGCGAAGGCGTGGCCATTCCACATGCGCCCGTCATCGGTGTGACCCGCCCGATCGGCGCCTTCGCGCGCCTAGAGACGCCCCAAGATTTTGACGCGCTCGACGGCCGCGCCGCTGACCTCATTTTCATGTTGCTGTCGCCGCCCGACAAGGGCGCGGATCATTTGAAAGCGCTTGCGCGCGTATCACGCTTGCTGCGCCGCGCCGACATCCGCGAGAAATTGCGCGCCGCGCGCGGCGCGGATGAGCTCTACGCGCTGTTCGCGAACGATGTGCACAGCGACGCCGCGTGACGATGACGGCCGCCGACCGCGTTTTCTCTTATTTTCCCCTGTTGTTGACAGCGGCTTCGTTTGCCGCGTCGGGCGTATTCGCGGCGTGGCCCAACGGCTGGAGCGCATTGCTGCTGGTGTTCGTAATCTATCTGCTACCGCCAATGGTGCTGCGCATCGTGTTCCGTTGGGCGCCGCTCAAGCCTGGGATCCTCACCATTAGCGATCGGACGTTCTGCCCTTGGCTCGCCAGCCACCACATCCAGGCCTTCTATGACGCGCTCCCGTATCTGGAATCGCTGCTGCGCGTGATCCCAGGCTTCTATTCATTGTGGCTGCGCATGTGGGGATCGCGCATCGGCTACGCGGTTGAGTGGCCCGTGCGCATGGATGTGCTTGATCGCAACCTGATGGACATTGGCAACCGCGTTGTATTCTCGCGCGAAGTCGAACTCGCCGCGCATGTGCGCCAGAAAACCGAAGGCGGCAGCTCGCGCGTGCTGGTGCGCCCCATCCGCATCGGATCGTACGCGTTCATCGGCGCGTGCAGCCGCATCGGCCCCGGCGCAAGCGTGCCCACCAACGCATCGGTGCCCTCGCTCGCTGTCATCCACGTCAACGAAACCTTCGGCGAAGGCGTCCGCCACCCGGAGAAGGAAGAGGCGCGGTTCGCGCTGAGTTAGGCCAGCATCCACCTCTCCCCCGCCGGGGGAGAGGTCAATTCACGTTCCGCGAATTGGGTGAGGGGAAGGAAACGCGGCGCTTGATCCTGCACGCGCGCGCTCATCCAACGCTCACAAATATGGACCGCCGGCGCCCTCGTCGGCAGGCGGTGGCGTTAGCCGGCGAGGGCGCCGGCGGTCCATATTTAATCTTCCTCCAGCTTCGCCAGCAGCACGCCTTCACTCACCTGCGCACCAGCTTTAGCGTTGAGTTCAGTGAGCTTGCCATCGAACGGCGCGACGAGCGTGTGCTCCATCTTCATGGCTTCAAGCACCAAAAGCGAATCGCCCTTCTTCACTTTGGCGTTGAGCTTGACGTTCACCGCCACGATCTTGCCCGGCATCGGCGATAGGATCGCGCCATCGCCAGTCGCGGCTTCGCCTTCGGCGCGTTCGCCGGTGTCGAGGGTGAATTCGTAGGCCTCGCCCTGGTCGAAGACGAAGGCTGATCCGCCAGATACACCGATGCCTTTGAGCTCGTCATACCACTGCGGCTCCTGCGTCACCGGCATTTCGCCATGCAGCATGCGGACACTGCTGGCTGCATCGCTGTTCAACCGAAACCCCGTCAGTCGTCCCCATGGGGATGCGCTCTCTTCCGCAGAGCGCGCCGCCAGCTTGACGGCAGGCTTCTTCCTACTCTTGCTCACAAAATAGTGCGCGGCAGCTTGGCATATCTTGCTCGACATGGGCGGACGCTTGGCGAGCATATCGCCGCGCGTTGCGAGAAACTGAGTGTCGATTCCTCCGGCTGCGAAGCCCTCATCCGAAAGGCATCGGACAAGAAATCCAGCATTTGTCTTGACCGGCGCGATCTCCATTTCGGCGCACGCCTCGCGCAATCCATCGACCGCCCCTTTACGCGTGGCGCTGTGAACTATGATCTTGGCGATCATGGGGTCGTAGTATGGTGTGATCGCATCTCCTTGCGCCACAGCCGAATCGAAGCGCGCACGAGGCGCGTCGTCGTACATGGAGCGATAGTACATCCACTCCAACTTCCCCGTTGAAGGCAGAAATCCTGCGTTCGGATTCTCCGCATACAGCCGCGCCTCCATTGCATGCCCGTTGATGCGCAGCTCCTCCTGCCTCAACGGCAGCTCCTCGCCCGACGCAACCCGCAGCTGCCATTCCACCAAATCCTGCCCGGTGATTTCTTCCGTCACCGGGTGCTCGACTTGCAGGCGCGTGTTCATTTCCATGAACCAGATGCGATCGGCGCGCAGGCCTTCACTGGCATCGGCGATGAATTCGATGGTGCCGGCGTTGACGTAGTTCACGGCGCGCGCGGCTTTCACGGCGGCGGCGCAGAGCGAAGCGCGGGTGGCTTCGTCCATGCCGGGCGCGGGCGCTTCTTCGATCACTTTCTGGTGGCGGCGCTGCAGCGAGCAATCGCGCTCGAACAGATGCACGACATTGCCGTGCGCATCGCCAAACACCTGCACCTCGATATGGCGCGGACGCTGCACATACATCTCCAGCAGCACGCGATCGTCGCCGAAAGCGGCTGCGGCTTCGCGTTTGGCGGAAGCGAGTGCGGCTTTGAACTCGGCTTTCTTTTCGACCTTGCGCATGCCCTTGCCGCCGCCGCCAGCGACGGCCTTGATCAGCACCGGATAGCCGATCGCATCGGCTTCGCGCTGCAGCGTGGTTTCGCTTTGATCCTCGCCGAGATAACCAGGCGTCGTCGGCACGCCGGCTTCGGCCATGAGTTTCTTGGCGGAATCCTTCAGGCCCATGGCGCGGATGCTCGCGGGCGCCGGCCCGATCCAGATCAGGCCCGCGTCGATCACGGCTTGCGCAAAATCGGCGTTTTCCGACAAGAAGCCGTAACCAGGATGGATCGCTTCCGCACCGGTTTGCTTCGCGGCGGCGATGATCTTCTCGCCGCGCAGATAGCTTTCCTTCGCCGGCGATGCGCCGATGTGCACGGCTTCATCCGCCTCGCGCACGTGCAACGCCTTGGCGTCAGCGTCGGAATAAACCGCAACCGTGCGCACGCCGAGACGCTTGGCGGTGCGAATGACGCGGCGCGCGATCTCGCCGCGGTTTGCGATGAGCACACTCTTCAACATGCAAAACTCTCTTCGTCATTCCGGGGCGTCGCGCAGCGACGAACCCGGAACCCAGGGGCCAACACCGCGCCTTTTGCCCCTGGGTTCCGGGTTCTTGCTTCGCAAGCCCCGGAATGACGGTGGGTGTGGTGGCGCATGTTGGGGCTACATCCTAAACACACCAAAGCGCGTCTCCGGTATCGGCGCGTTGAGCGAAACGGAGATCGCCAGCCCCAAAACATCCCGCGTCTGCGCTGGATCGATGATGCCGTCGTCCCAGAGGCGTGCGGTGGCGTGGTAGGGATCGCCCTCCATCTCGTAACGTTCGCGGATCGGGGCCTTGAAAGCTTCTTCGTCGGCTTTCGACCAGCTCTCGCCTTTCGCTTCCATGGCGTCGCACTTCACTTGCGCCAACACGGACGCCGCCTGTTCGCCGCCCATCACCGAGATGCGCGAGTTGGGCCAGGTGAACAGGAAGCGCGGGCTATAGGCGCGGCCGCACATGCCGTAATTGCCGGCGCCGAAGGAGCCGCCGATCAGGACGGTGAATTTCGGCACTTCGGCGGAGGCGACGGCTGTCACCATCTTGGCGCCGTCCTTGGCGATGCCGCCGGCTTCGTATTTGCCGCCGACCATGAAGCCGGAAATGTTTTGCAGGAACACCAGCGGGATGCCGCGCTTGCAGGCAAGCTCGATGAAATGTGCGGCCTTCTGCGCGCTTTCGGAAAACAAGATGCCGTTATTGGCCAGGATCGCGACCGGATAGCCCCAGATGCGGGCAAAACCGGTGACCAAAGTCGGCCCGTAGAGTGGGCGGAATTCGTCCAGCTCGCTGCCGTCAACGATACGCGCGATGACTTCGCGCACGTCGTACGGCGTGCGCACATCGTCGGGAATCACGCCGTAAATGCTTTCGGCGTCGTAAGCGGGCGCTGCCGGCTCGCGCAGATCGAGGCCGACGTGCTTCACGGTGTTGAGATTTGCCACGATGCGGCGGACGAGGTGCAGCGCGTGCGCATCGTCCTGCGCGACGTGATCGACGACGCCGGACTTGCGCCCGTGCACTTCGGCGCCGCCAAGGTCTTCGGCACTGATGATCTCGCCGGTGGCGGCTTTCACCAAGGGAGGCCCGCCGAGGAAGATGGTGCCTTGGCCCCGCACGATGATGGTTTCGTCGCTCATCGCCGGCACGTAGGCGCCGCCGGCGGTGCATGAGCCCATAACGCAGGCGATCTGCGCGATGCCTTCAGCGCTCATGCGCGCCTGGTTGTAGAAGATGCGGCCGAAATGGTCGCGGTCGGGGAAGACTTCGGCCTGGTGCGGCAAGTTGGCGCCGCCGGAATCCACCAGATACACGCACGGCAGCTTGTTCTGCTGCGCGATCTCTTGCGCGCGCAGGTGCTTTTTCACCGTGATCGGAAAATACGCCCCGCCCTTCACGGTGGCGTCATTGGCGACGATCATCACTTCGCGCCCGGACACGCGGCCAATGCCGGTGATGATGCCGGCGGCTGGGGCTTCGCCGTTGTAGAGATCATAAGCCGCAAGAGCGCCGATCTCGAGAAACGGCGCGCCGGGATCGAGCAGACGCTCAACTCTTTCTCTTGGAAGAAGTTTGCCGCGCGACATGTGGCGCGCGCGGGATTCTTCTGGCCCGCCCAGCGCGATCTCCGCCGTGCGCGCACGCAATTGCTCGGCCAACGCGCGGTGATGCGCGGCGTTCTTGGCGAAAGGTTCGGAATTGGGATCGATGGTGGATTTGAGTTTCATGAGTCTCTGCAATCAGCGTTGGCGATCGTAGAACCCGGAACGCCACAGGTCGCGCCAGATGAAGAATCCCGCAATTGCAGCGAAAGGCGCCGCCAAGAACGGTGCGTTGAACAAAGCCCAGTTATACGGCGTCAAGTAGATGTGAGACTGCCCCCGAAGAAGCACATGCCATGTCTCACCTGTCGCCTCATTCGGTTCGCGGGCCGCAATCTCCACGAGCGACGGCGTGGAAAGAGTGCTCTTCCAAAATATGATCCAATACGCGGCCGTGACCACGTACGGCACAGCTTGGAGTGTGAGCTTCAACCCACCGCGCATCACCCACCACCAATCACTTCCCGCCCAATCAGGAACCGTCGCACTTCGCTCGTCCCCGCGCCGATATCGTAGAGCTTAGCGTCGCGCGCAAAGCGTTCGACGGGGAAGTCCTTGGTGTAGCCCGCGCCGCCGAGCGCTTGGATCGCTTCAAGCGAAACCTTCACCGCGCTTTCCGACGCATAGAGAATTGCGCCGGCCGCGTCGTGGCGCGTGGTTTTTCCGGCGTCGCAGGCTTTCGCCACCGCGTACACGTACGCCCGCGCGGAACTCAGCGCCACCACCATGTCGGCGACCTTGCCCTGCATGAGCTGGAACGAGCCGATGGGTTTGCCGAATTGCTTGCGCTCGCGCACGTACGGCAGCACCACGTCGAGACACGCCTGCATAATCCCGAGCGGCCCCGCCGCCAGCACCGCGCGCTCGTAGTCCAAGCCGCTCATCAGCACGCCGACACCACCATTCACCGGCCCCATCACGTTCTCTTCCGGCACTTCGCAATCTTCAAACACCAGTTCGCCGGTATCGGAGCCGCGCATGCCCATTTTGTCTAGCTTTTGGGACGTGCTGAAGCCCTTCCAGCCGCGCTCGATGATGAAAGCGGTGATGCCGCCGGAGCCGGCGCCCGGCTCGGTTTTGGCGTAGACGACGAGCGTGTTGGCTTCGGGCGCGTTGGTGATCCAGAACTTCGTGCCGTTCAACACGTAGCGATCGCCCTTCTTCTCCGCGCGCAGTTTCATGCCGACGACGTCGGAGCCCGCGCCCGCTTCGCTCATGGCGAGCGAGCCGACATGTTCGCCGCTGATCAGCTTCGGGAGATATTTCTTCTTCTGCTCAGGCGTCGCCCAGCGGCGCAGCTGGTTCACGCAGAGGTTCGAGTGTGCGCCGTAGCTCAGGCCGATCGAAGCGCTGGCGCGACTCACCTCCTCCATCGCCACGACGTGTTCGAGATAGCCAAGGCCAAGGCCGCCATCCTCCTCCGCCACAGTGATGCCATGTAGGCCAAGCGCGCCCATTTCCGGCCAGAGCGCACGCGGAAACGTGTTGGTCGCGTCGATCTCAGCGGCCATGGGCGCAATGCGGCCTGTCGCGAAGCGGCACGTGGTTTCACGGATGGCGTCGGCGGTTTCGCCCAGGGCGAAATCGAGGTCGTGAGAATTGGCGGCCATGGTCTCCCTATTCAGGCGGCGTCTCGTGCGCCGCTTCATGTTTCGCCGGTCATAAACCAATCGCGCGCCCAGGGAAAACCGCACGCGACGAGCGGCATTGTCTTGCCGGCTGTTGGGCATTTCGTTACGCTCCCGGAAGGGTCGTAAATATCGTCAGGGCTAACATGGCGCCTCCTGCTCGTCCGGTTTGGACCGGCCAAATCCGGCTCGCCTTGGTGGCGTTGCCGGTGAAACTCTATTCGGCCTTGGATTCGCGCGAGAAAATCTCGTTCAACCAAATCCACGAGCCCTCCAAGCAACGCATCAAATACGAGAAAGTCGTGCCGGGCATCGGCGCGGTGGACAAGGACGAGATCGTCAAGGGCTTCGAATTCCAGAAGGGCCGCTATGTGCTGTTCTCCGACGAGGAGTTCGAGCAGCTCAAAGTGGATTCGAAAAAGACGCTGGACATGATCCAGTTCGCGCCAGCGGACACCATCGACCCGATCTATTTCGACAAGCCCTATTATGCCCTGCCCGACGGGAAAATGGCCGACGAGCCCTATCGCGTGGTGCGCGATGCGCTGCGGCGGACGGGCACAATCGGCCTGGGGCAAATCACCATGCGCGGGCGCTCCTACATCGCGGCGGTGAAGGCGCATGAGGATGGAATTTTGGTCGAAACCGTGCATTACGCCGAGGAGCTCAGGAGCGCCAAGGGCTTCTTCGATGAGATTCCCGCCGGCAAGTCGGAACCAGATCTGGTCGATCTCGCCGAGGAGCTGATCAAGCGCAAGCAAGCCCCCTTCGACCCGGCCAAGTTTACCGACGAATACGCCGAGGCGCTGGAGCGGCTGATCAAGAAGAAGATCGAGCGCGAAGGCGAGACCATCCTCGAAGATAGTGAAGAGCCCTCGCCCGATTATGGCGGCAACGTCGTCTCGCTGGTGGATGCGCTGAAAAAGTCGCTGGCGAAGAAGCAGGCGGGCGCAGCCTCGGCGGAAAAACCGGCAAAGGCCGAAAAACCTCGTGCGGCGGCGGCGAGCGTCAAACCCGCGCCCCGCGCCAGCGCCAAACCAGCGACCAAGCGTGCGAAAAAATAGCCGCCCGTGCCGGGGATGATTGAGCCATGGCCCCAAAATCCATCGGCGGGCTAAACGAATACAATCGAAAGCGCGACTTTGCGCGCACCAATGAGCCCAAGGGCGGTGCGCTCAAGCATGCGGGCGACATGTTCGTTGTGCACAAACACGGGGCGCGGCGCCTGCACTACGATCTGCGGCTGGAACACGGTGGCGTGCTGAAAAGCTGGGCGGTGCCGCAGGGCCCGAGCCTCGACCCCGCCGTGAAGCGCCTCGCCGTGCGCACGGAGGATCATCCGCTAGAATATGGCGCGTTCGAAGGCGTTATTCCGCCGGGCGAATATGGCGCCGGCGCGATCATCATCTGGGACACCGGCAAGGTGAAATGGCTCACGCCGCCCGGCCCTGGCATCGATGCGGGGAAACTCGAATTCATTCTCGACGGCGAGCGGCTCAAGGGCGAGTTCCACATGGTGCGGATGAAGCCGCGCGAGGGCGAACGCGGCGACAATTGGCTGCTGATCAAAACCCGCGACGCGCACGCGGGAAGCGCCGACCCTGTCGCGCGCGGGCTCACCAGCGTGAAGTCAGGCCGCTCGATAGAAGATCTGAAGACCACCGGCGGGCGCATCTGGAGCAAGGGCGGCGAGCGAGCGCGCGCGGAAGCGCTCAAGCCGCCGAAATGGGAATTCGTGGCGCCCGCCCTGTGCACGCCCGTCGAGACGCCCCCAAACGGCAAACAATGGCTGCACGAAATCAAGTATGATGGCTATCGCCTGCAAGCAGCGGTGAGCGGCGCGTCGGTGCGCCTTTACACACGCACCGGGCTCGACTGGACCGCGAGATTCGGCGCCATCGCCCGCGCCTTGGCGCGCATGAATTTCAAAGATGTTCTGCTCGACGGCGAAGCGGCGGTCGCGGACGCGCACGGGGCGACGGATTTTTCCGCCTTGCAAAAATCGCTGGAGAACAATGAGGCCAAAGGGGTGAGCTACTTCATCTTCGACCTTCTATTCGATGGGGCCAAGGATTTGCGCGCACTGCCGCTGATCGATCGCAAGGCGAGATTGGCGAAGCTGCTCGCAAGCGCGCCGCCACCGCTTCATCTCTCGCCTCACATCATCGGTGATGGCCCGCACGTATTCGAGGCGTTTCGGGAAAAAGGCTTGGAAGGCGTCATCTCGAAAAAGGCGGACTCGCTCTACCGCAGCGGACGCACCCTCTCCTGGCTGAAAGCCAAGTGCGCCAATGAGCGCGAATTTGTGATCGTCGGCTACCAGCCCTCCAAGCGCGGGCGCGCTTTCGCATCGCTGCTGCTGGCGGACCACGAGGCAGGTAAACTCGTCTACCGCGGCAACGTTGGCACGGGATTTAGCGATAAGGTGCTGGCTTCGCTGGCCGAGCAGCTGGCGAAGCTCGCAACCAAAACCGCGCCGCTCAAACCCATCCCACCCGAAGCGCGCGGCGCGAAATGGGTTGAACCGAAATTGGTGGCGCAAGTGAAGTACGCGCAGCTCACCGCCGACGGCGCCGTGCGCCACGGCGTGTTCCTCGGCCTGCGCGGCGACAAGCCGGCCGAGGAAGTGAGCATCGAGAGCGAGCGCCCAGCACTGAAAGCACGCGTGCGGCTCACCAACCCGGACCGGGTGCTTTTTCCCGATGCGCACGTCACCAAGGCGGAGCTTGCCGCCTATTTCGAAGCTGCCGCGGCGCGCATGGCCCCGCACGTGTATGGCCGCCCCGTGAGCCTCGTGCGCGCCCCAGATGGCGTCGGCGGGCAGACGTTCTTTCAAAAACACCCCATGGCCGGCGCGCCAAGGGAAATCGCGACGATTGCGGTGACCGATTCCGAGGGCAAGACCGATGCAACGTTAACGCTGCCCAACGCGGCCGCGCTGGCGGCGTGCGCGCAGATGTCGGCGCTGGAAATCCACCTCTGGGGCGCGCGCAATGACGATTTGGATAAGCCCGACCGTCTCGTGTTCGACCTCGACCCCGACGAGGCGCTCGATTTCACGCATGTCAAACGTGCGGCGTTCGATATCAAGGCGCTCCTGGACTCGGCGGACTTGCCCTCGTTCGCGCTGCTCACCGGCGGCAAGGGCATCCATATCGTGCTCAATCTGAAGCGCCGTCATTCTTGGGACGAGGTGCGCACGTTCGCGCGCGAGTTCGCGGAGCAAGTGGCCGCGCTTGATCCCAAGCGCTTCGTCGCGACGATGTCGAAAGCCAAGCGCAAAGGCCGCATCTTCATCGACCATCTGCGCAATCATCGCGGCGCCACCGCCATCGCTCCTTACTCGACGCGCGCGCGCGGAACCGCCCCGGTGGCCGTTCCGGTGAGTTGGGCGGAATTACGCACCCTTGCGTCCGCCTCCGCCTTCAAACTGCGCGATATGCAAGCGCGCCTGGCCGAGCCTGACCCCTGGTCCGTCTACGCCGACTCGGCCGTGAGCCTGACAAAGGCGGTCCATATTTAGCGCTGGGCGTTGTGGTCCCGGCCGCCTTCGTTTAAGCCGCGCGAACAATTCACGTTCAGGAAATTCCATGACCTTCGCCACCTACGAAAAAACCGGCCGCGTCGCGACGGTCACGCTGAACCGGCCCGAGAGCCGCAACGCTATCGCCACCTTGGAGGATTGCCGCGACTTGGCCGGTGCATTCGCGCGCGCCAATGATGATCCGGAAGTCAGCGCACTCATTCTCACCGGCGCGGGCAAAGCGTTCTGCTCGGGCGGCGATTTGAAAGCCATACGCGAGCGCACCGGCATCGGCCCACAATCGCCGCCGGACGCAACGCGGCTCAATTACCGGCGCGGTGTCCATTCCATCATACGCGCGCTCGCTGACGTGGAAGTCGCAACCATCGCAGCGATCAACGGCTCAGCAATCGGCCTTGGTCTCGACATCGGCATTCTCTGCGACATGCGTCTCGCGGGCGCCTCGGCGAAAATGGCGTCCAGTTTCGTCAAGGTCGGCATTATTCCCGGCGACGGCGGCGCTTGGATCCTCACGCAAGCGATCGGGCCCGCGCGCGCGGCCGAACTTGTCCTCACCGGCGACACCATCGACGCCGAAGAGGCCATGCGCATCGGCCTCGTCGGCCGCGTCGTGCCAGACGAAAAATTGATGGACGAAGCGCGGGCGCTGGCAGAACGCGTGGCGGTCAACCCGCCGCGCTCGGTACGTCTGGCCAAGCGCCTCTTGCGCGAAGCGCGGCACAGCCGGCTCGACGACGTGCTTGAGCTCTCGGCGGCGTTCCAGGCGCTGGCGCACGAAACCGCCGATCACAAGGAAGCCGTGGACGCTTTCACGGAGAAACGTACCCCTAAGTTCACGGGCGGGTGAGCGCGATGATCCGCGTCGGCATTGGCGGCTGGAATTATGAGCCGTGGCGGGAGAGCTTCTACCCCGCCGATCTGCCGCAAGCCAAAGAGCTGGAATACGCCAGCCGCCAGGTCACGGCCATTGAGATCAATTCCACGTTTTATCGCACGCAAAGCGCCGCGTCGTTCACGAAATGGGCGGCGGCGACGCCCGATGATTTTGTATTTTCGGTAAAAGCGCCGCGCGCGGCGGTGCAGCGCAAGGACTTGCGCGAGGCGAAAGACTCCATTGCCTGGTTCTTAGACAGCGGCGTTGGCGAGCTCGGATCAAAGCTCGGACCGATTTTCTGGCAAATGGCGCCCTACAAGAAATTCGACGCCGCGGAGATGAGCGCCTATTTCGACATGCTGCCGGACGAGTTGGGAAAAATCGCGCTGCGGCACGCGTTGGAAGTGCGTCATGCCAGCTTCGCCTGCGAAGAATTCTTGGCGCTGGCGCGCGCGCGTAACATCGCCGTCGTCACGGTCGAGTCGGAGAAACATCCACTCATCATCGAACCAACAGCCGATTTCGCTTACGCCCGGCTAGAACTGAGCCAAGCCGATGAGCCAAGCGGTTACGCCAAGCCCGCGCTGAAGAAATGGGTCAAGGCCGCGCGCGGCTGGGAGAAGAACGGTGACGTATTTCTCTACTTCATCAGCGGCGCCAAAGAGCGCAACCCAGCGGCGGCGAAAGCGATGCTTGAGCTGTTAGCGTAGCCCCGCATTGATCTTCTCAAGCGCGCTCACCGGCGGCACGAGATCGGCGTCGGTGAGCTTGTTCAACGGCGTCGCCACGGTGCCCAAACCATCGTGCAAGTCGGTCGCTTCAGGGTCCACGTAGAGCAAACCCGTGACGATCTCCCCTTCAGCGGTTTTGCGCGCCAGATAGGATAACGCAGAGTGCCGGTTGCTTGGGTCGTACTCTTCTTCGAGCTTACGCAAGCGCAGGATAGAGCCGTCGTGCTGCATCACTTCCTTCAACTCGCCGGGCGCGTAATCCGCCTTGATCGGCGCGCGCGGCGGGATGACATCGAGGCGGTTCACCGCGTCGTTATGGGCGCGCACATAGTCAAAGCTCTTGGTTGAGCCGACATGATTATTGAACGCCACGCATGGGCTGAGCACGTCAATGACGGCGCCGCCTTTGTGGCTCAGAGCGCCCTTGATCAGCGGCACCAATTGCGCCTTATCACCGGAGAAACTGCGCCCAACGTAGGTGGCGCCCAGTTGCAACGCCAGCATCACCAGATCGATCGGCGAATCCTTGTTTTCCGCGCCTTTCTTGGCCTTCGAGCCCTTGTCGGACGTCGCCGAAAATTGCCCCTTGGTGAGGCCGTAGACGCCATTGTTCTCGACGATGTAGGTCATGTTGACGCCGCGCCGCACCGCGTGCGCGAATTGCCCCAGGCCAATCGAAGCGCTATCGCCATCGCCGGAAACGCCGAGATAGATCAAATCGCGGGCGGCGATATTAGCGCCGGTGAGCACGGACGGCATGCGCCCGTGCACGGCGTTGAAGCCATGCGCGGGGCTGACGAAATAGTCCGGCGTCTTCGAAGAACAACCGATCCCCGAAAATTTGGCGAGCCGGTGCGGCGCGAGATCGATCTCGTAACAAGCCTGGATGATCGCGGCGCTGATCGAATCGTGCCCACACCCGGCGCACAACGTCGAGATGCGGCCCTCATAATCGCGCCGGGTAAAACCAAGCGCGTTCTTTTCTAATGACGGGTGATGGAGCAAAGGCTTGGCGATGTAGGTCATTGGGCTTTCTCCGGCAGCGCCGCGGCGCGGCCGGCCTTCAGTTTTTCGCGAATATCCTTGATGATGAAGCGGGCAGTGATCGGCGTGCCGTCATAGTGCAACACAGATACCAGTCGCGCCGGGTGAACGCCGCCTTCATTCACGAGCAGCGACTTCAATTGCGCGTCCCGGTTCTGCTCGACCACGAACACTTGTTCGTGCGCGCGAATAAACTCGAACACCTCGTCGCAGAACGGGAACGCGCGCAGCCGCATGGCGTCGAGATGCACGCCATCGGCTTCCAGCGCCGCGAGCGCTTCGTCCATGGCCGGGTCGGTCGAGCCGATATAAATGATCCCGTCAGGCGTGCGTTTCTTGGCGTTGCGCCGCACCGGCGCAGGCACGTGTGACTTCATCGTCTCCCATTTGCGCAACAGACGCTGCATGCCCTCGGTGTAATCCTCGCCCTTCTCGCTGTAGCGGGCGTCCTTGTCGTGGCTGGAGCCGCGCGTGAAATACGAGCCCTTACTCGGATGCGTGCCGGGATAAGTACGGTAGGGCACGGCATCGCCATCGACATCACGGTAGCGGCCAAACGATGCGCCCGCTTCAAGCTGCTCGGCGGTCAGCACCTTGCCGCGATTGAGCTTGCGCTTCTCGTCCCATGTGAACGGCGCGGTCAGCCATTCCTGCATGCCGATATCGAGATCGAGCATGACGAAAACCGTGGTTTGGAAATGGTCGGCGAGGTCGAACGATTGCGCCGCCATCTCGAAACACTCGGTTGGGTTGGCGGGGAACAAGAGCGGATGCTTGGTGTCGCCGTGGCTGGCGTAAGCCGCCGAAAGCAAATCCGATTGCTGCGTGCGCGTGGGCATGCCCGTGGATGGGCCGCCGCGCTGAACATCGAAAATCACCGCCGGCACTTCGGCATAATAAGAAAAGCCGATGAACTCGGTCATCAGCGACACGCCGGGCCCAGAGGTGCACGTGAATGAACGCGCCCCCGCCCAACCCGCGCCCAACACCATACCAATCGAGGCGATTTCGTCCTCCGCCTGCACGATGGCGTAACGCGCCTTGCCGTCGTCGTCGGTGCGCAATGCCCGGCAATATTTCTGGAAGCCCTCCGCCAGCGACGTCGATGGCGTGATTGGATACCAAGCGCAAAACGTGGCGCCGCCGTACACGGCGCCAAGCCCACAGGCCTCGTTGCCCTCGACAAAGATGCGGTCACCGACTTTATCGGATTGGCGCACTTTGAGGCCAATGGACGGAATGTTCTGCTCCGCGAAAGCGCGCCCGAGTTCGAACGCCTTGAAGTTCGGTTGAATTAACTTGTCCTTGCCCTTGAATTCCTTGCTCAGCAGCTGCTTGACCAATTCGACATCAAACCCCAGCAAGTGCGCCAGCACGCCGATGTAGCAGATGTTCTTGAACAGCTGGCGCTCGCGCGGATTGGTGAAGGCGCTGGCGATCAGTTCGGTAAGCGGCGCGCCAATGAGCGTGATGTCTTCGCGAAATTTCGAAGCCGGCAACGGCTTGGAGGAATCGTAAAGCAGATATCCCCCCGCCTCGACACTGGCGACATCGGAATCCCAGGTCTGCGGGTTCATCGCCACCATTAAATCGACGCCGCCGCGGCGGCCAAGCCAGCCGGCTTCGCTCAAGCGCACCTCATACCAGGTTGGCAGGCCCTGGATGTTGGAGGGGAAGATGTTGCGCGCCGCCACCGGCACACCCATGCGCAACACGATTTTCGCGAACAAGCCGTTGGCGCTGGCCGACCCTGAGCCGTTTACATTTGCGAATTTGACGACGAAATCGTTGGTGGCGGCCAGCTGTTTGGACATGACGGGGAAAGGCGCCTCATCGCCCGGCGGCCAATCCGTCGCGGGCCGCCCTCATTAGCGGGTTGCTTCACACAAATGAAGGCCTTCAGCGGCGCGATCCACGTCGCGGCTGCGCCTGAGCGGGCGCACTGGCCGCGCTGAAGACGATGGCCGCATCGTTGAAGGCTCGCCGATACCGCGCCAAGCGCTCGAAGCTGATAGTGCGATAACCCATCACCGGCTCCACCACCACGAAACGGTCCCGGTCATAGCCCACCAGCAGAAGGTAATGATCAACAAGGGCGAGGTTGGTCATCTCCGAGACGCGCCCCACTCGATCCATGACCACCCCGCGCGCGAGATCGACGACGCGGGCGTCGGCCCGCGGCAGGCCACGATCCTGAACATAGATGGACGGGATACGCACGGGCACCAACACCGGTCGCCCGCTCTCCAGTTCGCTGATGAGATCGGGTAAATTGAGCCGCACGCCGCTGGCCACGAGCCCGCGCTGGCCCGCAAGAACCGCGATCTCGGCGATCGAATAGCCCCGCTCCAGATCTGCTGGGGGTGAGGCACTGAAAATATCGACCCCGGCAACCGTACCGGCGCCGCGCCAATAATTGACGACGCTCGCCAGCGCATGCGCTCCGCATGCCGCGCCCGTCAGCTGACGATCATGAACCACGGGCAGCACCAGCGCCGCCGCATCGACCGCGCCCTCGAAGGGTTCAAAACTGTTGCTGTCGCTCTGCTGGGCGAAGGCGCCGACATCGGACATTGGCCGGGTCGCGCACGCCGCCAAACAAAACGCCAACAACAGCGTTTGAACAATCGGCTTTGCCGCCATCAATTCGAGGCGACGACAATCGCCGCGATCAGCACCACGCCGCCAATGATCCACCAAGTCCGATTGGACATGCCGGCTTTGTATTGCTCGGTCTCTTCGGCCGTCAGCACGCGCACTTGATGACCTTGTTGTTGCAGCGCCCGCACTTGCGCGGCGTCATCGGCGCTAAGGCCGTAACGCTGCAGATCAGCGGCGGTGAACGCTTGCGGCGCGGCGGCGCGGAACTGCGCGGGCTCTTGCGCGAACGCCACTGGCGTCGCGATCTGGGCGAAGGCCAAGCTGAGCGCAATAGCGCTGGCGATACGGAGTTTCATGGATTTCTCCCCTGTCGATGTGATGCGCATTACACGCAAGACACAATGCTCCCCAGCACAAACAGCGTAAACCCGCGCCCGCAAAGCGGCAAGCCGAACCGGCGCCCCGCGCGCGCTGCTATTTCGCGGTTGCGAGCACACGCTTCGGCGGCAGTGTCGGCGAACAACCCGCATGGGTCATCTCGAGATAAAATTTCTGCATATCCCACGCTCCCGTTGGGCAGCGCTCGGCGCAGAGGCCGCAATGCAGGCACACGTCTTCATCCTTGGCCATGATGCGGCCAGTCTTGAGGCCGTCCGCGAGATATATCTCCTGCGTAAGGTTCGCCGCGGGCGCGCTTAGGCGGCCGCGCAGCGCCGTCTCCTCGCCGTTCTCGGTGAAGGTGATGCAGTCCATCGGACAGATATCAACGCAAGCGTCGCACTCAATGCAGAGATCCGCCGCGAACACAGTTTGCACATCGCAATTCAAGCAGCGTTGGGCTTCCTTGAACCCTAGCAGCGGGTCAAAGCCCTTTTCGACCTCAACCTTCACATTACGCAGCGCGATTTCGTTTTCGACGTGGGGCACCTTGAAGCGTAAGTCGAGCGAGACGTCGTTGTCGTAGCTCCATTCATGGATACCCATCTTGGTGGACATCATCGACACGCCCGGCATCGGGCGCTTGGAGACATCCCTGCCGCTCAGGAAGATTTCAATCGACACCGCCGCGTCGTGGCCGTGCGCGACCGCCCAGATGATGTTCTTGGGGCCAAAGGCGGCGTCGCCGCCAAAGAACACGTTCGGCAAGTTCGATTGCATGGTGACAGCATCGACGACGGGCATGCCCCATTTGTCGAATTCCATGCCGATGTCGCGCTCGATCCAGGGGAACGAATTCTCCTGCCCCACCGCCACCAGCACATCATCGCACGCGTGATGCACGTCCGGCTCGCCAGTCGGTATAAGCGCGCGCTTGGCTCTCGCATCCGTCGCCCAGTGCATTTTCTGGAAGGTGACGCCAGTCAGTTTGCCGTTCTTGTGGGTAAATTCCTTGGGCGCCAGAAAATTCAGGATAGGGATGCCTTCGCGCGCCGCGTCCTCTTTCTCCCAGGGGCTCGCCTTCATCTCGTCGAAGCCTGAACGCACGATCACCTTCACCTCCGCTCCGCCCATCCGGCGCGAGGTGCGGCAGCAATCCATGGCCGTGTTGCCGCCGCCCAGCACAATCACGCGCTTGCCGATGGATTCCACGTGCTCGAACGAGACGCTGGAAAGCCAATCGATGCCGATATGGATGTTGGCGGCGGCTTCCTTGCGGCCGGGTAAATCGAGGTCGCGCCCGCGCGGCGCACCAGTGCCAACAAACACCGCATCCCAGCCTTGCGCCAGAACCGCCTTCAGGCTTTCCACGCGCTCGCCAAGGTGCAGCACCGGTTCAAGCCTGGTGACGTAACCCACTTCCTCGTCGATGACGCTTTCGGGCAATCGAAAGCGCGGGATTTGCGTGCGGATCATGCCGCCGGCTTTGGCATCGCCATCGAACAGGTGCACTTCATAGCCAAGCGGCAGCAGATCGCGCGCCACCGTCAGCGACGCCGGCCCCGCGCCGATGCAAGCCACGCGCTTGCCATTCCTCTTTTTCGCCGCCACCGGCATCAAAGCCTCGACGCCCTCGCCCTTGTTGTCAGCCGCAACCCGCTTCAGCCGGCAAATCGCCACCGGCTCTTGGTCGAGCCGCCCCCGCCTGCAGGCCGGCTCGCACGGGCGATCGCACGTGCGCCCGAGAATGCCTGGGAACACGTTCGACTTCCAATTGATCATAAAGGCGTCGGTATAGCGCTTGTCCGCGATCAGGCGGATGTATTCCGGGACCGGCGTGTGCGCCGGGCAAGCCCACTGGCAATCCACGACCTTGTGGAAATAATCCGGATGGCCGATGTCAGTGGGCTTCAAGTGCGCCGCTCCTTGGATGGGGGCGCCAACCTAGCCTCCCGCGCGCCGGGCGCAAGACGCTTGATCGTCTTTACATGGGCGGCGATGGTCGGCCCTCATGACATCAACCGGCTGGCATTTCTGGATCGACCGCGGCGGCACGTGCCGCGCGCGGACACCACGTGTCAGCGACCGCGGCGACGGCAAAATCGCCCACCTCGACGGCCTCAATCTTTCGCGCGCCTGGTGCTGGCGCGCCATCGCCTCGGCGCATGCACCAAACGCCCCATTGACTCAGCGCGCACACGCCGCCGCCGAACGCCATATCGCGGCAAGCTTGCCGCACGTCGCCGGCGACTACATGGGCGAGCATTGGCTAGCCACGTTCGCGGTGTTGGCGTTGGAGGCGGGTTAACGCGGGCCGATCGTGAAGCTGAGCGGCGCGAGGCCATCAACGCCGCATGTCACCGCATCACCAATGTTAAGCGCACTGACGCCAGCGGGCGAACCGGTGAAGATAATGTCGCCGGCCTTCAGCGCCCAAACCCGCGACAAGCCCGCGATGATCTCGGACCCGGCCCAAATCATGTCGCCGATGTTTGAATCCTGCCTAACATCGCCATTCACCGCAAGCCAGATGCGAGCCTTGCTCAAATGGCCGCTCACACCCGCTGGCGTCAGCGCGCCGAGCGGCGCGGAATTATCGAAGCCCTTGGCGCCGTCCCATGGCGCGCCGGCTTGCTTGGCTTCCCCTTGCCGGTCGCGGCGCGTGAGATCAACGCCAACGCCATAGCCCCAGATGTGCTCCAGCGCCGCGCTTTCGCTGATTTCAGCGCCGCCCTTGCCGAGCGCCAACACGAGTTCAACTTCATGGTGCAGGTTTGCGGTGTTCAGCGCGTAGGGAATTATCGCGCCGCTCTCGACCGCGGCGTCCGCTGGTTTGGTAAAGAAGATCGGCGGTTCGCTCTTGGGGTCATTGCCCATCTCGCGCACATGATCCGCGTAATTGCGGCCAACGCAAAAGATGCGGCGTACCGGAAACCGGGCGGCGCTTCCCACTACGGCGACCGAGGGCAGGCGCGGCGGGTCGAATACATAGCTCATGCCCGCTTTGAGCACGGGCGAAGCGCGCGCGCAAACTCCCCAGCCCGGCGAAATGCCGCCGTCGAACCAAGCGCAACCCCTTGCGCGACGGACCGCGCTACCGGAACACTCAGACCATGGAATGGGTGGTTTTCGTCGGACTGGGCGTCTGGGTATGGCTGCAATCGCAGCGCATCGAAGGCTTGTCGCGCCAGATCGAAGCGCTTGAGAAGCGTTTGCCGCGGGCCGAACCACAAGCCCTGCCGACGCTGCTCTTGGATACGCCGCTTCGGCCCGGTGAGCTTGAACCCTTGCTGCTCGACACGCCTTTGCCCGAGGCGTCCAACGACACGGAGTTCGACCTGCCGCGGAGCACCACGCCGCCGCCGCGCCCCCGCGCATCGCCCAAGGCGCCAGATCGAAGAATGGAGCGCTGGCTTGCTGAAAACGGCATGGCATGGCTTGGCGGCGGCGCGATTGCGCTCGCCGGCATCTTTCTCGTCACCTTCGCCGCGCGGCAAGGCTGGTTCACCGCGCAGTTGCGCCTCATCTGCGCGCTCATCCTTGGCGCCGTGCTCATTGGCGCGAGCGCATGGGCGCGCCGCGTGGCTCAAAAGCGCCCGCCTGGGCACCCGCTCGTGGCGGCGCTGTTGGCGGGCGCGGGCACATCGACATTTTACGCCACCGCGTGGGCGGCCCACGGGCTTTATCATTTCATCGACTGGGGCACGGCGGCGGCGTTGCTCACGTTATGCGCCTTCATTCTCATTGGGCTCTCGTTCCTGCACGGACAGGCGCTTGGTGCATTGGCGATCATCGCCGCCCTGCTTGCGCCGCCGCTGACGAGCCTCGGCGCTTGGCCGGCGGCGGCGCTGACCTTGTATATTTGCGCTGTTGGCGCTGGCGCCTTGGCGCTGGCGCTGTTTCGGCGTTGGGCCTGGACTGCCGTCGCGGTTATGCTCGGGCTCTATTTTTGGTTCGCCGCCGCCATCGGCGCGGGCGAGGTGTGGCGCGCGCTCGTGTTCTTGAGTTTCGCCAGCGTCGGGGGACTGACGACAGTCCTGCGGCCCCCGGAGAAAAATGAAACGCAAGCGGCGCTAAGCTGGACGCATGTCCATACGCTTGGGCCCAGCATCGCGGTTTGCGTCAGCAGTGTTCTGCTGCTCGTGGCTTGGCTGGCGGCGGGGGGCTCGCCCACAAGCAACGCCAGCGGACCGGCCTACGTCGCGGTGTTTCACGTCGCCTTGACCGCCTATGCGGTGCGCGCGCGCGTCATCATGCCGGCGGTATTGGCTATCGCTATTGGCGCGCTGGTGCTTGGCTTCGCCGCCTATCTGCGCAACCGCTCCTACCTCACGCCACTCGGCGACGAGGTCTTTCCGGCTATGTTGCTTGCGGCGATCGCCGTCGTCGCCGCCGCGCTTGGCGCGCGCGCTCACCACAGCGCGCGCACGCTCATTGCCGGCGCGGGTGCGATCGGCGCCGCGTTGCTCAGCCTGCTCGCCGCCGCGACGCGCGACGACTGGCATTCCCTGGCGGCGTGGGCGCCCTTGTTCGCTGGCGCGAGCGTGCTGCTGGCCGCTGCTTGGCGCGCGGAGCGCGACGCGGCCAAGCCCCACGCCGACGCCGCGACTGATTTCTGGGCCGGCGCGGGCGCGGCGCTTATGTTGCTTGGCGTGGAATCCGCGTTCGCCGAGACCGTGCGCACGGTGGCCCATGCGGGGGCCGCGCTTCTACTCGCGGCCGGTTTTGCTTGGCGCGGCTGGCGCGCGCTGCGCTATGCAGCGCTCAGCGCCGCAGCGCTCGCTCTGGCGCACGCGTTTTCCCCGGCCTTGCTCGGCGCCGCCTTGGCCGCCACGTTGCCGCTCTGGAAAGCGCTGGCGCTGCTTGGCGGCGCCGCCGCGCTGTTGTTTGGCGCGGCGCGGCTTGCCCTGCGTCGTGAGGCGCCTTCGGCGACAAGCGAAGCGCTGAGCGCGGGCGCTGTCATGACATTGCTCATCGCTGGATTTTTGGCGCTACGGTGGATCGCAAGCCACGGCATGGGCGCCCCGCTCGACGAGTTTACGGAGACAAGTCTGCGCGCCCTCGCCTTGCTGGCGACCGGCCACGTCATCATGCCGCGCAACGGCCAAAAACTCAGCCACATCGGCCAGTGGCGCGGGCACGTCTTGATGGCCGCTGGCCTTATCTATGCGCTGCTCGGGCCCGCGCTCGCGCTCAATCCCTGGTGGGGCGGCGCGCCCGCGGCGATACCCGGACCGCCTTTGTTCAACGCCCAGGCGCTCGCCTTCGCCGCACCCGCCGCCATCGCTCTCGCAGCCGCGGCGCGTCCGCGGGCAAACCACAAACAACTTGCGCGCTTCTACGCGGCGCTTGGCGGCGTATTGGCGTTGGTGTGGCTGCCGCTGGAAATACGCCACGCCTTCCACGGCGCGCGTATGAGCGGCACGGACTTCATCGGCCTCGAAGGTTTTGCGCTTTCATTGTGGCCGCTGGTGCTGGTGATTGGTGGAGGAGCGCTCAATGCGCGCAAGCCAACCACTCTGCGCGCCGCGCTCGCTCGCTTCCTGGGCATCGCGGCTTGGCCCGCGCTGATCATCGCCGCGCTTGGGCTTTGGCTGGTGTTCAATCCGTGGTGGGGATGGGCGCCGGCGCCAATTGCCGACGCACCGCCAGCAGCGCTCGCGGCGTTCGCGTTGGCGGCCTGGCTCAGCGCCAAGGCGGCAAACATCAATGAGTCCCGACGGCCAAACCTAACGACAATTTCGATCGTTGCCTGCATGGGTCACCTGTTCGTCGCAACGACACTGATCGTGCGATGGCTCTTTCACGACCTCGACATGAGCACAGCGCCCGCGAGCGGCGTCGAACTCTGGAGCTATTCGGCTGTGTGGGCTTTGTTTGGCGCGGGTGCGTTCGCGCTTGGCCTGCGCCGCGGCGACACTGTGCTGCGCTGGAGCGGCCTCGCCATCTTGCTGGCGACCACGGCTTATGTGGCCTTCCTCGCGCTGACGCGCCTCACCGGCATCGCCCAGATCGGGTCCGCGCTGGGGCTGGGCATTGTGCTCATGATTGTCGCCTGGGGTGCGCGCCGTTTTAGCCAGGCGCCAGCGCAACAAGAGCGCCAACAAGCTTCAACGCCCCCATCATGACTTTTCCCCGCCGTTCGACCCAGTCTGCAAGCGCGCGGCTCATGGTGGGCGCGCGCCCTCGCGAGCGTACGCATCCATCAACGCTGCGTAATCCTCGGGCGGCGGCCAACTTTGGTAGCTTCGCTGGGCGCCGGTGACAACGCCAGGCAATTTCTCGGCCGTCATCATTTCGACGTAGGGTGCAACCCAGCTTGCATCTTCCAACATGGTTGGCCGGAAATTGACCATGCCCTCCAGCATATCGGCTGTTGTGAAGAGCCAACTCTTGCAATGCGCGCAATAATGATGCCGCGCCTCGGGCTTGTGCAAACCGCCAATCTCGGTTGCGCCTTCGAGCACCTCGAAACCCTGCGCGGGCAGCATCAGCGTGAGCGAATACGGCCCGCTTGTGAGCTTCTGGCAGCCGGTGCAATGGCATGCGGCCGACAATATCGGCAGCGCGGTAACGCGTATCTTCACGCGCCCGCAGAGGCAGGACGCGGACCAGGGGAGGGACCAGGGGGTCATGTTGGTCGCCAGAGGAGCGCGAACTCAATCATCTGCGCACGGTCATAACTGCGATCACGCTCCAGCACATCGGTTTGTTGCTGCGCGAGAAACTGCCCATGCGCGTCCAAGATAAAGAAGTCCGGATAGGCGGTGGATTCTGGGTACCGGCTCAGAAACTCCGCGTTCTCATTTTCACGACTCCAATTGACCTTGAGGATCACGAACGCCGCCGCAAAGGCCGCGTGGACCTCCTGATCCCGAGCGAGGAAGCGGTCGAGAACGTGGCACCAAACGCACCAATCTCCGCCGACAACAACGAGTATATGTTTGTTCTCCGCCGCAGCGCGCCGCACGGCAAGCGCAAGATCAGCGTCGGGGTCGGCGTCAGGGCGGTAGCCTTCGTTGACATAAAGGGTCGGCGCCGCCTGCGTCACCGACTGCGCATGCGTCTCTTCCGCGCCAAGCAACCACAACGCGCATATGACCAAAGCTCGCCGCATCAATACACCACCACGCTGCGTATGCTCTCCCCCCGATGCATCAAATCGAACGCATCGTTGATGCGCTCCAGCGGCATGGTGTGGGTGATCATCGGGTCGATCTGGATTTTGCCGTCCATGTACCAATCGACAATTTTTGGCACATCGGTGCGACCGCGCGCGCCGCCGAAGGCAGTGCCTTTCCAGACGCGGCCAGTGACAAGTTGGAACGGCCGCGTGGCGATTTCCTTGCCGGCTTCGGCGACGCCGATAATGATGCTCTCGCCCCAGCCGCGATGGCAGGCCTCCAAAGCCTGGCGCATCACCTGCGTGTTGCCTGTGCAGTCGAATGTGTAGTCGGCGCCGCCGCCGGTGAGCTCCACCAGATGCGCGACTAGATCGCCGCTCACATCCTTGGGGTTGACGAAATGCGTCATGCCGAATTTGCGACCCCAATCCTCGCGCGCCGGATTGATGTCGACGCCGATGATCATGCCGGCGCCAACGAGCTTGGCGCCCTGAATCACGTTGAGGCCGATGCCGCCCAGGCCGAAGATAATGCAATTGGCCCCCGGCTCGACTTGCGCCGTGTTCGTCACCGCGCCGACGCCAGTGGTGACCCCGCAGCCGATGTAGCAGGCTTTGTCGAACGGCGCGTCCTTGCGGATTTTTGCAATTGCGATTTCGGGCAGCACGGTGAAGTTCGAGAATGTCGAGCAACCCATGTAATGGGCCACGGGCTTGCCCTTGTACGAGAAGCGCGAACTGCCGTCGGGCATCTGGCCCTTGCCTTGGGTGGCGCGGATGGCGGTGCAGAGATTGGTTTTGCGCGAGAGGCAGCTTTTGCACTGCCGGCATTCCGGCGTGTAAAGCGGAATGACGTGATCGCCCACGGCAAGGCTCGTCACGCCCGCGCCCAGCTCGCGCACAATCCCGGCGCCTTCGTGGCCGAGGATCGACGGGAAGATGCCTTCACTGTCGAGGCCGTCGAGCGTGTAGGCGTCTGTATGGCAAATGCCCGTGGCCTTGATCTCGACCAGCACCTCGCCGGCTTTCGGGCCTTCAAGGTCAAGCTCAACGATTTCCAAAGGCTGCTTGGCCGCGAACGCGACCGCCGCTCTCGTTTTCATGTGACGCAAACTCCGATCAACGGCGCGCTTATAGCGCGTCGTCGAAGTCGCGCACACCGAAAATCAAACGCGCCGCTTTGCTCTCTGCCGGGCCGCCGCCGGCGCCTTCGCCGGCTTGGGCGCACCGTCGTCAGCAACGCCGCGCTTCGGCACGTTTTGGAGAAAGAGACGCGCCAAGCGTCCGATCTTGTCACGCACGGCGGGCTCCACCTCGGCGCCGCGACCAGCCAATATGCGCACCGCATCGATCGGCACCAAAGCGGCGACAAGCCGCCCGTACCGATCGAATCCGATGACAGCGTTTTCCAATTGAGCCGTCTCAAGAGCCTCGGCGAAATTGGCGCGCGCTTCCGAAGTCGAATATGTCGGCGCCTTCTTGGGCGCGCGCGTGGCGACCTTTTTCCGCAACTCTTTGACGGTTTTCATATGGGCAAACGCTCGCTTTCTTCCATGACCTCGCCGAACTGCGAATAGTCCAGCGGGGCAGAAGGTGCATCCCGTACAAGAGTAAAGAACATCATTGGAAGGCCGATGTCAGCAAGAAACAATCTCGGCGCAAAGTGATCGCCGCCGCTGAACTCCAGCTGCAAAGGCTCGGTAAGATCGTTGAACCATGTCATGACCGACAACTTAAGAGCCAGTATATACTGAACCGCGCGTTGGGGCACACGAATTCCCCGCAACAATTGTATGAGCCCAACTCTGATCGTGCTTGTCTCGCACAAGAATGCGGTGAGTTTCCGGCCAAAGCTAGACGCTTTCTTGTACAAATCATGCATCGCCCGCTTGGCCGTCTTCCGGCGCGGCCGGCGTGCGCGCGCTGGCATTGCGCCCGCGCCATCGGGCGCTCCGCCGCGTTTGCCAGCGTCGGACCGGATCCGCCGCGGACGTTTGCCGGGCGGAATATCCTCCAAGCACAGCACCCACTCGAAGGCGCCATCCTCGTGCCGCCCCAATTCCAAGTAGAATTCACAACCAAATTTGGGGAACGCAAATCGAGAAGGCCAGTGCGACTCACCAACAAATTCACCGCTACAGAGGAATTCAATGAAGGCGATACAATAATCGTGCAATTCTTCAATTTCGTCCGTCGAGAAGAGATGAATCTTCTCCAAGAAGGTGTCGCCGTAACGAAGCCTCATTCGTCTTCTCATTGCTCAATCCTCGAAATTCTTCTTTGCGCAGCAGTCGGGGCTTGCGGGAATGTCACATGCGCGTTCCGACGCGGTCAACAAGTGCGGGTGCACGGACAACATTTTGATCGCGCGAACACGCCTCGCCTACGATCGCGATTTCACCCTGGGCCCTGATTTGTCGCGATAATCAGGTGATCAGCGCGCGCTAAAATGTGTCCTTGAAAGTACACGTGTGCATTTGCGTTTTGAAAATTCCGCAACGTGCTTGACCTGGCTGGCACGAGCCCGTTTTCTCGCGCCTGCCGGAGGGCCGGGGCTTGGGGCACTGGTATTGGGCGTCGTTGGAAAGCGCAGTCGGGCTTCCTTCGGCGCCCTTTCGGCCACACATTGACGGCGCGGACCTACAATTCCATGACGTGGCTGGCGCAGCCGCCGTCTTGCGTCCACACGTGCAGCATCCAACCTGGCCGCTCGCTGGTTTTCGGCGCGACTTTGTCGCTGTCATGTAGCGCCAAGCCATAAACCCAAGACGTTGACGGCGCGACGACAACGGGCGCGTGCGCCACCTGTCCAACAACAACGCGGTGGTGATGTCCGCAAACGATGCGCACCACTTGGCGATGGTGTGCAATCACTTCGGCGAACAAATCGGTCCGGCGCAAGCCGATGCGGTCAAACAGGATATCGTGGGTCGGGAATGGCGGATGGTGCAGCGCCAGGATGGTGGGTTTTTCCGGCGCGGCGGACAGAGCCGCATCAAGCCAGTGGGCGCCCTCGGCGGTGACGAGGCCATGGGTTTCCCCGGGCGCGGTTTGGTCAAGCGCAACGATACGAACGGGGAACGCCTCCGCCACGAACGATAAGTGTCCGGTGCGCGGAAGGTAAGAGTGGCTCGGAAACGTCGCGCGCAGGCGTGCGCGATCGTCATGATTGCCCGGCATCAGATAAAGCGGCGCCGGCGGATCGGCGAGCGTCTCGGCCAAAGCCGCGTATTCCTCCGCGCGGGCGTCGTTGGCCAGATCGCCCGTCAGCACAATGGCGTCGGCGCGATAGTCTCGCGCTTGGGCCAGGGCCCGGCGTAATTGTTTCCCCGCCACGCCGTCGTCATCGGCGCGGATATGCGTGTCCGAGATCTGCGCCAGAACGAAACGCTCGCTCATGCGGCGCGCTCCCTCTTACTTACGGAATGCTCCGCATCCGGCATCGTGGCGCTTTTGTCTGTGCCCGCGGTCACGGTGCGGCTGGCGCGGCGATATCCTGGTAGATGCGCCACGCAACCGGCCCGAAATAGATCGCGCCCGCAAGAACCGCGAGCCCTACCACGCACCAGCCGACGCGGCGCAGGAAGCGCGCGATCTTCTGCCGCCGCGACAAGATTTCAAAGGTCTGCACACGCTGTTCGATATTATCGAGCGGCCGCTGCCCCTTGGCCTGAAACGCCGCTGTCGGGCTCGACCGCGCCATGGAGCGAAACTCCGACGACACCAACGCCGCGCCCGGATCGGCCATCTCTTGCAGCCGCGCGGCGACGTTGACGCCGTGCCCGAGCAAATCTTGAGTGTCCGTGACTATGACATCGCCGACATGGGCGCCAACTCGGATCGGCGGCTCCCCGCGCGCCGGCTTGTCCAACATGTCCTGAATGGCGCCGAGCGCCGCGCCCGCCGAGGCGAACTCCAGCATGAAGCCATCACCGGCGGTGTTGAACAGACGTCCGCCATGGGTTTCGACCACGCGCAGCACCCGCGCGCGCAAGCCCTCAACCTTGCGCGCCGCCTTCTGCTGGTCGCGCTCGGACATGGTCGAGAAGCCGACGATATCGATCGATACGATCGACGCCAGCCGCACCACCCTTGGTTCCTCGCTCCGCTGTTCCGCCACCGGCACCCCCTGCAAGGGACGATAGGCGAGGCGAAACGATTTTTCCATGATCCGCACCTAATCGGCGGGGACTGCTTGCATATAACTGACCGGTCAGTTATATTGGATTGGCAATGCCTCCTCTCGGAACTCCAGTCCAAAAAACCCCTCCCCGTTGGCGTCGGCGGGCGGAATCGCGACCGGACGAGATCCTGGATGCGGCATTAGCTGAATTTACTGAGCGTGGATTCGACGCAGCTCGGATGGAGGATGTCGCCAAGCGTGCAGGCATCTCCAAGGCCGGAATTTATCTCTATTTTCCAAGCAAGACGGCTTTGCTCGAAGCGCTCATCGAGGCCAAGGTCGCGCCGCTCGCGCGACAAGCCGAGGGCATCGCCGCAGCAGGTGAAGCTGATCCCCTGGGCGCGTTGCGCTTGCTGGCGACAGCCGCCGCGTACCGCTTATCTGACCCCATGGTCATTGCCGTACCGCGTTTGGTGATCGGCATTTCGGGCCACTATCCAGACATCGCCCACTACTACCGCACCCACGTCGTTGACATCGCCCGCACTGCGCTTGAGCGCCTGATCGAGACAGCCATGGCGCGCACGCTCATCCGCCGGATTGACCCGGCGGCAGCGGTTCGAGCCTTCATCGGCCCTCTCTTCTTCGAAGCCATGTGGACGCACGTGCTGCGAGGCGAAAGCGCGTTCGCGAACCCTGAAAAACTGATCGAACAGCATTTCGACATCCTGTTAAACGGGCTGGAGCTCCGCGCATGAAGCGCCTTTTTCTTCTTTCCCTAGCCTTGCTTGTGGCCGCGTGCGGCGGCGCTGACCGCGGCGGCGTGATGCAAGGCTATGGCGAAGCCGACTATATCTACCTCGCGAGCCAGGAATCCGGCGTCGTCGGCGAGGTGTTCGTGCGCGAAGGCGACGTCGTTGAGGCCGGCGCACCCGTGTTTCGCCTGGAGGGCGACCGCATCAATTATCCGTTGCAAGGCGCCTCCGCGCAGCGCGCGGCGCTGGCGCAAGGCGTGGAGGCCGCGCGCGCCAACGCTGAACTGGCGCGGGTGAACTTCCAGCGTACGTCCGGCCTGCTGCGCGACGGTTTTGTTTCGCGCGCGCGTTACGATGCCGACCACGCGGCGCTCGCCGCCGCCAACGCCAGGCTGGAAGAATCGCGTCGCCAGCTTTCCGCCTCAAGCGCCGAGATCGGCCTCTGGCGCGAGCGCCGCGCCGACCTAGACGGCGCCGCGCCCGCCGCCGGCACGATCGAACGTGTCTATCACCGCGCCGGTGAAGTGGTGGCGGCTGGGCAGCCAATCGCGGCTCTATTGGCGCCGCAAAACATGAAGGTGAGATTTTTCGCTCCCGAAGCAATGCTGGCGCAATTGAGCGTAGGCGCGCACGTGAGCGTCAGCTGCGACGGGTGCGCCGCCCCGATGCCGGCGACCGTCAGCTTCGTGGCGCGCGAGCCGCAATTCACGCCCCCGGTGATCTACTCGCTCGACCAGCGCGAGAAGCTTGTGTTCCTTGTGGAAGCGCGGCTCGACGGCGCCGGCGCCATCCGCCCTGGCATGCCGCTCGACGTGCGTTTGACCAATCCATGAGCGAAGAGCTTGTCATCGATGTCGGCGGGCTGACGAAATCGTTCGGCGGTCGCGTGGTCGTCGATAAATTTGATCTACAAGTGCCGCGCGGCGCCATCTATGGTTTTCTTGGCCCCAACGGCTCGGGAAAGACCACCACCATCCGCATGGTGTGCGGGCTGTTGAAGCCCGAGAGTGGACAAGGACGCGTGCTGGGCCTTGACGTGCTGCGCGACAGTCTACGGATCAAGGAACGCGTCGGCTACATGACGCAGAGATTTTCGCTCTACGAAGACCTCTCCATTCGCGAAAACCTTGAATTCATCGCCCGCCTTTACGGGCTCGACCGGCGCAGCGAACGCGTCGATCAGGCGCTTAAAGATTTGGGCCTCGCCGAACGCCAGGCGCAGCTCGCGGGCAAACTCTCCGGCGGCTGGAAACAGCGGCTCGCGCTCGCCGCCTGCATGATCCGCGAGCCGGAATTGCTGCTGCTGGATGAACCCACCGCTGGCGTCGATCCAAAAGCGCGGCGCGATTTCTGGGACCAGATCCGGCGCTATTCGGCGCAAGGCGTGACCACGCTGGTCTCCACCCATTACATGGATGAGGCGGTGCAATGCGATTCCATCGCCTACATCGCCTACGGCAAGAAACTCTTGGACGCGCCGACCGCCGATATCCCCAAGCAGATCGGGCTTGCCTGCTGGCGCATCGCCGGGCGTCCATTGCAGCACTCGCAGAAATTACTCGAAGGCGCGACGGGTGTTGAGTTGGTGGCGCGCTTTGGGGCCGAGATCCACGTGTGCGGGCACGATAGCGCGGCGCTTGAGCGGGCTGTGACGCGCGTAAGGGAGATGCAGCCGCACGTCGAAATTGAGCGCATCGAGGCCGGCTTCGAGGAAATCTTCATCTATCTGATGGCCGAAGGCCGCGACAATTTCCAATGAAACTGCCCCGCATCCCCGCTCTCGGCCTGCCCGAGTTCAATCTCTCATGGTCACGCGTGTTCGCCGTGTTCTTGAAAGAACTGGTGCAGATGCGCCGCGACCGGCCAACGTTTGCGATCATGATTATCATGCCGGTGATGCAGCTTGTGCTGTTCGGGTACGCGATCAACAACGACCCGCGCCATCTGCCGGCGGTGGTGGAGATGCGCGAGGATGGGCCAATGTCGCGGGCGTTTCTGGCCTCCCTGCAGGCCTCCACGTTTATCGATGTCGTCGCGATCGCCGAACGTGAGGCCGAAGCCGAAGCGATGCTGCGCTCGGGGCAAGCAAGCTTTCTGATCGTCATTCCCGAAGGCTTCGAGCGCCGGCTCGTGCGCGGCGAGCGACCGCAAATCCTGATCGCGGCGGACGCAAGCGACCCGGTCGCTTCCGGCGGCGCGATCGGTGCGATCGAGCGCATCGCCCAACAAGCGTTCTCGACCGAATTCGAGGGCTCGCTCTCCTTCCTTGCGCGCGCGCCACCGCCTTACGAGATCGTCGTCCATCGCCGCTACAACCCGGCCGGGACCACCGCCTTCAACATCGTTCCCGCGTTGCTCGGGATCATTCTCACCATGACAATGGTGATGATCACGTCCATAGCGCTCACACGCGAAACCGAACGCGGCACCATGGAAAACCTACTCGCCACGCCCGTGCGTCCGCTGGAAGTGATGATCGGCAAAACGACGCCCTATGTCGGAGTCGGCGCCATTCAGGTTGCGATTGTGCTCGCGGTGGCGACGTTCATGTTCCAGATTCCGTTCACTGGCTCGCTGCTGGCGTTCTTGGCGGCGGTGGCATTGTTTATTTTCGCCAACCTGATGCTTGGCTACCTGATCTCCACCATCGCGCGCACGCAGATGCAGGCGATGCAAATGACGTTCTTCATCTTCCTGCCGTCAATGCTGCTGTCAGGCTTCATGTTTCCGTTTCACGCCATGCCAGATTGGGCGCGCGCCATTGGCGAAGCCTTGCCGATCACGCATTTCCTGCGCATCGTGCGCGAGATTGTACTGAAGGGCGCGGGCTTCCCCGACATCGCCGGCGATCTGTGGCCATTGACGCTGATCTTGTTCGTGCTCGCCACGCTCGCGCTGCTGCGCTTTCGCACCACTTTGGACTAAGCCGGCGGTAAACGCCGCCGCAGGAAGTCCTCCCAATCGGCCGCCTTCGAGAGCGGGGCAGCAAAAGCAGCGTCACATGCGACCGCCCAAAATTGGGCGCGCGCATCGGGATCCGGGATGACCCGGCCCACCTCGGCGCGCAGACGCGCCGCCGCTTCCAGAAACCCAGGCAAGCCCTGCGGCAACGCCCGCTCAAGCCGCGCGCGCAACGCCTCAGTCACAGCCCAGGGCGCTCCAGGCGCCGCCACGCCAAGCGCAAGCGGCCCGTGCGCGGCGACGCCACCCAGCACAACGTCGGAATTCTCTGGCGCGCCCATCAAATGAAACACAGCCTGCACCGCGCGCGCGGCGGTGCGCAGCCGCTGCGGGCGCGCTTCACACAAAGCGCAAACGACCAAGCTCGCACCCTGCAAATCAGACGCCCGCCAGCGCCGTGAGTGAAGCCGCACCGACGGCGCGAGCGCGCGCATCGCGTCTCCCGGCGCGGGATCAAATACGGAAACCCCCGCGCCCGCCGCCAGAAATTGGCGCGCTAGCCCCGCCATCGTCGCGTCCGCGCCAATCAACACCACAGCACGTCCGGCAAGATCTAGAAACACAGGGTAGTAAGGGAAAAGATTGCTCACAGCCGGCGATCAAACGCGCGCCCGCGGCGGCGAGCAAGCCCTAGATGGCCGCGGCACGCTCTTGCACCGGTGCGTCCTGAGCCAGAGCTGCGAACAATTCCGCGGCGACAGCCTCGTCCGCGCCTTCACGCGCGAGCAAGATAAGTCGCTCCATGACGGCGTGCATTTCCGCCAGCCCTCGTGGCGCCGACGCCGCCGCGATCACGCCAGACGCCGGATCAGGCTCGCGCCATTCGTCCGACGCCACCAGGCGCTCGTGCAGTTTTTCGCCCGGCCTCAGACCTGTGAAAACAATCGGCACGTCGATATCCGGGCGCAATCCCTCAAGCCGGATCATGTCGCGCGCCAGTTCGACAATTGGCAGCGCCTCGCCCATGTCGATCGCCAGGGCAGCACCGCGCAATGTCCCAGCTGCAAGGCCAGCCGCGCCCGCCTGCAACAAAGCATCCGCTGCCTGTGGGATCGACATAAAGAAGCGTGTCACCTCCGCGTCCGTCACAGTGAGCGGCCCGCCCGCGGCGATTTGGCGTTCGAACACTGGCGCCACCGAACCCGCCGACCCAAGCACATTGCCCAGCCGCACCGGGATCGCGCGCTTGCCGCCGCGCCGATCGAGAGCCTGGCAATAGAGTTCGCCCAGCCGCTTCGACGCACCCATCAATCCCGAGGGCTCGACCGCTTTGTCGGTGGACACGAAAATCACATCAGCACCGACTGCGTGCGCCGCTTCGACCACGTTGCGCAGCCCGCTTACGTTAGTGAGCACGCCTTCACTCGCAAACGCCTCAACCAACGGCACCTGTTTCAACGCAGCCGCGTGGAACACCACATCAGGCCGTTCACGTGCGAACCAGCGGCGCATTGAAGCCGCGTCGCGCACATCGGCGAGCGCCAACGCCGCCGAGGGCAGATCCAAACTCATCTTGAACAAGTTGAATTCGGAACTGTCGAGCAAGGTCAATCGTTGCGGCGCCAACGCCGACACACGACGCGCCAGCTCCGAACCAATCGAGCCGCCGCCGCCCGTAATCAGCACCCGTTTACCCGCGATCGCCGCACGGATGCCGACCCAATCAACTTCGCCCAGCGGACGACCCATAAGATCATCAAGCCGTAGCGGCCGCATCCGCCCATCATCGACGACAAACACTTTCAGATGCGCATCAGCGGCGCTCGCGAGCACGGTGCGAATCGATGTCACCGGCGGCGGCTCGGCCAGGATAACCGCCGATGCGGTGAGGCCCGAGAACGTCAGCACTTCCCAGGCCGGCGCACGCACAATCACCGGAACAGACGCATCGCCCGCTCCGACAATAGCCGCACCGCTCACGTTTAGGCCCGGACGACCCCAAGTCTCCAGGGACGCCAGTGCGTCCCCAACCGCGTGAGCCGAGCCCGCAAGGACGGCCTCAAGCTTCATTTTTCACCCGCTGACGTAAATTCCCACCCGAGAACGCGTCGGACAAGCCGCCCACGTCCATACCCATCGTAGCCCCAACAAAGGCCAAACGGAACACCCGGGAGGGTCCATCGCACAGCTCTTACCTCCTAACCGATTCGTTAGATTCTCCGCACGCACGATTCAGCGCGGCAGAGGCGCGCATGCATTGCCAGCCGCCACTTCGAGCGGCTGGTCGAGTTGGCCCCCGCCGATGTGGAAATCACCGCCCGCGGCCCGCACAAGCGCACACCCGGCGGCCACATCCCAGATCATCGAGCCCGACTCCCGGTAAGCCTCGGCCCGGCCCGCGGCCACGTAAGCGAGCGCCGTCGCCGCCGAACCAATCATCCGCACCTTGCGCCAGGTTTTCAGCCGCTCTTCGACCAACGCCATGGACTCGGCGCTGGCGCGCGAGGGCACTCCCGTCTGCAAGATGCCCTGCGCCGGGTCGGCGATATCGGAAACCCGCATGGAGGCGCCGTTGAGCCACGCACCCTCACCCACGGCGCCGGTAAAGCGTTCGCCGAGGGCGAAGCAATCGACCACGCCCAAGACCGGCGTCCCGCGCCGCAGCAGCGCGATCGAGACGGCGCAATGGGGATAGCCACGCAAGTAATTGACGCTGCCGTCTAGCGGATCAACAGCCCAGACCAGTTCGCTGGCGCTCGCGCGCACCCAGCCGGCCTCCTCGGAAATCACCGGAAACGGCGCGGCCTTTTCCAGCGCCGCCAAGATCAGGGCTTCGGCACGCGTATCAGCGTCTATTTTGACTTCGCGCCCGTGCTCGGCCTGGATCACACTCCAGGCGCGGCGGTTTTCCAAAAGCGCGCCCGCTGCCTCAGCCGCCGCCGCTTCCGCGATCGCCAAAAGTTCCCCAAATTCACTCACGCGCCTTGATAGCCCTACGCTTCCACTTGGAGAAGCGCGCTAACCCGGCTTTATTGCGGGGGGAGCGCGCGCATGGATGGCGGTGAAACGAGGGCGTCCAAGCCTCGCCCTGTGGCCCAGCCGCCACAGGGCCTGAGAACGACCGCGCTGGAGAAGCGGCTCAATCTGCGTCGCCGCGCCCGCGCCGACGCCGCTCTCAACCTGCCACGCCATGACGCCGCGGACCTTTCTGCCGCCGAACTCGCCGTGCTTGAGGAAGTCGCGGGCGAGGCCGCGCGCCTCAACGACGCGCGCAACCAAGCCAAAGCGGAAGCCGAACGGTGCTTGCGCGTGCTCGCGCCTGGCCCGCAGGATTTTGCCGGTCCAGCGCTTGAGGCGCGCCTGGCGTTGAAGCAAGTCGCAGGCCGGTTGGCCCACGATTGGGGCGAGGCCGCCGCCCGCGCCGCGCAAGCGCGCGCCGATCTCGACGGCTTCAAACGCGCGCACCAATTGCGCCGCGCGGCGTCATATCCGCGCTCGACACTGTTGCAAACCGGGTTGATCTTTTGCGCGGCTGTGTTTGAAGCGCTGTTCAGCGCGGCTCTGTTCGCCGAGGATGATCCGCGCGGGCTTCTCGGCGGTGCCATCACCGCGATTGGGCTCTCGGGCGCCAATGTCACGCTTGGTTTCCTCGCCGGTTTTCTGGGCCTGCGCTATCTTCAACATGTACGCGCGCCGATCAAAGCCATGGGCGGGTTCGCGTTCGCTGCGCTCACCGCTTTGGCGCTGATGCTCAATTTGTTCGCTGCCGATTGGCGCGATCAACTGGCCGCGCTTTCGGGACGCCAGGTTGATCTGGGCGCGGACGCCAGCTTTCACCTTTGGTCGTTGCTGCAGCTTGAATCGCCTCAGGCGATCATCCTGCTCATGTTGGGCGCCGGCGTGTGGGTGTTCGCCGCGCTCAAAGGCTATTCCGGTTTCGACGACCCTTACCCCGATTACGGCAAGATGGCGCGCGCCGCGCGCGATGTCAGCGATGCGCTCTCCGATTTCCGCGCCGAGGCGCGCCTTGAACTTGAAGCGCCCATCGACATCGCCAAAACATCCCTCGCGGGGCGCCTAGAGAAAGCCCGCGCGGAGTTCGAAGCCATGAACAAGGCCTTTGACGCGGCTTCGGTGAAGATCGAAGCGCTTGACCGCGCGGCGCGCGCGCTGGATGAGGCTGCAATTGGCGCCGTGCACATCTACCGCCAGGAAAACGCGGCCGCGCGCACAACGCCGGCGCCGGCATATTTCGGGCTGGCCCCGCCATCACCCGGCCCCGCGCTCGACGCGTTGACCGGGTGCGCCGCCATGATCGACGACGCGCGCGCGCGCCTGGGCGAGGCGCAAGCGCAATCGGTGCAGGCGCTGGAAGGCTTGCTGGTTGAACTCGACGAGGCCGCCAGGCGCCTTGATGGCGGCCCTGCCGCATGAGACGCCCAACGCGATCGCGAAATGGCGCGAGCGGGCGCGGCATACTGGGCGCGGCGCTGATCGTCGTGGCCGTCGCAATTCTCGGCGGACTAGGCGGGGCGGCGTTCATGCTGCGGGCAGCGCCGACCGATTCCGAAACGCTCTGCCGCACTGATGCGGCCTTGACCGCCCACACTGTCGTTTTGGTGGATTCGACGGACAGGCTGGAGCCGCGCCACCGCCGCAAATTGCGCGCGGTGATGGCGCAGGAGCGCGCGCGCCTCGCCCAGTACGACCGCCTGACCTTGATGCGGCTCAACGTGCGGCGCCCGCAAGAGCCCACGATCCTGTTTTCCAGATGCCTGCCGCGCCCGCCCGAGCAAACCAATCCGTTGCTCGAAAACGCCCGCCTCACCCAGCAGCGTTGGGACGAAGATTTCGCGCAAGCGTTGGATACGGCGCTGAGGAGCGCCCAAGCGGGCGGGGTTCAGCGCGCGTCACCCATTCTCGCCGGCGTGCGCGCGGTCGCCGCCGACCCCGATTTCGGCCCCGAAATCCCCGCCCGTCGCCTGGTGCTGGTGTCCGATCTGCTGGAACATAATCCACAGGGGTTTTCTCTCTATGTTTCGGAGGCGAGCTACGCGGCGTGGCGGGCGGGCTCACCCGTCGGCCCGCCGGACCTCTCCCGTATCGATATGCGCCTTGTCCCGCTTGACCGGCCCGACCACGCCGCACGCCAAGCGGCCGCTTTGGAGCATTTCTGGCCGGCTTTTCTTGCCGCCGCCGATGTCCAATCGGTAAGCATCGACCCCGCTCCGTGACGCCTAGCCTCCGGCGCGACTCACTTTAGGCTCGCGTCTGGGTCGGAACTTTCGGAGGGGCGCTTGAATACGTTTTGCTGGCAAGGGGCGAGCGGTCGTTGGTACGAATTCGAGATCGCGCGTGCGCAACGCGCCTGGGAGCCGGCCGGCGGCATTTACATGTTTGTGAAGCCGCCCGAGCAACCCACGCAGGATTGGGGCGGGCCGATCACGTTGTTTCTCGGCAAGACCGGCGATTTCTCCAAGGATTTGGCGCGCCATGACATGTGGCAGGCAGCCGAGCATCTTGGCGCACGCGAAATCCACCTGCTGATGATCAAGGACGGACAGACCCGCGAGCGCGTCGAAAAAGACTTGCTTGAGGCGCAAAGCCCAATCCTCAACCGCAGCATGCTGCGGCGCGTCGCCTAGACCGCGCGCGCCGCGACTGCCGAAGCAGGAAAATCACAAAACACGCCGTCGATGCCGGTCGCATGGAACGCGCGCAATTCAGCTTCGACGTCGCCCTGCGCGGCTGGGCTTTCACCGCGGCGAAACTCCACTGGCAGGAAATGATTTTCCGCCCTGAAGGTCCACGCGTGCACCTCTAGTCCCACCGCATGCGCACGCGCCACCAAGTCCGTCGCCGGCATTAAGCGCCCCTCCGTGTCACGCGGAATGACCAGCGATTTCTCCACGCCTATGCCGCGCGCATAGCCTGCGATCTCACGCAAACCCGCATCGCTGACAAGCTCCGCCGAAGCGCGCGGAGTTTGGTCCCACGGCCCACCATCAGCGGCGATCAGCTGCACGCAAGAAAAACGCAGCGAAGACATCCGCGCCAGCGCCACCAGCGCGCCCACTTCAAAGCATTGCACGAACATCATATCGGCGGCGTCCTGGCCGCCACCGCCGCGTACGGCGTCCACGAATGCGGGCACGGGGTCGACGCCGCGCTCACGCAAGAACGTCGGGTGTTTCAGTTCCGGATAGATCCCAACGCCAGCTTCACGCGCCAACGACAACGCTTCCGCAAACGTTGGGATCGCCTCTTGCCCATCAAACGCGGTGTTGCCTGGCCGGAGCTGCGGCAGCCGCTCCTTGCAGCGCAGAATCTTCAGCTCCGCGAGCGTGAAATCTTCAACCCACCATCCCGTTGCGGCGACTCCATCGACGATCCTTTCCACGCGGCGCGCGGCGAACTCAGGGTGCGCCGCAACATCTGTTGTGCCTGAGATCTCGTTCTCGTGGCGGCACACCAACACGCTATCGCGCGTCATCACCAAGTCCGGCTCGATGTAGTCGGCGCCTTGGGCAATGGCCAAGCGGTACGCCGCCATCGTGTGCTCCGGCCGCTCGCCGCTTGCTCCACGATGGGCGATGACGATGGGTCGCTGACGCACGGGTTCGCTCATGCTTGCACACGCACCAAGCGTGAGGGCGCCGCCAATGACATCACGGCGCCTCACACGCGCTCATCCTGCGGCGCAAGCCGGGTCATGGAGAGGCCCATGAACAGGATGGACCCCACGAACAGGAGCGACCAAGCGCCGAACGTACCGTCGAGTGTTGGATCGATGTTTGGGAACGCGGTCGGAAATTCATGGGTGAGAAAGCCGTTGAGGAACAGCACCGGCAGCGCAACGCCAATCGCCGCCTCACCTTCATCGCCCGGCGCCTCGCGCAACAGCTTCAGCAGAATGAAAGCGGCGGCGATGCCAATCACGGGCGCCGAAAGGAACGCATAAAGCCGCGGCGCTTCGTCGGGGATAAAAAACAGCTGGCCAAAGAATCGAAACACGGCCGCGATCGCGAGCCAAAGTACAAACCCTAGCCCCATGGCGCGCATGATCATGTGTATTTCTCCTGGACTGGCAACGATCCCACAACCCTAATGCTTCAACATCTCGCGCGAAATGATGACACGCATAATTTCGTTGGTTCCTTCGAGAATGCGATGGACGCGCAGGTCGCGGACAATGCGTTCCACTTCGTAGTCCGCCAGATACCCGTAGCCACCGTGCAATTGCAGCGCCTGGTCCGCGACCTTGAAGGCGTTGTCAGTCACAAAGCGTTTGGCCATGGCGCAAAATTTGGTCGCGTCCGGAGCCTTGGCGTCAAGCTTGCGGGCGGCCTGGTGGAGCAACGCGCGCGAAGCGGAGAGCTCAGTCTCCATGTCGGCCAGCGTGAATTGCGTGGCCTGGAAATCGGCGATGCGCTTGCCGAATTGTTTGCGTTCCCTCACGTAAGCAAGCGCGCGATCGAGCGCGTCTTGCGCACCGCCGAGCGCGCACGCCGCAATGTTGAGCCGGCCGCCATCGAGCCCCTTCATCGCATACTTAAACCCCTCGCCCTCGGGGCCAATGCGATTTTCAACCGCAACTCGGCAATCCTCGAAATTGACGATCGCGGTGGGCTGCGCGCGCCAACCCATCTTCTCTTCCGCCTTGCCGAACGAGAGCCCCTTGGCGCCATCTTCCACCAGCAGCGTTGAGACGCCCTTCGGCCCGTCTTCGCCGGTGCGGCACATCAAAACGTAGAGGTCCGAGAACCCAGCGCCGGAAATGAACGCCTTTGAACCATTGACGACATAGTGTGCGTTGCCGTCGGCCTTCGCGCTGGTTCGCAAACCCGCCGCATCCGAGCCCGAGCCCGGCTCGGTCAAACAATAGGAGGCGATGGTTTGCATGCCGGTCAGCCTCGGCAGCCATTTGCTGCGCTGCCCCTCATCGCCGAACGCGTCGATCATCCACGCGCACATATTGTGAATGGAAAGGAACGCCGCCGTCGCCACGCACCCGCGTGACAATTCCTCGAAGATCAGCGCGGCGTCCAAGCGCGTAAGCCCCGATCCGCCATGCTCCTCGCCGACATAGATGCCGGCAAAGCCAAGGCTCGCCAGTTCGACCAAAACTCCCCGGTCGAGGCCGTCCTTCTCCCAACGGGCGGCGTTGGGGCGCAATTTCTCGAGCGCGAAGGCGCGCGCGGTATCGGCGATCAAACGCTGGTCTTCGCTCAGTTCAGGCATGCCCATCCTCTTTAGCGCCGCCTTATAGCGCGCCCAGGCCGGCCCGCCAGCAGCAAGGGGCTTGGGTAGTGTCTCAGTCTGAATTCGGATGGCCGCCTATTGGTCGCGCCTGAACGGCCGGTCTTGAGCGACCCGGACGTTCGGTGGCTCGGGACGCGACTGTTTTTAGCCCGTTTCAGACATCAACCGGTACGGCTAGAATGAGGGTATTACCACGCGCGCAGCGCGACGGATGTCCGGGATGGCTATGGAAGAAGCAGTCAAGACAAAGAAATCCGTTCGCAAGCGCGCAGACGAGATCAAAGGGTTTCGCTGCAAGAACCTGATCGCGGTACTCGAAAATCCGAATGACGTAAAGAACATCGGGACGGTGATCAGAAACGTGAATGCCTTGGGTGTCGAGAAGGTTTATGTAGTCGACCCTCGCCGAACATTGCCCGACGATTGGCAGGAGTTACGCAACAAGAAGGCGGTCTCCGCGACCTCGGTCTCCGCCGTCAAGTGGACCTTCGTCAAGCGGTTCGATAGCACCGACGAGTGCTTCGGCTATCTGGAAAAGATGCGGTTCAAGTCGATCGTCACGTCTCCGCATGTGAAAGGTAAGACCAGCATTTTCCTTCACGAAGGGGACTACACCATTCACCACAAGCTCGCGGTCTGGTTCGGTAGCGAGGCGACGGGCATTAGTGATCTGGCCGTGCAGAGAAGTGAAATGTGCGTCTGCATTCCAATGTTCGGTATGATAGAAAGTCTCAACCTCGGCACGAGCTCGGGAATTGTCTTGTACGAAGTGGCGAAGCAGAGGCGCGAGTATCAGAGCAGGTTCAGGTTGCGCAGCGGGAGAGGGGAGCGTGCGGCGCCGCTCCCCGTGGTAATCAAACCGAAAGCGTAACTCTGCAGACATCCGGGCCTCGTCAGTGTAATTTCATCGATGACGGTGTTTTGGCGAGCGTCTAGCATCGGCTTGCTCGAATCGCGTGGGGAGGAAGCGCATGCAAGCTAGTTTGGCGTTGAGCGCGGCGCTCTTGTTTCTTGTCTGCGCCTGTGCGATCGGCAATGTAGGGGAATAGCTGCAAGACCCCTACCTCCCAGGCGATGGCCGCCACGCCATCATTGGGTCTTCATGGGCTTCGAATGAAGGCAGCCTTGGCGGGCGTGGCGGCGGGTGGGACTACGATTTCGGCCCCGACACCGGCTTCCGCGTTGCGCGGGAACGTTAGGCGCTAAGCGCCGAAGCTTGACTGGTTTCCCCAGTGCCTCCAAATCGCGGCAAGCGGGATTCCCATTAATGCCTACCCATTCTGACGCCGCCGGTTCGGCGCGGCACGCGCTGCCGCCGACGCTGCTGCTTGTCATGGGCGTCGCGACGCTCTCGGTCATGGACGCGACCATCAAACACCTGTCCGACACCAATCACACTTTGATCGTGGTGTTGGGGCGCTACTTTTTCGCCACGTTGTTCTCCCTGGCGATCTGGGAGCGGGCCGGACGGCCCATGATCACGCCGGATATGTGGCGCGCGCATGGGCAACGCGGCATCGTCATCGCCTTTGCCGCGACGGCGTTTTTTTGGTCGCTGACGGTGCTTCCCTTGGCTGAAGCGGTGACGTTGGCGTTCTTCTACCCGTTGATCGCGCCGTTCGTAGCCTTCGCCATGATCGGCGAACAGCCACGCGTCACGAGCTTGTTCGCGGCAGGGCTGGGGTTCATCGGCGTCATTATCGCGCTTCAGGGTGCGCCTTCAACGGACGCCGAGCCGCGATACTGGCTTGGCGTGAGCGCGGTCATATTTTCCACCTTCGCTTTCGCTGTTTCGATCGTCCTGATGCGCGCGCGCGCCCCGACAGATGGCGCACCGGTGGTTGGTTTGCTCGCATCCTTCATTCCCGGCCTGATCGTGGCCGCGCCGGCCATCGCCTTCGCGCCGCCGCCGCGCTGGGAAGATTGGCCGTTCTTCGTACTCATGGGCGCGTTGGCGGCGGCGGGCATGTATCTGCTCGCGCGCGCCTACGCCAAAGCCGAAGCCCAACAGCTAGCGCCCATCCATTACAGCGAATTGCTATGGGCGAGCCTGATCGGCTATTTCCTATTCCACGAAACCCCGCGCCCACAAGTGTTCGCCGGGGCTGTGCTTATCATCGCCGCGTGCCTGTACGCCGCCTACGATGAGCGCCGCATTGCCGCCAAGCGATAGCTTCGCTCATGCCGCGCTCGCCTTCTTGGCCACCTCTTCGGCACGCCGTCCGGACACCTCCACCATATGATCGAACTGCGCCTCGAAGGTCGCCAGACCTTGTGTCAACGAACGCAGCTCGATGATAAAATTCTGCCGCTCCGCATGCGGCAGGAAGACATCGACGCGATCCCAGCCCGGCCAGCCTTCGCGCGCCTGGAAACCTAGGATTTGCCCATTGTGGCTCGCGACCGCCGAGTTGATTTTCGGCGTCCCCGAATTGGGCGTGTAGATCGACAGTTTCTCCACCGGCTCCAGCACCACCGGATCGCACTCCGCCAATGCTTCGTGCATGCCGATGCGCCCCGCGGCGTGGAACGAATGCTCCGAGGAATCCACCGCGTGAAACGAGCCGTCGATCAAGGTGACGCTCACATCCACCACGGGAAAGCCAATCGGCCCTTTGGTCATCGCATCCTTCACGCCGGCTTCAACGGCAGGGATCCATTGCCGCGGGATGGCGCCCCCGGTGATCTTATCGACAAACTCAAACCCCGCGCCGCGCGGCGCGGGTTTCACCTGAATGACGCAATCGCCAAACTGACCGTGCCCTCCGGTTTGCTTCTTGTGGCGCCCTCGCTTTTCCGCGCTCTTGCGGATGGTTTCCTTGTAGGGCGTCGACGGCCGCGCCGAATTGACCTCGACATTGAAGCGCGACTTGAGCCGGTCGATCACCAAGCGCAGGTGCGGTTCGCCCTGCCCGAGCAACAAAATCTCGTGCGTGGTCTGGTCGTGCAAGACCTCCAAACCGGCATCCTCGTCCACCAATTTTTGCAACGCTCCGGAAAGCCGCACATCGTCCTTGCGGTCCTTGGTGGCAATGGCGAGTTGGAACACCGGGAAACGCTTGCGCGGCTGCGCCATCGCCTTCTGCGCCGCGCCGCCGACAACAAGCAAATCACCCGCGGCCACCGGCTCAAGCTTTCCGACAGCAACCACATCGCCCTCGACCGCGCTGGCGGTTTTTTTCGTTTGCGCGCCCTGGACCGCAAATAATGCCGCCGCGCGCTGCGCCGAGCCGTCGCTCATACCCAATTGATCACTGTCGGTGAGCGCCGCGCCAAATACACGCGCATAGGCGAGCTTCCCAGCCTGTCCCGCATGCGAGACTTTCATCACATAGGCGCCAGAGCCCTGCAATCCCAAGCGCTCCGCCGCGTATTTGGGCTCGGGCGTATCGTGCCGAAACGCCTTGAGCAGCCGGCGGATGCCGTGCCCTTGCGCGGTGGCGCCGAAAAACACCGGAACGATCAATCCTTCGCGGGTTTCGCGCACCAGATCGGCGAACACCATGTCCTGCGCCGGAGTCACATCCGAAAGCAGCGCTTCCATCAGCGCATCATCGAAATCAGCGAGCTGTTCCAGCATATGGAAGCGCGCCTCGGTTTCGCGCTCGGCTATGTCGGCCGGAATATCGATGCGCTGCGAGGGCTTGCCCGGCTGATAAAGGTAGGCGCGCTCCATCGCCAGATCGACGTAGCCGGCGATATGGTCGTCCTTCCAAATCGGCACCTGGCGCGCCACTAAAGGCAATGCACTCACCGGCTGCAACGCCTCCAGCAAGTCGCGGATGCGGCCGCGCGCTTGGTCGGTCTTGTTGATGAAGATTGCATGTGGAATTTTCAGCTCTTCCAACGCATGCAAGAAAGGTTGCAGCAACAGCGCCTTGTCTGGATCGGGATCGGCGACCACAAGCGCCATATCGACGCCCGGCAACGCAAAATCCGAGTCCGCCAGAAAATCCACGGCGCCTGGCGTATCGAGCAGCGCGTAGCGGTCGCCCAGGAACTCGATCGCGACGATGTTGGTTTCGGTGGACTGGCCGGCGGCGGTGGGGCTCGCGCCCGACCCACCCGAGGCGGCCGATGCCAGAGCTTGCGTCAACGCCGTCTTGCCCGCCCCGGTCGGACCGACGACGGCGATTGCCCTCACGGTTTTGGTTCCGTTGGATTTGCCTGCAGGCATGGCCTTGCCTCCCTCGAATGGGCGGCGCCCAGCGGCGGGCGCCGCTTCTGCTGGTTCGAGCCCTTCGGAGCTCCGCCGCCCACTCTCCCACGCTTGTGGGAGAAAACAAGTCTAACCCCCGATCCTATGCGGCTCGCCGGTCGCTCTTGCCGTTGAACAAGAAATCGTTGCCGTCGAAAGTTACGCGCACGCCGTCGCCGTCCTTGATGCGACCTTCCAAAATCAAGCGTGCGAGCGGGTCCTGCACGTCCTTTTGGATGACGCGCTTCAGGGGGCGCGCGCCCCAGGCCGCATCATAGCCGCGCTTAGCTAATTCTCCCTTTGCGCGAGCATCGAGTTCGAGCGTGATAGTGCGCACCGCCAGGAGCTTGTCCAGGCGCTGCAGCTGGATATCGACGATGCTGCTCATCTGGCCGCGCTCCAGGCGCTTGAACAGGATGATCTCGTCGATGCGGTTGAGGAATTCCGGCCGGAAGCGCGCGCGCACCTCGTTCATCACCGGGCCGCGCACGTCGTCGACATCGGCGCCTTCAGGCTGATCGGCCAGAAATTGCGCGCCGGAGTTCGAGGTCATGATCAGGATGGTGTTCTTGAAATCGACGGTGCGGCCTTGGCCATCGGTCAGACGGCCATCGTCGAGCACTTGCAGCAGCACGTTGAACACGTCGGGGTGCGCCTTTTCGATCTCGTCGAACAGGATCACTTGATACGGGCGCCGGCGTACGGATTCGGTGAGCGCGCCGCCTTCTTCATACCCCACGTATCCCGGAGGCGCGCCGATCAGGCGGGCCACCGAGTGCTTTTCCATGTATTCGCTCATATCGACGCGGCTCATCGCTTGTTCATCGTCGAACAGGAACTCCGCCAGCGCCTTGGTGAGCTCGGTCTTGCCGACACCCGTCGGACCCAGGAACATGAACGAGCCGATGGGCCGGTTTGGATCCTGCAGCCCCGCGCGCGCGCGGCGCACCGCGTCCGACACAGCGCGCAACGCCGGCTCTTGCCCGATCACGCGCCCGCGGAGCTTGTCTTCCATCTGCAGCAGCTTCGCCTTCTCGCCCTCGAGCATCTTCTCGACCGGCACACCGGTCCAGCGGGCGACAACCGACGCGATGGCTTCGGCATCGACAACCTCTTTCACCAAGCCTTCGGCGCCTCCAGCCTTTTTCTCGGCGTCGGCGATTTGCTTCTCAAGCTGGGGAATGCGTCCGTATTTCAGCTCCGAGGCGCGACCGAGATCGCCACGGCGCACGGCCTCCTCATAATCGTTCTGCAGCCGCTCCAACTCTTCCTTGGACTTCGAGGTTACCTGCAATTTCTGCTTTTCCGCGCTCCAGGTTGCGGTCAACGCAGCGGAACGCGTTTCCAATTCCTTGATTTCGATCTCGAGCTTTTTTGCGCGATCCTGCGAAGCTGGGTCCTTTTCCTTCTTCAGTGCTTCGATCTCGATCTTGAATTGCAGCAAGCGCCGGTCGAGTTCGTCGAGAGCTTCTGGTTTGGAATCGACCGCCATGCGCAGGCGCGAGCCCGCTTCGTCCATCAGGTCGATGGCTTTGTCTGGCAGGAAACGGTCGGTGATGTATCGGTGCGAAAGCTGCGCCGCCGCCACGATCGCGGCGTCGGAGATGCGGACGCCATGGTGCTGTTCATAACGGTCCTTCAATCCGCGCAGAATCGAGATCGTATCCTCCACGCTGGGCTCACTGACGAACACGGGTTGGAAACGCCGCGCCAACGCGGCGTCCTTTTCCACGTGCTTTCTGTACTCATCCAACGTGGTCGCGCCGACGCAATGCAACTCGCCGCGCGCCAGCGCCGGCTTCAGCAAGTTCGACGCATCCATGGCGCCTTCGGCCTTCCCCGCGCCAACCAATGTGTGCATTTCGTCGATGAACAGGATGATCGCGCCCTCCGCCACGGTGACTTCGTTCAGCACCGCTTTCAGGCGCTCCTCGAACTCCCCGCGAAACTTCGCCCCGGCGATCAGCGAGCCCATGTCAAGCGCCAGCAATTTCTTGTGCTTCAGGCTTTCCGGCACGTCGCCATTGACGATGCGCAGCGCCAAGCCTTCAGCGATGGCGGTCTTACCCACGCCCGGCTCGCCGATCAAAACGGGATTGTTCTTGGTGCGGCGCGACAACACTTGAATAGTGCGGCGGATTTCCTCGTCGCGGCCAATCACCGGATCGAGCTTGCCCTTGCGCGCTTCTTCGGTGAGGTCGCGGGAGTATTTCTTGAGCGCGTCGTAGGAATCCTCGGCGCTCGAGGATTGCGCCGTGCGGCCCTTACGCATTTCCGCGATGGCCTGCTCCAGTTTTTGCGGCGTCAGGCCTGATTTTTTTAGGATTTCCGACGCCTTGCCCTCGGCGACAGCGAGCCCGAACAACAATCGCTCCGCGGTCACGTAGCTATCGCCGGCCTTGGTCGCGGCTTGTTCGGCGGCGTCGAGCGCGCGCCCCCAAGAGGGCGCTGCGTACATGCGATCACCACCACCTTGAACCTTCGGCAGCGCTTGCACGGCGCTGTTGACATCATCAGCCGCCTTGCGCGGATCGGCCCCCGCCGCGCGCATGAGTTCGGCGGCAAGGCCCTCGCGGTCGTCAAGCAAAGCCTTCAGAAGATGTTGTGTTTCGAGCTGCTGGTTCTGTTCGCGCAGCGCGATCGTCTGCGCCGCCTGTACAAATCCGCGCGCCCGCTCGGTGAGCTTTTCCATGTCCATGTCAGACCCCTAAGGCGTCCCGCGTCGACCGCCTTGCGCACGATCAGCACGGCATGTGTTGTTGCTGCGCTTGAGGTAGGTGTGGCGCTCGGGGCACACAAGCCCTCCCCTCATCACCGACATGAGGCGTTAATGCGCCATCAGCAGCGGCACGTTGGCCGCGCGCAGCAGGTCGCGCGTGGCGCCGCCAAACACCAGCTCGCGCAGCCTTGAGTGCGCATAACCGCCCATGACCACGAGGTCGGCCTGCAGGTTGTTGGCTTCCTCCAGGATCGCAAACGAAGCGGAACGGCCCATGGAATCAACATTGCGCACTTCGGCCGTCAGCCCGCGCCGCGCCAAGTGCGCCGCGACATTGGCGCCGGGCTGATCGCCGTGGCCGAACATCTTCGGTTTAGCATCCACGGTGATCACCGTGACCTGCGTCGCCGCGCCCAACAGCGCACGCGCTTCCGAGAGCGCGCGCGTCGCTTCGCGGCTGGCGTCCCAGGCTACCACGACGCGCCGACCGATGGTCCCGCCCTTCCAGTTTGGCGGCGCGATCAGCGCTGGGCGCCCAGAATGAAACAGCACGCCCTCAATAATTTCCTCCCGCAATTCCGCGCCCATGCCCTCGGAAGGGCGCGTCATCACGGCGATATCAGCATAGCGTGCATGCACGGCCGCGACCCGGCCCAGATCGCGCGACAGCGCCTCGGCGTTGCGCAGCTCGCAGGGCCTGTCGAATTTCGCCACCCGCGCCTCGACGCGCTTGCGCTCTGCTTCCGCTTCTTGGCGGGCGCGGCCCAGAAGTTCAGCCCAAACGCCGGCGACCACGGTCGGTTCGTAGGCCAACGGCTCGTCCGGCAAGGGTGTCAGGAACGCCGCCGCCAAGTGCGCGTCACCCAATTCGTTGTGACATTGGCGCGCTAACGCTTCGCCCAGCGCCAGCGCCGGTTCGTCCGCTTGCGCCTCGGAGACGATCACGAGGATATCTTTCCAACCCATGGGCAAGACCTCGATTCTGTCGGGCATCATACGCTCCGCGTTGCGCTAAGGCTAGAAACATGACGCACGGGGCTTGAAGCGGCCTTGAGCCTGCGCAATCTCAATCCGACGGAAGGACACCTTTCTCATGCAATTCCGGTCGGACGCCTATATCGACGGCCAATGGCGCTCATCGGCGTCCAAATTTGCGGTGCTCAATCCGGCGACGCAGACAAGGATCGCCGAAGTGCCTGATTTGGGCGCCGCCGAAACCGAGCAAGCGATCTCAGCCGCGCACGCGGCGTTTCCGGCTTGGGCGGGCAAACCCGCCAAGGAACGCGCCGGCGTCCTGCGCGCCTGGTACGATTTGATCATGAGCGACCTCGACCGGCTGGCGCTTCTGATCACACTGGAAGGCGGCAAGCCGCTGGCCGAGGCCAAGGGTGAAGCCGCCTACGGCGCCTCGTTCGTGGAATGGTTCGCGGAAGAGGCCAAGCGCGCCTACGGGCGCACCATCCCCACCACCACGCCGACACGCCGCTATGTGACGATCAAGCAACCCGTCGGCGTATGCGCCGCGGTGACGCCGTGGAACTTCCCCATGGCGATGATTACGCGCAAGGCCGCGCCCGCGCTGGCCGCCGGCTGCACCATCGTGCTGAAGCCGCCGTCGCAAACGCCGTTGACGGCCCTGGCGCTCGCGGAATTGGCCGAACGTGCGGGCGTGCCGGCGGGCGTGTTCAACGTTGTGACGACCGACCGCGCTTCCGAAGTGGGCCGCGTGATGTGCGAGAGCCCGCTGGTGCGAAAATTTTCGTTCACCGGCTCGACCGAAGTGGGCAAGCGCCTAGGCGCGGCGTGCGTTGGCTCCACGGTGAAGCGCGTTTCGCTCGAACTCGGCGGCAACGCGCCGCTGCTCGTCTTCGCCGATGCAGATCTGGACATAGCGGTGAAGGGCGCGATCGCTTCCAAGTTTCGCAATGCGGGGCAAACCTGCGTGTGCGCGAACCGTGTCCTGGTTGAAGACAGTATCTACGACGAATTCTCCAAGAAGCTCGCCGACGCCGTGTCGAAACTCAAGGTCGGCGACGGGCAGGCAAACGGCGTCGAGATCGGGCCGTTGATCGACAAGAACGCCATCGAAAAGGTCGAAGCCATGGTGGCCGAAGCGATCGGCGCGGGCGCCGTGGCGCTTACCGGCGGCGCCCGCCACGCCGCTGGTGCGCAATTCTATACGCCGACCGTGCTGGCCAACGTCACGCGCGCGATGCGGGTCAACACCGAGGAAATTTTCGGCCCCGTCGCGCCGCTGATCCGTTTCAAGAATGAGGACGAAGCCGTCGCCATCGCCAACGACACACCGTTTGGCTTGGCGGGCTATTTCTTCACCCAAGATGTAAACCGTGCCTGGCGCGTGGCCGAGCGGCTCGAATACGGCATGGTCTCAGTCAACGAAGGCGTGTTCTCCAACGAAGTGATCCCGTTCGGCGGCTGGAAAGAAAGCGGCCTTGGCCGCGAGGGCGGCGTCGAGGGGTTGGAGGAATATCTGGAAACGAAATTCATAAATTTCGGAGGTTTTGCGTGATCCGAGTTCACTCCGCAATCTATCGAGCGCTTTGGATCACCGTTGCTGTGCTCGGAGTGCTCTTGCTGACCATGCCCTTAATGCTGTTCTCCGGCGACGTTCACCCTCACGATCCTGAGGCGTTTCGGACTCAAGCAATTTTCTCGGGGTTGGCCGGCGCCGCGACCCTTTCCTACTCGGTGTGGCGCCTCATCATACCGCTCAAAGCACGACCACGTGAATGAGCCCACGCGGTTTCGTCTACATCCTCGGCAGCGCACTCGGCGCTGATCGGCGCACCTATGTCGGTTGGAGCGTGGACATCGACGCGCGGCTTGCGCTGCACAATGCCGGCATGGGCGCGCGCTCGACGCGCGGGCGCGCCTGGGTGCTGCTTTACGCCGAGCGCTATTCGACACGCCGCGAAGCCATGAGCCGAGAATGGTCACTCAAACGCGACCGCCGCTTCCGCGCCATGCTGGCGAAATTGCTTTAGACTGACTATTGTCACAGCAATGAACCACCAATCCCTCCCCGCCTGGCTCTATACCGATCAACGCTTTTTCGAATCCGAGCGCGCGCTTGTGTTTAGGCCCGCTTGGCACATTGTCGGCCACATCAACGACGCGCCAAATCCTGGCGACTACATCACACTGGAGATTCTGGGCGAGCGCGTGGTTACCCTGCGCGGCGAGGACGGCCGTTTGCGCTCGTTTCATAATGTCTGCCGCCACCGCGCTGGCAAGATCGCAGGCGAAGCGCGCGGATCGTGCGGGCATCGCCTCGTGTGCCCGTATCATGCCTGGAGCTACAAGCTCGACGGCAGCTTCGCCGGCGCGCCGAAATGGCAAGGCTTTGAGAAGCTCGACGCAAAGGAGCTGGGGCTAAAGCCGGTCGATCAGGAGATTTTTCAGGGCTTCATCTTCATCCGCTTCGCGCCGGGCCTGCCCAGCATCGCCGATATGATGGCGCCCTATGCGGAAGAGCTGGCGCAATTCGAGCTGGAAAAGCTCGTGCCCAATGGGCGCGTCACGCTGCGGCCGCGCTCGGTGAACTGGAAAAACGTCGGCGATAATTATTCCGACGGCATGCACATCCCGGTGGCGCACCCTGGGCTCACGCGACTTTTCGCGGGCACGTACAAGATCGAGGCGCGCGAATGGGTGGACAAGATGTCGGGCACGATCACCGACGCGCCATCCGAGAATTGGTCCGAGCGCGCCTACCAGAAATTGCTCGATGGCTTCAGCCACATTCCGGCGGAGCGCCGCAAACACTGGGTCTATTACAAGCTCTGGCCGAACGTCGCGTTCGACATCTATCCCGACCAGATCGATTTCATGCAATTCATCCCGGTTTCGGCGACCGAAACGCTGATTCGCGAAATCGCCTACGTGCACCCGGACTCAAGCCGCGAAATGAAAGCCGCGCGCTTTCTCAATTGGCGCATCAACCGGCAGGTCAATGCCGAGGACACTGCGCTCATCCAAGCCGTTCAGGACGGTATGGCCTCCTCCAGCTACACAACCGGACCACTTGCGCCGGGTGAGGAATGCCTCATTTCCTTCGGCAATCGCATGCGCGCGCTGCTTCCGGAAGCGAATCTCGAGCACGCGCCGAGCTAGCGTTCAGGCTGGCGCGAGTTCAGGCGGCAACGCCAGCATCAGTTCGCCCTCGCCCGCGACCTCGAACGATGAGCAGCAGCGGGCGCAAAAGGCGACGTCGCCAACAATGGTGCGGAAGGTCGAGCGGCGGCGCTGCAGCGGCGTCTCGCAGGTCGGGCACGGCTCGCCGATTTTTTTCTCGTGCATAAGCGGTCTCCGGCCTCACAATAGTGCAATAATGCTGAACGAAAGCTTATCGTGCACCTCACTTCTCACGATGCGTGCGGAGCAACATCCAGATGCGCGGCGCACGCGCAATGTGACGACGCCGGCGGCTACTTTTTCTTGGCGCACTTGGGCTTTGGCGCATTGGCCAGCGCGTGCGCGGCCTTGAGCGCGGAGAGAAACGTCGCTTCGTCGATTCGCTTCAGCTCGCAGCGCGTCGCGCCCATACGGCCCCAACCGCCCGGCACGGGCGCGATCGCCTCTGGCGCCTGCTCGCAATAGAATTCCTGCAAGGTGGCGTCGAACATGAAATTCAGGTCCGCGCCGCTGTTTGCCAGGGTCGCGAAAATCTTGCGCGGCGTACGGAACGCGGCGCGATCAAAGTGCGGCGCTTCGCTGGTGTTTTCCAGCGAGAGCGCCAGCTTGCGCGCGCGGGCGGGCGTCACCGGCATGCGACCCCATGCGCCTATTGTGTTACGCGCAACGTATCGGGATCGAAGATCGCCACGTCCGAGGGCCAATTGATCATCACGACTTTGTCGGGCGCGCCGTCCAACACACGAAATGTGCGCCCGCCAGCCTCCGATGGCCCAAGCGGGCCGCACGGCATGCTGGGACCGTCGGCGCGGCCCTCGACAAACGCCTGGTAGGCGACGAGCGCATCGCCCGTCGGCATAAGCACATAATCGCCGTGCGAACCCCGCTCGATCTCGCACGCTTCGGCGCCGGGCGAGGCGGCGCGCACGGCTTCAAGCACGGACTCGAGCGGCGCGTCCGGCGCCTTGGCGAAGAAGCGGATTGCCGGCACGCGCACGATGGTTTCGCTCTCGCCGCCAAGTTCGAGTTGGAATCCCGGCAATGCCACATCCGCGATAAGCCGCTGATCCGGGCAGGCGAAGCTCCAAACCGAAACGCCAGCGGCGCTCACTTCGCCCCATTCGCAACCGGGAAACACGGCGGCGAGTTCGGGGCTCGGTTGCGGCGCATCCGCCGCCGGCGCTTGCGGTGCGGGCGGCGCGCACGCTGCGAGCAGCGCGGCGGCGCAAAGAAGATGGCGCGTGCGGTTCATGATTGGCGTCCCCCAAGTTCGCGGGCGCGCTCGCCCAACAAGAATCTCACGCCAGCTTCGGCGTGAATGCGCAACGTGTCAAAGCACGGAACCGAAAAATCCTCCGGCTTGAGCAAGAGTGGGATTTCCGTGCACCCGAAGATAACGCCTTCGCACCCCGCCGCGATCATACCGCGCGCGATGGCGAGGTAAGCCTCGCGTGTTTCCGCGCGCACGACGCCCCGACCCAATTCGTCGCGCAGGGTTTGCTGAATGTAGTCGCGCTGCGCCGCGTCGCTGGGCGTGACCGCTTCAATGCCAGCCCGCGCCAGACCATCGCGATAAAACGGCAGCTCCATCGTGAATTTCGTGCCGATCAGAGCGACCCTGCGCAGGCCGGCGGCGGAAATCGCCGCCGCCGTTTCTTCCACGACGTCGATGAACGGCAGGTCGAATTCGATTTTCAGCGGCTCGATCACGGCATGGGCGGTATTGGCGCAGAGCATCAACCCTTCAGCGCCAGCCGCGCGCAGAGATGCGCACGCTCCGCGCATCAATTCCAGCGTGCAATCCCAACGGCCCGCGGTGTTATTATCCACGAATTCGCGAAAATCGACGGAATGAATGAGCAGCCGCGCGGCGTTGGTTCCGCCAAGGTTCTGGTTCACGCCCTCATTGAGCAGGCGATAATAATCCTGCGTCGATACCCAAGACATGCCGCCGACAAGGCCGAGGAGTTTGGTGGCGGGCATGGGGACTAACCTGAGAATTGCATGTTGCGTGTAGACCAGAGCGGCACGCCCACGCCGAAAAAATCGCGGTCGTGACTCCTGACTTCGTCCTCGCGGAATGTGTCGCGGATGAGAGCCCGATTCAAGGCGACGGGGTGCACGAGTCATTCCGGGGCATCGCGAAGCGATGAACCCGGAACCCAGGGGCCACCGGCGCATCGTTGCCCCTGGGTTCCGGATCGAGACTTCGTCGCGTCCAGAATGACGGAGTGTGGTTTTCGCCGAAGGCGGACTTTGCCTAGCCGTGACGGAGGGCCGTCGCCAGAATCAAGTGAGTGTTCCTGTAGTCCCCTAGGCCCTCAATCTCGAAAAGAAGTTCAACATCCATTTCAACCGCGATGCCCTCCATGGAAATGGAGCCGAACTTAATTCGCGTCACGTCAGCAAGGTGATGCGCATGATAGATATAGATTGAACCGTCGATGTACCCATCCTCAGGGTTCTTGGGGAAATCAAACGTTCTCCCAGCCAGTTCAACAAAATCCGTCAACGGCAGATCGATGAAATCGAGCCTCAGTGATGTGGACACTGACTCATCGCGCCCCTCCACCAGTAGATTGAAAGGTCGCATAGGGACTGCAATGCTCGCGTTGCCCTTCTCGCCTGATAGTTTGCCGGGCAATGGCGACAGTTTCTCGACCGGAAATGCCGCCATCTAGGCCTCCTGATCTTCACGTAGTTACAGGGCGGTGTCGGCCATGGGCCCAACAATCGCCCTACCCCAACCAGCCGGGCCGCTTCCACGCCTTGCCCAAATCCTTCGCCACCGCCTCGTGCGCGATGGCGCCTTCGTACACGTTGAGGCCGTTGGCCAAGTGCGGATCGTCGATCAAGGCTTGTTTGTAGCCCTTGTTCGCCAGCGCCAGCGCGAACGGCAGCGTTGCGTTGTTCAGCGCAAACGCGCTCGTTCGCGCCACCGCGCCGGGCATGTTGGCGACGCAATAATGGATTACGCCATCGACCACGAACACCGGTTCGTCGTGCGTGGTCGCATGCGAGGTTTCAAAGCAGCCGCCCTGGTCGATCGAAATATCCACCAGCACCGAGCCGGGACGCATGGTTCTTAGCATCGCCTTGGTGATCAGTTTTGGCGCCGCCGCGCCCGCCACCAACACCGCGCCGACAACCACATCGGCCTCCTTCACCGCTTCTTCGATCGCGGCTTTGGTCGAATAGATCGTTTCCAGACGGCCATTGAATTCGCGGTCGAGTTCTTCCAGTCGCGCGGGGTTCTTGTCGAACACTGTCACGCGCGCGCGCATGCCGACGGCGATTTGCGCGGCGTTGTAGCCGGAAACACCGGCCCCCAGGATCACCACATCCGCCGGCCGCACGCCGGGCACCCCGCCCATCAGCACGCCGCGCCCACCATTAGCTTTTTCCAAAAAATGCGCACCGACCTGGATCGACATCCGCCCCGCCACTTCGCTCATCGGCTTCAACAGCGGCAAGCGACCGTTTGCGTCGGTCACGGTTTCATACGCGACGCAAGTCGCGCCGGATTTCATCAGGCCCTCGGCTTGTTCGGGGTCCGGCGCCAAATGCAGATAGGTGAACAGCGTGTGCTTGGGCTTTAGGCGCGCGATCTCGACCGCTTGCGGCTCCTTCACCTTCACGATCATCTCGGCCTGCTCGAACACGGCGTCCGCATTCGGCAGGATTTTCACGCCGACCTTTTCATACACTACGTCCGGCGCGCCAATGCCCTCGCCGGCCTTGGCCTCGAGAAACACTTCATGGCCGGCGCGCACGAGTTCCGCAGCACTCTCCGGCGTCAAGCCGACGCGATATTCATGGACCTTGATTTCCTTGGGGCAGCCGACGCGCATGTTTTCCTCCGGTGTGACTCCCCCTCCCCTTGAGGGGAGGGGG
>JBEBHQ010000013.1:0-80430 GCA_040080805.1 Terricaulis sp. | reverse complement strand
GCTCGAACCTCAACCAAGCCGCCCTCGACGTAATCGACCAAGCTGTGGCGCGCGCGCGTCAATGCAACGTTGCTGGCATCGTGGTCGTCGGCCACACTGATACGTCCGGCTCGACGCGGTACAATGTCGGCCTGTCGGAACGGCGCTCAGGCGTCGTGCGTGACGCGCTCGTTGCACGAGGCCTGGCGACAGGTTCGATCCGCACCGAAGCACGCGGCGAAACCGATCTCGCCCGCGCCACACGTGACGGCGTGCGCGAACCGCTGAACCGCCGCACCGCGGTGACCATCAGCTTCCGCTAGACGCAAGCATCACTGAAACGAAAAGGGCCCGGCCAAAAGCTGGGCCCTTTTTTTAGTTCAGCCACGCGAACAGCGCCTGGAGCGCGATCGGGAAGCGCGCCATTGCGGCGGCGGCGAATACCATGCCCGCTGCAGCGGGAACCAGCGAGAACCAATAAAGCCAGCGCGCTTTCGCCAACGCGCACACCGCCAGCAACGTCATCGCGACCGCGATCAGCGCATCGGACAAATCGTATTGATCGGCGAGCACGCTCAGCGCGCCATGTTGGGTTTCCGCGCCGCGCGCCCGCAGCTCGACCTCATCCTTGCGGACGCGAACATGAGCGAGTTCGGCTTCTTGCGCCGTGATCTCCGCGGCGAGCAAACCAGCCTCGTTGAGAGATTGCGACGCGGGCGCTTGCGTGCGCGCCAGGCGCTGCAAGTGGGCAAGCTCGTAACTGGCCATGTCCTCGCGCACGCGCACGGCCTGGTACCATGCCCAGGAATTGTTGCGCTCCGCCTGGGCCTGATCCATCGCCTGGGTGAGGTTGCTGGATTTGATCGTGCTCAGCGCCAAGAAACTCGCCAGCACGGCAATGGTCAGCGCAATGCGGTTGTTGAAACCGTCATCACCGCCAGATACCCGTTCGCCAGCTTCCGCCACCTTCCCCTCCACGCATTCATCCCAACGGTCCGAAGTGTTGACTCGATAGGCGCCCCTTGCATCGGCTTGGTTAACACAATTGGCGCGAGAACGAACGGGGAATCTGAACCGCCTTCCCTTTCCGGCCCGAGCGGTCTATATCCGCGCCCAGCTGGTTTGACCGCGCTCGGATGGTCGCTAGCCGTTGCTCCCTGGACGGGCCCTTTGGGCCTCACGCGCCTGGCGACGACGCCGGGCGCGGTCGCATATCTGGAGCCCCGAACATGTCCGCCAACGTCCTGATGCCCAAGGCCACTGCCGTGTGGATGATCGAGAACACCTCGCTCGCCTTCAATCAAATCGCCGCGTTTTGCGGCCTGCATCCGCTCGAGGTGCAAGGCATCGCCAACGAGGACGTGGCCAAGGGCATACGCGGGGTCGATCCGATCGCCGGGGCGTTTCTCTCGCGCGAGGAAATCGCCGCCGGCGAGGCCGACCACACCCATGTGCTCCAACCCATGGAGCAAAAGCGCATCGACCTGCCGCACACCAAGAAACGCACCGCCCGCTACACCCCGATCGCGCGGCGCGGCGATCGCCCCGACGCCATCGCCTGGTTTCTCAAAAACCACGGCGAGGTCGCGGATTCGAAAATCATCAAGCTGATCGGCACCACCAAGGCGACGATCGAACAAGTGCGCAATCGCACCCACTGGAACTCAAGCCAGATCAAGCCAGTCGATCCGGTGACCATCGGCCTGTGCACCCAGATCGAACTCGACGCCATCGTCTCCGAAGGCGCCGCCGCCAAAGCGCGCGCCGACGCACGCACCGCCAAGGCCGAGGCGAAAACGCTGAAAGCGACAAGCGATACCGCGCCCGCGGAAGCGCATGCGGTCGAAGAAAGCTAAGACGCCGCCAAAGTTTCACGTCCCGGTGATGCAAACGTCACGTTAGCGCCCTAGTTCGCCCCAGCGCCGCACGAGGGGTACGGCGTCAAAGAACAACACTGGGGTATCTTCATGTCTAAGCACCACCTTTGGGTGGGCGCGGCTTTCGCTGCGCTCGCTTGTTCCACACCCGCGCTTGCGCAATCCAATAGCGGCGAGGTTCAGGTCGCGGATATCTCGGACGAAATCGTCGTGCTCGGCAATAGCGTGCGCCAAGTTCAGACCCTTCGCGGCGCTGAAATGCAGAACGAAGCGCCCGGCACAAGCCCGATAAAATTGGTGGAGCGCTTGCCGGGCGTCAGCTTTTCGTCAGCCGACGCATTTGGCGCCTATGAATGGGCCGTTCGCATCAATATTCGCGGTTTTGCCCAGCAGCAATTGGGTTTCACGCTCGACGGCATCCCGCTCGGCGACATGTCCTACGGCAATTTCAACGGCCTGCACATTTCGCGCGCAATGATCTCCGAGAATTTGGGCCGCGTTGAACTGAGCCAAGGCGCGGGCCTTCTCAGCACGCACTCGACCTCCAATCTCGGCGGCACGCTGCAATTCTTCACCCGCGGCCCGCAAGAGGAAATGGGCGGCGTGCTCGCGCTCACCGGCGGCGACTCGTCCACCTTCCGCGGCTTTGCCCGCTTCGACACCGGCGCCATCGATGGCATCGGCCTGCGCGCGTATGCCTCCTACGCGCATGGCGAGACTGAAAAGTGGACCAATGGCGGCCAACAAAACCTCGAACAATGGAATGTCGGCTTCGCGCAGCCGCTGTTTGGCGGCGAACTTTCCGGCTATTACAACACCTCCGAACGCCGCGAGACCGATTTCCAAGACACCTCGCTCGATATGATCCGCCGGCTCGGTTATGCTTGGGACAATTTCGCGCCCAATTGGACGCTCGCCAACCAAGTCGCCGACATCGCCAACAATCGCGGCGATACCGGCGCGCCGGTCACGAACGCGGGCGCCGGCACTGTCTATCCGGCGCCGATCGCCACCGTCGATGACGCCTATTTCGACGCCTCCGGCCTGCGTGACGACAATCTCGGACGTCTGACCTACGAGACATCAATCGGCGACAACATCGAAGTCTCGGGCACGATTTACAAGCATGACCAAGAAGGCCAGGGCATCTGGTTCACGCCGTACGTGAGCCCTTTCAGCTTCGGCGGCGGCGTCGCGGGCGTCACCTCGCCAATCTCGGTGCGCACCACCGAATACGACATGGACCGGCTCGGCGGCTTCGCCGATCTGGCGGTGACCCTCGGCGCCCACAGAATCGAAACCGGCTTCTGGCTTGAAAACAACAATTTCAACCAGTCGCGCCGTTTCTACGACAACACCCGCGCGGCGCCGCGCCCGGTGCTCGAATTCATGCGCAACCCCTTCGCCACGCAATGGGCGTTCGAGTATGAAATCGACACTGCCATGTTCTATCTGCAGGACACCTGGGACATCACCGACGCACTCACCTTGGTGGCCGGTTTCAAATCGGTCAGCGTCGAGAACAATGTGGTGACGCTGGTCAATGGCTTCGCCGCGCCTGTCGCCCTTTCAGACGCCGACCTGCGCGGCTCGATCACTTCCGAAGACAATTTCCTGCCGCAAGTGGGAATGACCTACCAAGTGAACGACGACTTGCAAGTGTTCGCCAGCTACACCGAGAACATGCGCGATCTTGGCTTGGCGCCGTTCAGCAATCGCAGCCAGATCTCGCTGGACGCGATCCGCCAACGCACCAGCCCGGAATCCTCGCAAACCTTCGAAGGCGGCGTGCGTTATCGCGGCGACGGGTTCCGCGGCTCGGCGGCGCTCTATCACGTGCAGTTCGCCGATCGTTTGCTGGGCATCGCCCAAGGCGCTGGCATTATCGGCAATCCCTCGATCATCTCCAATGTCGGCGGCGTGACGAACCAGGGCATCGAGCTCACCGGCGAGATGGACTTCACCGACGACCTCTCTTTGTTTGTTTCCTACTCCTACAATGACAGCACTTACGACGATAACGTCGTCAATGCGCTCGGCGCCATCGTGCAGGCGACCGCCGGCGCGACTGTCGTCAACACGCCCAGCCAACTGCTCAAAGCTGACTTGACCTTCGACAACGACACCTTCTTCGCCACGCTCTCGGCCAGCTACACGGGCGAGAGAGAATCCACCTATACGAATGTCGGCGGCCAGATCGATGGGCATACCGCCCTCGACCTCACCGGCGGCTATCGGTTCGGCGGCACGCTTGACGGGTTCGAACTCCAGTTGAACGTCGTCAATCTGCTGGACGAAGAATATGTCTCCACGATCGGCTCCAATGGCTTCAGCGCCTCTGATCCTGGCAACACAGGCCAGACATTGCTGGTCGCGCCGCCGCGGCAAGTGTTCGTCACACTGCGCAAGACGTTCTAAACATTGCGATGAAATCTGGGCTGGGGGCCGATCGCCTCCAGCCCAGCATTCTTACCTTGGAGCTCCGCCATGATCCGTTTCGTTCTTGCATTCTGCATCGCTTTCCTGGCGGCGACGCCGCAAGCTTTCGCACAGCGGGCGCGATCGGAGCAGAACGTCGTGTTCGTGATGATGGACGGCTTGCGCTGGCAAGAAGTGTTTCGCGGCGCCGATCCAGAATTGGCGGCAAATCCTGAATACATGAAATCCGCGTGGGCGGCGGCGGCGCGAGCCCGGTTTGTCGATGCAGTTGATCGCCGCGCCGCCTTGATGCCATTCTTGCATGAAGTGATAGAGCAGCAGGGCGTGCTAATCGGTGATCGCGACCATGGCTCGTGCGCCGGGGTCACCAATGACCGCTGGTTTTCCTATCCGGGTTACAACGAGGCGCTCACCGGCCGCGCCGACGCCCGCATCAATTCCAACGATTACCCGCCAAACCCAAACGTGACTTTCCTTGAATGGCTCAATCGACGCCCCGGCTTTGCCGGCAAGGTGCGGGCCGCCGGGTCTTGGGACGCCTTTGGCCGCATCATCAATGCCGAGCGCAGCGGCGTGCCGGTGAATGCTGGTTTCGCGTCAGACGGCGGCGGCGATCCCGCCACGCGCATGCTCGATGCGCTGCAAGCCGACACCGCCCACCAATGGGACATCGTGCGCTGGGATTCGTTCACCCACCAATACGCACTCGCCGGTTTGCGCCGCCATCACCCGCGCGCCATGTTCATCTCCTACGGCGAGACCGACGATTTCGCGCACGAGGGCGATTACGCGCAGTATCTGATCAGCGCCAATCGCAATGACCGCTTCGTGCGCGAATTGTGGACGGCGCTGCAGGCCGATCGCTTCTATGCCGGGCGCACAACTTTGATCCTTACCGTCGATCACGGCCGCGGCAATGTCGCTGGCGATTCCTGGCGCCACCATTACAGCCCGGCAGCGTTGCGCGAAGGCACGTCGCCGCTGCGCGAGCGCTACCCGGATGGCATTCCCGGTTCCGATCAGACCTGGATGGCGGCGCTTGGGCCAAGTGTCTCCGCGCGCGCCGCCGACCCCTATGCGGGGCGCGCCTGCGCCGGGCTAGATCAACTCGCTGCAACCGCCCTCACAGCACTGGGCCAGGATTGGCGCGCCTTCAACGCCGAGGCCGGCATACCGCTGAACATCTTCCGCGCGAACGCGAACCATCAGTGACCGGCACACCCCAAATCTCGGCCAACCCAATTACGGGCCGACCGCCAACTTTCGCAACCTTGATCCGACAGCCTAGTGCGGTCGGCTGAGCCGCTGTCGGATTTCTTCGATTTCTTCTTTGATCTTCAGTTTCTGGCGTTTCATCGCCGACAACCGCGTGATGTCCGCGGATGGCCTTCGGGCCTCGTTTTCGATGATCAGGTCTAAATCCCGATGTCGGGCGTCGAGTTCGCGTAAGCGCTGCTCGATGGCCATTGGTGGCGCCTCCTTGCGTTTTGGGCGAGTCTGAGCATGGCGCCAATTTCAAGTGTTGTCTCCTTACATCGTCTTCGAAAATTCACCTTTTCGAGCCATCAACTTTTCGCACTTGCAGCATCGCTCGGATTGGCCGGCTTTACACCGCCCACGGAGCATGGCTTAGCTCGCGCCGCGGCTGCTGTGGCCGCCCAGGTTGACGCGCGGATATGCATTCCGACGACGACGGCTTCGACATTAACGATACGCCCGAGAAGCGCGCGCTCAAGGCCCGCGTGATCGAACTGCGCGAGCAGCATCGCGCACTCGACAGCGCCATCGCGGCGCTGCAGGAACAAAACAACGGGGATACGCTTCAGGTCGCACGTTTGAAGCGCAGCAAGCTGGTGTTGAGGGACCAAATCCAATGGATCGAGGACAGGCTGACGCCGGACATCATCGCCTGAAAAAACTGATGGCGGGCGCGGCGCTGTTGGCCGCACTGCCAAGCGCGGCCTTCGCCGAGCGGCCGGACGAGGAAAAGGGCGTACTTTCCCTCGCGGTCGAAAACGACAGCCTCTCCTCGGGCGCCGACCGCAATTACACGTCCGGAATCAAATTAGCTTATGTCTCGCCCAGTGAGGGCGTGCCTGATTGGCTGCGCGGGGCTGGCGGATTCACCCGCGCGATCTCTGGCGATGCGCCCGATTTCTGGGGCATGGCCATCGGCCAGTCGATTTTCACCCCGGAGGACATCAACGCAATCCCCGCCCCCGCCGGTCAGCACCCCTATGCGGGCTGGCTCTACATGCAGATCATGGTTGGGGTCGAGGAAGCGCCGCGCGCCAACCGGGCCCCGCATTTCCTCGACACCTACGAAGTGGAATTCGGAATCGTCGGGCCCTCGGCGATGGGCGAGGAAGCGCAGCGCGGCATCCACCAAGCCTTGGGCGCGCCCGACCCGCAAGGCTGGGACAGCCAGCTTAATAACGAATTCGCCTTCGCCGTCTCGTTCGACCGCCGTTGGCGGGCGCAGCGTGTGTTTGCCGACTTCCTTGGCGGCATCGAAGGCGATTTGACGCCGAGCGCCGGCGTCACCCTAGGCACACTGCGCACCGAAGCGCGCGTCGGGCTCGCCGCGCGCATCGGCCAACGCATCGACAGCGATTACGGGCCCCCGCGCGTACGCCCCTCGCTCGCGAGTGTTGAGCATTTCGACGGTGGACCATTGTCCTGGTCGCTGTTTGCCGGCGTGCAGGGCCGCGCCGTGGCGCGCAATCTTTTCCTAGACGGCAACACCTTCGAGGACAGCGCCTCGGTGGAGCGCACGCCCTTGGTGGCCGATTTCCAAACCGGTTTCACCATCAGCGCCGGCGACTGGCGCCTCGCCTACACCTATGTCTGGCGCACCGAAGAATTCGAAACCCAACCCACCCGCCAAGATTTCGGCGCCGTGGCGCTGAGCTGGCGGCTTTAGGGCGCCCTTCCCAAGGGCGGGCGTCAGCCCATAAGCTCCGCGGCAATGGTTCGGACGGTGCTGACATATGGGCTGGCGTTGGCCGGTGGCGCGCTGGTGCTGCAATGGCTGGAATACCAAATCTGGGCGCGCGCCCACGCGACCGAACTCTACATTGGCCTGATCGCAACCGCGTTCATGGGGCTTGGAATTTGGGTGGGCGCCCGGTTGTTTCGCGCGCGCGCACGGATTGCCCCCTTCGAGCCCAATGCGCGCGCGCAGGCCTCGCTCGGCATTAGTGAGCGGGAATGTGAGGTGCTGCGTTTGCTGGCGTCCGGACGCTCTAACAAGGAAATCGCCGCCCAACTCGGCCTTTCGCCAAACACCATCAAGACGCACGTCGCCCGGCTCTTCGAGAAACTGGAAGCGGCGCGGCGCACACAGGCCATCCTGCGCGCGCGTGAACTGGGCCTGATCCCATAATTTTTGGGTGATTTCGGTCAAATCACCCTTTTGGGCGATTGTGAGCGCGTCGCTGTCGTGGTCTCGGTCCTCGCGACGACAAACAAGAGGAGTGGACATGGCCAAGGTGCTCGGCATCGGCGGATTGTTCTTCGAGGCAAGCGACACGCAGGCGACCATGCAATGGTACGTGCGTGTGCTGGGGCTTGAGTTGACCGATTGGGGCGGCGTGGTGTTTCAGCCGGCGGGGCTGGCCGCCCAGCCCGGGGCGGGAACGGTGTTCAGCGCCATTGGCAGTGCTGATTATTTCGCCCCCTCAACCAAGGACTTCATGTTCAATTTCGTGGTCGATGACCTCGACGGTGTTCTGGCCCGCTGCAAGACCTGCGGCGTCGAGCCAGTGAAGCTCTTCCCAGAAGACGCCAATGGCCGCTTCGCCCACATCATGGACCCCGACGGCCGCAAGATCGAACTCTGGCAGCCCAAGCCGATGCCAGCCGCATGACGCCGCCCACCCAACCCGTTCACGCCCTTCCGGAGCAATCCATGCCGCGCACTATCCTTTTCTACGGCGTCATCGCCGGCTTGATCGTCGCCATCCCGATGAACATTCTGCTGCTGATCTTCCCACATGGGGAAGGCGGCGGCGGGTACCTCACTGGCTACACGCTGATGATCGTCGCTCTGAGCTTCATTTTTATTGGCGTGAAACGCTATCGCGACCGCGCGCTGGGTGGCGTGATCAAGTTCGTGCCGGCGTTTCTGATGGGGTTGGGCATCAGTGCGGTGGCGGGCGTGATCTACGTGATCGCGTGGGAAATCTCACTGGCGATGACGGATTATTCGTACATGAACGACTACGTGCAGGCAGCGATCGAGACCGAGCGCGCCAAGGGCGTGTCCGGCGCCGCGCTCGGCGCCTACATCGCGCGTATGGAAGCGTTCAAGGTCCAGTACGCAAATCCGCTCTTCCGCTTGCCGATGACTTTCATAGAGATCTTTCCCGTGGGCTTGTTGATCTCACTTATTTCAGCGGCTTTGTTGCGGAACGCGCGTTTCCTGCCGCACACGCGGCGCGGCGCCTAAAACGCCGCGAACGCCGCGTTTTGCGCGCGCCGGGCGTGTTTGTCAGCGTACATGGCCTCGTCGGCGCGGGCGATGGCGGTTTCGGGGTCTTCGACTATGGCGATCGCGTGCATGCCGATGGAGGCGCGCACGCGGTGGGCGACACCCGCGTGCACAAGCGTGCAGGAATTGATCTTGTCGATCAGTGATTGCGCTTTCACGCGGGCTTCGTCCGCCGGGGCGCGATTGAGAATGAGGCCGAACTCATCGCCGCCAAGCCTGCCGACAATGTCGGACTCGCGCACCTGGTCGACCAGCAGGCGCCCAACCTGGCGCAGCACCGCGTCGCCGGCGGCGTGGCCGTGGCTGTCGTTGAGCGCCTTGAAGCCGTCGAGATCGATGTAGAGCACCGCCGCGGGCGATTTGTAGCGCTCGACCTCCGACATGGTGCGGTGCAACTCGCGCAGGAAGGCGCGCCGGTTGAGGGTGGGCGTCAATGTATCGCGGTCAGCCAATTGCTCGGCGGCGGCCAGTTTTTGGGTGAGCTCCATGCGCTCGGCCGCGAGCTGTTCCAGCGCGCGCAGGCCCGCGGCGGAAACATCGCTGCGCGACAGCCCCAGCCCAAGCAAAAGCTGGTTCGTTTCGGCGTTGGATTTTCCAGATCGGAAAAGCATGCCCTTGAGTCATGAGGCCCCGTGGTAAAGGCCGGATTAACCGGCGGGCTGGACGGGCGCCCCGGCTTCCTTTAGTGCGCCTTTTTTTAGGAGCTGGCCCTCGATGCCTTCCCCTCACCCCCTGGTCGGCCTGATCATGGGCTCGAAGTCAGACTGGGACACCCTGAAGCTCGCCGCCGAGACGCTTGAGGCGCTTGGCGTGACCTATGAGGCCAAGGTGGTATCAGCCCACCGTACCCCAAAACGCCTGTACGATTACGCGCAAAGCGCCAAGGCGCGCGGCCTCAAGGCGATCATCGCCGGCGCCGGGGGCGCCGCGCATCTCCCAGGCATGATCGCAGCCCTGACGCCGCTGCCAGTGCTGGGCGTTCCGATCAAGAGCAAGGAACTCAGGGGCCTCGATAGCCTGCTCTCCATCGTGCAGATGCCCAAGGGCGTGCCGGTTGGAACGTTGGCGATTGGCGAAGCGGGCGCGCTCAACGCCGCTCTGCTGGCGGCGGCGATCCTAGCCTTGGGCGATGAGGCCCTGGCCGCGCGGCTCGACGCTTACCGCGCCGCGCAGACAGAAGCGGTCGTCGAAGCGCCCGAATGAGCCCGCTTCCGCCCGGACGAACGATCGGCATCCTGGGCGGGGGGCAATTGGGCCGCATGCTTTCGCACGCCGCTTCGCAGCTTGGCTTTGACGTCTGCATCTTCACCGACGAGCCCGACAGCCCCGCCGCCCGGGTATCGGCGCGGACATTCGTCGGCAATTATCTCGATCACGCCGCGCTGACCGATTTCGCGCGGCGTGTCGATGTGGTCACCACCGAATTCGAGAACGTGCCCGCCGAAACCGCCGAGGCGCTGATCGACGCCGGTGCGTTGGTGGCGCCAAACCCGCGCACGCTCGCGGTGGCACAGGACCGCGTCGATGAAAAGAATTTCTTCAACAGCATCGGCATCGCCACGCCCGCGTTCGCGGCAATCGCCAACCAGGGCGACCTGGACGCGGCGCTCGCCCGCATCGGCGCGCCCGCCATCTTGAAAACCCGCCGGCTGGGTTATGATGGGCGCGGCCAGGTGCGCATCAAAACATTGGCCGACGCAGAGGGCGCATTCGCCAAGCTGGGCGCCCCAGGCATCCTCGAAGGCTTCTGCGCTTTCGAACGCGAAATCTCCATCATCGCCGCGCGCGGCGGCGATGGCGCGATCGCGTACTATGATGTTTGCGAAAACGAACATGTCGGCGGCATCCTTTCGCGCACGATTCTGCCCGCCAACGTTTCCGACAGCGTGACGCAGGAGGCGCGGCGCGCGGCGCGGCTCGTGCTGGAAGCGTTCGATTATGTCGGCGTGCTGACGCTTGAGTTTTTCGTGATGCCGGACGGGGCGCTGATCGCCAACGAAATGGCGCCGCGCGTCCACAACTCGGGCCATTGGACCATCGAAGGCGCGCGCACCTCGCAATTCGAACAGCACATCCGCGCCGTCGCCGGCTGGCCGCTTGGGCCAACGACGCGCCGCTGCGACATTGAAATGGAGAACCTCATCGGCGCGGACGCGGAAAACTGGCGCGCGCTGGCCGCTAGCGGCGTGCGGCTGCACCTCTACGGCAAACGCGACGCGCGCGGCGGGCGCAAGATGGGCCATGTGACGCGGCTAGTGAAGGATTCGCCGCCATGAGCGCCGACGCACAGCACAGCACATTTCGCGGCGATATCCAGGGCCTGCGCGCCATCGCCGTGTTGTCGGTGGTGCTTTACCACGCCGGCTTTGGGTTTTTGTCTGGGGGCTTTGTCGGCGTCGACATCTTCTTCGTGATTTCCGGCTACCTCATCGCCGGCATTTTGCTGGGTGAAATGCAGCGCGAAAAATTTTCGCTGCTGGCGTTTTACGAACGGCGCGTGCGGCGGCTGTTCCCGGCACTGTTTGTGGTGTTGGCAGCGGTGCTCGCGGCGGGCGCGATTTTGCTGCCGCCCAGCCAATACAACGAACTCGGACGCACGACATTTTCGACCATCTTTTTCGTGTCAAACTTCGATTTTTTCCTGCACAGCGGCTATTTCGACGCCGACGCGCAATCGCTGCCGCTGCTGCACACCTGGTCGCTCGCGGTGGAGGAGCAATTCTACATCTTCTTCCCGCTGCTGCTGCTGGGCATCTTCACCTTCGCGCGCCAGCGCCTGCGTTTGATCCTGGCGCTGTGCGCGCTTGCTTCGCTCATCGCTTGCGAGTGGATGGTGGGGCGCAACGCGCCGGCGGCGTTTTTCCTGGCCCCGTTCCGCGCTTTCGAATTGCTGATGGGCGCGGCGATCGCGGGCCTGCCCTTCCCCGCGCGCGCCTCGCAAGGCGTGCGCGACGGGCTTTCACTGGCGGGCCTCGCGCTGATCGCGGCGGGGCTTTTCCTGCTCAACGACGGCTCGCGTTTTCCGGGGTTTTCAGCTTTAGCGCCCTGCCTGGGGACGGCTCTTGTTTTGTTCGCCGGCGCCGGCGGGGGTTCGGCCGGCGGCAAACTCATCTCGTTTCCGGCCTTCACCTTCGTCGGCGCGCTTTCCTATTCGCTCTATCTTTGGCACTGGCCGATTTTCGTGTTCGCGCGCTTTGCGCTGCTGCGCGAGCCAACCATGCTCGAAAACGCCGGCCTGATCCTCGCCGCGCTCGCGGCGGCGGCGGCGTCGTGGCGCTGGGTCGAACAACCGTTCCTGAAACGGCGCGGCAAACCTTGGCGCGCTATCGGCATTGGCGTAGCGGCCATGTTCGCGGGCGCTTTGGTTGCGGCGGTGATCGCCAAACTCGACGGTTTGCCCAACCGTTTCTCCCCGCCAGCACTGGCCATATTCGCGCAAGCGGCGGATTCCAACCCCGAGCGCGCGCGCTGTCACAACCAGGTCGATGCGCTCCGGCCCTATGCTGAAAACTGCACCTTCGGCGCCGATGGCGCGGCGCCGAGTTGGGCGGTGTGGGCGGATTCGCACGGCACGGAATTGGTTGTGGCGTTGAGCGAGCGGCTCGCCGCGCGCGGACAAGCCTTGATGGAAATCACCGGCTCGGCCTGCCCGCCCGCGCTCGATTTCGCCACTGTGCGCAAACCGCTCTGCGGCGCGCAAAACCAGATCAGCCTCGACGGCCTGATCGCCGATGAAACCATCGAGACCGTCGTGCTCGCGGTGAACTACGTCAATTACCAGCGCGCCGATTGGCCGCCGATGGCGGCAGGCTTCACCCGCGCCGTGGAAGCGCTGGCGCGCGCCGGCAAACGCGTGGTCCTGGTCTATCCCATTCCCGTGTTCACGCTCGATGCGCCAGCGGCGCTTGGCTTGCTGCAGCAACGCGGCCAGGACCCGGGCGACTTTGGCGTCTCACGCGCCGCACACGACCACGCCAATCGCGATGCTATCGCCCTGCTCGACGCTCTCGCGGCGCGCACCCACGCGCTGGTCGTCCGCCCGACCGACACCTTGTGCGACGAACGCCTCTGCCGCGCCTTCGGGCCGCAAGCCAGCGTGCTCTACTTCAACCGCGACCACCTCAGCCTCGCCGGCGCTAGGCTGTTGACGGAGCGCATTCCACTGGACGCGCAAAACTAACGCGCTTTCGGTTCAGATTGAATCGCTTCGACACCCCATAAACGCCAGCGGTTCGTGTTCATGGGTCCCGGGCCCGTTGCTTCGCAACGTCCCGGGAATGGGTGGCGTTTCTGACCTGAACGGAATCTGCTCTAGCGCCCATGGCGAACCGCGCCGCCAAGTTCGCGCCCTCTGCTATTCGGCAGCCCCCCACCGGCGCGTCCAGTAACAATCGATGTCCGCGCTTTGGCCCCAGCCACGCACGCCGCGCGCCTCCAGTTGAAACCAGCAGACGGCACGGGCGCCGTCCTGCGGCTCCCAGCTGAACATATCTTCGGGAAAACCATAGCGGACTTCGATGATCTCCCCCTGATGCCATACGTTATCGAAAACCTCATCATGTTCGAAGTACTCCGCGTCCCATTCCGATCTGTTGTCGTAAAGCAGGTAGACAGGACGACCCGCCTCGAAGCCGTAGTCAGTCCGCAACACTTCACCGCGCTGAGGTCGAAAGTGAACGCGGCAGTCGGCGATGTTAACGGTCTCGCCGCCTCGCGCGGTTGCGACAACAGCCGCGGCCGGGTCGCGCGATGCGTGGAGAGCGACATCGCCCGTGAGCGTCATGGACTCGCCATAGTTTCCGCAAGCGACGGGGTAGCCGTTGATGGAGCCGCCGTAGACATAATAACCGCCTTCCAGGGGCGGCTCGAGCGGGCCTGACAGCGGCGTCGGGAGAGGATTTGCATTGCGCACGCCCGTGAGCGGCCGCACGACGCGAAAGCCAACCCAATAGCTTTGCTGGTCCACCCGCATGGAGCCAAGGAAACCGCGCCCGCTTGGCTCATAATCATACCAGTTTAATCCACGCACGACGGCATATTCCGCGGAGTCATAATCATTCGGCGGAAACTTGTTCTCAGTGAACTCACTGACATTGCCGATCTTGTCGTGGACGCCAAAATAATTCGGCTCATACGAACCGACCGGGACAGTGCTCTGAGTCTCGGGCGAATCTCTTTCCGCATAAGACGGAGCAAAGCGTCCCCGCCGCTGATAAATGGATATGGAGTCGCGGGGCGCGTTGTCGGCGTATTCCCACTCGACTTCGCTCGGCAGGCGGTAGGCTTGGCCCGTGCGCGCCGAGAGCCATTGCACATATTCCCGCGCGTCGTTCCAGGACACGTTGATCACCGGGCGCCGCCCGCGCCCCCAGCCCTCATCGTTCGGATTGGGATTGCTGACGCAGCCGCCGCCGCGCACGCACGCGTCCCACTCGTCGAAGGTCACCTCGTATCTGCCGATTGCGAAATCCGCCACACTCACGCGGTGAGGGGCGACCTCGCCCTCATACCCAGGATACCGGTCGCCCATCATGAATTGGCCGCTGGGGATCGCCACCATTTCGGGACACTCGCCGCAATCTCGGAACACATCGCCCGCGGTGCGCGAGGGCTCGGACGACGAGGCGCAGGCCGAAAGCAAAAACCCGACAACCAAAAGAATTGCTCGCACAGCACGCCCCCCGAGATTCGGATTGCAGGTGAGCTTAGGAGCATGCATCCACGGCGCAAGCGCAACCACCCCTGTCGCGCTCATACAAACTCGCGGCGTTCTGGCAACCGAACATCAAAAGAGATGTTGCGCACAAGAGAACCGGCAATACGCTGGCGCGATGAGCTACTTCATCATCAAGGCCGCCCTCTCGGGCATCATCGTCGCTATCGTCTCCGAAGTTGCGCGCCGCAGCCCCGGCATTGGTGCACTGATCGCCTCCTTGCCGCTCGTATCTGTCCTCGGCATGATCTGGCTTTGGCGCGACACAAGCGACACCCAGCGCCTCGCGGCGCATGCGTCGGCGACGTTTTGGTATGTCTTGCCCTCGCTGCCGATGTTTCTGGCCATCCCCGCCATGCTCAAGCGAGGCGTGCCGTTCTGGCCAGCCTTGGTGCTGGGCTGTGCGCTGACAATTGCACTCTATCTTAGTCTGACCTGGATCGGACCTAGGCTTGGCATTAGGCTTTAAGGATTACTCGCCGGAATAGTTCGCCGCGAGATAGACGCCGCCTTGCGTGAGCATGACGTAGAGCGTGCGCTGTTCAAGATTGCGTATGGCGTCATTTTGGAAGGTGACCACCCACTCGGTGGCGTCGTTGCGCTGCCGCAAATTGGCGCTGACGGGCTCGCGGCCGCGCCAGCTCGCCTCAACGGCGCCGCGCTCAACCAAGCGATCGACCACCGACATCGCGCTTGTCACCGCCATCAGGCGCGGATTTTCGGTTCCGTACATGTCGTGTTCGGGATGGGCGTAAGCCGGGCCTACTGCGGCAAAAGCCAGCGCCAACGCGCTCAAGAATATCCTCATTGCATCACCTCAGTTGAACTCGTCCGCCGGGAGAAGGGTGTCTCTTCCTTCCCGCTGGCGGGCCAAGTCTTCGTCCATCGCTTCGTGCGCATGATAGTGCTCATCGTGGGAAAAGCCAAAGTCGTCCGGCCGCGTCGTGTGCAGCCAGCCGTGCATTTGGTAGAGAAAAAGCAGCACGCCAGCGGCCATGAGCGCCCAATTCGCGGCCTTGGCGAGCGGACTGAACAAGGCCAGACGCCGCAAGATTGCCAACACCGCCACCATGGCGATCAAGGCCGCGATCTGGCCAAGCTCGACCCCGACATTGAAGGCGATGATGCGTTCGACCAACCCTTCTTCCGGCAGCGGCAGCCGTTGGAGGCGCGTCGACAAACCGAATCCATGGATGAGGCCAAACCCGAACACCATGAAAAGCAGGTTGGGCGGTTCGATGCCGAGGCCCTTGCGAAATCCATCAACGTTGTCGAAGCCCTTGTAAATCACCGAAATCGCGATCACTGCGTCGATCAGATAATAGTTGGCGTGGATGCCGAGCAGCGTGGCGCCCAAGAGCGTGATACTGTGGCCGATGGTGAATGCAGTGACGAATTTCACGATGTCCCAGAACCGCGTCAGGAAGAACATAACGCCAAACAGGAACAACAGGTGATCGTAGCCGGTGATCATATGCACGGCGCCAGAGCGCAGGTAATCGAACAAACTCCCGTCAGCGAGCCGTTGGGCTTCTGAGTCCGGCACGCCATGCGCGAAGGCAGGCGCGGCGATTGACAAGAAGAAGGTCGAAGCCAGCGCCAAAGCGCCAATGCGGCGCGAGTGGTTTTCGTCGATCACGATGTGCTCCAGTCAGCAGACAAGCTGGCGGCCCAATCAGCGCCCGTAGCGAAACCGCGCCGCGACGCCGAGCGCGGTTTGCACGCCTTCGCCGAGCGGCTTCAGCTGCGCTTTGAATTTCTCGAACTGCATGACGTTGCCGATGCGCGCATCAAGGAAGGCCCAGGTCTCGGCATTGTCATCAGTGTCGTCGGAGAACCAGCGCGCGTACGTGCTCGCGAGCACGCCCGAGAGGATGGCGCGTTTGGAATAGAAGTTCCCATCGGTCGAGGTGTCGCCCAGCGCACGCCATATCTGGTCAGCGGTGCGCCAGAGCAAGCGCGCGGCTTCCGGCGTGCGCAGTGGTTGCGCCAAGGCGCGGGTCATGGCGCGGGCGGCTTGCTTGTAGGGCGCCTGGGCTTCGAGCCGCACCTGCACCGCCGCCTTCACCCGTTCGCTGTAACGCATCCTGGGCAGGTCGAGCCCCTCCAGCGCCTCCAGCATGGCCGCGTCAGCGCGAGCGGCGAAGGCGTCGAACAAGTCGAACGACCCCTTCGGGCAGGCCAAGGCCGCCTCCCCCTCGCTCAAGCCGGCCTCGGCGACCGCCGCCTTGAACGCGGCCTCGCTCCACCCCAACCGGGCGGCATGGGGGGCGAACACCTCCAGCAGGCGGGCGCGAAAACGTGCGGACGGGGTGTCGGACATGGACTAAAGGTAGGCTTGCGCCGCCCCCGCGTCGACCGGCTTGGCATGGACAGGGGCGCGGCGTTTTGCTATTGGCCCGCCTTCGCTTCAAGACGGCCAGCGGCGCAAAGCGCTGCCTGGGCTCGTTTCGTGTTTGATTTTCGCGTTTGGGAGAATGGTCCTGGTACAGATATTTGTCCGCGATAACAACGTCGACCAGGCGTTGAAGGCGCTCAAGAAGAAGATGCAGCGGGAAGGCACTTTCCGCGAAATGAAGCGCCGCAACCATTACGAAAAGCCGTCTGAAAAGCGCGCGCGCGAAGCCGCCGAAGCCGTGCGCCGCGCCCGCAAACTGGCCCGCAAGCGCGCCCAGCGCGAAGGCCTGCTGCCGCGCCCGCCAGCCAAGCCGCGCACCTAAAAAGCGTTCCACAAGCTAAGCGTCATGCGCCGTTCGGCTTTGGCCGGGCGGCGTTTTGCTGCGTGCTCTCGCGCTTGAGCGCAAGCAAGCGGAGCGGCCGCACTTCGACCAAACCCCTGCCGCGACACAGCGAACCGGGAATGGACAACCGAGTTTTGCAAAAATAGAGCGATCTCCTGCCGGCGGCGATCGGCGCCACGCACATTTTTCGCCTCCGTGGCGAGTCCATCTGGCTCGCGCAAGCTAAATCTAGCCCGGCAGATTAACGGCTTTATCCTACTGGTTGATTGGGTTAACCATGTTGTCCCATTGGGTGCGAACCCAAATGGGACAGGGGGTAGCGTATGGGCAAGGGACGGTTCGCGCTGGCTGTGGCCATGCTCGCAGGCGTGATTGGGTTCTCGGGCAGCGACACCCAAGCTCAGGAGAATGTGCGCGCGGAGCAGTGCACGCGCGAACTGGCGAGAAGCAGTCTGGAAACCAGCGATCCGGGCGATTTGGCGCTCCAGCGGGCGGTCGCGGAGACATGCGGCAACACGGGCGTGACAGCCCGCGGCGTGCAGGCCGCGCGGGCGCGATTCTACGCGGGGCGCGCCTACAGCAGAATCCCCGGACAGCTCGATGAGGCGGTCCGCCAACTCGAGATCGCCGTCAACACCGGCCAGGACTTCGAACGCGACTTCAGACGCGAACTGCGTGCGGCGCGGTTGGAACTTGCGCAGGCCTACCGTGCGAACGGCAGGATCGAAGCCGCGCGCAATGTGCTTGCCAACACGTCCTTGCGGCCCGGCGATCCCGCGGTCGCATATCAGCGCGCCCTACTGACGCTCGCGGAATTAGGCAGCGCTGGCCAAGAGAGCGCTTTCGACGCGCTGAAGCCTATCTTCGTTCAAGACGACGCGCAGCTGCGCGGCGCGCCGGACGATCCGACAGGGTTGACCGCCATCGAAATCAGGCGCGGACGATCTTGGCTCTACGCGCTCGGCATGGCGCTCGGCCAACGGACCTTGCAGCTGCAGGCGAGGGATATTGCACAGCGCCGGAGTGATGCGCTGCGCGCGATTGATTATTTCAGGCCGGCCGCGGAGGCTATCAATGCCGCATGCCCAGATCCTCAGCCGCTGGCGTGCGCGAGCGGCATCACCGGCACAGAGCAAATCGGTTCGATCGTCTATCCATCGCCAAATGAATCGGACCTGCCCGACGCGTTCTTCCAACTCGGGCTGGCGCATCTTAAAGCCGCGGGCTTGCAGGAAACGGTGGGATTGACGGCCATCGACGAAGACGGCGGCGCGGGTCAGGCTGGCGGTCTTGATTGCTTCGGCGCTCAGACCGCCCCGGACGCGGCCAGTCACTTCCAGAATGCTCGCTTTGCCTTCAACACGATCCTGCGACGCGCTGCGGATTCGGGGCGTTCGGCGGCCGATGCGCACTGGGGCCTGGGGTGCACAATCCTGGCGAACGTTGCGAATGTTGCAGACCCCAGGGAACAGCAAAGACAACTCGCGCAGGCGGTCGAGCAATTGGGGCAGGCGCCCAATCGTCCGCTCACTTTGTTGACGCTGGCGCGGGCCCAAGTGCTGCAGGGTCAAGCCGATAGCGCGCGGGCGAGCTATCAACGCGCGCTATCGCTTTCGGGTGCGAACACGCAGTGCCAGCCGGGGCGCGAAGCCAATGCGAACAATCGCGCTGAGCTGCCGTCGCGCATCTATTTGGAGATGGCGCGCACGCGATATGCGGAACCGATTTCCGGCAGGCTTGGTAGCGCCGCCGGCTCGGACCTGTTCCAGCGTACCATCACCGACGTCACAAATGCGCGTCCCGGCAGCTTGCGCGAGGCCGAGGGCGAGTTGCAGTGCGCGATCTCGCTCAACTACAACAATGCCGAGGCGCGCCTCACGCTTGGCCACATATATCTGCGGCTCGGTTCAGATGGCGCGCTTGATCCACCGCCCTTCACGAAGGCGGGGCAGGTTCTGCAATTTTTCGAACGCCCGGCTAGTGGCGCCACGGACGGCCGCGCGGAGGGACTTTATCTGCTGAGCCGCCGGTTAACGCTCCTCCGGCAACAAAGCTTGGCGGGTAGAAATTCATATCGCGCCGACGGCGCGCAGGCAGTCGGCTTCGCGACGCAAGCCTACAACAGCACGCAGCGCCCGCAGTTTCGTCGTCAGGCCTGCCTGGCGCAGCTTCTGTTCGGCGACACGCGGGATGAAGGCTATTGTTCGTCGTCGGGACAAGGGACCGAGCGCACGGAATCCTTGCTCTACGAAGGCATGTATTGGCTGCGGCGTGGCCAGCGCGAGCGAGCGACTCGCATGGCAAGCTGGTCGCGTGCGATCCAGTCGTTCAATCGCGGCTTGGCGGAAGGATCGAGCGGCATCCCCGTAGAAACGGTGCATCCGAGTTTGCCGAACACGCTGGATCTCGAAGACTTGCTTCACTACGGCGAACGATATGTGCTTCGCTGCGCGAGACTCGATTACGGCGACCGTGAAAGCGCATCCAACGAGGTGAAAGCTTTCTTCAAATTGTCCGGGATGCCCGATCCCTGCGGGGGCGCACCGCGCTAAGGGTAGCTGTCGATGCCGGAGCACGAAGAACATTTGAGCGGGTTGCCGGAGGTCCTACGCAACTCCAATCGCCCGATCATCATCTATCAGGGCGCCCCTCCGGGCGCCTTGGATGCACCCACGAGCAATGCGCTCGGCCTCATCTCTTGGCTCGCGCTGCTGACCTTGTGCCTTGGCACAATTCTATTCTGCGTCTGGCAGGTCTGGAATCCCGGTTACGACACGCGCCAGTTCTCGCCGATCTATGCGGAGGGCCGTCCGGTGGGGCTCGCCAATCAGATCGAGGAGCGCAAGCAGATCAATGCGCGCGGAGAAGGGTTGGTGGACTTTCTCGATCGGCTGCGCGCCGCGCGGTATAACAGCGCAAGATCGCGCGTCACCCACTCGCTCATCAGCGACCCCGACGGGATCGACGCCGTCCGCGCCCAATGGGACGAGATGTGCGGCAATATTAGAGAGCGCATCTACGATCGCCGGCTGGGCCAGATCGATTCGCGCGCCGCGGAGCTGCGCCGCCGCGGCGCTCGCGTGGCCGATCCAGCCGAGCGCGCGCAGCTAGATAGCGACCTGCTGAGGTTGCAGGCGCAGCGCGCCGACCAGTTGCAGCGCAGGCGCACCGACACAGACCCCGCTCTACAATGCGTGCGCGCATCGGAAGCGCCGGTCTGCTCGGAGTCCGACGCCAATGTGTGGTGCAACCCGGAACTCAACCGGCCGCGCGATTTCGTCGATGGGGTCTCATAGCACAGATGGCGAAAGACGAAGATGCCGCTCGCAATGACGGGCAGGAGAACTTGGAGCCGGCGGCACTTTCGCCATCGCTGCTCAGCGTCGTGGTGCGCCTTGTCGCGCGGATCTGGGTCACGGGCCTTTTGTTGCTGGCGGCGGCGTTCGGCGGCATTGCCGTCTATCAGCTTTTCCAAACTCGCGCCGAGCTGACCGAGCTACGCAAGGCGCCAGGGCCAGAGGCCTACGCTGTCGTCGCGTATCGCCGCGAGCTGGAACGGCAAGTGCGGGCGTACGAACAGGCTTGGCGCGGGGACGCCGTGCCGCCGCCGCCGCCGCGACCGCGGCTCCTGGAAGAAATCGACCTAGCGCGGCCGCGTGACCCCGAACGCGTTCGCGGCTCCTCGGAATTGGCGCCGATTAGCGCTCCACAATAGCGTATGGTATCGAACAGGTCGGGAGAGGCGCATCATGGCTGTGTTTTCGTTTTTGCTGCTTATCGCGGCTTTGGTTTTGTTTCTCGTCAGCACCCGGCAGTGGGCGCTTTGGCTGAGAGGCGCGGTGTGGCTTGGGGGCGCGGCTCTGCTCGTGTTCGCGGCGCTGTTGCTCGGAAACACCGCCCGCGATCCAGAGCTCGGCACGGCGTTGGCGGACTTCTTCGCCAAGATAACACATCCCGGCGACAGCATGCTGGTGCGCATGTTCGACAGCAACGGCGCGACTGTCGCGCGCATTGTGCTCTCGCTGTTCGACATCTTCGTCCTCTTCGCCGCGATCGTCAGCGTTCTGGCGCTCGTCGCATTCCAGCCCGGCGAGATCCTCGAGCGGGCGATACGCCCAATCATGATCGGAATCATCGGCGCCATTGTCGGCGGATTGGTCGCTCTTGCGATCGTGGGCACGGGTTTTGGCACCCGTGAGGTGCGGCGCGCCTATGCCGGGCCGGTGCTCGCAGAGACCGTCCACAGCGGCGACACTCTTTTGTTGAACGGAGATCTCATTCGCCTGCGCGGCATCGATGCGCCGGAAGAAGGACAAATTTGCCGCCTAGGCGCGCGCACACAAGATTGCGGCAGCGAAGCCCAGCTTGCGCTGCGGCGCATTGTGGAAGGCGCGTACGTGATTTGCGCGGTGGACGCCCAAATCGCCGGCGGCCGCACCGTTACCTGTACCGCTGTGAAGAATGGCGGCGAGGAGTTCAACATCGCTAAGCGCATGGTCGAAGAAGGTTATGCCGTGCCCCTGCAAGGCAACTTCGCTCAGGAAGCGGCGGACGCAAGCGCGCGCGCGCGTGGGCTGACGACCTGGTGCGGCGTGCAGCCTGCGGCCTGGGCGCGTCTCACGCCGGCACAGAGGAACGCTTTCCGCGATCGCGGAACCGTACCAGCAAACGTCGCGACGATGGGAACATGCCCGCGCCAGCGCACGCCACCGCGTCGCGACCCAGGACCGGTATCCGCACCAGATTAGGGGCCGCTAGCGGTGTCGCCGATGTTGCATTTCGGCGAATTCCCGCCGCGTTCGCTGGTGGTGCGAATATTAGATATTAGACCTGCCGGACGAGCGTACTTCCGGTGTTCATTCGCTCGCCACACGCAGCATCAGTTCGGCTGCGCTCGACAGCGTTTCCAGCTCCGTCCGAGTCAAACCGCCGAAGCGTTTGCGCAGCAATGCCAGGCGTCGCTTGCGCCCATGCTCCATCAGTGCGCGGCCCTTGGCCGTCACTTCGATGCGCACGCCGCGTTTATCGGCGCGGTCCGCGCGCTTGGCGACAAGCCCATCGGCTTGCAAGCCCGCGACGAGCTTCGACATCGTCGGCGCACGCACCTGCTCAGCGCGCGCCAAAACCGACAAGGAACTCGCCCCCCCGAACGTCAGCACCGAAAGCGCCGAGAGTTTGGGGCCCGACAGGCCCGATTCCACATCCGCCGCGCGCACCCGCCGCAACAGGCGTATTGACGCCGAATGCAAGCGTTCGGCGACCGCACTTGGGTTGGGCTTTGTCATGGCTCTCACATTTTCTTGACATATTTAGTTAGTCAAACTAATTAAATCGTCTCTCCGGAGGATATATGGCAGCCGCGCCCCCAGTGCCGCTCGTCACCGGCATCCGTCAAATCGCGCTCGCCAGCGCTGACCCGCCCAAGCTCGCGGATTTCTACCACCGCGCCTTGGGGCTGCCTGTGTTGTTTGAAACCGGCGGCATGGTTTTCATTGACGCCGGCGGCGTCCGTCTCATGATCGGCGCCAAACAACCCGAGCAAAGTCTCGGCGGCGACGTCATCTGTTATTTTGAACCCGTGGTCTGGGCGCCCGCGGAGAGCGCCGTCGAAGCGGCGGGCGGCATATTTTTGCACGACGCCGTGATCTTGCAGCGTGCCGAAGGCCGCGAACTCGCGCTGCGCGCCTTCAAGGATCCCGAAGGCCACCCACTAGCGCTGCTGGGCTGGCGGGCGGCTTAGCCGAGCTGTGATCGACATTGCGAGCGACCGTAGCGAACCCGATGCGGGATCCGCGCCCGCTTATCCCCCAACCCGCGCCCACGAATCCCGTACACACCAACAAAACCCAGCGATTCTATCCGACTGACTTCGCGCCGCGCGTATAGTGCGCTTGTTCCGTTTCACGGAGGGGCATTTGGATCCAGCCCAGAGGCGAAACGGGACGCGATGAACGAGAAAGTTGGGACGGCGAAGCTCGTGCTTGACCACCCAGCGACTGCCAGCGGGGACTGAAACCGCTGGGCCCGGGGCGCGGTGTTGGACCGCCCTGCTCGTCGCTGGCTGCGTGATCCGGAGTGAAACACCATCCACACTCACGCAGCTGACGCAAAACATCGCGGGGACGCGGGCGCGCAAGCGTCCTTCTCCTCTACACTCCACCGACGCGGACGCCCCGCGTCCCCTCCCTCCACTTCGGAGGCCCGAAGAAAGCGAGCCCGCGGCGTGCAAGCGCGTGCGGCGCGAAGGGCTGAAACAAAAACGCCGCGGCGATAGCCACGGCGTTCAAGTCGCGAGGGTCGAAAGACTTTACATCGCCGCCAAGCGCAGCATGCGGCGCAGTTCGTCTGGCTCGCTGGTGCGACGCTTCTTGGCGTGGCTCGGCTGATAGGCCAAGCGCGCGTGGTCAAAGCAGTACGGCCCGCCGGTCGAGCTGCGGCCGCAGAACGCAAAGTTCGCATCCGTGGGATCGCCGATGGGGTATTTGCACATGCTTTCGTTCAGGGTCAGCACGCTGGCGGCCATGCCATCCTCGAACCGGAGCGGTTCGAGATCAGGGATCACCACGTGCGGCACGCTCGACGGCGGGCGCATGCGCGGCGCAGTCGGCCCGATGACGCGCGGACGCGCCGCACGAACCGGGCGCTTGGCTGGGCGCGATGGCGTCGCCCGGCCGGCAAGCCCGAGACGATGGACCTTGCCGATGACAGCGTTGCGCGTAACGCCGCCTAATTGTTTCGCGATTTGGCTTGCCGAGAGCCCTTCGGCCCACAACTTGCGCAAAAGCGTGACTCGTTCTTCACTCCAACCCATAGCTCAAGCCCCCTTGCCCATGGCCCGCGTCATGCGGGTGACACATAGGCTCCCCTTTTGGGCGAGTTGTCAATCTATAGCGCGCATGGAGCGGGCCAGATACCATATGCAGTGGGTTATCCACACTTCCGGAGGCGCTTCATCCCCAACTTATCCCCAGCTTATGCCCACACTTCCGGTCCAATAAGTTGCGTTTGAACCGAGGCTTAGTCGGGTTGTTCCCCGCACAGGGCCGCCAAGAAACGTTAAGAATTTATGAAAAGGCCGTTCCCGATATGGACACGCAGATACAAACCGCTCCGATCGCCTCACGGCGCTATGGCGCTGTCAATTGGCTAGGGCTGCGGACGCTGATCGGCCGCGAAGTGCAGCGTTTCATCAAAGTCGGCGCGCAAACCGTGTTCGCGCCGCTGATCCAGACGCTCTTGTTCATGATGGTGTTCGGGCTGGTGCTGCGCGGCGGCAATTGGCCAGGCACCGAGCGCGCTTACGCCGACGGCCTGGCCGCTGGCCTGGTGATGATGTCGATCCTGTCGAACGCATTTCAGAATTCATCGTCCTCGATCGTGATCGCCAAGGTGCAAGGCAACGCGGTTGATTTTCTGATGCCGCCGCTCTCGGCGCTGGAGCTCACCATCGCGTTCATCGTCGGCGCGGCGGTGCGCGGATTGCTTGTCGGCTTCGCCAGTTTGATTGCGGTGGCGTGGCTCGCCAACATCGTGCCGGCGCATCCGTTGGTGGCGCTCTATTACGCGCTTGCGGCCTCGGTGATGTTCGGCGCCATCGGCTTGCTGGGCGGGGTGTGGGCCGACAAGTTCGACCACCTCGCGGCGGTGACGAACTTCATCATCGTGCCGCTGACGTTTCTCTCCGGCACCTTCTATTCCACCAGCGCCCTGCCCGAACCGCTGCGCACCTTCTCGCACTACAATCCGGTGTTCTCACTGATCGACGGCTTCCGCTACGGCTTCGTCGGCCATTCCGACGCGCCGCTGCTCTACGGCGCGCTGTTCTCGGGCGCACTGGCGCTCGCGCTCAGTTGGGCCTGCTGGGCGATGCTGAAGAGCGGGTATCGGTTAAGGAGTTGATATGGGCATTGTCGGAGCAGCACTAGCTTTTTTACTCGGCTTGCGAGTGGGTCCGCGTGGGAGCGGAATCGCGCTCCGTGTCATAGCAATTGGCGCTGCTTTGCTCGCAATCTGGACCCGATACGAGTGGGCAACCGCACACCGCGCCACCACTCTTGTCATGCTTGGCGGCGCGGGAGCCTTGGCACTGATATCAAGTTCACTGGCCCTAGTTGGCCCAAGTGCTTTCAAAGATTGGCGCATGGCGCTAATCTTGTCCGCTGCATTGGTCACGGGGTTCCATCTAATCCCCGCCAATCTCACAATGTGCGCGGTCCTTGGTGTCTGCTGACCCGCGAATGACCGTTCAAGCCTTTTGTTTGAACCTCACAACACAACTATTTCCGCCCCAGCTTCGCAGCTTTGCGCAGCGCGGCGTTGATGCGGCTTTGCCAACCTGGGCCGGCTTGTTTGAAGTGTGCGATCACCTCGCCATCCAGGCGGATGCTAACGGCTTGCTTGGGGGATTCCGAAGGCGGGCGACCCAGTGCTTTCCGCCAGAACTGCTTCTCTTCTTCACTAATTGGTCGAAGTCGCTTGAGTTGCTCGGCCGTCAGCGGAGGATTGTCCGGGTCAATAACCTTTCGCTTCGATGTACGCCCGCCGCTCTTGAGCAGTGGCATGGCGAAGGCTGACGACGCGGATTCTTCCTGCACGCCGCGTATAGACGAGGACGCAGGTTTGGCGCCTGATCTTGCCAATGCGCGTGAGGCGGATTTCTTCGCTGTCATGATCGCTTCCCTCGATTTCGAGGGCTGTCTCGAAATTGAACTCCGCCGCAGCCGTGAACGAAACCCCGTGGACCCTAAGGTTCCACGTGGCCTTGGCTTCGTCCCATTCAAATCCAGGGGGCGGCTTGGGCATTTATTGTATATACATCAATTCAGCGCCTGTCAAGCACTACAGCAACGCCTTCGTCAACGCCGGCAGAAAGATGTCCATGCGATAATCCACGTCGCTGTGATCGTCTTCGTATTCCTCGTAAGTGTGAGCGATGCCGGCGGCTTTCAGTTTCTTGGCGAAGCGCCGCATGCCGTATTGGATGCGAAATTGGTCGTGGTTGCCGCAATCCATGTAGATCAGTTTCAGCTTGCGCAGTTCCTCGCCCTTCGCGTCGAACATCATCACCGGATCGTGCTTCATCCAATTTGCCCAGCGCTCTGGAATAAGTTCGCCGGTGTGCGGATCGATGGGCAGACGCATGTTGCGAAATTGCGTGGGATCGGGATCGTAGAAGGCGCTCATGGCCAGATCCATCAAACACATCCGATCCTTGTCCTTGAGCTTGGGCTGGCTCTCGATGTGGCGCACGTATTTTTCGATCGAATACTCATGCTTGCGCAGCAATTCGAGATCGTCGAACAGCGTCGGTATGAACAGCGCGTCGAAACCCATGTCGCCGGAATTGATCGCGATGGCGCTCCAGAAATCGGCGCGGTGCAGCCCGTGCCAAGCCGCGCCATAGCCGCCAGAAGATTTGCCGAACACGCCGCGTTTGCCCTGCCCGCCGCAGGTGAACTTGGCTTCGACGAAAGGCACGATCTCCTCGCAGATGTAATCGGCGTAGCGGCCCGAGCCGGCGCTGTTCAAATATTGGTTGCCGTAGAGCTTGGTGAAGCAATCGGGGAAAACCGCCACCACACGCGGCATGCCTTCGTGCACGAGGCGGTCGAGCCGTTCGGGCACGTTCTCCCCCGCGGGCTTCCAATTGGTATGCCCCGGCCCCGCGCCCCAATAGCCGGTGAGGTCAACCAGAAGCGGCAGCGCCTCGCCCGGCTTCCAACCCGGCGGGGTCCAGACATGGACCTCCCGCTCGGTGGGATCGCCCAGGGAATTGCCTTGCAGCACGACGGATTGGTGACGCAAGCGATGCACTTCGCCACGTGGAATTGTATGATCTTTTCTCATCCGCCGTAGATGATCGCGCCGGCTTGACCTGGCAAGCGGGGCGGCTCAAAACCGCGCCTTTCTTTTCCCCCAAAGCCCTCCAGAGTCCTCCCATGGCAGCAGCAGAAAGCCCGCTTCTTCAAGTCTACGCGCCGCCGGAGCAGATTTTCGAGCGTGGCGAAGGCTGCTGGATTTGGGACGACAAGGGCGAGAAATATCTCGACTGCATCGCTGGCATCGCCGTGAATGCCTTGGGGCACGCTTCACCCGTGCTGGTGAAAGCGCTGACCGAGCAAGCGGGCAAGCTCTGGCACACCTCGAACATGTTCAAGGTGAAAGGCCAAACGACATTGGCGGAAAAATACGTGGCGACCTCGTTCGCCGAAGTCGTGTTTTTCACCAATAGCGGCACTGAAGCGATCGAAGGCTGTTTGAAGCTGACGCGTAAATACCACAGCGCCAATGGCGCGCCAGAGCGGATCGACATCATCGGCTTCCAAGGCGCCTTCCACGGCCGCTCGTACGCAGCTATCAACGCCGCGGGCAATCCGTCCTACGTGGATGGTTTCGGGCCGCGCCTGCCCGGCTACATCAATGTGCCGTTCGGCGACCTCGACGCCGTGAAGGCGGCGATTGGCCCAAATACGGCGGGCATCATCATTGAACCGGTGCAAGGCGAAGGCGGCGTGCGCGCCGTGCCCGAAGGTTTCTTGAAGGCCTTGCGCCAACTCGCCGACGAAAACGGCTTCCTGCTGATCTTCGACGAAGTGCAATCGGGCGCCGGGCGCACCGGCAAATTGTGGGCGCATGAATGGGAGGGCGTGACGCCGGACGTCATGGCCGTGGCCAAGGGCGTCGGCGGCGGCTTTCCGATGGGCGCGTTCATGGCGACACGCAACGCCGCTAAAGGCATGGTCAAGGGCGTGCATGGAACAACCTTTGGCGGCAACCCGCTGGCGATGGCGGTCGGCAACGCGGTCTTCGACGAAATCTCAAAGCCCGAATTCCTTGAGCGCGTCCGCGCCATTTCAAATCACCTCGGCCAATCGCTCGAAGGCCTGAAAGATCGCCATCCTGATTTGGTTGTTGATGTGCGCGGCAAAGGCTTGCTGCGCGGCCTGAAACTCAAGATCGACCCCAAGGATGTGCAAGCCAAGCTGCGCGCGCGCAAAGTGCTGGTGGGCGTAGCTGGCGACAACGTGCTGCGCCTGGCGCCGCCGCTGATCATCAACGAGGCGCAAATCGGCCAGGCTATCGATGCCTTGGACTTGGCGCTCGCGGACTCGAAGTGACGAACCCGCGTCATTTCCTCGACATCGCGGCGCTCACGCCCGACGAAGTGCGCGCCCTTCTTGACGAAGCCCATGCGCGCAAGGCCATGCGGCTCGATTGGCCCAAGGCCAAGCCCGACGACGACCGCCCGCTTGACGGCCATGCGCTGGCGATGATCTTCCAGCGAAACTCAACCCGCACACGCGTCTCCTTCGATATCGCCGTGCGTCAGCTGGGCGGCGCAAGCATCGTGATGAGCGCCAACGATATGCAGCTCGGACGCGGTGAAACGATCGAAGACACCGCGCGCGTGCTGTCGCGCATGGTGGACGTGGTGATGCTCCGCGCGGGTCGGCACGATGACCTGCTGGCGTTCGCCGCGGCGTCCGACGCGCCCGTGATCAACGGCCTCACCAATTACTCGCACCCCTGCCAGATCATCGCCGACATCATGACCATCGAGGAGCGACTGGGCGATATCTCGGGCAAAACCATCGCCTGGATCGGCGATGGCAACAATGTCTGCACCTCGTTCGTGCACGCGGCGGAAAAACTCGATTTCAAACTGCGCATCGCCGCGCCGCCGAATTACGCGCCGGGCTCTCAAGACATCGCTGCGGCGACAGCGTCTGGCGCCGACATCGCGGTGACGGCAGATGCGCGCGAAGCGGCCCACGGCGCCGATGTCGTCGTCACTGACACGTGGGTCTCGATGGGCGATCCCGATCGCGACGCGCGCTTGGCGGCTCTCGCGCCTTACGCCGTCGATGAATCGGTGATGCAACGTGCGCAATCCCACGCAATTTTCCTGCATTGCCTGCCTGCCCATCGCGGCGAGGAAGTCACCGATAAGGTTATCGACGGGCCTCACTCAGCCGTGTGGGACGAGGCGGAAAACCGCATCCATGCGCAAAAAGCGGTGCTGATGTGGTGCTTGGGGAAATTGTGAGCTCGGCGCTTCATTCCTCCCCCGCTTGCGGGGGAGGAAAAGACGATATGGTCACGCCGTTCAGCCTCGATGCGGCGCCGGTGCGCGGGCGCATTGCGCGCATTGGTGCAGTCGCGCTCGATCCGATCCTGCGCCGCCACGATTATCCATGGCCGGTGGCGATGCTCCTCGGCGAAGCGCTGACACTGGCGGCGCTGGTTGGCTCGCTGCTCAAGGTTGAGGGCCGGCTCGTCGTCCAAGCGCAAGGCGCGGGCGCCGTGACGCTGCTGGTCGCCGAGCACAGCGATGGCGGTTTGCGTGGGTATGCGCGGCTCGCCGACGGCGCGCGCGCGGATCTGATGGGCGCCAGCCGGCTTCCACCCTTCGCGCTTCTGGGCGCGGGCAACCTAGTGATGACGCTCGATCAAGGCGAAGAAAAATCCCCATATCAGGGCGTTGTTCCGCTCGATGGCGATACGCTGGCGGCCTGCGCGGAAAGTTATTTCCGCGACAGCGAACAGACCAACACTGGCATTCGCCTCGCCGTCGGCGAACTGGTGCCCAGTGACGGCCCTCCGCTGTGGCGCGCTGGAGGCGTGCTGATGCAGCGTGTCGCCGGCGACGCCGCGCGCGGCGACACCGAGGACGACTGGACGCGTGCGTCGATGCTGCTCGCAACGCTGCGCGACGACGAATTGATCGATCCCGCGCTTGGCGCCGATCACGTGCTCTACCGGCTGTTTCACCAGGAAGGCGCGCGCACGGGCGAGCCAGCCCCACTCAAGGATTGCTGCACCTGCAACGAGGCGCGGCTGACCGCGATCATGCGGCAATTCCCAGCCGTGGAGCTACGCGACATGGTCGAGCCCGACGGTTTCCTGCACGCGCGCTGCCAATTCTGCGGGCGAAATTACCGCATAGCGCCGGAGCATGTGGGGTGAGCTGCTAAGCTCAAGCGTCCGCGGTTTCCACGTCCAGCGAATAGCCGGCGCTGCGGACAGTTCGGATGGGATCGGTTTCCTCCCCCACCATCAACGCCTTGCGCAGGCGCCCAATGTGAACATCAACGGTGCGGGCCTCGACGTACACATCCGAGCCCCACACCGCATCGAGCAATTGCTCGCGGGAGAACACACGGCTCGGGTGCTGCATCAAATGATCGAGAATGCGAAACTCCGTGGGGCCAAGATGCACTTCGCGGGGGCCGCGCCGCACCCGGTGCGACACCCGGTCCATGACGATATCGCCGCATCGGATCTTGTCGTCGGCGAGTGCGGGGCGGATGCGCCGCATCACCGCGCGTAGGCGCGCCAGCAGCTCAACCATCGAGAATGGCTTGGTGATGTAATCATCGGCGCCCACGTCGAGCCCGCGCACGCGGTCACTTTCCTCACTACGCGCGGTGAGCATGACGATGGGCGTGTTGCGGGTTTCCTGGCGCGCGCGCAGGCGCCGGCACACTTCGATCCCAGGCGCCTTGGGTAACATCCAATCGAGCACGACAAGGTCGGGCTGGCTTTCGTCAGCCACCACAAGAGCCTCCTCGCCATCGGCGGCGAGGCTGACGCGGTAGCCCTCCTTCTCGAGATTGTATTTCAACAATTGCGAGAGGGCTTCCTCATCCTCCACCACCAGAACATGCGTTGGCTTGGCCATTTGGTCCTCTAATCCGAGGCGTCCGCGTCGGCCCGCGGCCGCTGCGTCGCGATTTCTTCCCCGGTGACCAGGAAGTGGATGTATTCGGCGATGTTGGTGCCGTGATCGCCGATGCGCTCAATGTTCTTGGCGATGAACAGCAAGTGCGCGCACGAGCCGATCGTGCGCGGATCTTCGATCATGTAGGTCAGCAATTCGCGAAACAAGCTGTTGTAATGGGCGTCGATATTGTCGTCCTGGAACCAGACGGCGATGGCGCCTTGCAGATCGCGGTTGGCATAAGCATCCAGCACTTGCTTCAAGTGCGCGGCGGCCAATTTGCCCATGCGCTCAACGCTGCGCGCGAGCCCGATCGGTTCGGCCTGGTTAAGAATCAGCGAGCGCTTGGCGATGTTTTTGGCCAGATCGCCCACCCGTTCCAACTCGCCGGCGATCCGCCATGCGGTCAGCACGACGCGTAAGTCCCCCGCCAGCGGCTGGCGCAAGGCGAACAATTTGATCGCGCGGCGCTCGATTTCGCGTTGCGCGGCATCGATACGCGCATCGCGTTCTATCACCCTTTGAGCCTGTTCAGTTTCGCGGCGGATCACCGCTGACAAGGCGTCGTTGATGGCGGTCTCGGCCAGACCACCCATGCGCGCGACCTCTTGGGTCAGCGCATCGAGTTCTTCAGTGAACGCCTTGACGGTATGCTCTGCCATGCTGCTGCTCTTCACCACGCGACGGGCCAGCGCGGCTGCCGCGGGGGCCCGGGATCTCTTGTTCCCGGACACAGCGTCAGCCGAACCGGCCAGTGATATAGTCCTGCGTACGTGAGTCACGCGGATTGGTGAAGATTTCTTCCGTGGGGCCGGTTTCAACCAATTTGCCCAAGTGGAAGAAGGCGGTCTTCTGTGAAACGCGCGCCGCTTGCGCCATCGAGTGGGTGACGATGATGATGCAATAATTTTCCCGCATCTCGTCGATCAATTCTTCGATCTTGGCGGTGGCGATGGGATCAAGCGCCGAACAAGGCTCGTCCATCAGGATGATGTCGGGATTGACCGCCACGGTGCGGGCGATGACCAGGCGCTGCTGTTGCCCGCCGGACAACCCAGTGCCCGGCTGAGCGAGGCGATCCTTAACCTCTTCCCAAAGCCCCGCGCGCCGGATCGATTTCTCAACGATCTCATCCATCTCGGCCTTGGACTTTGCCATGCCGTGGATGCGTGGGCCGTAGGCGACATTCTCGTAGATCGATTTTGGAAACGGGTTCGGTTTTTGGAACACCATGCCGACGCGGGTGCGGAGCACAACCGGATCGACGTTCTTGGCGTAGGCGTTCTTGCCTTCGACCTGCAGCATGCCGGTGACGCGACAGCCGTCGATAGTGTCGTTCATGCGGTTGATGCAGCGCAGGAACGTGGTCTTGCCGCATCCGGACGGGCCAATGAACGCGGTGACCGCGCGGTCGGGGATGTCGAGCGAGATGTCAAACAGCGCCTGCTTGTCGCCGTAGAAGACATTCACGTCACGGGCGCTGACTTTCGTCGCCGCGCCGACGATGGCGCCGGCATGCGCCCCAAGGGTCGGCGCGGTCATGGCGAGGCCCGGCGTCGCACGTTCGGCCCCGGCGGCGGAAAATTCCATGTGCAACCCCTTTTTTGCGGTCTCCGCTCGCCGCGAACACCCCATCCCGATCGGGCCAGCTCATAGGGGCTTTTCATGACACTGATGTGAAACACCCCGCGCCGCCTATTCCTCGCCCGCTAATTCCACATAGGCCGCGAAAGCGGACCCCTTGCCGGGCTGACTTTCGACCAAAAGGCCGCCGCGATGGCGGTTGATGATGTGCTTGACGATTGCAAGGCCGAGGCCCGTGCCGCCCCGTTCGTCCCCCATCTCACGCTCGACCCGGAAGAACCGACCGCCCAGCCGAGGCAGGAAGCGCCGCGCTATCCCTGGCCCAGAATCTTCAACACGAACATAGGCATAGGAGCGATTGGCGGCGCCGGTGGGCGTCAGCAAGGCAATCCGCCCCGCATCCCCCCAGCGCCGGCCGGCCAGCGCCGCGACCTCTTCGCGATCTCCGGAAGCGCCGACCTCCACCAGCACCTCGCCGCCGGGCGCAGAATATTTCACCGCGTTGTCGATCAAATTCTGCACCACTTGCGCAAGCTGGAACCGCTCACCGACAACGGTGACGGGCGTTGGCGGGAGGGCCAGCACAACGCGCACCCCGCGCTCGCGCCCCCCACCCGCCAAGGCATCCACGACTTCACGCGCCACGGCAGCGAGATCGGCGCGGTCGGACGGAGGCACATGTTCGTCCATCTCGATGCGCGAGAGCGACAACAAATCCTCGATCAGCTGGCGCATACGCTCGGCCTGCACCTGCATCATCTTCAAGAACCGATCGCGCTGAACAGGGTCATCGCGCGCGGGCCCGGCGATGGTTTCGATCAGAAGCGTCAAGGACGCGAGCGGCGTACGCAGTTCATGGCTGGCGTTGGCGAGAAAATCCGCCCGCATCCGTTCGGTGCTGACATGGGCTGTCTGATCGTGAAAAACCAGCATTGCAGCGCGCTTTTCGCCCCAATTCATCGGCGCGACGTAGCAGCGCGTGTGTTGTTCGACCTGGGCCGTGGTTTCGTAGTCGATGGCGCTCGCAACGCCCTCGTGGACCGCCACCTTCACCGCCTCCAACACATCCGGATGACGCAGAACCGAGGTCAAGAATTGACTGCGCGGTTCAAATTGCATCTGCGCCCGCGCGGCGGCGTTAGAGCCGGCGATGCGGCTCTCCGAATCGATCAACAGCGCGGGGTCGGGCAGCGCCTCCAACAACGGCGCCAGCGCGGCAAGCCCCACCAAGCTGATCTGGTCGTCGCGGCTTGGCGCGATGGTGAAACGGCGCGTCTCGGTCAGGGCCCAATAGCAGATCACGAACGCCACAATGATGAGCAGCGCCGCCGCGGCGTTCGTGAAAAGGGCGATAAGCGCCGCACCCGCCGCCACGGCGCCGGCCAGCCAGACCAGAGCCGGAACCCCGTCCAGCCGCGCTCGCCCTGTCAAAAATCGCTGCATCACCACCGTCGTTTAAGCGCACCGCAATAGGCGCGGCGCCATTGCCAAGCAAGGCGCGCATCCAATCGGCCCCGCACCGGCATCATAGCCAGTGTCGAGGGGAAGACCGTTGATCGAATAAGCCCCACTACTTATCGCAATTCAATACTGTTTTATTGACATTCGATAGGAAACTCGGTTAAGAATTGGCCCAGATGAGGGGTTTATGAGGCAAGGCGCGCGTTTTTGGATCGGCCTGGGCCTTTTGGCCTCCGCTGGCGCGTGCGCCGGGCGGAACCTGCCGCCGGAGCCCGATTCATACGTCGCCGCTGACGCCATTGGAGCGGAGCGCGCAGCCGAACTAGCAGCCTCCCCGGCTGTGACCTGGCTCGACGATTTGAGGTCACCCGAGATGTCGGTTTTGGCGCGCGAGGCGCTCGCCGGCAGCCCCGATCTGCAAATCGTCGAAGCGCGCTACCGCGCCGCCCGCTGGCGCGCACGCGCGACGTTCGGTTCGTCGTGGCTGCCAAGCCTGGGCATCGGTGTCGATGGCACGCGCACGGAAACGCCCATCGCAAATTCCAGCGAACGCCTGCGCACCGAAATCATGACGTCGAGCGTCATTGCGAGTTGGGAGATCGATCTGTGGGGCCGCTTGGCGGCACGCACCTTCGCATCCGACCTGAACGCGGACGCGGCCAACGAAGACCTCGGCGGCGCGCGCTTGTCGGTTTCCGGTCAGTCCGCCAGCTCGTGGGTCGGGCTGATTGAAGCGCAACAAGTCTTGGCGCTCGCGCGGGAAGATTTGCAGACGCGCGAGCGCGCGCTCGATCTCACTCAGCGCCGCTACGACGCCGGCGTGATCTCCTCGCTTTCGTTGCGCACGGCGCGCAGCCAGGTGGCGTCCGCGCGCGCTTTCGAAGCGCAAGCACAAGACGGCCTGTTGATTGCTTCGCGGCGTTTGCAAGCGTTGATGGGCCGCTATCCGGACGGCACGCTGCGGGCCGACGGGGAATTGCCGCATTTGGCGCCGCTTACAGCCGCCGGCGCGCCGGGCGATTTGCTGGAGCGCCGCCCCGACGTACTCGCCGCGGAAGACCGCATGCGCGCCGCCGGGTTTCGCATTCACGAAGCGCGCGCGGCGATGTTGCCGCGGCTCACCTTGCAAGGATCGGCTGGATCGAGCGGCCAAGGGTTAACTGACATCGACGATTCGATGAACACGATCTCCAACCTGGTCGCCGGCATCACCATGCCGATCTTCCAGGGCGGCGCCTTAATCGCGGAAACGCGCGCCAGCGTCGCCGACCGGCGCGCGGCAGCCTCCGAATATGTCCGCACCTCGATTGAAGCCTGGCGCGAAGTTGAAGGCGCCATCAGCGCCGACCAGAGCCTTGAAGTACGTGAGCGCGAGTTCGCGATCGCCGCTGAAGAAGCACGCGCTGCGCAGGACCTGGCCGAGCGCGAATATTCGCGCGGCGTGGCCTCCTTGTTTGAGCTGATCGACGCCTATACCCGCCGCATCGACGCCGAGCGGGGTCTGATTACCGCGCGCGCCGCGCGCGTTTCCAATCGCATCGCCTATCATGTCGCCCTGGGCGGGGGCGCCCGAACAGGCGGCATCGACGAAGACCAAGGAGCCGCCCCGTGAACAAGATGGATTTGAACATGATGGCCGAGGCCGGTTCCGGGCAAGACAAGCCACGCTCACCGATTTGGAGCGCAGTGCGCCGCTTCGCCGTGTTCGCGGCGCCGCTGGTGGTCATCATTGGCGGGGGCCTACTGGTTTGGCTTTTGATCGCGACGGGGCCAAAACCCAAAGAGAAAGGCGACGCGCCGCACGCGCCGGCGGTGCAGTTCGCGATTGCGCATGCGCGACCGACGACGATTTCCATTAGCGTGCAGGGCGAAGCGCGCCCGCGCGTGGAAGCCTCGCTGGCATCGCAAGTCGCCGGTCGGATGGTGTGGGCGAGTCCCAAATTCGTCGATGGCGGCGCGTTCGCCGAAGGCGAAACCATGGCGCGCCTCGAAGACGCCGACTATCGCCTCGCCGTCGCGCGTGCGCGCGCCAGCGTGGCGCAAGCCGAAGAAGGCCTCGCGCGCGAAAACGCGGAATCCGAGCTCGCGCGCCAAGATTGGCAAGCGCTGGGCCGCGGCGACCCCCCGCCCTTGGCTGTCCGCGAACCGCAATTGGCGCAGGCGCGCGCGGCCCTCGCGGCGGCGCAGGCGGGCCTGCGGGCAGCCGAACTTGACCTTGCCCGCACCAATGTGCGTGCGCCCTTTACTGGACGCGTGCGCGAGCGACGCGCAAATGTCGGCGATTATGTCGGCCCCGGCGTGCCGGTTGCGGTCATGTTCGCAACCGATGCGATGGAAGTACGGGTGCCGCTCACCGACGCCGACCTCGCGGCTTTGCGCATCCCGGTGGGCTTCACCGCCGGCGGCGCCAACCGCGGACCGGTTGCGCATGTCAGCACCGTCACCGGCGGGCGCATCCGCACCTGGGACGGCCGTCTGGTGCGCACCGAGGCCGCGATGGATGCACGCACGCGCCTCATCTATGGAATCGTTGAGGTGCGTGACCCGTTCAACGCGCGCAATGCCTCCCCCCTGGCGCCAGGCATGTTCGTATCGACACGGCTGGAGGGTGCGGGACGCGAGACGCTGGTCGCCGCCCCACGCAGCGCACTCAAGCGCAACGAGTTCGTTTACGTAGTCCGGCCCGACAACACGATCGACGTGCGCCAAGTGCGCGCCGCGCAAACTACCGCCGATGAAGTGTTGTTCCGGGAGGGCGTCGCGGATGGAGAGCACGTCGTCGTTTCGGTGTTGACGTCGCCGCGTCAAGGCATGGCGGTTACCCCAATTGACCGCGCTGGCGAAGCGCCCGCGCAACCAGCCGCCGCGCAACAGGAATTGGACATTCGCCCGTAGCGGAGGCGCAGCCTCCCCACTCATGATCGTTTTCGCTCTCCCCCGCTCCCACGTGATCGGGCAAGGAACTTAAGGAACGCCAAAATGCTGAAGGGCCTCGTCGCTTGGTGGGCGCGCAATCCGGTCGCTGGCAATTTGCTGATGATCTTCTGCGTTGTCGCGGGGGTTTTCTCCTTCAACCAGATGGAGAAGGAATTCTTCCCCGCCGGACGCGACGACGGCGTGTTCGTGCAGGCGGTTTGGCCAGGCGCGAGCCCAGAAGACATGGAAAGCCAGGTGATCGTGCGCGTCGAAGAGGCGACCGCCGATCTCGATAACGTCAACTGGGTGCGCTCCCGCTCGGGCGAGGGATTTGGCTGGGTGCGGCTCGCCGCCAACCCCGGCGTTGATATCGACGCCATGACCGAAGAGGTTCGCGCCCGCGTCAACGCCATCAGCGGTTTGCCGCAAGGCATCGAGCCGATCAACGTCGCACGCCAAGTTGGACGCAATTGGTCCATCATCATCGGCGTCCACGGTGACGTCGACGAGCGCAGCCTGCGCGACACCGCCGAGCGCCTGCGCGACCGCCTTTCGCTGTTGGCTGGCGCGGCCAACACCATCGTCGCTGGCGTGCGGACGCCGGAAGTCTCGATCGAAGTGTCGGAAGCCTCGTTGCAAGCTTGGGGACTGACATTTGACGACGTCGCGCGCGCGGTGCGCACCAATTCGCTTAATCTGGGTGCCGGCGCGGTACGCACGGCTGACGGCAATTTCCAACTGCAAGCGCGCAATCTCGCCGACACTCAACTCGATTTCGAGAATATCATCGTTCGCCAAACGCCAGATGGCGGTGCGGTGCGCCTCGGCGATGTGGCGACCGTCATCGACGGTTTCCAGGACACCAACCTCTATTCGCGGATGAACGGGGAAGCCTCGGCCATTATCGCGGTCCAAACCGCTGATCGCTTCAACATCTGGGACACCAACAAAGCGGTTCAGGAAGCGCTGACGGAAATGCGCGCCGAACTGCCCGCCGGGGTGGAGGTCACCACGATCTACAACGAGACCGAGGACTACAATTCGCTGCTCTGGATCCTGTTCTCGAACGCCGGACAGGGCTTCATCCTGATCTTCGTACTGCTATTGCTGACGCTGCACCCGACAGTGGCCTTCTGGTCCACGTTGGGCGTGATGACCGCCTTCGCGGGCTCCTTCTTCATCCTCCCCTACATGGACGTATCGCTCAATTTCATGAGCGTGTTCGGGTTCCTGTTGGTGCTCGGCATCATGGTCGATGACGCCATCATCGTCGGCGAGGCGGTCTACGAGCAGGCCGAGCGCGGCCGAACCGGGGTCGACGCCTCGATTCTCGCCACGCAAATGGTGCTGAAGCCCTTGGTGGCTTCGGTGTTCGTCACCATGATCGCCTTCAGCCCGATGATGCTGCTTGAGGGCGATGTACGCCAATTCACCCGCGCCATCTCGATCGTGGTGATCTCGACCTTGATCTTCTCGCTGATCGAGTCGCTCATCATACTGCCGGCCCACTTGGCGCATGTGAAAAAGCCTGACCCACAAGGCAACAGCATTGGCAGCCGTTTGATGCGCTTGCAGCAGCGCTCGGCGAGCTCGGTGCTCTGGGTGGCGCGCACCCTGCACCGACCGCTTGTGGATGCAGCGGTGAAAATGCGCTACCTCACCTGGTCGGTGTTCTCTGTAATCATGTTGCTGGCCATTGGTTTAATGGCCTCGGGGCGCGTGAAACAAACGTTCATGCCGGACATCGAGGGTGATTTCATGCAGGCGACGATCACGTTGCCGCAGACAACGCCCTTCTCGCGCATGGAGCAAGTCGCCAATCAACTCGATGCAGCGCGCCGCGCGCTCGAACAAGAAACCACCGAGAACGCGGTGGAGGACCCCAACACGGGTGCGATGTCGCGCGGGGTTATCCGCTCGTGGAGTCAGTCCATCGAAGAGAACTCCATCCGCGCTTATGTCGGGCTGACGCCACCGGAGACCCGCCCCGACCTGCGCTCGCGCCTGGTGACCGAGCGGCTCGAGGAATTACTCGGCGAGGTCCCCGACGCCGACGAGATCAGCTTCTCGCTTTCCGGCGCGGGCTCACCGGCCATTGATCTGGCGCTGATGGGCGAAAACAAAGCTGACCTCGAGGCCGCGGTTGAAGAATTGAAGGCGCGTCTGCTGCAATTTTCGGATGTCACCAGCGTTCGCGACAGCCAGGACGCCGCCATCGAAGAGCTGCAATTCCACCTCCTGCCGGGCGCCGAGCAATTGGGCCTGACGTTGAGCGATCTCACGCGCCAAGTGCGCCAGGCTTATTTCGGCGAGGAAGTGCAGCGCCTGCCGCGCGAAGGCGACGACGTGCGCGTTTACGTCCGCTACCCCCGCGACGACCGCCGCACCTTGGAAAGCCTTGGCGGGTTCCGCTTACGCACCGTCGATGGACGCGAGGTGCCGCTCTCGGCGGTGGCCACGTGGGAGTTCGCGCCTGGCGTCACCGGGCTCGACCGGCGCCAGCGCATGAGTTCAATCCTGGTGACGGCGGATCTCACCAACGCGGAATCGCGCCAGCAGATCATGAGCACGCTGGACGAGGAATTCTGGCCGGCGTTCGAAACTCGCTACGCCACGGTCGATCGCCGCGCCATTGGCGAAGCCGAAGGGCAAGCGGAATTCTTCGAGCAGCTCGGGCGGCTCATGCTGCTGGCGTTCGCGACCATTTACTTCCTGCTGGCGGTGACGTTCCGTTCCTATGCGCAGCCGATCATGATCTTGTCGGTGATCCCCTTCGCGATCGTCGGCGCCAGCATCGGTCACTTGATCTTCAACACCAGCTTCGCGCTGTTCTCCTGGCTCGGCGTCATCGCCGCGGTTGGCGTGGTGGTGAACGACAATGTCGTTCTGGTGGACCGCTGCAACCAAATTCGCGGCTATTTCGCGCTGCGGCCAAAGCAGCCCGGCAACCAAGTCCTGCTGGAGGAAGACGGCTGGATCGTACACGACGTTCCAGGCCCCGAGGGGCAAACGTTCGAGTATGTCGCGATCGCGCCGGACCTCGAAGTGCACGAAGAAATGATCCTTCAATCGGCGCAATCAGGGTTCGCGAACGGACCGATTGAGCTGCGCTCATCCGATCAAATGCGCTTCGACGCCAGCGAATACCGCGAGCGCTCCCACGATCTGGAGCAAATGGGTTTCCAGATCATGCGGGTGCGGGCCGAGCGCGGCATCGTCGAAGCCTCGGTATCTCGCTTCCGGCAGATCTTCCTGACTTCGGTCACGGAATTCGTCGGCATGGCGCCGATGCTGCTGGAAAACGCGGCGATCGTGCAATTCCTGAAGCCTATGGCGCTCTCGCTCGCTTTCGGCGTGCTGCTTTGCATGCCGGCGACCTTGATCCTGACGCCCGCATTCTACATGATCGGCATCGACATCAAGCGGGTGACGACCGGCCTTTTCGGGTTCTATTTCCGCCTGTATGGAAGCCGCCGGCAAAAACTCGCCGCCGCGGAATAACAACACGAAACACTTGGAGGGAAGAAGATGATTGCCTTGACCCGCCGCGCCATGGGCGCGTCGTCACTCGCGTTGCTCGCGGGCTGCGCCACGCAAACGAGCCAAACCGCCGAACAACCCGCAACGCCGGCGCGCCCGCCGGCGGCGATCGGCTCTTTCGGGATCGACCTTGCGGCGCGCGATGAGAGCGTGAAAGCTGGTGACAATTTTTTCCGCTACGCGAACGGGACTTGGCTCGCCAACACCCCTATCCCACCGGACCGCACGCGCTGGGGCACGTTCGATATGCTGCGCGACAAGTCCGAACGCGACGTGCGAACGATCATTGAAGAAGTGGCGCTCGCCGGCGGCGCGGCCGGTTCGATCCAGCAGAAGATCGCCGATTGTTACAATTCATTCCTCAACCAGGACGCCATCGATGCGCGCGGCTTGGCGCCTATCCAGGCCGAGATCGATCAGATCAACGCCCTGCGCACGCACGAACAGGCCGTCCGGCTGATCGCAACGCCTGGCATCGCCGTCAATTCACCGATCGCCATGTTCGTCGGCCTCGATGACCGCAACCCAGATCGCTACATCGTCAACATGAGTCATGGCGGGCTCGGACTCGGCGAACGTGAATTCTACCGCCGAAGCGACGGGCAATTCCCGCAAATCCGCGCCGCCTATCTCGCCCATATTGAACGCATTCTGGTGATGGCCGGTCAAACCGGCGCCGCGGCCAAAGCCCGCCGGGTCATGGCGCTGGAGACGGCGATCGCCGAACGCCATTGGCCGATCGCCGATCGCCGCGACCGCGACCGCACCTACAATCTGAAGACGCGCGCCGAAATTCGCGCGCTGGCCCCGAACTTCCCATGGGACGCCGGCTTTGAAGCAGGCGGCCTCGGCGGCATCAACGAAGTCGTCATCGCCGAACTCTCGGCCATGGGCCCGCTGGCGCAACTCTTCATGGCGACGCCGGTCGCGACTTGGCGGAGCTATCTCCTCTTCCACCTGATGACAGCCAACGCCGCCGCGCTGCCGCGCAACGTCGATGACGCCAATTTCGACTTCTTCGGTAAAACCCTGAACGGCCAGCCCCAGCAGCGCGAGCGCTGGAAGCGCGCGGTGCAATCGGTCAACGGCTCGCTCGGCGAAGCCATCGGCCAAATCTACGTGCAGCGCCACTTCCCCGCCGAAGCCAAGGGCCAGATGCTCACGCTGGTCGAAAATTTGCGCCGCGCCTACGGCGAACGCATCGATCAGCTCAGCTGGATGTCGGCGGAAACCAAGGTGGCCGCCCGCGAAAAACTCGCCACCTTCCGCCCAAAAATCGGCTACCCCGATCGTTGGAAGGATTATTCGGGACTCAGCATCGTCGCTGGCGACGCCTACGGCAACAACAAGCGCCAGCAAGTGTTCGACTGGAATTTCGATCTCGCGCGCCTGGCCCGTCCGACCGACAAGGACGAATGGTTCATGACGCCGCAAACCGTGAACGCCTATTATAACCCGACGTTCAACGAGATCGTGTTCCCAGCGGCGATCCTGCAACCGCCGTTCTTCGATCCGAACGCGGACCCGGCGGTCAATTACGGCGCCATCGGCGGCGTCATTGGCCACGAAATGGGCCACGGCTTCGACGATCAAGGCGCCAAGTCAGACGCGCATGGCGTGCTGCGTGATTGGTGGAACGCAAACGATGTCGCCGCGTTCACGCTCGTCACAGACAAGCTCGTCGCTCAATACGACGCGTTCAGCCCGCTCGAAGGCATCACCGTCAATGGACGGCTCACGCTTGGCGAGAACATCGGCGACAATGGCGGTTTGCAGGTGTCGCGACATGCCTACAGCTTGTCACTGAACGGCCAAGCAGCGCCGGTCATTGACGGTTTCACGGGCGACCAGCGCCTGTTCCTCGGCTGGGCGCAAGCCTGGCGCCAGAACATCCGCGACGAAGCCGTGCGCAACCAAGTGCTCACCGACCCACACTCGCCGGCGCAGTATCGCTGCAACGGCACGGTGCGAAACATGGATTCTTGGTACGAAGCGTTCAACATCCAACCGGGCGATGCGCTTTATCTCGCGCCAGCGGACCGCGTCACCATCTGGTAGGCGCGCTTTGCGTCAACCGATTAAGGGGAGCGGCGACGCTCCCCTTTTTTATGGACCGCGCTACCCGTACTTCGCTTTCATGTGCGTCCACGAGCGCGCGATCAGATCGCGCAGCACATCTTCATCCACGTCAGCGAGCTTGTTGATGTAGAGGCAGCTTTTACCCGTCTTGTGTTTGCCCAGTTTCTTCAGGAGCGGCGCGTATTCCTTGAAGCCGGGCAAGATGTAGAGGACGAGGTTGGCCTTGCGCGGGGAAAAGCCAATCCTGGCCATATCGCCCTCGTGACCGCTCTCGTATTTGTAGTGGTATTGTCCATAACCAATGATCGAAGGCCCCCACATGGCGGGCTTCTCGCCGGTAATCTCGCGCATAAATTTATCGACGGCCTTGGCGTCGGCGCGGCGCTGCTCAGGCGCCACGGCGGCGATAAAGGCGGCGACAGAAGCCTTGGTGCGGGTAGTCTTGTTTTCAACCATGCTATGCTCCCAGCAACGAGGTTAGAACCATGCCGAGAATCTCCTACTTCTACGGCATCTCAATTCAAATGTTCTTTGACGATCATCGACCGCCGCACATTCACGCCAAGTACAATGAGTTCAAAGCTCGCTTCGACATCGAGACGGGAGCGGTCCTGTCGGGGAAGCTGCCACTGCCCGCAAAGCGGCTGGTGCAAGACTGGATCGCGCAACGCAGCGGCGAACTCGCCGCGAACTGGGCCCGGATGGAAAAGGGCGAGGACATGGTGTATATAGAGGGTCTAGAATGATGATTGTAGCCGTTACAAACCTCCGCCACCTTGGCGAACACCGTTTCTGGGTGGAGTTCTCCGATGGCATGGTCGGAGAGTGGGACTATGCGCGCGTGAAGCAACGCCCAGGCCCGATGGCCGCGCCGCTGAAGGACGAAGCCTACATCGCCCGCGCCTTCCTCGACGACGGGGCACCAACTTGGCCCAACGGTTGGGACGTGAGCCCCGAAGCGCTGTACGCGGATTTGAAGACAGCGGGGGCGCTGAAGCGGAGCGTGGCGGCGGAGTGAGCGACACAGCGGCGATTGTGGTCGCGGCACTGGTAACCGCAGGTGTAACCCTTTGCCTAGGAATACTGCAGCTCGCGCGCATGCGCGAGCAAAACCGAATCGCCCTTTTCGAAAGACGGTTAGCTTGCTTCAGGTTGGCGCAGGGAGCGCTTTCGCGGGTATTTCAAGAAGGCAAGGCTGATGGCGAGGCCCTCGCAAAAATGCTCGATGCAGTCCAAACTTCGTGGTTCATTTTTCCCAGACCACTGAGCGACCGATTGGAAAAAACATACAACCAAATGGTGGATACCCTTGGTCGATCCAAGCCCAGTCAAGAAGACATCACCCTGCAATATGGGGCGCTCTCAGAAGTGCTCGGCGAACTCACAAAGTTGAGAGATTTATTTGAGCCATTCATGCACGTCACCGAGCCGAAACACCCGCTTTCCTGGGTCGATGAGTCACTCGACTGGCTCGAAGGCAAATAGTCGCGCGAGGAGGGGCCAGTGAAGAGATGGAGCCTAAGCGAGGCCGCATTGTGGAGCTTGCCAGCGACTGGTCTTGTGATGATCCTAACTTGGAACGAGATTAACTGGGTTGCTCCTGCCTTCCTCAACGTCCCTTCTTTAGCTGCTTCTTATTTGAACGCTGCCTTTTTTTGGATCGGTGTTCTTACGCCACTCGCCCTGATTTTCGCCGGTGCCGCTGCCCTTCAAAATGTCGTCGTTGGAGGGATGAGCAGGCGTCGCGCAACGATTGCATGGGTGCTTTTGGTGCTCGCCGCAACTGTCATGCTCTATTTCTTTTTTGGCTTCGTGTGACCCTCAAGACAACGCAATCTCCTAAGCTCGCCGCCGTCGCAGCCTTGACGTCACCTAAAGCCCCTTCACGATTTCATCCGTCATCTTCTTCGCGTCGCCGAACAGCATCATGGTGTTGTCGCGGAAGAAGAGTTCGTTTTCGACGCCGGCGTAGCCGCTGCCCATGCCGCGTTTGATGAAGAGGACGGTTTTGGCTTTTTCGACGTCCAAAATCGGCATGCCGTAAATCGGGGATTTTGGATCGGTTTTGGCGCTTGGATTGGTGACGTCGTTGGCGCCGATCACGTAGGCGACGTCGCATTGCGAGAATTCGTTGTTGATATCTTCCAGCTCGAACACTTCGTCGTAGGGAACATTGGCTTCGGCCAGCAGCACATTCATGTGCCCGGGCATGCGCCCGGCGACGGGGTGGATGGCGTATTTCACTTCGACGCCTTCCTTCTTCAACAAGTCCGCCAGTTCGCGCACGCTGTGCTGGGCTTGCGCCACCGCCATGCCGTAGCCGGGCACGATGATCACCTTGCTGGCGTTCTTCATGATGAAAGCGGCGTCGTCGGCGCTGCCTTGTTTAACGGGGCGCGTTTCCTTGACGCCAGCGCCAGCCGCGCCGTCCGCCGTGCCGAAGCCGCCGAGGATCACCGAGATGAAACTGCGGTTCATCGCCTTGCACATGATGTAGGAGAGGATCGCGCCGCTTGAACCCACCAGCGCGCCGGTGATGATGAGCGCGACGTTCTCCAACGTGAAGCCCAATGCCGCGGCCGCCCAGCCCGAATAGGAATTGAGCATAGAGACCACCACCGGCATGTCGGCGCCGCCGATGGGAATGATCAGCAGCACGCCGATCAACAGCGACAAGCCCGTCAGCGCCCAGAAATGCCACTCGATTGTCCCACCCGCCTGCACCATCATCACAATCAGCGCAACGATTGCAGCGGCGAGCGCGATATTGATCAGATGTCGCGCCGGCAGCATAATCGGCGCGCCCGACATATTGCCGTTGAGCTTGGCGAAAGCGATCACCGAGCCCGTGAACGTCACCGCGCCGATGGCCGCGCCGAGCGAAAGCTCGATCAACGACTGCATGTGGATGGGCGTACGCGGCGCCACCATAGCGAGCACGCCCTCCTCAGCAATGCCGAAACTCTCAGGCGCGTAGAACGCCGCCGCCGCCACCGCCACCGCGGCGAGTCCCACCAGCGAGTGGAACGCCGCCACCAATTGCGGCATCGCCGTCATCTTGATCCGGCGCGCCGCCACCGCGCCGACGCCGCCGCCGATCCCAACCGCCGCGGCGATAAGCGCAAGCGTCGTTCCATCGAGATCGACCGACAGCAAGGTGACGGCGATGGCCAGCGCCATCCCGATCATGCCAAAATTGTTGCCTTGCCGGCTGGTTTCAGGGCTCGACAGCCCGCGCAGCGCCAGAATGAACAACACGCCGGAGACAAGGTAGAGAAGCGAAGCGAGATTAGCGTTCATGTCGGCTCCCCTGCCGTCGCCAACGCGACCAGCCGGATAGGAATGTCACCGCGGGCGCGGCGAAAAAAACGAGGGCGGCCGCCCAACTGGGCCAGCCTTGTTGGGTCGCGCCGAAAAACGCGAGCGCATTGCCGACGATCGGCACAAACGCCAGAAAAAAGCCAGCGACCGCCGAAGGCCAAGCGCCCCACTCCAGCGTGCGCTGGATCCATTCACTGACGAAATATATCTGCAGCATGCAGAGCCCAAGCCAGACGAGAGCGATCAGGCATCCCGCGCCGGCCAAGCGGCTGGCATTGATGGAAAACCGACGCATTTCCTCGCGCGCGCGCACCCGGTCAAAAGTATGGGCGCTCGGCGCGGCGGACTCCTCGCGCAGATTGGCGAGCGCACGGCTGGCGGCTTGGCGCAGCTCATCATCGTTGACGGCGCCATCCTCGCCGGCGGCGATGACATCGCACTCGAACGCCTCGACGACGACGAATACATCCTCCACCACGCGCGGCATTGGCGTGCGCTGGTCACGCGCGGCGCGCCAAGCTTCCATGAACCGGCGCGCGAACGCCTCAGCGGAGAGACGGCCATCGAGATAAGCCTCGATCAGCGCGCGCCAGTCCGCGGGAGTCATCGTCTCACTTCTTTTCTTTTTTCTTGTACATCGCCAGCATGCGCTGGGTGACGAGAAAACCGCCGAAGATGTTTACCGCCGCCAACCCCGCCGCCAGAGCGCCAGCGCCCTTGGCGACCCATCCTCCGCCCGTCGCCGCGCTCGCCGCCGCCGCGATCAATGCGCCGACGATGATGACCGAGGAAATCGCATTGGTGACCGCCATAAGCGGGGTGTGCAGGGCCGGCGTCACCGACCAAACCACGTAATAGCCGACGAAGATCGCCAGCATGAAAATGGCGAGGTAGAAAACAAAGGGATCGACCGCTTCCATGTTGCCCTCACGCGGTTTCGTAGGTGGCGTCGGCGCGAATGACGAGGCCGAGGCCGTCCAGCTCATGAGCCTCGGCGGCGCGCTCGCCGCGGTGGTTGCGATAGATGAGCGTGTGTCCGCGCGCGCCGACGCACAGGCTTTCGGGCACGAATTTCAAGTCCGGCGCGCGCTCCAACGCCTTCTCAAAATATGCGCGCAGCATCGCCTTACCTAGAATGACGCCGTCCCCCGCAAAGCCGAGCGCCGCGATGTAGGGCGAGGAAAACTCGATCTCATCGGAATAGAGCGCCAGGATCGCGTCCAAGTCGCGCGCGTTCCAGGCGGCGTAATAGCGGCGCGCGAAATCAGCGTCATTCATGCGGCGCTCGCTGGGGTGAGCGATGGATGCACCAGTGCGCCGCCCCTGGTCAGCAAGGCGCCCTTGATGATTTCATCGTCCCAATGCGGCGCGAACGCCTTGGTGTCCTTGTCGGTCAGCAGCGGCAGCAACGCGAGCAAGTTCTTGGCGTACAGCGAAGATGCATCCGAGGCCAAGCGCGCCGGCAGATTGGTGAAGCCCATCACCTTGACGCCGCCGATATCGACGCACTCATCCGATTTGGAGAGCGGGCAATTGCCGCCTTGAGCGACCGCGAGGTCAATGATCACCGAGCCGGGCTTCATCGACTTGGCCATCGCTTCGGTGACCAAAACCGGGGCCGCGCGCCCCGGGATCAGCGCGGTGGTGATGACGATGTCCTGCTTGGCGATATGCTCAGCGACCAAAGCCGCCTGCTTTTTCTGGTAGTCGGCGCTCATCGCCTTGGCGTAGCCGGCGGCTGTCTCGGCCTGCTTGAATTCTTCATCCTCAACCGCAACGAATTTCGCGCCGAGCGAGGCGACTTGTTCCTTGGTGGCGGGGCGCACGTCGGTAGCGGTGACGATGGCGCCAAGACGGCGGGCGGTGGCGATGGCCTGCAAGCCGGCGACGCCGACGCCCATGATGAACACGCGCGCCGCCGCAATCGTGCCGGCGGCTGTCATCATCATCGGGAAGGCGCGCCCGAACAGCGCCGCGGCTTCAACCACGGCGCGGTAACCGGCAAGGTTTGCCTGGCTCGAGAGCGCATCCATGGACTGGGCGCGGGAAATGCGCGGAATGAACTCCATCGCCAGCGCCTCGATCTTGGCCTTGGCCAGCTTTTCGATAACCGACTTGTCCCCGTAAGGCTCAAGCAGCGCGACGAAGCCCGCGCCCACCTTCATCGCGCCTATCTCGGAATCGCTCGGGCGGCGCACTTTGAGCACCAGATCGGCGCCGCCAATATCGCCGCTGGCCGTCACTTGGGCGCCGGCGGCTTCAAACAATGCGTCTGGAAAGCTCGCGCCCGCGCCCGCGCCCGCCTGCACCACAACGACGTGGCCAAGGGCGATGATTTTTTTCACCGTCTCCGGCGTGGCGGCGACGCGCGTTTCGGCGAGCGCGCTTTCCTTAAGGATGGCGATGCGCAAGGGCTCAGCCCGACATGCCAGAGAGAGCTGGCACAAGCATACCGCCAATCCCCAGCAAAACCCAAAGCGCGACCTGGACGGCCCAATAAGCGCCCGACATACGAAACAAGAAGCCGACGACGGCGCCAATGGCGACAAGCGCCAGCATGCCCGCCCACCAGCCATCACCAATGGCGAACGCCAGCGTGAAAAGCGCAATTCCCTGGGCGATCAGCCCGCAGCCCCAAACCGACGCCGCGAGGAAGCCGTTGAACGTATCGCGCTGATCTTGGATTTCCATGTTTCCGTGCGCACCGCTTTGCGCCATGTGTCGGCCTCCTGCCTGGGGTGTGCGCGGGGTGTAAACCGCGCCGCGTGAGCGAACAAGCGGGCGAGCGCTAGAACTGGGTCCGCGGCGCGGGGAAATGTCCAGGGGCGGGGTTGGACACCGACAGGAACGAAACCGCCTCGCCCTCGAAGCGGGCCGCTGACAGGACGCCTGAAGCGTGCGCGCCTGTGTCCAAGCCGACACGGCGCCAATCAGCGAAGGGGCGCTCCTCGGGCGTGTGGCCGTGAACGATTCGATGGGAAAATGCGCGTTTGCTGGTGAGGAAAGGGTCCCGTATCCAGAACAAATCCCGGTCGGTCTGTTCGTTGAGGGGCCGCCCTGGGTTTATTCCAGCATGCACAAAGGCATACCCGCCAAGCTCGACGTAACGCTCAAGATTGTTCAGGAAATCAAGGTGCGCCGGCGGCAGGACATCCTTGAGATGCGCCGCGGCGACAAGCAAATCCTGGTCGCGCGCGCCCATGGGTGAAGGCGGCTGCACCCCGTAGGACACCAAAGTTTCAGCGCCCCCGTGCTTGACCCAAGCGCGGTTCTCCAATGGCGCCTCCATGAACCCCAGCATCGCCTGCTCGTGATTGCCCCTCAAGAAACGACGCTCGAAGCCGCCAGGGCGACCCGCGACCAACAGATCAATCACCGCGGCGCTGCTTGGCCCGCGATCGAGATAATCGCCCAAGAACACGACGACCGCCTCGCGGCCATCGCGGCGTTCTTCGAGTGCGCGCGCCTCCAAGAGCGCGACCATCTCGGCCAGCAAATCGGCGCGGCCATGGATGTCACCAACAGCAAACCCCACTCGCCCTTCGGGAAATCTCGCGGCAATCGCTGACGCGCGCTTGAACATTCCCAGCAAATTCATGGTCAGTGCCTTAGGCGCTGCACCGGCGACGCGCTAGTGTTGGCCTCGCGGATCGGAACTTGCAGCTTTTGACAGCGAATGGTTGACCAAGCAGCACTATGACGGATTCTGCCCCCCTGCTGTCTGTTGTAATGGCCAATTACAACGGCGCCACGCACATCGGCGAAGCCGTGCGCTCGGTGCTGGGGCAAACCGAAGCCGCCCTTGAGCTTATCGTGAGCGACGATTGCTCTAGCGATGACAGCCTGATGTGCGCTAAAGTGGCGGCCAAAGGCGATCCCCGCCTCGTCATCGTGACACACGAAGCCCGAACCGGCCCCGCTGGCGCACGCAACCGCGCGCTCAAGCTGGCGCGTGGGCGCTGGATTGCCGTCGTCGATAATGACGATGTGATTGAGCCCGAACGCTTGGAACGCCTTGTCGCGTCGGCTGAAGCCGACGGCGCCGACATCGCCGCCGACAATTTGCTCGTATTCTACGAGAGCGAAAGTCGCCCGTCGCATCCGCACCTGCCTGCGGCGTCAGCCCATTGGGTTGATGCGGCGGCGTACGCACGCAGCAACATCCTGCTCGGCGGCGGGACCCAACTGGGGTATTTGAAACCCGTCTTTCGTCGGTCCAACATGAATTCAGCGCTCTACGATGAGAGCCTTACGATCGGCGAAGATTCAGACCTGGTGCTGCGCCTGCTCGTCGCCGGGGCCCGCATGCGCGTCTATCCGGAGCTGGGATACCGCTATCGCAAGCACGCCAGCTCGATTTCCCATCGCCTCAACGCCCCCGCCATCGACGCCCTGCTGGGCGCCCTGGACCGTTTGGCGCCGGGGTCCGACGCGCCGCTTAGACGAGCGCTCGAACGCCAGCGAGGCGCACTGCTCAATGCGCGCGCATTTTCCGAATTGGTCGCGGCGCTGAAGGCGCGCGACTTCGCCGCGGCTTGGCGCGTGAGCGTGCGCCGCCCTGGCGCCTTGCTGCTTCTGAAGGATCCGATCCTGGCGCGGCTACCGCGCCGCTCTTAAGCCGGGGCGCTATTGTAGAGTTCAAGGTCGGCGGCGCCGAAAGCCTTGGCGACAACCCCGAGATGGAGGGCGCCACGGATCATGAACCGCCGCACCCCCACGGGCGACAAGACCCTCGAGAGAGCCCCAAACGCACAATAGAGCGCCTTGGCCAGAGCCGGCGCGGCGATCGCGAGCGCCCCCTGCCCGTGCGCCCGAAGCACGCGCGCGTGGGTCTGGCCCGACCGGAAGGCGCGCCGCAACAGCCACGGAAGCGTAGCCCGCTCTGGGGGCGTCGGCTCATGAACGATGGCCGCCGGGCAAAAACCCAAGCGAGCCCCGCCGGCATGAAGTTGGGAGAAAAAGAAGGTATCCTCGCCGCCGGTGCGGCCGAGACTTGGCTCAAATCGCAACGCCCCCACGGCACTGCGCCGGAACAGCACATTGGACGAATAGCCGGTGTCGATAGCGCCATTGGCGCGAACGACCGGGCCAAAGGAGTGGAAATCGCCCCTCACCACCCACGCCGGCGCGCCCGGCTGATAGCGCGCGTGGACCGGGCCAAACACAACGTCATCCCGGCCAAGGCCCGCGACCAACCCGGCCAGCCAATCGGGGGGGGCGATCTCGTCGTCATCGATGAACGCCACCAGATCCGCTGAGGCGGCTTCCAGGCAAGCGTTACGCGCCGTTGCGATGTTCCGCGCCGGCGCGTGCAGATAGGTGATGGCGAGCCCAAATTCGAGCGCCGCCGCGTTCACCAAGCCTTTGGCTGAGGGAATATCGTCATTGTCCGCGACAATCACGCGCAGATGCGGCGCGCCCTTCTGGGCGGCGATCGAGGCTAACGTCTGGCGCAACGAAGCGCGCCGAAAGGTGCAGACGCAAACGTCCACGCCCGCCGCTTGGGTGTCGTCGCTGACGGGGCCCTGCAATCGTGGCATGTTCCATCCGCTGCAAATGCGACGCCGCCGTGAATTTCACCCCTGCCGCACCCTGTTGCAAAGCTAGCGGCAACGTGGTGAACGGCGGCGCACCAGGAGCAGAACGTCCTACACCATAGCTTGTGACCCAGCTCAACACGGTGGGTTATAGGACCATTAGCCATGGTGGGCGCGGCTCGAAACTTGCGAAACGCGCTCCAAACAAGGCGCTGGGGATAGAGATGCCGATTTCGGACAATGTGCGGTTGGGGGCCGATGTGGCCATCCACCACCCACAATTGGTCAATCTTTATGGTTGCTCAGTGGGCGCGGGCTCGCGGGTGGGCGCCTTCGTTGAAATCCAAAAAAACGCCAGCGTCGGCGAGCGCTGCAAGATTTCGTCACACACCTTTATTTGCGAAGGCGTGACAATTGAGGATGAAGTGTTCGTGGGGCACGGGGTTATGTTCATCAATGACATCCACCCCCGCGCGACGACAGACGATGGCGGGGCGCAAAGCGAGGCCGATTGGGCTGTTGTTCCCACTTTGGTGAAGCAGCGCGCCTCGATCGGCTCGAACGCCACTATCATGGGCGGGGTGACGATAGGGGCCAGCGCGCTGGTTGGCGCGGGCGCCGTGGTGACCAAGAACGTGGCGGATTTCGCGATCGTCGCTGGCGTTCCGGCCCGTGTCGTCGGCGATACACGCAAGAATGATTGAATGGAATCGGGCTCGCGGCTGAATTCCGCGGCGATAAGGATTGTGGTGGGCAAATGATAAAGCTTGGCGTCATCGGCTATGGGTATTGGGGTCCGAACTTGGTCCGCAACTTTGCGGAGCTTGGAGGCGCGCAAGTCGCGGCAGTGGCTGACCTTGACCAGAAAAAGCTCGACCTGGTCGCCCGGCGTTTCCCCGCCATCAAGGTGACAACGGACTTCCAGGATTTGCTGCGCGATCCCGCGATCGACGCCATCGCCATCGCCACCCCCGTGAACACCCATTTCGAATTGGGCATGGCGGCGCTCAAGGCGGGCAAGCATTTGTGGCTCGAAAAGCCAATGACCGAAACCTCGCTACAGGCGCGCAAATTGGTTGACGAAGCCGAGAAGCGCAAACTCGTCCTGCACGTCGATCACACTTTCATCTATACCGGCGCCGTCAAGAAGATGGGCGAATTGGTGAAGAGTGGTGACCTAGGCAAGGTGCTCTATTACGATAGCACACGCGTGAATTTGGGCCTGTTCCAGCGCGACGTCAGCGTGATCTCCGACCTCGCGGTGCACGATTTCTCCATCCTCGACCATTTGTTGGGCGAACAGCCCAACGCTGTCTCGGCCGGCGGCATCAACCATTTCCCCGGCACGCCGGAAAACCTTGCCTACATCACCATGTTCTATGACAGCGGCGCCATCGCGCACGTGAACGTCAGCTGGCTCGCGCCTGTAAAAGTACGCACGGTGTTAATCGGCGGCACCAAGAAGATGTTCGTCTATGACGATTTGCAGCCGAGCGAAAAACTCAAGGTCTATGACAAGGGTGTGAGTTTCACCGACGACCCAGCGCAAATCTACCAGATGCGCGTTGGTTACCGCACCGGCGACATGTGGGCGCCGAAGCTCGATGAAAGCGAAGCGCTGCGCGTCGAGGGCGAGCATTTCCTCGACTGTATCGCAAACAACAAGACCTCGATGACCGACGGGCGCTTGGGCCTGCGCGTGATCGAAGTTCTCGAAGCCGCCACCTCTTCGATGAAGGCGCGCGGCGAAACCATCCACCTTCCCCGCATGGAGAAAGCGCTGTGATCCCGTTCGTTGATTTGAAGTCGCAATATCTCAGCATCAAGCCGGAGATCGATTCCGCGATCCAGCACATTCTCGACAACACGCAATTCGTGCTCGGCGCTGAAGTGGCCGCGTTCGAAAAGGAGTTCGCGAGCTATTGCGGCGCCGAGTTCGGCATGGGCGTCAATAACGGCACCAGCGCGCTGCATCTGGCGATGCTGGCGGCTGATATCGGCCCGGGCGATGAAGTCATCACCACGCCGTTCACGTTCGTCGCCAGCGTCGCGGCGATTTGGTATTCTGGCGCCAAGCCGGTGTTCGTGGACATCGATCCGCGCACCTACCTGATCGACGCGAACAAAATCGAAGCGGCGATCACGCCGAAGACCAAGGCGATCTTGCCGGTCCACCTCTACGGCCAAGCCTGCGACATGGACCCGATCATGGCGATCGCCAAGAAGCACGGCTTGATCGTGATCGAAGACGCCTGCCAAGCGCACGGCGCGGAATACCATGGCAGGCGCGTCGGCGGCATTGGCGATTTGGCCGCGTTCAGCTTCTACCCAGGCAAGAATCTCGGCGCCTACGGCGAAGGCGGAATGACGACGACAAACAATGCTGAATACGCGCGCAAGATTCGCATGCTGCGCGATTGGGGTGCTGAAAAGAAATATCAGCATGTGCTCAAGGGCTACAACATGCGCCTTGAGGGCATGCAGGGCGCGATCCTGCGCGTGAAGCTGCGCTACCTGGAACAATGGACCGAAGCACGCCGTGCGGCGGCAAGGCGCTACGACACGTTGTTCGCGGGCTCGGGGGTGCCGACGCCGTACGTCCCCGCAAACGTGCGTCACGTCTATCATATCTATTCCACGCGCACGACCGACCGTCAGAAGTGGCAGGACGTGTTGAACTCAAAGGGCATCCAAACTGGCATCCACTACCCTATCGCCATCCACATGCTGCCGGCTTACGAAGATCTGGGCTACAAGGCCGGTGAGTTCCCGCACGCGGAAAAAGCCGCCGCTGAACAATTGTCGCTGCCAATGTACCCGGAATTGACCGCGCCCATGCAAGAAGAAGTGGTCGCCGCCGTAATCGAGTTGCAGAAAAGCGCGGAGCTGGCCCGATGAACATCGAAGGCGCGAAAATCCTGGTCACTGGCGGTTGCGGGCTTATTGGCTCCACCACGATCGACCAATTGCTCGCGGAGAACCCCGCCAAGATCGTCATCTATGACAATCTCGTGCGCGGCTCTATGCACAATGTCGCCGAGCTCTTGAACGACAAGCGGGTCGAGTTGGTGAAGGGCGACATTCGCGATGTCGACGCCACACGCCGCGTCACCGAAGGCATGGACGCCGTCATTCACATGGCGACGTTGCGCATCACCGCTTGCGCCGCTGAGCCGCGCGAAGCGCTCGAGGTCATGTGCGACGGCACGTACAATGTGCTTGAGGCCGCGCATTTGGCGGGCGTGAAACGCTTCGTCACGGCGTCCTCCGCGTCTATTTACGGCTTGGCCGACACCTTCCCGACCAAGGAAGACCACCACCCCTACAACAACCGCACCTGGTACGGCGCCTCGAAGATCATGCTGGAGGGGCTGCTGCGCTCGTTCAACGACATGTACGGCACTTCGTACGTGGCGTTCCGCTATTTCAATGTGTACGGCCCGCGCATGGATATCCATGGCAAGTACACGGAAGTGCTGATCCGCTGGATGGAGCGCATCGACAATGGGCAGCCGCCGCTGATCCTTGGCGACGGCAAGACCAGCATGGATTTCGTCTACATCGACGACGTCGCCCGTGCGAATGTGTTGGGCCTCAAATCCGAGGTAAGCGACGAAATTTTCAACGTCGCCTCCGGCGTTGAAACAAGCCTCATCGATCTCGCGCAAGCGTTGATGCGGGTTATGGGCCGGGAGATGGCGCCAGAATTCGGCCCGCCGCGCGGCGTCAACGCCGTTCCACGCCGCCTCGCCGACACGACAAAAGCCGAGCAGATGCTGGGCTTCAAAGCCAGCGTCGATCTGGATGATGGCCTTCGCCGCCTGGTTTCCTGGTGGCGCGCCAACCGCGAGCACGTAGCATGATCCCGATCATGAAACCGCTGATGGACGAGCGCGAAGCGCAAGCGGCGTCGCGCGTGATCCTGTCTGGCTGGGTGACGCAAGGCCCGGAAGTAGCTGCGTTCGAAAAAGAGTTCGCCGAGTTTGTCGGCGCGCCGCACGCGACGGCGGTGTCCAATTGCACCACTGCGCTGCACTTGGCGCTGCTGGCCGTGGGCGTTGGGCGCGGCGATGAGGTCATCACCGTTTCGCATTCCTATATCGCAACCGCCAATGCGGTGCGCTATTGCGGCGCCGAGCCAGTGTTCATCGATGTCGAGCCAGAAACGTTCAACCTCGATGCGAACCTGATCGAAGCGGCGATCACGCCCAGGACCAAAGCGATCCTTTGTGTTCACCAGATCGGCATGCCGTGCGATATGGAGGCGATCCTCGCGGTCGCGAACAGACATGCTTTGCCAGTCGTCGAGGACGCGGCCTGCGCCATTGGCAGCGAAATCAACATTGGCGGCGCTTGGCAACGCATCGGCGCGCCGCTCGGCGATGTGGCGGTGTTTTCGTTCCATCCGCGCAAGATCATGTCCACCGGCGATGGCGGCATGCTGACAACGCGCAACCCCGCTTACGACAAACAATTCAAGCTGCTGCGCCAACACGCCATGAGCGTACCGGACACCGTGCGCCATGGCTCCAACCAAGTCATTTTCGAGACTCACCCGGTGCTGGGTTACAATTATCGGATGACGGATATCCAGGCCGCAGTGGGGCGCGAACAATTGAAACGCGTGCCGGGGGTTGTGCAAATCCGGCGCAAACTGGCCGCGCGCTACGACGAATTGCTCGCCAATAATTTCGGCATCGAGACGCCAGCCGAGCCTGCGCGCGCGCGTAGCAATTGGCAGAGTTACAGCGTCAAGCTGCCCGATCATTGCGATCAGCGCGTCGTGATGCAAACCATGTTGGACGCGGGAATCTCCACCCGTCGCGGGATCATGTGCGCTCACCGCGAGGATGGCTACAAGAACGGGCATGCCTTCGATTTGCCGCACTCGGAGGCAGCCCAGGACCGCCGCATCATCCTGCCGCTTTACACACAAATGACGGAAGTTGAGCAAATCCAAGTGACGGACTCGTTGAAACGGGCGTGCGCGCAATGACAACAGACGTCGCCGCCGCCGCCTCGGTTGAAATCAAGCCCGACCGCGGCTTGTTCGACCTCGACCTCGGCGCAGTCTGGCGCTACCGCGAACTCTTGATCGTGCTGATGATGCGCGACATCCAGGTGCTCTATAAGCAAGCGGCCTTGGGCGTGGCGTGGGCGATCCTGCAGCCGGTTTTCGCAGTGGTCATTTTCACCATCGTGTTTGGCTATTTTGCACGCATGCCGTCCGAAGGCGTGCCGTACCCGCTTTTCGCATTCGCCGGCGTACTGCCGTGGACCTATTTCGCCGAAGCAGTGCGCCGCGCCGGCACCGGCCTCGTCAACGATTCCGACCTGGTGCGGAAAGTCTATTTCCCGCGCTTGATCATGCCGCTCGCCAACGTGGTGACGCCGCTGGTGGATTTCTGCATCGCCTTCCTGGTGCTGATCGCGATGATGTTCTTTTACGGAGTTATGCCGAGCTGGAAATTTCTTGTGGTGCCGCCATTGATGATCGTTGCGGCGGTGCTCGCACTCTCCATCGGACTTTGGCTTGGCCCCATCAATGTGCGCTTCCGCGACATCAAGCACACATTGCCCTTTCTTATTCAAATCTGGATGTACGCCTCGCCGATCGTTTATCCGCTTTCGATGGTGCCGCAGGAATGGCGCTGGGCGTATGCGCTCAACCCCATGGTCGGCGTCATCGAGGGCTTCCGCTGGGCGGTGTTCGATCGCGGCGACCCGGATTTCGGCGCGCTCGGAATCAGCGCCATCGTTATCGCCGTGTTGTTGTTCGGCGGACTACTCTTCTTCCGGCGCATGGAGCGCTCGTTCGCGGACTTGATATGAGCCAAAATCTCGCCATTAGCGCTCGCGGCCTTGGCAAACGCTACCGCCGGATCTTGCGCGCCGACCGTCACGACTCGCTGCGCGACGCAATTCAAGCGGGTGTCTCCGACCTCCTATCCTCGAAGGTCCGGCGCGAAGAACGCAAAACACGTGAGCAATTCTGGGCGCTCCAGGACGCCAGCTTCGACATCGCGCGCGGCGAAAACGTCGGCATTATCGGCCTCAACGGCGCGGGCAAATCAACCTTGCTCAAGGTGCTTTCGCGCATCACTACGCCCACGACAGGCTCGGCTCAAATCAATGGACGCCTCGGCGCGCTGCTCGAGGTCGGCACCGGCTTCCATATGGAGCTGACCGGGCGCGAGAACACGTTTCTCTACGGCGCCATTCTGGGCATGTCGCGCAAGGAAGTCGCGGCCAAGTTCGACGCCATCGTCGATTTCTCCGAAATCGGCGATTTCATCGACACGCCGGTAAAGCGCTATTCCAGCGGCATGTACGTGCGCCTCGCCTTCGCGGTTGCGGCGCACCTCGACCCCGAAATCCTGCTGCTCGACGAAGTGCTGGCCGTCGGCGATTTCGCCTTCCAGCGCAAGTGCATGAACTTCGCGCGGCAACTCGAGCAAAAAGGCTCCACCATTCTGTTCGTTTCGCACAACATGTTCTCGATCAAGACCATGTGCCAGCGTGTGATTTATCTGAAGAAAGGCGCCATTGCCTATGATGGTCCGGTGGATGAAGGCCTCAAGCACTACGAGAATGACAGCAAGCTCAAGGCCGCCCACTGGTTCAACTTCAACGAAGAGTCCGAAAACCCCGCCGTTGTCTTTACCGATGTAAAATTGCTGAGCGAGGACGGCCGCGAATCCAACATGTTCGATTACGGCAGCCGCATGATCCTGCGCGCGCGTTTCAAGACCTCTCGGCGCATCGAGCAGCCAGATTTTCGCATCAGCGTCAATCGCGCCGATGAAGTGCATTGCTCGACATTCAGCTCCGTATCTGACGAGGCCAACTTTCCCTTCATTGATGGCGAAGGCATGATCGAATTGCGCACGCCGCCGATTAAGCTGATCTCGGATCTCTACAACACCGTGATCATTGTGCGCGAGCGCGGGCACGGACGCATGTTGGCCGCGCAGATTGGCGCTGGATTCCATGTGCGCCACCCGGTCTTCGTACCGCTAGCCTACGGCGTGTATCACGAAGGCGGCCAGTGGCGGATGGAAACCGAGATGACCGAACGCGCCGAGGCGTCCCATGGCGCTCGCTGATCCAGTCCAACGCGAGGTCGCCGAGATCGCGCGACCCAAAACCGCGGACGACCCCGACTTCGATCCACGAAATATCTTTCTGGGTTATGAGAATTACCTGCGCCAAGCCCAGCAGCTGTTAGCCGCGGGAAAGCTGGAAGAATCCGCGGCCTATGCGGCGATTGCCGCGCATATGGCGCTTCGGCCCCATCCTGGATTTTTCGCCAGCCCGAGGCTGGAACGCCTGCTCACCGACATCGGACGGCGCACCGCGAAATCCACGAATTATCGTCGCACGATCGATCCCAACCGCAGACTTCGCACTATTCTGCACGTGGTGACCGAACTTACGCCAGTCGGCGGGCTTACCAATATGCTGGGCCGTTGGATTAGCGCCGACAGCAAGCGCCTGCACTCGGTAGCCCTCACCCACCATCGCGGACCATTGCATGGCATCGTCGAAGACGCTGTCCTGGCGAGCGGCGGGCGCATCTATCGGCTCAACCAAGGCATGGGTGGGCAAATTGCGTGGGCTGAACGGCTGCGTGAGCTGGCGCGCCTGCATGATGGTGTCGTGCTGCACGCCTATAGCCAAGACGTCATCCCGTCGATCGCCTTCGCCAATCCCGGGGCTACGCCCCCTGTCCTACTGCTCAACCACGGCGACCATCTGTTTTGGCTGGGCGCCTCGACCAGCGACGTCGTCGTCAATTTGCGTGACGCCGCCCAGGATCTCTCGATCGCCCGTCGCGGCGTCGAAGAACAGCGCAATGTAATGGTGCCAACCATCGTCGCCCCGGCCCGGCGCACGCGCGCACGCGAAGACGCCAAGCGCGAACTGGGCTTAGCGCCAGATGCGGTGTTCATGTTCTCCGCCGCGCGCGGCATGAAGTACCGCAGCGTGGATGGGCGTTCCTTCGCCGACACCCATGTCGAGTTGATGCGCAAACATCCGAACGCCATACTCTGGGTGCTGGGCGCGGGCGATCCCGAAGACTGGCGCGCCGCGTGCGCCGCGGCTGGCGGGCGCATCAAGCCGTTGCCGGAATCACCCAATACAAAGGTCTATTACGAAGCCGCCGACATCTACGTGGATTCCTTCCCGTTCGTCTCCTCCACCTCGATGATGGAAGCGGCGGGCCTGGGCGTGCCGCTGGTGTCGCGTTTTTATGGACCGAAGGAAGCGCGAATCTTCGCCATCAACCACCCCGGCATCGACGCGCCGACACTGCACGGCGCCAATGAGGCCGAATACATCGCCCATCTGGACCGATTGATCGGCGACCCTGAATTGCGCGCGCGCAGGGGCGAAGAAGCACGCCTCGCCGTTCTGCACTATCACACCCCGCCGAGCTGGCTCGATTTTATCGAGCGGGCTTACAAACGCGCGGTCGAATTGCCACCCGTCGATCCACGAGCGCGCCTCGCGGCCTTGGCGGACGAGACATTCTCGAACGGCGAGCCCGATTGCCGGCTGTGCGAAGTGTTCGGCTACAACGAGGACGATCCGAACAAAGTGCTGAAGCAATATCTGGGGCTGCTGCCGTTTGCCGAGCGGACGAAGCTCTGGCGGAAACTGCGTAGCGCCGACGCTTTCAAAAACCCGCGCGAAGCCGTGCGCGGGCTCCTGCCCGATTGGGTCGTGCGCTTGCTGAAGGATTGAGGCTCAGGCGCCGCGGCGCAGATGCCGCTGCCACAACATAAAACGCTTGAGCGGTCCAATACCATAGCGCCGCGCCACTTCTTGAAAGAATGGCGTCCGCCTGAGATTTTCCCAGTAGAGCCATGACCAAGGGTGATAGCCCTCGGAAAGCCACGGCTTCTCTGGTCCAGTGAAGTGGATGATGGCGGGCTTACGGCCGAGCAATTGGCGCTCGCGCGGCGTTTGCGCGATCAAGGACGGGATCACCATGTGGCGCTGTGCGTTCCAGACATTGTCGAGCCGCGCCCACCTGCCCCAGCAGACGAAGTTCAAGGCGTCCTGATCGGCCAAATAGATCTCATCTATGTGCGCTAACGTGAAATCAATGGCCTTGGCGAAGAGCCGCTCCGCGCGCACGCGCTCAAGATCAATCAACAGAATGCCGGAATTGAAATAGGTGGGCGCTTCAGCCGGCAAGTCCCAGCACGCCGCGAAAGCCTGCGCATCGACGAAGCAATCGATCACCGCACCAAGTGGCGCGCCGCCCAGATCCAGGTTCCACAAAGCACGCACATCGGCGGCGACAATCACGTCCGCATCGAGATAGAGCATTCGTCGGCACTCGGCGGGCGCGTGTTTCTCCAACCCCAAACGGAACAGGATGGCGCGGCTGAAATGCTCGCGGTCGGCCATGGCCGGCACGTCGGCTTCGCTAATCTCGCACCAGTCAAATCGCGCACTGGGCGCCGTGGCTTCAACGCGCGCGCGCAATTCCGGCTCAATGCCGTCGTGAAGTATGACAAAACGCAGGCCAGCGGTCGGCGCGTAGCGCGTGACCGAAGCGATGACGGCAGCCGCGTGCGGCGCGTAGGCGCGGTCGATTCCGAGCGCGATGTTGATGACATCCGCCGCGCTCATCGCGCCTTGCCGGTCGGGGGCTTGCGCAACCACCAGCGGACGCGCAAGCGCATCAACTGGTAAAGGTCGATTCCGTGCGCCGCCGCGACCTCGTCCGCGAACGAGGTGCGTTTGACATTTTCCCAATAGAGCCACGCCCAAGGGTGCCAGACATTCGCCATCCAGGGTTTGTGCGTCCCAATAAAATGCACAAGACCCGGGCCCGCGCGCTCCCAACCCGCGGCGGCGATTTCGTTGGGGCTCAGATAACGCTGCACGTTCCACGCTGGATCAAGCGGCGCCCAACGACCCCAAAACACATAATTGAGCGCATCCTGATCGCCGAACAAAAGTTTCTCATCATTGGCGACGACGAAGTCGAGCGCTTTGGAAAACAGCCGCTCACGCCGCACGTGCGCCAAGTCGATGACCTGGACGCCGGCGTTAAAATAATGCTGCCCAGCGTGCGGCAGATTCCAACGAGCGGCGAACTCCGCGGCATCCTGATAGCAATCGCGAACCGCGCCGATGGCGCACTCGCCAAGATCAGCGCCCCACAATTCGCGCACATCGCCCAGGACGATGGTGTCGGAATCGATATAAAGCAGACGCGTGCAATCGGCGGGCGCGAGCGTCTCCAGGCCAAGGCGGAAAAGCACCGTGCGATTGAGGTGCCCGCGCGTGGCATAGGCGGGCAGATCGTGCTCGCCGACCTCTATCCACACGAGCTCAGCCTCCAGCGCCTCTGCCGCCACCCGGCTTTGCGTTGCGGCGTCGACATCGGCGTGCAGCATCAGGAAACGTATCCGCGCGCCCGGCGCGTGGCGCACGATGGAGGAAACCACCGTCGCGGCGTGCGGCGCATACTTTGCGTCGAACCCCATGGCGATATCGATGCGCGCACTCATGCGTCTTTCGCCTTCAGCGCCATCGGGCGCCCGAACGCGGCGGCGACAAAGGCCGCGCGAAGCGGCCGGGGCGACAGGCTATGATAGGCCGCGCGCAGCGGAAAGGTGCGAAAGGCCCCGAGCATGGCCCGCCGCGCGGCGACGTAATCACCCGCTTGCGCACGCTCTATCGCGGCGTCGGTGAAGTACTCATAATATTGCCAGAGCATGTTGCGGTAGGCGCGTGTGAATCGGCCCCACCCGTTCCATGTCCTCCACTCGGCGATCGCATGACGAAAGAATACCCGCCGTGCGAAGCCCAACCGGCTCAAGCGCAACGCGTCGAACGTACCCGGCGGGCGTTGACGAAACAGCACACATTGCTCAGCGACGTAACCAAGCTTGCGCCGGCGCGCCACCCGCAGCTGCCAATCCCAATCCTGGTCGCCGAGCAATTTCTCGTCGAACAATCCGACCGCCTTGGCCGCGGATGCACGAACGAGCGTCGCGCCGATTTGCGGATAATATCCCGAGAGCATCGTCAGTATGAGTTCGCCGCCCTCGCCTGGGCATTCCGCCGGCCACGGCGCCATGATCGGGTCGAGGGCCTGGTCGGTACAGACAACTTGGCCGACTACGCCTTCGAGATTCGGATTGGCGGCGAGCATCGCCAATTGCGCGCGCACATTGCCGGCCATCCACACATCATCATCATCGAGAAACGCGATGTACTCGCCTGATGCTGCCTCAAGCCCCGCATTGCGCGCCGCGCCCGCGCCGTTGCGGGCGACTTGAATATGTTTAGCGCCGTGATCTTCGGCGACTTGGCGCGTTTCTGGCGAAGAGCCATTGTCACCGACCAGAATTTCGAACGACAGATCCGGCCCCTCGATCGCGCGAATGCTTGCGAGCGCCTGGCGTAGGAATGCCGGGCGGTCGCGCGTCGGTACGATGACAGAGACGCGGACGGGGTTTTCGGCGCTCATCAGAGCCACTCCTCCCAAGCATCGTACTTGCCCGCGAGCAGCGCCTTGAAAATGCGATCGCCGTCGAAGCGGGTGACGAAGGTTCGCGCCACGGTGCCTGGCGTACGGGTTTCTTCGGCTTGGGCGTAGACGATGTCGTAACCGGCGTCGCGCGCCGCCTTTTGTGCCGGCGCCGACCAATTGCCGGATTGGCCAAACGGGATAGCGAAGCTCTCCGGCGCAAAGCCTAGGCGTTTGCGGATCGTCTCGCGCGAATTGCCCAGTTCATCGGTCGTGCCGGCGAGATCGACCTTGGAAAAGTCCGGGTGGGTCACCGAATGGCTGCCGAGTTCGGCGCCTTGGGAGAGCAGCGCCTCCACGTCGCCCCAGCTCATCACCGTGTCCTTCAACCAATCGGCGCGTCCGTCGCACCAATCGGTGACCGGAAAGAAGGACCACGGCAGCGCGTATTCCTTCAAAATCGGCGCGGCGTGGGTCAGCACACTTTTCATGCCGTCATCAAAAGTAATGGCGAGCGTCTTTGCATCGCCGCCGCCGCGCGCGATTTCCGAGGCTGGCGCAAAGCGAAAACCGGCGTTGAGCGCCAATTCGATATGGCGGCGGAACTGCTCGGGCGTCACATCGTTAACGCCCCATTCCGGTTGGCCGATGGTATGGTAGCAGAGAATGCGCCCGACCCAACGTTTGCGCGCGCGCCCGAATGTCGCCAGCAAATGGCGCTCGCAACACATGCGCACCGGCGCAACATGGCGCCGTTCGAGGCCCACACCCCGCGCGATCGATTTCAACGCCCGTTTCATTCTGAATGCCCGTCCAACAATGATGCACTATGGCGCAAGGAACGGTCCAGCGCCGCTCAGGCCGATGTCGCAGCGCCTGCCTTGCGGCGCAAGAGCCAGCGGCGCATCGGTTCATCGTAAACCACATGCAAAACCGCCGTCGCCGCAATGGTGCCAACCGCCACCAGGGCGACCATGGCGGCCCCCGGAAGGTTAAGCTCCGGAGCGAGAGCGACCATGATCGTGCTGAGCCAATCGCGAACCGGCACATGCAGAATGTAAATACCGTATGACAGCAGCCCAAGCGTCGCCGCCGCGCGCGCCATGCGCCCACGCGGCTCCGAGCCCGCGCAGCACGCCACCAGCAACGGAAACACGACCAGCGCCGCCAACAGGTCAAGCCAGGCGCGCGCGGGCCCTGCTGGCAACATGAACATGACCATTAACGCCAAAAAAGCCGCCCATGCCGGCAGCGCCGGCGCGGGGCGCTTCAAGTAGAGGCGGTGCACCAGCACGCCCGCGAAAAAACCAAAGGTGACGCGCGGAAAACCGGCGATGAAATTGTCCCAATTGAAGCCGCCTTCCAGCGCACCAAAATGATAGGCGACAGCGGTCAACCCACACGCCCCGAGGGCGAGAATCGCGATGAGCACACGTTGGCTCAGCCGCAAGAACACCAGCGCGAAAGCGATATTAACCAACAGCTCGAAGAAGAGCGTCCAGGCCGGGCCGTCGAACGGAAAAATATTGTAGGGCGAGGGCGACCATTCGATCGGCGTCGGCAAGATAACCAGCCCAAGCCCCGTCGCCGCCACGATCGACTGCCACGGCACATCAATCCAGCCCCGGACGACGAGCGCCGTGGTCAAGGCCACCCCGCTCAGTGTCCCAACAAGATAGAGAGGGTAGAGTCGGATGAGGCGCGCGCGCATGAACGCCAGCGGCGACATGCCCCCGGAAAGGCGCGCCGCGTAGACGTGGGAAAGCACGAATCCGCTTAAGACAAAGAAAAAGTCCACGGCCAAGTAGCGCCCTGGCAGGAGGCTCCGCAGCAGGGGCGAGTCCACGTGATCGACGATCACCGTGAGCGCGGCGAGCCCCCGCATCCCATCCAACACAACGAAGCGCTTCCCCGCACTCATCTCAGTCACCAATGCTTAACATTGCCCCGTGTGCGGATATTGCCTTGATGCACGTTAGCCGGAACCTGATAAAGCGGATTCAGTGCGTCATGAACGCCAACCGGGCCAGCGGAGCAATCGGGTGAACGCCTTTAGACAGACGCGGCTAGGCTTTGGCTGCGCCCCCCTGCCGGGCAGGCTAACGTGGCGCGATGCGCTAGCCGTTCTGGAAACCGCGTTTGACGCTGGTATCCCGATGTATGGCGACGGCCAAGCCGAAGGGATCGTAGGCGCCTTCACGCACGGTCGCCGCTCCGAATTGAACCTCGCCGCGCACCCAGATCTCGCCGCATGAGTTCCGCCCCGGGCGCCGCCGTGGCCGTTCTGATCGCCGCTTATAACGCCGAGGCGACGCTTGAGCGCGCGGTAGTTTCAGCGCTGGCGCAGCCTGAAACCGGGGAAGTGTGTATCGTCGATGACGGCTCGACGGACGCCACAGCCACGCTCGCGCGGGCGCTTGCCGCGCGCGATGCACGCGTGGCATTTCATCAGGCGCCGCTGAACGCCGGGCCGGCGGCGGCGCGCAATTGGGCAATCGCCGCGACGCGCGCGCCGTGGCTCGCGGTTCTCGACGCCGACGATTACCTCCTTGATGGTCGCTTTGCGCCACTCCTCGCCAGCGCCAGCGACGCCGATTTTGTCGCTGACGCGCTTATGCGTGTGACGGATGGGCCAGCGCCGCCGACGCCACACACGAGCTTCAGGCCCGAGCCTTTGATGTTCACAGAATTTGTCCTGGGTAATCTGGGCCGTACTCACGGCGCGCTCGACCTCGGCTTCCTAAAGCCCATTTTCCGACGCGCCTTCCTCGATCGCCACGGACTCCGCTATCAAGACCACCTGCGCCTCGGGGAGGATTACGAATTCTATGCCCGCGCGCTGGCGCTTGGCGCCCGTTTCCTTGTTGGGGGGCCAACGGGTTATGTCTCCGTTGAGCGCGCAGGGTCGCTCAGCAAGGCCCACGACGAAGGCGATCTGGAGCGCTTGCGCGATTGCGACGATGGCCTTGTCGCGATCACGAGCCTTGGCCTCACCGAGCGGCGCGCGCTCAATCGCCACTGGACTAGCGTCGATTGCCGGCTGCAATGGCGGCGGCTCATCGCGGCCGTGAAAGGCCGAGATTTGCGGGCCGCCTTATCGACCTTCCACACACCCTCCGCCGCGCTTTACCTTACCGTTCGCCTCGGCGAGCAGGCGCTCGTACGCACTGGCCGCCTACTTGGCGACCGGGACAACCCGCATTAGCCCATACGCGGCAATCGACCGCGTTCGGCGCCGGGCCGCAAGCGCGGCCCCTTCCTTGCGGCGGCGCATGAAAAGCGTAAGACGTGCGCGGAGGTTTGCCACATGAGTTTGCCAATTTGGCACACGCGCCGTGCGCTGTTGCGTGGGATCGCGCTTGGAACGGGCGCGGGCCTGTTGAGCGGATGTGTGACCCCAATCGCGCCAGTTGAGGACCTGCAACCCGCCGATTACCGGCTTGGGTCCGGGGACCAATTGCGCATCACGGTGTTCGGCGAGACTGAATTGACCGGCCTGTTCCAGGTCGGTTCGCAGGGCACCATCGCCTACCCCCTGGTAGGCGATGTCCAAGCAGCCGGGTTGACGGTGCTTGAATTCACCGAAAACCTACAGGTCGCGCTACGAGAGTTCGTGCGCCAACCCAATGTTAGCATTGAAGTGGCCAATTACCGGCCGTTCTTCATCTTGGGCGAGGTGCAGCGCCCCGGCACCTACCCCTATTCGGCCAGCCTGACCGTGCTGAACGCGGTGGCGACGGCCGGCGGATTTACCTACCGAGCCAACCGCAACCGTATTTTCATCCGCCATGCCGCCGAACCAACCGAACACCTCTACCCCCTGACCATTACCACGCCAGTTCTGCCTGGGGACACCGTGCGGGTCGGCGAGCGCTTGTTCTAACGCAATTTTTCGCGGCGCGGAGCGTGCATGGTGTGTGCGCGATGACGACACTCGCCTAACCAGTGTGCTAAGGTGAGGCTGTCTTCCAGAAGCGCCCCGTTGGCGGCGGTCCGGATTATTGGGTGTGGGCCCCTTCGCCAGTGCGCACGCGGAGCGGGTTGGGTGTGCTGCAATGAATGTGATGAACAAGGAACCCCCGGGCTATCCGTCGTCAGCGCCGCAAGGTCTGGCTGAGCTTTTCGGCGTCACCGCCGCGCTGCAAATGCTGCGTCGGCGCCTGCTGATCATGGTTTTGGTTGGGGTGACCGCCGCCGCGGGCGGGTTCGCTTTCCTCATGCTGCGTCCGCCGAGCTACAGCGCGACGGCGACGGTAATGATTAATCCGCGCCAGGAGCGCGTGCTCACGACGCCCGACGTCATTGGGCAATTGCCGCGCGATTCCTCGGCCATCGATTCCGAGATCGAGTTGCTGCGCTCGCCGGCCCTGATGGGCGAACTCGCCGAGGCCCTGGGCATGATGACCCAAGGCGATGGCGCCAACGGCCAAGCGCCGCAAACCGCGAACGTCGCCGCTAACCTATCCGGGGCGATCGGCGTGCGCCGCCGCGGCCTCACCTATGTCATCGAAATTTCAGCGACCTCGAGCAATCCCGCGCGCGCGCAATTGATCGCCAACACTTACGCCGACGTGTACATCGCCTCGCAGGTCAACAACCGGGTCGATACCGCCCAGCGCGCCAATTCCTGGCTCGCGCGCCGCCTCGCGGAATTGCGCGAGGACGTGCAACGCAAGGAATCGGCGGTCGAGACCTTCCGCAGCGAATCTGGGCTGCTGGCGCCGCAGGGCGCCTCGATGGTGGAAACGCAGATCACCAACGTGCAGACCCAAGTGCTGCGCGCGCAGGCCGAACTTGCGCGGCACGAAGCCAGTTATCGCCAATTGCAGGACATGCGCGCTTCCGGCGCGGCCCTCGAAAGCATTGGCAACGCGCTCAACGATGACACCATTCGCAGTCTGCGTGACCGCGAGGCGGACATTGCGCGTCGCCAGTCCGACCTGGAAACTCGCTATTTGGAAACACATCCCGCGGTCCAAGCAATCCGCGCTGAGCGCCAAGACATCGAAACCCAAATCCAGCGGCAGATCCAGCTGATCAGCGTCAATCTCGGCAACCAAGTCTCGCTGGCCCGCGCCGAACTCGCGACGTTGCAGGGATCGTTGCGCGAAGCCACCGGCGAATTGAGCGGTAATTCGGACGCAAATGTCCGGCTGCGCGAGTTGGAGCGCGAGCGGGAGGCCAGCCGCGAGGTCTACGAGAGTTACCTTCACCGGTATGAAGAGATCGCCTCGCAGGATCAGCTCAATACCTCCGACGCACGCCTAATGGCCTATGCGTCGCAACCCCACTCGCCGTCATCGCCAAAGCTGCGCGTGTCCCTGGCGCTCGCGATTGCCTTGGGCTTGATGCTCGGCATGGGCGTGGGTGTGGTCGCGGAAATTCTCGACCAATCGGTCAAGAGCGCCGATGACTTGGAGGCCAAGGTCGGTCACCCGGCTATCGCTTCAATTCCCGCCATCTCCAAACGGATGATGCGGCAAATGCCGCCCGCTGAGCGCCATCCCTCCGGCTACCTCGTCGGTCGGCCGATGTCGGCCTTCACCGAAGCAATGCGCGTGCTGCGCACGGTGATTGTCTATTCCAAACTCGATTTCTCGGTGAAGGTCGTCGCGATTACATCGGCTCTGCCGGATGAAGGCAAGACCACCATCTCCATGTGTTTGGCCCGGGTCGCTGCGATGTCCGGCCAGCGTGTCGTCGTCGTTGATTGCGATTTGCGCAAGCAATCCATCAATGACGTCATCGACATCGAAACCGACGTCGGCCTTCTGCAAGTCTTGGCGGGGGAAGCGCCTTGGCGCTCGGCCATCGTGCGCGACCCCAATTCAGATGCTCATGTGTTGCCGGTGGCGACATCGGGTTTTACCCCGCGCGATGTGTTCGGGTCGGACGCCATGGCAGGCTTGGTCTCCGAGCTGCGCGCGCACTACGACCTCGTCATCCTCGATTGCGCGCCAATCCTGGCCGTCGCCGAGACGCGGGTGCTGGTGAAGCATGCCGATACGGTTGTCATTGTCGCGCGCGCCGGTCGTTCGGCGGTCGGCGCGGTGCGCACGGCCATCAGCCAAACCGAGGGCGCGGGGGGCAAGGTGCTGGGCGTCGCGCTCAATTGCGTGGAGCCGCACTGGCAGTCCTATGCGGACTCGCTCTACTTCTACCAGTCGAAGTCGTATTACAGCGTCTCCTGACAATCTGGCGCGCTCAAAGTGAAGGTCGCCTATTTCGCCCACGAACTGGCGGACCCAGCGGTGCGCAAGCGCGTGCGCATGCTGGAAGCGGGCGGCTGCACAGTAAGCTTGCTCGGGTTTGAGCGCGCACGTGGCGTGCCCGCGGCGCGCGAGACCACCGGCCACATCCTGGGACACACGCGCAATCAGCGCATGTTTGCGCGCATCGGATCCGTGATCCTGGCAATTCCGCGCGCGCTTCGCATTCAATCGCTTTGGCGCGACGCCGATTTTTTCATGGCGCGCAATTTGGAAATGCTGATCCTGGTTACGCTGCTGGCGCGCCTGGTGAAACCCAAAGCCCGCGTCATTTATGAATGCCTTGATATCCATCGCCTGATGCTATCGACCGGAATCGTTGGCGCCGCGATCCGCGCCGTTGAGCGCGCTTGCCTCGGAAGCTGCGCGCTCATTGTGACAAGTTCGCCGGCGTTTGAACGGAACCATTTCCGAAGAACTCAGCACTTCCTCGGCGAAATCATGCTCGTCGAGAACAAGGTGCTGGCGCTGGCATCGCTCGTGTCGCCGCCGCCGCTCGCCGCGGGGCCGCCGTGGATTATCGCCTGGTGCGGGGTGCTGCGCTGCCGGCGCAGTTTCCAGGTGCTGCGGGACCTCGCGACAGCCAACTCGGGCCGCGTTGTGATCCAGCTCTGGGGCACGCCAGCGCTCGACCAGATTCCCGATTTTCACGACGCCGTGGCGACCACGTCCGGCATGGTGTTTCGCGGTCGTTACGAGCCCGATCAATTGGCCGACATCTACGCGGCCTCGCACTTTGCCTGGGCTATCGATTTTTACGAGGCTGGGGGCAATTCCGATTGGCTCCTTCCAAACCGGCTCTATGAAAGCCTCGCCTTCGGCGCGGCGCCCATCGCCCTAGCGGGCACTGAAACCGCGTTCTGGCTTGGCGCTCATCGCGTGGGGAAAGTGCTTGATGCACCCATCGAAAGAAACCTGGGACCATTTCTCGCCGGCATGACGTCAGATACCTATCGTTCGCTGCGCGGCGCGGTGCTTCAGCTCGACTCTGACCTGACACGCTTCACGCCAGCGGCTTGCCGCGCCTTGGTGGAGCGACTTTCGGGTGCGGCGCATGGCTGAAGCGCCTTCCCTTCTCGTCGTTATTCCTTGCCTCAACGAGGAGGCGCACATCGCGGACCTGCTCGACCGCCTTTGCGCCGACCCCAGCGCCGGGCATGCGCGCATCGTTGTCGCCGACGGAGGTTCGACCGACCGCGGCGCTGACATCGTGCGCGCGCGAGCGGTCAAAGACGCGCGAATCGTATTGCTGCAAAACCCAAAACGCTTGCAGAGCGCGGGCGTGAATTTGGCGGTTGAGCAATACAGCGCGGGCGCGGAAGTTCTTATTCGCGTGGACGCCCATGCCGCCTACCCGGAGTTTTTCCTAACACACTTGCTTGACGCCTATCGTGAGAGCGGTGCGGATTCGGTGACCGTTGCAATGCACGCCGTCGCGCACGCCAAGTCCTGTTTTCAACGCGCAGCCGCCTGCGCGCAGAACAGCGTTCTCGGCGCTGGCGGCTCGCCGCACCGCAAAGGCGGCAGGCGCCTCTGGGTCGAACACGGCCATCATGCGTTGTTCAAAATCTCCTCCTTCTGCGCTATCGGCGGCTATGACGAAAGCTTCTCCCACAACGAAGATGCTGAATTCGACATCCGCCTCACCGCCAATGGCGGCAAGATCCTGCTCGCGGCGGACATCCTCATCGACTATTTTCCGCGAACAAAGGCACGTGGATTGGCCACCCAGTATTTCAAGTTCGGACAAGGCCGCGCGCGCACCGCGCGCAAGCATCGGACGCCGTTGAAGCTTCGCCAGCTGGCGCCCATCGCGGTCGCGCCTGCAATTCTCGCGGCGATGTTGGCGCCATTTTCCCTTTGGTGGGCATTGCCAACAGCGATTTGGCTGAGCATTTGCGGGCTTTACGGAGTGTTCCTGGGGCTCCGCGCGCGAAGCCCTTGCGCTTGCGGCAGCGGCCTCGCCGCCGCGATCATGCACGCCGCGTGGTCGGTCGGCTTCTTGGCGCAACTCACGGCGCCACGACCAAAGCGTCAGTCGCCGTCCGAATGCTCGAGCAACTTGCCGAGCGATTCCCACATGATCAACGCGTCCGTAAGGACTGACCAGGACAACGCATAGGCTTTGTACTGGCTCGCAATGTCCTCGTCGGCGCAAACAACGCTGCTAACGCCGATGATCCCAGGTCGCGCACTCATATAATAACGTTTCCCGGCTTTGAGATTGTCCAGCTCCTCGCGCGCCAACGGCGCCGGGCCCACGAGACTCATGTCCCCAAGAAGGACGTTGATAAGGCGCGGCAAACATTCGATCGCGCGCCGCCATCTTAGATTACGGTTTACCGAGGCCTCGCGATCGTTGGCGACATCGATCAGCACGATCGGAGGCGACGCTAGGCGCAAACTGAAACAGTCGAATGCACGCCCACCATACCCCAAGCATTCTTGGCTTTGAAACACGTGCGCCGAGGTCTGCGTTTTTGTCCAGGCCGCCGCCAGCGCCAGCGCGCCGAGCCAAATCGGCGCAAGCAACGCAGTGAGCGCGATGTCGATTGAACGCTTAATCCAGCCACCCAACATCGGCTCGTAAGAGATGACCGGAGCGCTGGCGAGATCCTTGCGCAGCGCCGCCTCGAAGGCGTTGCATTGTATCCCAGCTTGCGTCCTCTCTTGCATCCGAGGCTGGTCGCCGGCCCCCCGAGGCATTTGAACAAGCATGGCTTTTCTAACCTCGATGAAATTCAGCGGTGAACCCATAGACTAGGAAACTCTTGGGAAAGTACAACGGCGCAAGCCATGCCCAGACACGTTTTCAACGTGTTACGGCAGCGTCCCGCGAAAGTCCTCGGGCCACCTCGTCACCCAACACAGGCCGCCCGCCCCCTTATTGATTCATCACAAAATCGGCCCAAATCGCGCTAGACTTTTAAAAGGGGGATTGTAGGCGTTCGCCCAGTAGGAGAATTGTCCAAAGGTGGCGTCACGCCAGAAGCATGGTCGGACGACCGGTGCGGCCCCCGGCGCCGCACAGCCGCGCACGCGTAGGTTTCGCAATCAGCGATCCACCGGGCTTGGACGATTGCGCCGCGCATGTCAGCGCCAATGGCTTGTGGTTGTCAGCGCCACCCTTTTGGTCGCGACTTTTGGCATTCTGTACCAAATCGCCAACGATCGTCTTTGCCCGCCAAGCGTCGTATTTTGGGCGGTGACAGGCCTGTGGGTTGGCGTGAGCGTTGCGGCATTTCGCGAACTTGGGCGCAGAATGGTAACGTCGCTGTCGAGCCTGGGAAAGCACCGCGACTACGCGGTCTTAGGGGCGGCGCCTGACCTTTCGGAATCGGCCCTGCGCGAGTTACCGCCTGACCATAGAACACCGTTAGGTTGCCTCGCGTTCCAACCCGCATCGCCCTTCGCCACCGCGTTTCGGAATCTGCAAGGTAGGCTGGTGGGCAGCCAAGTTGTCGCGTTCATCGCTTCCGCGCCCAACGAAGGCGCGAGCACTGTCGCACTCTGCACAGCGGTCGCTGCTGTTCAACAAGGCCAGCGCGTCATTCTACTTGACTGCGACGCGCGTCGCAGATCGTTCACCATCGCGCTAGAGCACGAACCAACGGCCGGGCTTACCGAAGCGTGCATGCGTCCCGACACTTGGCGCAACTATCTCGACGAAGAGGAAGAAACCGGGCTGCACTTCATCCCCGCCACCCGTCAGGCCAATCCAAAAGACTCCCCCAGGACAGCGGGATTTCCCGCGCTCATCGAGCACTTGCGCGGCGCCTACGACCTCATCGTCCTTGATTGCCCTCCCGCCCTCGGCGATGCGGGCGGAGCGGTCATCGCTCGCATGGCTGACCAATGCGTCGTGGTCGCGGCATGGGATGAGACGCCGATTTCGGCGCTGCGCGACACCATTCTATCCTTGCGATCAACGGCGCGCGCCGCGCCCTCAGTTTACGTCAATCGCGTTCCAAGCGGTCACCGGTTCGGGCGACTGCGGCCGCAATGATCCGATGCTAGACCGCCTCAAGAGTATCGACTGGCGCGGCCAGCATGGCAGTCGGGGCGAGCGCACCGCCTATGGCGATCGCCAATTGCGGGAACACCGGCGCTAAATTGCCGCGAAACTCACGCGCATTAGCCCAATCGGGGGTCGCTGGACGCGCCACGAAATTCAACTTGCCTGACCGCGGCGGCTTGCGGCGGATGAGATCCTGGATGAACGGCGCGCTCGCGCCGCCGCCAACCGCGATGGCTTGCACCTCTCGCCGCTCGGCCCTCAAGGCCGCATCGCGGACAACCGCAAGGCCATTGTCAAACGCACCAGCCAGGGTGGCGGTGAATGCGCGGAAATCCTCGTCGCGCTCGAAATCACTCAAGGTCAACTTCAGCACCCGACCGTCATTGCGAATAATCGCGCGACCATCGGCGAACAAGCTCTCCTTGATGTCGCGCATGCTTCGCATCAAGGCGGCCCACAATACGGTTTGTTGCTGAGTCGATTTTGCCCAGGGACTGGCTCGGAGCGCCAAATTAGCGATGATGCGGTCCATGAAATCGCCGGCATGCTTCAGTGTCATCCGCGCCGCGGGCAATTCTTCCACACGCCTCCCACGACGCGCCACTGCGGAAATGTCTGTCGTGCCCGCGCCAACATCGATCACGATGAGATGCGAGGCGCTTTCTTCAAGGCCAATCGACGTATAAGCCGCCGCCGCGGTGGCCTCGAAAATGAGCCCCATGGGCACGCGGCTTGGCGCAGCGCGCGCAGCCGCCAAAGACCCAGACACTTTCTTGATCGCAACTCCGCTTGGCGAGAGCAATTCCTCTCCAAGAATTGTACGCAATGCAGCGGCCTCGCCAAAAAGACCAACCACCGCACCATGCAAGCCAACACTATCGCCGCCGCGCCAAGCCGGCGCTGCGTATCGGCGTTCAAACGCGTCGATGTGAGCCAGAACCGGGTCAGACGCCAAGGCCCGATCGATGGCCGCCGTCAGATAGGCGAGATAAAGCACGATGAGATCGCGCATGGGAAACAAGCGGTGGGGATCAACAGATGCCGGCGCGCTGGTGTTGAGAGCCCGTTCCAAATCGCTCATGCTCAGAAGTGTCTTAAACGAGCGCAGCGCGATCCGCTTTTTATCCACAAGATCATCGGCGCGCGCGAGCGCCGATGGGCCAAACAGAATGCGCTCGTCATCGACGAACACAGCGCTATCAAGAAGAAATCCCCCCGACGCCTCGCCTGAGAGCATCAGCGGACGCACCTGTGCGGGATCAAAGTGCGCCCAAGCGCCGCTGGGCGCGGCTGCAGCCTTGGAAAAGGCGGTGCCAAAATCGACGCAGAGCGTCCAGGGTTCATCCGCCTCGCTCATGCGCCTTTCCCGGCGCGCGTCGGCGCGGCGCACGCCTTGACCAGCACCTCACCGCCTCGAGCGACGCCCCGCACACAGATGCGCACGCGTCCGCTCGCCGAGGGTTTGGTGAGTTGGTGGCGTTCAGGATCAAATGTCTCAAGTGTCCCGACCGTTCCGAAGCGCGCGAGGCCACGGCGGCGCGCCGCGAGAGCAAGCGCCTGCCCCAGCAGGGCCGCTGCGACGGCATCCTTGCGTTTTGGCTCTAATTCATCAAACAGCGCCAGCGCCTGCGCCAGGGCGCAATCCGCCTGCGACCACGCCGCCTCGGCTAAGGCGTCAACAAAGTCGCTCTTGGGCGCGGCGCGCTTTGGCTTGACGCTGGCACTTAACCGGGTGCTTGGCTTCTTCTTGACCGCCGGCATCGTCGGGTCCCAGCTTGCGGCCCTCAGCACTGCCGAGACAAGCCGCGGTGTTAAAGCCTTAGGCTGGCGCCCAAGGAGAGGGCATTTACCTCGTAATCGCGGTACGCATTTACGCCGCTCGACTCCGTCTTGTCGCGTGTGAGGCGCGCTTGCAGCACGATCCGTCGGCTGAACAAATAATCCGCGCCCACCTGACCGCTGGTGAATTCATCTTGGCGATCGATGGCTTCGTACTCGCGCTGCCCCGCCCGTATGCCTGCCGTTAGGATAACATTGCGCAAGATTTCATGGTCCACTTGCAGGCCATACTCGGATTCGACATAAGGCTGAGCCACTGTCGCGCTGGTGTCCTCGGCATTGCGATGGGCGCTGAAGTTTAGCGTCGTCAACCGCGTGATGTACCATTCCAAGCTGCCCGAAATCGCCGTGCCACTCACGTTGGCGCCGGAATTGTAATCGCGGTCAAACTGGCCAAGCGCCACTTCGCCACGCATCAAGTCCGTAAGATTGAAGCTGACGCCGGCAAGGTAAGTACGCCCCTCCGAGCTTAGACCCGGGTTGTTGTCGTAATCGCGTTCGTCGGCGCGTGCTTGGAAAAGCGCGCCGATGCGCGGTGTAATTTCGGCTTCAACACGCCCCGTGAAGCTGTTTTCATCGCTGTCACGCCCAGGCGCATCGTCATAGCGATACTCTGACTGCGCCAACGTTCCGATGACGCGAAACCGGTTGAACTGGTGACGACCGACCAATGCCAAATCCGTGTGCTCAAACTCGACCGGATTGCCGAGCGTGGCCGCATCAGGGTTGGTGCGCGGCTCGACGTCGCGTGCAAAGCGAGCGCTGGCTGAAATCGAAGAATTGCCGCCGACATCAAGGCGTCCGTCCGCGCCAAGATAACCCGTCTCGGCGTCTTCGTTGGAAAAGTCCGCATGGCTCTTAAAGTCAGCGCCCGCGACCAGCGACAGCGCGTGGCGTGACCAGTGCGACGAGAGCCGGGCGCTTGGCGTAAGATGGTAAAGGATGTCGCTGTCTTCGTTCGCTTGCTCGGCAAATAGATTGTCGGTGCTGGCGACGCCAAGGTCGAGCGTGGCATTCAGGTCGAAGCCGCCAACACGCACGCCCAGCGGGTCAAACTCGGGGCGCGCACGATCGCGAACAGATGCGCTTTCATTGGCCGTCTGTGCGCTCGCTTGCACGGGCGCCAAGGCGACAAGCGACGCCGCACACAAAGACAAGAACCGGAAAGTCCGCACCCAAGATCCCCCAAACACTGCCCTCGCCGCCGAAGGGAAGCTGGAGCGGACCAAGCGATCCGGCGTTTCAGCGGCCCCTACAACCGGTTGCCCGAACGGCGAGAATGACTGGCCGCGCCTTCCCGCGCCTGTGCCCAATTTCATTTACGGCCCTCCCCAAAGGACATCGCCCATCGGCACGCCCCAAAGCGCCCGGGAGCGGAATTAGGCGCCCAACAACGCGCCCACGTCTAGCCCCCTGTGGCGCCGCCGCAGCGCCGCGCCTGCCAAATGGCCTTGTCGCCAAAATTTATCAAACCGTTAACGCCCGCCCGCCATCGCGGTGCGCACCAGCTCGAACCCCCAATTCCCAGCAACCCAAACAAGAACCCAAAACGCCACGCAATAGAGCGCAAGGCTAGAGACAACAATCCATCGGGGATAGGCAGATTTCGCAGGCCGACCCAAGGTCTCCGAAACGGATTCCTCAGTATGTCCTAGCCTCTGCTGGAGGGCGCGCTGGGCCACCACGTATTAACGCTCCGTTAACGTCCTAAAACCAAGCGCCGAATTCTTCCCCGCTAGTTCTCACTAGTCAGTGAGTCGCCGCAAGCGTCCAGGGCACACTGCCACTGCAATCGTGAACGCGGGATTGCTTTGCACAATAATTGCATGCCACTGGTTTGAGAGGTCATTGAGAGGGAATGACCTGAGGGCTGGGACATGACGAACCATGTATTTGAGGCGGAATCCGCGGACCGGATCCCGTTTCACGGTCGCCAAAACGCGACCGAGCGTTACCGCGTGGCCGAGGCGCGGGCTGCCCACAAGATCACCGATCGGCGCCTCATTGCCAAAGTGCGCGCCGCCAACGGGCGCCTGAAGCGCGCCTTTGATGTGGTAATCTCCGCCGCCGGCCTTTTGTTCCTCGCACCCGCTTTTTTAACCATTGCGCTCGTGATCAAGCTCACTGACCCGGGTGCGATCTTCTACCAGCATATCCGAGTCGGGCGACAAGGCGAACGGTTTGGGTGCCTGAAATTCCGGACAATGGCTGTCGATTCAGACGAGCGCTTGGCGCAAATCCTACGCACCGATCCCCACGCGGCGGCCGAATGGCAGGAGCGTCAAAAGCTCAGCAGCGATCCGCGCGTCACCAAGGTCGGGGCCTTCCTCCGCAAAACAAGCCTCGATGAATTGCCACAGCTCTGGAACGTGTTGCGCGGCGACATGAGCATTATCGGCCCGCGTCCGATTACCCGCGCTGAACTCAATCGCTACGGCAAGGACCGCCGCTATTATCTGCTCGTGCGCCCAGGTATTACGGGCCTCTGGCAAGTAAGCGGCCGATCCAGTTTGGGCTACGAAAAGCGCATCCGCTACGACCGGGAATATCTCGAGGAATGGTCGTGGTTGGGCGAATTTTGGATCATCCTGATGACGATCCCCGCCGTACTCAACACCGAAGACGCCTGCTAACCTTGGTAGGCCTTTTCGCCAGGCCGAGGCGCACGCTGTTCGATCGGCTTGAAGACGCCTGTTCCGGCCATCAAGGTGCGCTCCCCGCTCCACACGCGCCCACGCACGAGGTAGAGCCCGTCCGCTGCGGACAACACCTCCCCCGCGCCCTCTACCCAATCGCCCAACCGAGCGCTGGCTAGAAAGTCGCAAGTGAGCCGGATCGTCACCCAGTAGGACGAGGTCTCGACTGAGACGATGTTTCCCCACGCCATGTCAGCGAATGTCATCAGCATGCCGCCATGAGCATTGGCCATGCCGTTGGTCTGGTGCTCCTCAACCCGGAACCCCATCGCCATCCCGCTCGCATCGTGGCGGCGGTAGAGTGGGCCGATCTGGCGGCCAAAACCGCGCCGCCAATCAAGCGGGACGTACCCCTCGGGCACGTCGTACTGAGCGGGCGCGGCAATATCATCGGACACGTCAATCTCGCTGGAAGGTCTGCATGCGAGCTTAAGTAGCCGCGACGCGTCCGGCTAGACTCTTAAATCTCGTTGCCGTCGTCGTTGATTTCACCGGCGCCAGTGTCCTCCATTTCGTCGGAAGCGCTTGGCGCCTAATTCGCCGCTGCAGGGCGCGTCGGCGTGACGGTGAGAGTGGTGGCGTCTCCGCGCGATACGCGCGTCCAAGAAGCTATCGTGTGCCCTCTCTGCGCGAGACATTCCGTCATCGCACTTTGAACCTCGCGCTCGTTCTTGGCCCTGCGCGAACTTGAGAGGGCGTATGTAGCCAGCGGCACGGCGACAATGAGCCCAACCCCCGTCGCCACGAGTGCCGCGCTCCCGCCAACGGCTGCGGTTGAAGCGACCCCGCCTAGGACTTGAACTGTTGCGACTGTGCCAACGGCGCCGACCGCGACGGCGCTGCCGCTGGATCTAAAATTCCGCTCGCCAGCAGCGACCGCCGACGCACAGGCTGAGAAATCGGCTTCGAACGCAGCTTGGTCATTGGGAGGGGGCTGCACAACCGGCGCGTAGGCGCGCGGATTCGAGGAAACACAACCGCCCAACATTAACGCTGTGGCCAAAAATAAAGAAGGAAACGCCGCTTTGACTTCTTTCATGATTTTCACAACTCCCACTGCGTGGAGTGTAGATACAATCGGCGACACATGAAAGCGAGGCGCCGGCGCGGCGCGATTTCAGCGCATATCGGAACCGATCGTGGCGCTGACTTCGACAGCGTCAGTCGGCGATTGCTCGGCGCGCACCTGCCGGAGCGTATCGATACGGGCCCGTTCGATCATGAAAAGCTCAAGCGCGCGGCCATCAAGGTTGCGCCCGTTGGCGACGCGCAAAGTCATCGGATTGACCTGCTGGCCGCGGCGCAGCACCTCGTAGTGAAGGTGCGGCCCAGTCGAGCGGCCCGTCGTGCCGACATAGCCAATGATCTGCCCCTGGCGCACACGCGTGCCGGCGCGAACGCCGCGCGCGAAGCGGGACATGTGCGCGTAGGCGGTTTCATAGCCGTTGGCATGGCGAACCCGGACGTAATTTCCATAAGTGCTGAACGGCCCGGACCGAACCACCGTGCCATCGCCCGCCGCCAAGATCGGCGTGCCCGTCGGGGCGGCGAAATCCGTGCCCCGGTGCATGCGCGAGTATCCGAGCACAGGGTGGCGGCGCACGCCAAACCCAGACGACAGCCGCGCGCCATTGATGGGCGTCTTCATCAGGAATCGCCGCGCGCTCCTACCATCAACATCATACCAATCAGCACGCGCGTCGCCCGGAGCGATGAACCAATAAAAGGCGCGCAGGCCGCGTCGGCTTTCCAGCGACACGAACAACAAATCACCGGTGCGCACCGTGTTGCCCTCGTCGTCATAATAACGCTCGAACACCAACTCGAAATTGTCGCCTGAACGTACGTCGCGCTGGAAGTCGACATCATACGCGAACGCATCCGCGAGCGCGGCGACCTCGTGGTCAGTCGCGCCCAAGTTCAACGCGCTGGCATAGAGGCTCGTTTCCACCGCTGCGGCGATCCGCGCGATTTCAAACGTCAACGGCATCAGCACTTCGCGCGCCGCGAAGTTGCCGGCCATGGTTCTGTTGGCCGTGATCGAGGCGCCGGGTTCCGAACGAAACGCCACGCCCGTCAGCTGCGCATCACCGTCCTGGCGGTGAAAGAATAGATTAACCGGTTGGCCTGGCCGCAACCGGCGAGGATCGTAGACCCCGCCTATGGAAGCCAGCGCCGCGCTGGTCTCGGCTCGTGACGCGCCCGCGCGGGTCAAAAGGCCGGCCAGGGTCTCGCCGCTCCCTACACGAAGTTCGCGTGCTTCATGGGCGAGGTAAGCTTCGGTAAAGGCCAAGTGCTCGGCGCGTTGCGCCGCGAGTTCGCGCTCTGCTTCGAGCTCAGCCGCCGCAACGCGCGCGCTGCCGCCAAACAGGCCTGCGTTAGCAGCCAGGCCCAAGCCAAGCGCCGCCGCGCCCGCCATCACGGCGAACCCAGCCAGACCTTTCCGAGCCCTCATGAGTCGATGCGCGAATTCTTCCTGCAATCGCATGCTCCAACGCCGGCCTTGGCAAAAATATTGTGGCAAACAAGTGCTTTTGACGGCTTGGTTATTCCGCCGGAAACCCAAATGCCGCCATGTCCTTACCCTAGATAAGGTGTTTTTCCGAACACCCCAAGCGAGCAAGGACCGCGCCAAGCGGAGGACTATGGCACAGAGGTCTAACCAGGCCGTTGCGGATCAAGGTGAGGCGCAGGCCCCGCCCGACGAACCCC
>JBEBHQ010000051.1:0-18828 GCA_040080805.1 Terricaulis sp. | reverse complement strand
CCCACCCCCTACCCCCTCCCCTCGCGGGGAGGGGGATGGCGTCTCAAACCAACCCGCCCGCCTTGAGCGTCTGATAGGCGGCGAGCACGCGTTGAAGGTTGGTCTCCGCGCCGCGATCACCGCCGTTGGAATCGGGGTGCCAGCGTTTGACCAATTCAGCGTAGCGGGTGCGAATATCGACGGCGTGGGCGTTTTCGTCCAGCGACATGACCTCGAGCGCCATCTCCTGGAGCCGCGAAATCCGCCGGCGCGGCTTGGCCGCGGGCCTGCCCGCAGGGTCACCCACCCCGAACAGGCCCAGCGGATCCCCAGGCTTGGCGCGCGCCGTCGCCGCCAGCCGGTCACCCTTGCCGCCGCGAAAAGTCCAGGTTGGGCGGTGGCCCACCTCCTCGCGTGCGCGATAATTCTCAAGCTCGGAATCGCTCATGCCGGAGAAATAGTTCCAGCGTTTGTTGTAGTCGGCGGCGTGGTCGGTGCAGAAATGCCAGAATTGGTTGGCGTGGTCGCGGCCCTTGGGCGCACGGTGGATGCCGGCGCTCTTGCACCCCATATGGTCGCAAGGCTGTTCGGCGGGCACATGCGGCTTGGCCCGCGCGCCGGTTTTCTTGACGCGGATGTCGATGAACTTGGGGCGATATTCAAAGGTGTCAGACATCGTGCCGTTGGCCTATTCTCGAAAAGCCAGTATGGGCGCCAGAGGTTAAGCGGACAAGGAATTGACAGACGAGAAACCCCCTCTTTCGCGCACTTCGCGCATGGAAAAGCTGCTTCGGGAGCTCTTCTCGCCGCTTGACTTTGCGCTGACCGACGATTCCAGCCGCCACGCGGGGCATGCGGGCGCGCGCCCGGGCGGCCAAACCCATTATAGCCTGCGCCTGGTTTCGGCCCGCTTCGAGGGTCTGAGCCGGATGGCGCGGCAACGGCTCGTTTACCAAGCGCTGGGCGGGGAGTTTGAAACGGGGTTGCACGCGCTTTCGCTCGACCTCAAAACACCCGCCGAGGCCTGAGGCGGCTTTTGGGGGTGGGAATGTTCCGGCGGGCGATGGCATGGGCGGCGGCCATACTCGCGGGCGTGTTGCTTGGCGCCGTCTCCGCATGGGCCGCGCTTGGGCTGGGCCCATCGCGCTTCGTGCAGCATTACGGCGCTTGGTCGCACAATAGCGCCGCTGGGTCAGAGGCCGCCGGCCCCTATAGCCGCGCCATCATCGCCCGCGAGGGCCTGCTCGCGCTCAGCGCCCGCGAGGCGCTCTACTTCTCGCTCACCTTGGACGAGCAAGGCCGCCCCCTCGACGAAAGCTGCATCTACCAACTCGAAGGACGCGCGCCAGCGGCGCGTTGGTGGTCGGTGACGCTCTATGCCGACGACGATTTCCTAGCTCAAAACGGCGACCACGCTCATTCCCTCGACGCCTCGCGCACCAATGTAACCGCCGACGGACGTTGGCGCGCCCGTATTGCGCCGGTTCGCGGCGATGCGCCCAACTGGCTCTCCTCGCGCGCGGCGCGGCGCGGCTTTTCGCTCACGCTGCGCGTCTATAATCCGCAACCCGAGTTTCGCCCAAGCGCCGACACCTTGCCGACGCTCACGTCGATCTCGTGTGCGACGCCATGAGCGGCGCGGCCAAATTCGTTTGGGCGGGCTTGGCGGCGGCGCTGCTGACGCACATTGCATTCGTCCACGCCGTCCCGCGCGTCATGATGGGCGTGGCGATCGAACGCGTGGGCGCCGGCCGCTTCAACACCTGGCGCGTCGCCGACCGCACCACACCGCTTTCGCGCACCATCGTTCGCCCCTCACCGGACTTCGCCTACGCGGCCTGCCCTTATGATCTGGCGGAAGGCCCAGTCATCATTAGCGCGGCGCCATGGGACGATTATTGGTCGCTCTCGCTTTACGCCGCGAATAGCGACAATTTCTTCGTCATCGATGATCGCGAAGCCCACTACGGCGCGGAAATCACCTTGGTGCGCCAAGGCCGCGCGCACCCCGAAGGCGCGTCCATGGTGGTGGAAAGCCCAAGCCGGCGCGGCATCGCCCTGATCCGCCGCCTCGCGCCCAGCCTGGAAAGCTACAACGCGGCGACGCGGGTGGCGCGCGAAGACGTCTGCGCCAGCGTCCAGAGCTTGGCCGGTTAGGCGCCGGCGAGGCGCTGCGCCGCCAGGCGCGCGAATAGCAACGTCACCGCCTTACGCCGCGCGCCCGCAAGCGTTTGCAATGGGGCTTCCCGCAAAATCGCGCCGCCAAAGCCGTCAGCAACGATGAGCCCCACATCTTCCGGGATCAGTTCGCGCGGAAACACTTCGGTGACGGCGAAGAAGAAGCGATCGCAATACTCGCGATAGTCCGGCCATTTCTGATCGACCGTGAAATCCTCGACGCAGGATTTCGTCTCGACGATCCAGATTTCGCCGCTCGCCGTGAGCCCCATCAGATCGGCGCGGCGACCATTGGCGAGCGGCACTTCAAGGATCGACGCCAACCCATGATCGTGCAGCACCCGCGTCACCCCACGCGCAAGCAGCGCAGTGATCTCGGGGCGGGAATGGGGTTCGTCAGGAGACATAGACGGCGCTATCTTAGCGGCTCTTGAGCCAAACGGGAGGCGGCTAGATCAATCACTCTCACGCCTCCGGTACCCGCCACCTTGCTTTGGCGCCGCGTGGAGTGTCTGATCCCTCAGAGGCGGGAGCGGCAAGGCGCGCTCCAAGCCCCCCCGGTCCCAGAGCGCCGGAATTGATGGTCTTCAGATAGGCGATGCCGTCCTCGGCGATCGCGTCGCCGGCCATGTCCGCGCCTTCGGCCTCGAACTCGTCGAAACTCACATAGGTGGCGTAGGAGCCCTTGGTGCGCTCGGTGATGATGCCGGCATTCTAAGCGCCGCCACGCGGCCTTAGGCTACTTTCACCAATTGCTCTTGAGCCGAGGGGTGAATGTATCTCGACGGCTTCACGGCATTGAGGATGAAGCAGTTCTCACTCGGCCCGCCTTGAATGAAGTGAATATCGAAATCAGCCTGGTAGAATGGCCGATAATCCGTCATTGGCGTGACGCCACATTGCCGCTGGTATTCCGTCTGTTTCAGGAACACGAGGGACTCAAGCATGATCAGCCGCGTGTGGCCCGGATCGGCCCACGCCCAAACGCTCTCGGCGCTCGGCGTTATCGCGGCAAAGTGGCCGCCGGGTTTGAGGATGCGCCAAATCTCGGAAAAAAATGAGAGGAAGGCGCGCCAGTCGCCTTGAGCGCCGAAATGTTCAAGCGTGTGATAGGCGTGCACCTCGTCAAATTCGTCGCTTTGGAATGGCAGCGGCAGGGTGTTCAAATCCCACACTATGTCGGGATCACATGCCGCGTTGAAATCTAGCGTGACAAGATTTTCGCACCATTGCGACGACCCATTGCAGGTCAAACGTTTGAGGCCTCGATGACCCGCTCTCCCGGCGCCCAGCAGCAATTCCTTCATCGGTGCGACCCCCGCGTTGCCGGCGCAAACTCCGCGCGCGCCGAATCGCCGCCATGCAGCAGGTGATGACCCTTGCCCCCAAGCATTTCGATCTTCTTAACTCGGATCTTGCCGCCGCCCGCCCGGGGCCCCAAACGAAACGCCCCGCCTTATCGGGCGGGGCGCTCGTTCATTTGTATGGCGAGGAGAATTACTCGGCCGCGATCGCCGCCGCTTTCACATCCGTCAGCGCGTCGGTGTTCACGCCGAAATTGATGGTTTGCAGATAGCGGATGCCGTCTTCGGCGATGGAATCGCCGACCATATCCGTGCCTTCGGCTTCGAACTCATCGAAGCTCACATACATGGCGTAGAACGGCTTGGTGCGCTCGGTGATGATACCGGCGTTCCACAACGTCTTCACCAGCACGCGGAAGATGTTGGCGCTTTCCTTCATATGCTCGCGGCGCGCTTCGTCGGTGGCGATTTCCTGGAACTCAGCCATCACCCGGTTCGCGTCGAGGCCGAACTGGTCGTAGATCACGGTCATCTGGTGGGGGGCCACCAGATTGAACAGCAACGTCTGGAAGCAATGCGCGGCCCAGCTCTCGACGATTTCGTGCTCGTCTTTCGAGAGTTTCGGGATGGTGCGGTCGGCCCAGATTTTTCCGAACTTGTGATGGAACGCTTCGTCGGTCATCACCAGCTGCGTCAGCTTCTTGGCCAGCGGATCGTCCCATTCCTTGAAGATCGTGGCGAAAGCGCCCATTGCGAGCCCTTCGACCAGCATCTGCATGCCGATGATCTTTTTATACACTTCCGGCGCGTGCACGATCTCCTGCAGCAACCCCGCGAGCACCGATCCGCACGGCAGCGGCGTGCCCCAGCGGGCGATGATGTATTTCGCGAACGCAGTGACGTGGCGGCCTTCCTCGCGTGTTTGGTTCGCGGCATATTCCTGTGCGCCCGGATCGCGCAGCACGTGGCAAAGCGAAGCGGAAAGATTGAGCGCGCCCTGCTCGCCGTGCAGAATAGAACTCATCACCCAGCGGCCAACCTGGCTCTTGAAGCGGATGCGCTCGGCGGGCTTGTCGGCGAAGTAATTGGTGACGTAGTCAGTTTGCAGCGCCGGCACCAGCCAATCTGGGATGAAGTCGGTTTCGTCGGCTTTGAAGTCATCGTTGAAGTCGATGTATTTGGTGTCGAGCGGATCCCAAAAGTGATCGTGGGTCGCGGAAATGATCTTGTCGAAGGCAGACGAGCGCGTGAGATGGCGGTCGATTTCGAGCATCGCGCCGAAATCTGTCGGGGCCACCGCGTCGTAGACCTCGTCCTTGGTGATCTGGCGAATAGGGGCGGCGGAATCGGCCATTCGTGTCTCTCCAGGGCTTTTCTGGGGCCGCTTTTCTCGCGACCGAACTCTTGCAGGATGCCAAGTACCGCGTCTGGCGCATTGATTCAAGAAAAATGACGCAGGCGTCAACTTAATTTACCGTGAGCGCCGCACCCCGCCAGCGTAAGATAACTCATGCTCGCCCCCTCGCTCGATGATTTCGACCGCTTCGCCCGCGCCGCCTGGGCAGAGCTGCCGCAAGCCTTTCGCCAGCTCGCCAGTGAGATCGTGTTTCGAGTTGAGGACTTCGCGGACGACGAAGTGCTCGCCGAAATGGGGATCGAAGACGCTTGGGCGCTCACCGGCCTCTACCACGGCGTCGACCTTACCCAGGCCTCGATCATGGACCCCTTGCCCGCCGCGCCCATGGTGATTTTGTTCCGCCGCGCCATCCTCGAAGAATGGATTGAGCGCGGCGACGTGAGCTTGGCCCACCTCATTTCACACGTTCTCGTTCACGAAGTAGGCCACCATTTCGGCCTCAGCGATGAACAGATGGATGCGTTGTTGGAGCAAGCCGACTAAAAACTACCGCCGCCGACGGCTCTCTGGCACCGCGTCTCGGTTCGCCATTCCAAGTGCGCCGCGACAGACGTCCTCCGGCGAATCGAGCTGTGGGCTCATCGGGTCGGTCTCGAAGGTTGCTTGAGCTTGCGACACACATTGGTCCCACGCGCGGATATCTTCCCGGCGTTCGATGCGGTTGCGTGGGTCGCCGCGCGGCGGCGGCACTTGGCTCCGAACCTGGCCGGGCACGACGATTTCATCGTCACCGCTGGCCGGCGCCGCGCGCGTCGGCGTCGGCGCGCTCACCTGCGGCGCGGCGACGGGCGCCGGCGGAAGAGCTATGACTGGAGGCGGCGTCACCGTTTCGGGCGCCGCCGTCTCGACGGATGCCGGCGGCGCGGGCGCGCGCGCCGCGTTTCGGCCTGCCGGTTCAAGCCCCGCACAACCGGCCATTGCCATGACCACAACCAAAATCGCCATGCGTCCCAACATGCGTCGCTCCCTCAAATCGTCCGTCACCCTAGACGCTAAATCTGGCCATCCCTAGGCCACACCCAGGAAAAGTGTCTGCGATCGATCAAACAGAGGCTCCCGGCGCGCATGAACATTCTGTCAGCTCCACTCTCGTGTTCCCGTGCTGCGCGACAAGGCTTGACGGGCGGTCCCCTAAGGCGTTTTGGGCGGGGAGAACATCCAAAAGGAAAGGGCGACAGAATGCGCATCGCTTCCCTACTCGCCGCGGCCGCACTTGCACTGTTCGCAGGCGCCTGCGCCAGCCGCACCGGCGACATGACCATTGCCGAATGGTGCGGCCAAGAAGAATCCCGCGCCAGCACCGACATTTGTAAGCAACACGCCGACACCGAAGAAGTGCGCTTAAGCTTGGGCGAACGTATCGCCGGCGTACTCGGCGTCGCCAACCGCGCGCAATCGACCGCCGACCAAGCGATGGCGCGCAACGTTGTCTGCGTCACCCGCACCCTCAATCGCACCCGCGCGGGCACTTGCGATCCGGGATACACATTGTCGGGCTGCACGCAGACCCGTTACAGCACGCGCGCTGGCGGCATGGCGATCCTGCGTTCGGTCAGCGACACCGAATGCCGCTTCAATGCCCAAGTACTCGAGGTCCAGGTGCGCTGTTGCGCCATGGGCCCGAACCCACCACCGACCACCATGGTGCGCGACACTGCCCCACCTGCGCCGGAAACGCCCGCGCCCGCGCCTGTGTCGTAACAAATCTGATCAACGAACCAACGCGTATTCCGCCTCGAGCCGGTACAGGCTCGGGGCGGATTTGCGCACCCAGCTGGAATAGAGTCCGAACCGATCGACACGAAAGGGCGACGCCTCGAACAAACCAAGCCGGGATTCGAATGCCCGCACGCCCTCGAGCGCCGCCCCGCCCAGATAAGCAAGCGTCACGTGCGGCGTGAATTTGCGCGGCTCGGGCTTGAGGCGCACACGCCGCGCCGCGCGCTCACAATCGGCGGCGAGCTTCCCCAGCGCGTCACTCTCGCGCGCGCCGACCCACAAAGCGTGGGGATCAGCGCCGCCGAACGAGCCCGCCCCCTTCAATTGAAGGTCGAACGGCGCAGCCGCGATGGCGGCAAGTTCCGCGTCCAAATCGTCGGCTGTCGGCTCCGTCATCTCACCGAAGAAACGCAACGTCAGGTGCAGGTTTTCGCGCGGCCGCCACGTGGCGCCGGGCACGCCCTTTTGCAGCGCCAGCAGACACTCCGCGACGTCATCTGGTATCTCGATGGCGGTGAACAAACGCAAAGACATGAGCGACATAAGTGCGCTGTTCAGGAGCGCGCCAGCCTAAAGTGGAGACGCCGCGATTTCGTTGCCCTTTTGTTCGAACAAACATCACCGCGCGCTGAAACGTCGCCTGACGCCGGCCGACCTCGACCTGTCCGCTCTCCAGCAGCACCATGCTGCGCGGTGTTTTTGTCGAACGGGAAGAGATCGTGCGCGCGCCGTGGCCCAGGTGTTGTGCGCTGCTTGAGCTTCGCGAGCGGGAACCGGCGAATAGTCCACGCCGACATCTTCCGACTACAGAATGGAACACCCGCAATGCGCGCGCGTCAAGTCACGTTTGCTCTCGCGCGGATCAGAGCGCGTCGAGCGGCAGCTTAAGATAGCGCACGCCATTGCCTTCCGCCGGCGGCAATTCCCCGGCGCGAATATTTATTTGGATCGCCGGCAGCAGCAAAGCGGGCATGTCGAGCGTCTTGTCACGCGCTTCACGCATGGCGACGAACGCGTCCTCGGTGATGCCGTCATGGATGTGAATGTTGTGGGCGCGTTCTTCGGCCACGGTCGTTTCCCAAGCGAATGCGTCGCGCCCCGGGGCCTTGTAGTCGTGGCACATGAACAACCGCGTTTGCGGCGGCAGCGCCAATATACGGCGCATGGAACGGTAGAGAGCACGCGCATCACCACCGGGGAAATCACACCGCGCCGTCCCATAATCCGGCATGAACATGGTATCGCCGACGAACATCGCGTCACCGATGCGATAGCTGGCACATGCGGGCGTGTGGCCGGGCGTGTGTAACACTTCGATCTCAAGTGCGCCGAGCGGAAGACGCTCTCCGTCGCTGACCAACCGGTCAAAAGAGCGGCCATCTGGGATCACATCATCCAGGTTGAACACCTGCCTGAACACCTTCTGCACATCCTTGATGTGCTCGCCGATGACGATGGCCGCTCCGGTCGCCTGCTTCAGGAACGGCGCGGCGGAGAGATGGTCCGCGTGAGCATGGGTTTCGAGAATCCAGTCAACCGCAACCCCCTCCTCCCGCGCCGCGTCAAGAATCGCTTGGGCCGACGCGGTTCCGGTGCGCCCTGATTTAGCGTCGAAATCGAGCACGCTGTCGATGATGGCGCCACGGCGGGCAGCGGGATCCCATACCAGATAGCTTACGGTGAAGGTCGGTTCGTGGAAGAACGCGCGGACTTGAGCAATGATGGACATGGCTCACACTCTAGCATTTGCGAAGGTGCAAGACGAGGCGGCGGAATCGGCCCAGAGAGGCCCATGCTCTCAGCCCCCGACATTCTTTCCGTACTGAGCGGCGCGCTGGTGGGCCTGGTGCTGGCGCTGATCGGCGGCGGCGGCTCCATCCTGGCGACACCGGCGCTGCTCTACGTTGTCGGCATCGCCAACCCTCATATCGCCATCGGCACCAGCGCATTGGCGGTTTCGGTGAACGCGTTCGCCAACCTGTTCGCACATGCGCGGCGCGGCAACGTAAATTGGAAGTGCGCGGGCGTTTTCGCGGCGGCGGGCGTCGCGGGCGCCGCGTGCGGCGCCGCCCTCGGCAAGCTCACCGATGCACGGGTGTTGCTGCCTCTGTTCGCGCTGCTGATGATCGCGGTCGGCGTCGCCATGTTGCGGCCGCGCAAAAGCGAGGGCGACGGCGATGTTCGCCTCAGCGCCCAGAACGCGCCGCGCCTGCTGGCCATCGGCGCGGGCGTCGGCGCGGTGTCCGGATTTTTTGGCATCGGCGGCGGCTTTCTGATCGTGCCCGGCCTCATCGCCGCCAGCGGCATGACCATGATTCACGCCATTGGTTCGTCGCTGGTTTCAGTCGGAGCCTTCGGGGCCACCACGGCGGCCTCCTACGCGCTGGACGGCCTGGTCGATTGGCGCGTGGCGTTGCTGTTCATCGGCGGCGGCATTATCGGCGGCGGCATCGGCGCTGGGCTCTCTACTCACCTCGCGAAACAACGCGGTGCGCTACAGCGCGTATTCGCCGGAATCGTGTTTTTGACGGCGGCTTACATGCTGTGGCGGAGTTTCAGCCCCTAACCCGCTGCCTCGCCGCGCGTGCGCCCCGCTTGACGCAGCCCCCGCGATCTGGTCGCAAGGTGCCGTGAGCGCGCGCACCATCTTTCTGGATATCGGGGCCCATTGGGGCGAAACGCTGGAGGAAGCGCTCTCGCCATTATGGGCGTTCGACCTCGTTTATGCTTTCGAGCCCGATCCCGAGGCCGTCGCCGTGCTGCAAACCAAGTTCGCCGAAGCGCTCGCACAAGGCCGGCTGGTCATTGTCGATAGTGCGCTCTCCGATCGCGAAGGCGAGGCATTCTTATTTGGCGCCAACGAAGGCGGCGGCGCCTCGCTTTACGCGGAAAAGTCCGACATCGATTCTTCGCGCCGCAAACCCGTGAAGCTCATCCAAGCGCGCCGGTTCTTTGCCGAGAACCTGAGCGCGAACGACACCATTCTCGCCAAGCTCAATTGCGAGGGCGGCGAGGTGCCAATCCTGAACGACCTCATCGACGGCGGTGAGATCGGCAAACTCGCGCGGGTGGTGATCGATTTCGATATCCGCAAAGTGCGCGGCAAACGCGGTCAAGCTAGAGCACTGATGCGGAAAATGGAGCGCGCCGGCTTCGATCGCTTCCTGTTAGCAGAGAACGTGATGGTCGGCGTTGATGCGATAGCGCGCACCCGCAACGCACTTGCTTCGATGCCGGAAGCGCGCGCGGCGTGCACCGACCTCTCCGCTCTGCCCACGCCGCCGCGTCGCCCGAAACTGACGCGCCGCGTGAAATATTTCTTCCGCTACCTGTGAACCTCGCCCCGGAATTGCCCGAAGCCTGAAACGATCGCGCAACATCAGCGCAATGCGCCCGCGCTAGGCCCGCCTCTGGAAGGAGGCCGCCCCCATGAAACCGCATCGACACTTGATAACCTTGGTTCTGGCGCTGGCGCCAGCTCTGGCCGTCTTGCTCAAGGCGACCACCACATGAACCCGGTTTGCGGTTCCCGCGAACGCATCTATGCCTCCCCGCGGGAGGCGGCACATGGGCCCATTCGCCCAAATCTGGGAACGAATCGCGCGCGAGCTACGCTTCGCGAGCGGCATGGCGCGCACGCTGTGGCGGGTCCGCGAAATCGCGCCCACGTCCGATGCTCTGATCTGCGACGATTTCGAGGCCGCCGTCGACGAATTCGCCGACCACACGGCCCTCTTGTTCGAAGGCGAGCGTTACACCTACCGCCAGCTCGATGCGCTCGCGAACCGCTTCGCGGCTTGGGGATTGGCGCAAGGCTTGAAGCGCGGCGACACCGTGGCCCTGCTCATGCCCAACCGCTCCGAATACGTGCCGGCTTGGGCTGGCGTCGCGAAAATCGGCGCGGCTACGGCGCTAATCAACACCAATTTGACCGGTGCGGCGCTTGCCCATTGCTTGTCGATCTCGGGCGCCAGCCACGTCATCACCGATACCGAGGGTCTGGCCGCGTTCGACACCATCCGCGCCGGTCTGGCGCGGCCGTTGACGCTGTGGGTGATCGACGCCGAGGGCGCGCTTGGCGAAAACCGCCGTGCGCTGGATTTAAAATCACCGCGCTTGCCGCCCGAGCGGCCACCCCGGTCGTTGCGCGCCGGAATCACCGCCCGTGAGACCGCGCTCTACATCTACACCTCGGGCACCACCGGCATGCCGAAGGCCGCCAAGATCGCCCATACGCGCGCGCAACTTTACATGCGTGCTTTCGCCGGCGCCACTAACGCCAACGCCGAAGACAAACTCTATTGCGCGCTGCCGCTCTATCATTCCACCGGCGGGCTTTGCGGGGTTGGCGCGGCTTTGCTGAATGGCGCGACCCTGGTGTTGCGGCGTAAATTCTCCGCCACTCATTTCTGGGACGACATCGCCGAACACGATTGCACGATCTTCGTCTATATCGGCGAGCTCTGCCGCTACCTTGTCAACCAGCCGCCACATCCGAAGGAACGCACGCATCGCCTGCGCCTAGGTTTCGGCAACGGCTTACGCCCGGACGTTTGGACCGAGTTTGAGCAGCGTTTCGGCGTCAAACGCATGCTCGAATTCTACGGCTCCACCGAAGGCAACGTTTCGTTGTTCAATTTCGACGGCAAGGCCGGCGCGGTTGGGCGGGTGCCTTCCTATTTGCGCAAACGGTTCGAGGTGCGGCTGGTGAAGTTCGACCTCGACTCCGAGATGCCCGAGCGCGGCGCCGATGGATTTTGCATTGCGTGCGCGTACGGCGAAGTCGGAGAGGCAATTGGCCTCATCAAGGACGACGCGCGCGGAGGCTATTCCGGCTACGCCGACAAAGCCGCCTCGGAGCGAAAAATTCTCCGCGACGCGTTTCAGACCGGAGATTCCTGGTTCCGGACCGGCGACCTGATGCGCGAAGATTCCGACGGCTATTTCTATTTTGTCGATCGCATCGGAGACACCTTCCGATGGAAAGGCGAAAACGTCTCCACCACGGAGGTCGCCGAAGCGATCTCACGTTATCCTGGCGCCGCTGAAGTCAACGTCTATGGCGTCAAGATCGACAAGCTTGACGGCCGCGCCGGCATGGCCGCGATAACGCCGGGCGAGGGTTTCGAACTCGAGGGGCTGCGCGAATTCCTGGCGCACGAATTGCCAAACTACGCGCGCCCACTCTTCATTCGCCTGCAGCCGGCGATCGAAACCACTGGCACGTTTAAGTACCGCAAGGTCGATTTGGTCCGCGACGGCTTCGATCCCGCCAAGACCGAGCACGCACTCTATTTCGATGATGCGCAAGAACGTCGCTACGCGCCGATCACGCCTGAGCTGTATGCGCGCATTCAAAGCGGTGGGTTGAAGCTCTAAAGCATCGGGCCTTAAATGCGACGCGGCTTTTGGATCAGGCGTGAGGTCGCATTTAAGGCCCCACAGATGCTTTAGATTCAAAGAGTTCTAAAGCAACTCTTGGACTTGAAATTCGCTCCCCGGCGGCCATTCAAGTGAGGCGAATTTCAAGTCCGTTGCTTTAGTCATTCGAACACGGCGGCGTAGGCGCCGCCAGAGCGCTCCAGGCGCCCGTTGCGCCCGTAGACGTTTTTCAACGCGCCCGGCGTCAGCGCCGCCTCCGGCGCGCCATCAGCGACGATGCGGCCTTCGTGCATCAGCACAATCCGCCGCGCCGTGCTCGCCGCCAGCGCGACGTCATGAGTGGAGAACATGACCGCGCCTCCCGCTTGTGCGTGGCGGCCCATGACGTCCGACACCGCGAGCGCTTGCGCAGGATCGAGGCCCGCGGTCGGCTCGTCCAGCACCAAGAGCGGCGCGCTTTGCGCCAAAGCGCGCGCCAGATGCGCGCGCATACGCTCGCCACCGGAAAGTGTGTTCATTGGCCGCGCGCGCAGATGCGATAGCGCACAAGCTTCCAGCGCGGCATCGACAGCGGCGCGATCGGCGGCCCCGAGGCGATCGGGCGCGGCCCCATAGGCGAAACGCCCAAGCGCCACCAAGCTCTCAACGCTGACAGACCACATTGCTTGTGGGCGTTGCGGCAGATAAGCGGCGCGCAGCGCGCGCGCGCGCGGGTGAAGCGCACACGGATCATCGCCGCCGAGCAAAACACGGCCCTCATTCGCCATCGCCAAGCCGAGCGTCACGCGCAGCAGCGTCGTTTTTCCCGCGCCGTTGGGGCCGAGCAAGGCGATAATGTTTCCGCGCTCAATGGCGAAAGAAACGTCGTCAAGCGCGCGTGTCTTGCCCAGCATCACGCCAACGCTGGAGAGTGAAGCCAGGGCGCTCATTCCTCGCCTCCCCGCGCCGTGAGCCGCGCCGCGATCAACGCAAACACCGGCCCACCGATCAAAGCGGCGGCGACGCCAAGCTTCAGTTCGGTATCCGTCGGCAATACCCGCACGGCGAGATCAGCGCACACGAGCAAGGCGCCCCCCGCCAAGGCGCTGGGGAAAAGCAGCCGCGCCGGATCATAACCACCCAACGCGCGCACCAGATGCGGCGCGGCGATCCCCACGAACCCTATCACACCCGCAACCGCCGTCGCCCCGCCGGTGCACGCGGCGGCGCCCAACACAACAAGCATGCGCGTGCGGGCAATGTCGGCGCCAATCGCCGCGGCGGCTTCCTCGCCGAGGGTCAACGCCTGCAAGCCAGGCGCTGCAAGCACGATCAGCACGCCGCCGCCTAGTAAGAACGCGCCGACAAGAAATGCGTCTGAAAGACTCCGCCCTTCAACAGAGCCCAAGGTCCAATTCACCAAATCCGCCAGCGCGCCGGGATTGGGCGCGAGATTGAGCGCGAGCGCGATGAGGCCGCCCGCAAAACTGGAAAGCCCCACCCCGATCAGCGCCAGGCTCGCGGGCCCACGCGCCGCCCAGCCGAGCGTAGTCACCAATGCCGCCGCCAACAGCGCGAACGCCAACGCCATCAACGGCGCGAAAACAGCAAAGCCGAAGGCAAACGCAATCACCGCGCCGAGCGCGGCGAAACCCGAGAGCCCCAGCACACCCGAATCCGCCAACGGATTGCGCAACAATCCTTGCAGCGCCGCGCCCGAAAGCCCCAAAGCGGCGCCCACGAGCCACGCCGTCAGCGCGCGCGGAAAACGTATTTCCCACACGATCGTGCGCGTCGCGGAATCATCGGCGAGAGGGTTGGCGATCGATGACGGTCCGAGCCACAATGACACCGCCAAAGCCAACGCGCCAAGCGCAACAAGCGCCAGCGAAACACGAAGCGTGGAGCTCATCGCCGCCTCAACGCGGCGGCGATCGCCTCGGCGGCGTCGATGGCGTACCAAGCTTCGCACGCAATCGTCGCCGCCGGCAGTGACACCGTGCGCGCGTCAGCCAAGGCGCGCCGCAACGCGGGATGGCGCGAGGGCGACCACGCATTCACCGCTGTGCGCCCAGTCTCGAAGAAACCCAAGGCGATGAGCGCGGGCGGAGTCGCCACCATGCGTTCCAGCGGCAACACCATCCAGTCCGCCTCGGCGCGCAAATTGCGACCGCCGGCAGCCGCGATCACAGCATCCATCAACACATCGCGCCCCGCCACCGCCCCGCCGGCGGAAAGGTACATGACCGGCGGGCGCTCGATCGCGGTTTGCGCGGAAAGGCGCGCGAGGCGACCATCGAGATCGCGCGCCAGCGCTTCGCCGCGGGCGGCATGGCCCAACTTGCGCGCCGCATCGATCACATCCGCGCGCGCAGCGACAAAGTCATGCGCATCACCCACTTGCAGCACCGGCACGCCGAAGCGCGCGTAGAGCGCCTCTGAATCCCACGGCCCACCCCAATTGCGAACCACCATATCCGGGCGCAGCGCGAGCACCTCCTCGATCGTGCCTCGCGTCTGGCGCACTCCAGCAGCGCGGGCGCGGTAATAGGAATCGTCGCGCCGCGCGCCCCGCGAAAGCGCCGCGATCTGACCGCGATCAGCGAGCGCGAGCACGAATTGGTCGGCGCAATAATCGAGGCTGACGATCCGGCGCGGCTCAGCCTCCGCCAATGGCGCGCACAAGACAGCAAGCGCGCCGAGCGCCCAAAGAAACAATCGCACCCACACCTCCGACGGCCCCATCCCGGACCTCACGTCTCATGTCGGCAGGTCTTCTGGCTTGGCGGGTCGTTGCCTTGGGCCGCCTTCCCGGATCACTCCAGTGGCAAAATGGCCCAAGCCTCGCCGCTTACAGCTGCGGGCGCAGCCGCGGAATCTCACCGCGTTCCCTTTTGATCCTCAGGGGAGGAACCGACACGGCGATGTCTACGCGCAATCGAAGCGCGGTCAATGCCCACGCCAGACTTCGGCCACGCGCGCATCGCGGCCGCAACGGAGGCGATAGAAGCGGTAGGCGATGGCATTCCGCTCGTAATAATCCTGGTGGTAGTCCTCGGCGCGCCAGAAATGCGTGAGCGACCGAACCGGTGTTGACACGGAACGGCCCAAGGCGCGTTCGGTTTCCGCAACCGAAGCCGCCGCCGCCGCGCGCTGCGCTTCGGTCACGAAAATCGCACTCCGATAGGACGGGCCGCGATCGCAGAACTGCCCGCCGCTATCGAGCGGATCGTGGTGACGCCAGAAATGGCGCAAGAGCTGCGCGTAGGTGACGCGGGCCGGATCGTAGACGACCCGCACCGCTTCGGTGTGGCCTTCATGGTTGCGGTAGGTTGGATTTGCCAGCTCGCCGCCAGTATAGCCAGATTCCGCCGCGATCACGCCGCTCAGATGCTCGAAATCACTTTCCACGCACCAAAAGCAGCCCCCAGCAAAAACCGCCGTCTCGCGCGCGGAGTGCGCCGATTGCGCGAAACTCGGCGCCGAGAACGCCAACGCCAAGCCCGTCGCCAATCCAGCCAACCAACGCATCTATCCGCTCCTTGATCCCCAGTGCTACGTATGGGGCGGCGCTTCGGTTTCATTCTGTAACGCCACGTCGCACAGGATCGAAACCTTTCCCATGACTGAGCTCTCCCCCGACGCTTCCCCGCCCAATAAATCCCTAACGCGGTTCCTGCCGCTGGCGCTTGTCGCCTTGGCGTTCACGCTGGCGCTGGTCTTTCGCGTGCACGAGCGGTTTTCGCTCGACGCGCTCTACGCCCAGAGCAGCACGCTTGACGCTTTCGTGGCGCAAAACTTCATCGCCGCGGTCGCATTGTTCATTCTCATCTACGGGCTCGCCGTGGCCAGCTCTATCCCGGGCGCGAGCTTTCTGACTTTAAGCGGCGGCTTTCTGTTCGGCACATGGATCGGCGGCGCGGCGGCCTGGATCGCCGCCACGATCGGCGCGACGCTGATTTTTCTGGCGGCGCGCACGGCGCTCGGGGACGCGTTGCGTGCGCGCGCCGGCGGTTGGCTCGAACGCCTTGGCGACGGCTTCCGCGAAAACGCGTTCAACTACGTGCTGGTGCTACGCTTGACGCCGATCGCACCGTTCTTTGTCGTCAACCTCGCGCCGGCCTTCTTCAACGTGAAACTGCGCGACTATGTGCTGGCGACGCTGCTTGGCATGATCCCGGGCGCGTTCGTCTATGCGTCAGTGGGCGCTGGGCTGAAAGCCGCGCTCGCCACCGGGGCCAGCGCCAATCCCACGGAGGCCGCGCGCGCCATTCTCACCTCACCCGCCGTGTTGGGGCCGATCCTGGCGCTTGTGCTGCTGGCGCTGCTGCCGGTGGTGATTAAAGCGCTGCGCCGCACGCGTGCGGAGAAGCCGGCGTGAAAGACCACAAGGTTGATCTTTGCATCATCGGCGCGGGCTCAGCGGGGCTTTCGCTGGCCGCTGGCGCGGCGCAACTGGGCCTCTCGGTTGTCCTGTTCGAAGCCGGCGAAATGGGCGGCGATTGTCTAAATTACGGCTGCGTGCCCTCAAAGGCGCTGATCGCGGCGGCGCACGCGGCCCATGCCATACGCACCGCCGGCCGCTTTGGCGTCGCGGCAAGCGAACCGAAAGTGGATTGGCCCGCCGTTAAAGCCCACGTCAAAGGCGTGATCGCCGCGATCGCGCCCAACGACAGCCAGGAGCGCTTCGAGGGCTTCGGCGTGACCGTCGTTCGCGAACGGGCTCGATTTGAGGACGTGCGGACGATTGTCTCCGATAGCGCCCGTGTGCGCGCGCGACGCATCGTCATCGCCACCGGCTCGCGCGCCGCACTGCCGCCAATACCTGGCTTCGACAGAATAGCAATTCACACCAACGAGACGATCTTCGATGTCGAGGACCTGCCGCGCCGCCTCATCGTGCTCGGCGGCGGCGCCATCGGGGTGGAGCTTGGGCAGGCGTTCGCCCGGCTTGGTTCTCACGTGACCATCATCGAGGCCGCGACCATGCTTGGCGCCGCTGACCGCGACGCCGCTGATGTTGTGCTCGCGCGCTTGCGCGTGGAAGGCGTCGAAATTCTGGAGGGTTGGCGCGCGCTGGACGCTGCGCCATCGCCCGATGGCATTGTCTTGAACCTCGCCGGCCCGAACGGCGCCGCCCGCGAAGTCGAGGGTTCGCACCTGCTGGTGGCGGCGGGACGCGCGCCGAACTTCGACGGGCTCAATCTCGAAGCCGCCGGCATCGCTTTCGATCGCCGCCACATCACCACATCGGCCACGTTGCGCAGCGTCAGCAATTCCAACGTCTGGGCGCTGGGCGACGCAGCTGGCGGCGGCTTCACCCACACCGCCGGTTGGCACGCCAGCGTGTTCGTGCGCAACGTGCTGTTCAAGGCGCGCACGGCGGCGGACGCGCTGCCCATGCCAGCGGTCACGTTCTGCGATCCAGAGCTCGCGCAAATCGGCCTCACCGAGCGTCAAGCCCGCGAGCGGTTCGGCGCTCAAGTAAAAACAACGCGCTGGGACTTTCACGACAACGACCGCGCGCAAGCGCAGCGCGACACGGAGGGTTTTTGTAAGCTCGTCATCGGCAGGGGCGGCGCGATCCTGGGCGCGACCATTGTCGGCGCGGAGGCGGGCGAGCTGATTGCGCCGATTGCGCTGGCCATGGCTTCCAAGCTCGGCGTGCGCGCGCTCACCGCGCCGGTTCTGCCCTACCCCACGCGCGGCGAGATCGTGAAGCGCGCGGCGGGTGCTTCCTTCACGCCAACTTTGTTCTCGCCGATGACGCGCGCGCTCGTGAGCCTTCTGAAGCAAATTCCCTGATTAAAGCAGCTCGCGCACGGTTTCCTTCGGCCGGCACAGCCGTACGCCCTTCGGTGTAACGACGATGGGGCGTTCAACCAGAACTGGGTGCGCAACCATCGCGTCCAGGATTTTCGCATCGCTCACCCGCGCCGCGAGCAGGCCCAAATCCTCAACCTCCTTGGCCTTGCCCCGCAGCGCTTGGCGCGGCGTGAGATTGGCGGCGGCGAACAGGCTCAGCAGCAGCGGCTTGGTCCAGCCGGTTTTCAAATACTCAACGACCGTCGGTTTGTGACCCGCTTCCTCGATCATCGCCACCACGTGCTTGGATGTCGTGCAATTCGGATTGTGAAAGATAACGACGGGAAAGCGCTTGGTCATTTCCCTCAATCCTTCGCCCGCTCCACGTACGAACCGTCCTCGGTCGAAACGATGATGCGTGTACCCACGCCAATGTGTGGCGGCACCATGGATTTCACGCCGTTAGTGAGTTTCGCCGGCTTATAGGACGAGGACGCGGTTTGTCCCTTGGTGACCGGCTCGGTTTCCAACACTTCAAGTGTCACCCGTGGCGGCAATTCAATAGAGAGCGCCTGCCCCTCGAACATGGTCAAATGCACTTCCATTTCCGCCGACAGATAATCGGCCGCATCGCCGACCATGTCGCGCGTGAGCGTCACCTGCTCATAATTTTCCGGGTTCATGAAAACAAGCCCGGCGTCGCCATCGTCGAACAGGTAAGTGTGCTTCACTTCCTCAACGAAGGCCTTTTCCAGGCCCTCCGTGGTTTTGTGCGTGACGGTGGTCTTCATCCCGTCAGTGATACGGCGCATGACGATGGTGGTCGTCGGCGTGCCCTTGCCAGGCCGGAAAGTTTCGTGGCTCATAACCACGTATAATTTGCCGTCTTCGTGCTCGAGCACGTTGCCTTTGCGCACGTCGCTGGCGATGACTTTGACCACGTAAACCTCGCTTCGCGCCCGATTCTGGCGCGGATGCCGACCGAAAGGGTTGGGATTTGGCCGCTTCTCTAGCTGTGTTTGATGGTGGGGCCAAGCTGACCTCCCCCTCCCCGCGAGGGGAGGG
>JBEBHQ010000050.1:0-18835 GCA_040080805.1 Terricaulis sp. | reverse complement strand
CGGGGCAGGGAGATTCCTTGATTGGCGCCGACCTAATCGCCAACCGTTTAGACGGCGGCGGCGGCAACGACTTCCTGTTCGGGCTGAGCGGCGACGACACGCTTATTGGCGCTTCCGGCGTCGATCAGCTCAATGGCGGCGATGGCGACGACACATTTGTGTTTCGCGCGGGCCAAGCCAATGGGGACGTCGTGATCGATTTCTCCGGCAATGGTGCGGGCGCTGGCGATATGTTCCTATTCGAGGGGTACGGGACCGTCGCCCTAGGCGCCGCCTTTACTCAAATCGATGCCACACACTGGCGCGTCACCTCAGATGACGGTCTCTTCGTCGAGACCATCACTGTCGCCAATGGTAACGGCGTCGATCCAAGTGACTATATCTTCGCAGGCGGGTAGGGTGACCGCCAGCAAGGGCGACGGGCGGGCGTACCGCCTTGGTTGACTTGGGTCGTCTGGAATTGCATACGCGAGCCTAGTCGGCGGGAGGACAAAATGAACTCTATGATGCGGATATTTGGAGCGGCGGTTCTTCTATCATCCATCGTGGCTGCATGCGGCCAACCACAACGGGAAGATGTGGGTGCACCTATCGGGGGACCAGGAGACGATGCACTCCTTGCGAGGCCGGAAGTCGATGCAATCAACGGTGGCGAAGGGATTGACGTTGTCGACTATTCCCGGTCGGACGCGGGCGTGATTGTACGTTTGTGGAAGGGCACTGGCGAAAATGGCTATGCGCAAGGCGATACCTATTCGCAAATTGAGAACGCGAATGGATCGCCGCTCGCGGATTCGCTCGTTGGCGCTGACAATATTTCGAACCGCCTCGACGGCGGTGCAGGCGATGACTCGCTGTCAGGCCTGAGCGGTGACGATACAATAGTAGGAGGACCTGGCGCAGATAGAATCGACGGTGGAGCAGGGAGCGACACCGCCGATTATTCTGGCTCGGATGCCGGAGTGATTGTCCGGGTATGGAACGGCACAGGAGAGGGTGGCGATGCCCAAGGGGACAGGCTGACGAACGTCGAAAATGTGACGGGGTCGGGTTTCGCAGATTCGCTCATTGGGGCTGATGGTGTCGAAAACCGTCTCGACGGGAACGCTGGCAACGATTCGCTTTTTGGCCTGAGCGGCGATGACACACTTAACGGCGGTTTGGGTGCTGACCGCCTCAACGGGGGGGCAGGCGCGGATATCTTTGTGCTGAAGGCAGGAGAGGCGAATGGGGATGTCGTGATCGATTTTGCGAGCGACGGGCCCGGCAGAGGAGACGTTTTGAGTTTTGTGGGCTACGGCACGGTCGAAGCGGGAGCAACGATTACACGGGTGAACTCGACGCACTGGCGTGTTTCGTCAGCGGACGGCCAGACGGTTGATACAATTACAATCGCCAATGGCGCGTCGCTTAATTCAAACGACTACAGATTTGTCGATGGATAGTTGGGAGCCTTAAGCTTTGCCGACGCGAGCGCTGGTGCAGTTGTTCACTAAATCTACGGGTGGTCGGGACGAAAGGGACCGATTAAGGGCCTGATTGCTTGGTTGCTCGATAAACGCAGGTCCTCCAGCTTGTTCCAACGTGGGCAAATCCCCGATTTAGGGGCATTTCAGAGTCCACAAAGCGAGCGACATCTGGCCAGTCCATGGAGCCATAGTCGTCAAAAATAACATAGCCGCCTAGGTTGAGAAACGGCGAGTAGTTGTCAAAGTCCGATTTGACGCCTGCAAAGGAATGATCGCCATCGATCACCAAAACATCGTAGCGCCCGGCACTCGCCTCACGGACAGCCTCTGCGTCTGTGCTCATTCTCTTGATGAGCGCAAAGTTTTTTTCTTCAATGCCGACCTTAGCGAAATTCTCCCTCAGCACCCGCTCGTTTATTGGCTGTCCCGTTAGAATATCGCGCTGTCCGCCTTCGTAATATCCATCTAATGGGTCGAGTAACGTCATGTGAATCGACCCAAAGTTGGGCGCCATCGCATCGAACATTACGGCGATGCCGACACCAAAAAGCGTGCCGATTTCAAGGATCCGGACCTCGGGCTTCTTAAGGCTGAGCGCAACAATTGTCCGAAGGGTCATGTCTTCGATGGATGTAGCGAATCGCCCGCGCAGAAGATTCTCAATCGCACATGCCCGGTGCCCGAGGTATCCTATGGATTGGTCAGTTGTCTTCACAGACAGCGCCTTGCTCCAATTCTTCCGAATTTCCGAAATCTGCGATTGGGTGAGGCGACGATTGAACCTTTGGAAATGGTGGGAATTTGCGGGCGCGGATTGTTGCTCGATGATCTTCATTTCAGAGGACGTGGCAAATGCTGCTGACGCTGCTCTAAGTGCTCCTATCTCGCCGGTCAGCGTGGAGGAAACCGAACGCATTTCCTCGGCAGTGGCCAATGAATCGCAGCGTTGACTTAGAGTGGCAATTTCCCCTCGCAAGGCGGCGGTAGAGGTTTCCCAGGCCTTCTCAAACTCCCCGATTTTGGCAATCAGCGATGACGCAGCTGCCGAAGGTGTTCTACGTGCTGCTATTTCGTCGGTCAGCGCTGAGGCAACCGAACGCATTTCATGGGCAGTAACAAATGAATCGCAGCGTTGACTTAGAGTGGCAATTTCCCCTCGCAAGGCGGCGGTCGAGGTCGCAAACTCTCCAAGTTCGGAAGCCCGCGATGACGCGGCTATTTCGTCGGTCAACGCTGAGGTAACCGAACGCATTTCTTGGGTGGTAACAAATGAATCGCAGCGTTGACTTAGAGCGGCAAGATCCCCTCGCAAGGCGGCGGTAGAGGTCGCAAACTCTCCAAGTTCGGAAGCCCGCGATGACGCGATCGCGCGTACTTCCTGCGTCGTGGCGAGTAAATCGTAGCGTTGGTCGAGAGCGGCCATTTCCTTTCGCAAAGCGGCCACAACGGAGATCCCTTCTGACATGCTCGCGCGCCCGGCGCCGTCGATCGCTTCGCAGCGCTCATAGAATGAAGTGACCTCTCCCTTCAGAGCGGCGATCTCCCACGATGACGCAGATACTTCATCCAACACCTCTGTGAGAGGTTTTGTTGCGTTGGCGACAGTCGTGGCAACAAGGCGTTCCAGTCTTTGGACCAGTTGCGTCTCCAGATTGCCGAGAGTGTCGATGCGACGCCCTTGGAGAACGACCCGCTCTTCGAGGTTGGAAAGCTCACTCATGGTCGTCGGCAATTGCCTGCGGACAGTCAGGACTGTGTCGTCCACCTCCGAGGCTACCGCATGCAGTCGGCGGGATAAGGTGTAGAGGCGAAACGAAAGGTAGATAACGACCACGCTAAGCAACACAAACGCTAGCGCCTGCGGGAGTATTGGTCGCAGCGGCGCAAGCTTAGGATGAAAAACCACAGCGCCCGCTGCTGCTATTATAGGAACCAGCACCAGCCCAGCCAACAATCGGCGTCGCCAGATGTGCATACAGGCGTGCCGAAGAAACAGCATGGCGGCCTGTGCATATGCTCGCAGATTTGGCGTCTCGCGCGAGGGGGCCGCAGCCTGCGGAACTTGGAGCATTGCGGTTCGCTTCTGATCTTCTATTGCTTAACTATTACGTGTCAGATGGCGGGCTGGGCGCTCTTCCCGCAGTTTGTTGCCTATGGGGGGCTTGACCCTGTAGAATAGCTCCCTGGCGTTTCCTTTTTATCCTCACGAGATCTCTAAATGTCGAGCGCACCTTGGAGAACCCGGGGTCGGTTCGCAACGCAATGATGTTTCCCCAGGCTCGCACGGCCACATCAGTCGCCGAATAGGGGAAAACCCGTCTCCAATCGTGTGTGATCCCGTATCTGGTTACGGGATGCCATTCGCTTACGTAGACAAAGTATCCTTTGGAACGCAAATAGCGGCAAATATCGCGCCAGTCGTGTCCGAGGGGCGCCGTCTTGGCATCCTCAAATTCACACATGACGACGCGAGGTCTTAGGCGATCCCAAGGGACACCCCGGAGCACCGAGAAGTCGAGCCCCTCAACATCGATCTTCAGGAAATCGATCCCTTCGATCCCACGCGTCGCCGTCACATCGGCGACGGTCGTCACTTGGACTCGATCGCTCTCGCGGTGCGTGGGCCTAAATGGGTGGAGACTACTTATGCCGGAACTTTCCGGTGAAGTGAAAAATGAAGCGCGTTCGAGGGGGCGGTCACTTAGGGCCCTTGGATCAATCACGACATTGCTCATTTCATGAAAGCGCCTGCCGAGCTTTTCACGGTTCACTACGTCGGGTTCGAAGCAGTAGATTGTCCAATCCAATTTGTGGAAATGCTGTGCGGATCCGCCTGTATGAGCGCCAACGTCGAACATCACGTGTGAGCGACCGCGATCGGCGCCTAGCAACTGGGCAACGACTGCGGCTTCATCGACGGACGCGCGCGCTAGGCGCGGGATGTCACCGAAGTTAAATCGACTTGAATCCGCGACCGCTGATAGCGCCCGCGCAAATTCGGCGCGTGCGACCTCGATATTGAAGTGGTCGAATGCGATTTTCCTTGCCTTTTGGGCGTACGCCAGACGTGCAGCGGGTTGTTCCGCGAACTCTACAATAGCGTTTTTTATTAGCCTTAGATCTTGCGTGAATATTCTAATGCCGCACTCAAACCGTTCCAGCACCTGCAAAGTTGCAAAATCGCGTGGGCCGATCGCGAGCAATGGAGCGCCACAGGCCAGACATTCGGGCAGTTTGTTGGCGATCGAGTAGCGAGCATACGCACTGGTGGCTTCGTCGAAATTGTAAGCGATGAGGACAATGTCCGCCTCTGATAAGAATCTGCGGTACTCGCTGGGCGGCAACTCTTGGGTGATGAATCTCGTCCGTGTCAGGCCAGCGAACCTATGCGCGGCGGCTTTAAACCAGATATCTCTGGTTTTTATTTCGAACACGATGTCGAGGCCGTCACGCGCGATATCCTCGACGGCCTCCGCCACGAGGAGGACGCTCGACAGCGTCATGTCCTCTGCAAGCGAGCCTGCATACCGAACCCGCTTGGCGCCATGCGATGGGGTGGGCGGTGGTTCTGGCCAGTCACGCGAATCGATACCGTTCGCGATGGTTTGGAAAGGGTGGCCGTAGCGCTCGCGGAAGGCGTCAGACATGGCCTCGCCAATAGCAAAGTTGAGCCACGATTTTTCCAGCAGTTGACGCCAGTCCTTGCCAATGCTTGCATCGGGCCGCGCCCTCTCAAGCGCAGTTGGCCAATCGTCCACGATCCAGGTGGCCAGTGGCGCGTCGGACGCGCTGATGATACCGAGCGCGATACGATGCAGTCCTTCGGTGTCTGGCATCGGGCGATAGAGGATCACGTCTGGCTGGAACTCGCGCGCGCGTTGTTGAACATCGTCGGCGCTCGTTCCGTGGAGCGACGAGACGTCGGTGTCCAGGTCACCGCACTTGAGGCGCACTTCTCCCGCTCCGGCGTCATAAACCTGCATGACCCGGGCGGGGGGCCATCCGGAAAACAAGTTCGCCTTCAATTGTCCCGTCGCACTCGGGTCGCCTATGCATGTGTGATCGACAAGGAGGAGGCGAGGATAATGGCTGAGTGTTGAGACGGAGCTTTTGTCTGCTGCGTTCACCGACGTTCGTTTCTGGCTGCAAGCAGAGAGTCCTTCGCTTTCCATGAATTCCGCGATTGAGATGGGCTCGAAATCAACGACTTTGGAAGCGAGATTTGTATTGAATATCCGTGCATCGGTTTTGGAGACAGCGCAGGCGACTTGCCGCCACGCGCGAATATGGAGGTCGGGGTTCGGATTTGGAACATTGAACCGGTCTCCTGTGCGCTGGTAGCCATCAAAAAAGTAGTTTGGATTGCCTTCTTCATGGGTCAATTCGAGGACGGCGCCTCCGAGCGAGCGGGCGCCCCTTACTTTTTCTACGTAGTTACAATCGATGCCGAGCAAATATAGGCGTTTGTAGCCCAGCAAACAGGCGAACGCCGCAGAGTGACTGCCAGTCGTTATTGGAGCGACTGCCAGTAGGGGCGAGCCATGACACAGCAGGTCAAAATTGACGACCGCCTCAAGGTCAGTTTGCTCCTGGAGCGAGGTTATGAGCTGTTCCCGCAGGAGGAACAACGCGATACCAAGCTCTCTGCGGTGCTTAATGAGTTCTAGGATTTGTTCGCGGTGTGAATCTCCGACGACGAGGTCCAAGCAAGCGTAGTAAGTTGGATACCACCCGATGCCTTCCCAATGACGATAAGCGGCGTTCATTCCGATCGCCGGGAGTTTGCCGAGCGAGCGGAGATCGAAGCCTCTTAATGAAGGTCCATTGCCAAGGATAGCGCACGCCTCGCCGGGCGCCTTGTCAGCGAAATGTAGTCCTTCAAAGTCGGTGAGCAGCCCCCTGTGGTGGACCGTGACCGCGTCGCCAAAATCGCCTGGACCGAGTTTCTCGGTCGTGGGCGGAGCTACTGCGCCAGAGAGATAGTTGAGTTTTGATTGTTTGCTCGACGCGTCGCTAGAGGCGCAATATCGCTTCGCTGAAACGATCGGTAGTTTGTGGCGGGCCACCAAGCATGAAAACACGGTCTGATCTTGGCGGTGACCGAAAAAGCCGAATACTTCGCGCAGCCTTCTCAGAAGGTCGACATCAATGACCGCGTCAGGACCGCTCGATAGCAGTTCGGTTCGGTTACTCGCTGCTTCGTCTGAAGGCGGACGAGTTCCGCTGTTGGGATGCTTGTCACCCAAGGCAATCAGGGGATCGCACGAAAGACGATAGCCTTCGGCGAAAACCTGTCGATACCGAGCCGTATTCACATATCCAAATAGGCAAGAGCAGATGTGCTCTGCGGACGCTTCGCCGACGGTGGTGCGCATCCGAAGCAGGCTTTCATCCGTCGCGAAAGTCGCATTGTATAGTGGATAGGAAGGTCGATCATCGTGATTGATGAAGAAGGCCCCCATGTCCTGTATGAGGCCGAATAGTTCGGAAATGCCTCCTACCGTTGCAACGCCAGCGTCCATCCACAAAATCAGGGCGCCTTCGGGAGCAAGGCTCGCGGTATGGTAGGCGATCAGGTTCTTGTACACGTAGTTTTTTGGTTTGCGGTACCAATCTCCGGGGATCAAATCAGCGGGAAAATCAATCACAAAGACATTCGCCAATGCGTTGACGAGAGCTCGCTGTGATGTTGAGAGTCCGTTGTCGTAAACCAACACAGCCACGTCATGGTTTTGGCGTCGTATTGAGGCGATGAGGGTTAGGCCCTGGTCGAAGTAGGCGGCATCGAAGCAGGTCACGATCCTCCGCGTGGCGGCTAGCGCAGGATGATCCGCAATGGCTTCAAGGGTTTTTTTCGAAGATGCGAGGTGCGCCCAGGTGAGTATCGCCGATGGTGTCCCATAACGGTCGCAGTAAGAGGCTGCGGTCAATTCTTCGGTGGAGGTGGTGATAATTCCGTCGGTGCCCGTTTTCTCGAAGGCCCACGCGCGGTCCGCCCACTCTTTCGGCACAAAACCAAAGTATTGCTTAGCGACAAGCTCGCACTCGCGTAGGGACTTACCGCGTTGCGACATTGTTTTCGCACCATCATGTATGGTGGCGCGGGAGAGCTTCCGGGGAAGGTGCAAGAAGCTGTTGCCGGCGAACAGGAGGCGTACCCAGTACTCATAGTCAAATGAGAAGTTAAGCGATTCATCGAGCGGCCCCACCATTTCGAAAGCGCGCTTGCGCATGAAGAGGCTTGGCTGCAGAATTCCGATTGATACTAGGAAACGGTCAAACAGGGTTTGCGGGTCCCTGTTTATGAAAGCATCCCGCATTTTCGCGCCGCCAACATCTATGAAGACCCCTTCGCCATAAACGACATCGATCGTGGGGTGGTCAACAAAAGCGCTAGCTACGGCGGCGAGCGCGTCTTCGTCGTAGTATTCATCATCGGAGTTGAGCCAGCAGAGGATGTCCCCGCGCGCGCGAGAAAAGCCGAGGTTGATGGCGTTTGTCTGTGAGCGGTCCTCGCCCTTGTAGAAGTGAGCCCGATCTCGATTTCGTGCGACGTAAGCTTCAATGAGCTCACAACTCGCGTCCTGGGATCCAGGGTCAAAGATGAGGTGTTCGTAGTCGCGAAACGACTGTCGCTCGACGCTCGCAAGTGTGGCCTCGATGAATTGGGCTTGGTTGTAGGATGGCGTGACGATGGAGAATGTTGGCATGTCCGGCACTTGCAAACACTGAGCTATCCCGACCATATCCTGGATACGGCTTAAAAAATCTAGCGTGAACGAAGTGATCGGCAGTCAGGAGGGGTTTCTCGCATCCGGGGTGCGCGATGGGGTTTCGGCGTCCCGGTGGCTGTAAGGGAGGAGCGTAGCGGGAAAAGTCCGGAATTGGCGGCGCTAGGTAGGAACCACGCAAGGCAACCGAAGGGGCGAGTAGTTGCAGGTCATGCCGGCAGTGCGGGTTGCGGCGAGGGGAAAATTGCGCCATTAGACCGGCCACCAAAGATCCCCAGCAGCGCCAAACACAATGACAGCAAAAACCGCCCTAATCACTGGCATCACCGGACAGGATGGTGCGTTTTTGGCCCGCCTATTGCTCGACAAAGGGTACACAGTCCACGGCGTCAAGCGGCGCTCTTCTTCTTTTAATACCGCGCGTGTTGACGACCTCTATATCGATCCGCATGAGGGGGAGACGCGTTTTTTTCTGCACTACGGCGATATGACTGACTCTACCAATCTGATCAGGTTGGTTAAAGAAACAATGCCGGACGAAGTTTACAATCTTGCAGCCCAGAGCCACGTGCAGGTGAGCTTTGAGTCACCTGAGTATACAGCAAACGCGGATGCCATTGGCGCGCTGCGGCTACTCGAAGCGATTCGTATTTTGGGGCTCGAGAAAACGGCGAAGTTCTACCAAGCGTCGACGTCGGAGCTATTCGGTAATGTCGGAACCGTTCCGCAAAGTGAGACCACAGCTTTTCACCCTTGTTCGCCGTATGCGGCGGCAAAACTCTACGCCTATTGGATTACTGTGAACTACCGCGAAGCTTATGGGTTTCATGCTTCGAACGGCATTTTGTTCAACCATGAAGGGCCCACCCGTGGTGAAACATTCGTTACCCGCAAGGTGACGCGCGCAGTTGCAGCGATCGAGAGGGGGATTCAAAAGACACTTTACCTTGGTAACTTGGACGCCAAACGTGACTGGGGGCACGCGCGAGACTATGTCGAAGGAATGTGGCTAATGCTTCAACAGCCTCAGGGTGACGATTATGTTCTTGCTACCGGTGAAACGCACTCTGTGCGCGAGTTCGTGGAACTGGCTTTTGCTTTGGTGGATCGTGAAATAGTTTGGGAAGGAACAGGCTCTGCCGAGGTGGGCAAGGATCGGAAGAAGGGCGAGATTCTTGTGCAAGTTGATCCTCGCTATTTTCGCCCAACGGAAGTTGAAATCCTGCTTGGTGACCCGGCTAAAGCCCAAAGGATTTTGGGCTGGCGACACAAAACGCCGTTCAAGACGTTAGTGGCGGAGATGCTCGCATCCGATCTGCAGTTGATCGAACGCGAGGCCTGGCGCAATGATCGCACGGCGTGAAGAGGCAGGATACTTCCGATGGATGAGGCATACTCGCTCGCCGGCAAACGGGTGTTTGTTGCAGGTCATCGCGGCATGGTGGGAGCCGCTGTTGTTCGCCGGCTTGAATCAAAGGATTGCGAGATTATCAAGATAGACCGGGGCGCACTTGACCTCCGCGACCAGGACCGGGTACGGGCGTTTCTTGCTGAGCATCGACCCCATGTCGTTGTACTCGCCGCCGCCAAAGTAGGCGGCATCCTCGCCAACGACACGTATCCAGCAGATTTCATTTACGATAATCTTACTATTGAGTCGAATGTTATTGACGGTGCATTTCGCGCCGCCGTTGAGAAGCTCTTGTTTCTTGGATCGGCGTGCGTCTATCCAAAATTTGCACCACAACCGATCCCGGAAGATGCATTGCTTACGGGCGCGCTCGAACCAACAAATGAGTGGTACGCCATCGCCAAGATCGCGGGACTTAAGCTCTGCGAAGCCTATCGGCGTCAGTTCGGCGCGGATTTCATCTCGGCAATGCCGACAAACCTCTATGGTCCAGGGGACAATTTTGATCTGCGCAACTCCCACGTTATCCCGGCACTGATCAGAAAGGCGCACGAAGCGAAGGGCAACGGCGAGCGGGGTTTGACAGTGTGGGGTTCAGGCACGCCGCGCCGCGAGTTTCTTCACGTCGACGACTGCGCGGATGCGCTTGTCTTCCTACTGGAGCGGTACTCTGGCGCAAGGCACGTAAATGTTGGGTCTGGGGAGGAGCTTGCGATTGCGGAACTCGCCCGGCGTGTCATGGAAATCGTAGGGCTTGATGGTGGGCTCAGTTTTGATGCGACCAAAGCGGACGGTATGCCTCGAAAACTGTTGGATAGCAGTGCGTTGCGCCGTATGGGCTGGGCGCCTCGCGTCGCCCTTTCCGAGGGATTGCAATCGGCGTATGATTGGTTCCTTGGTCGGGATGCGGTGGCGTCCTCCAACTCAGTCCCTTGATCGGATCGAAGCCACGCGCGCTGCTCGCCTATTGCATCCCAAGACCGGCAGCAGGTAACTTGTCGGACCAATGAGACGGGCGCCCGCCACCGAACCAGTTTCCCCAGCATGCGGGCGGAGAAGCTGAAGGGAAACAATTGTCGGCATCAAGGCCGAAGTCAGGTGGGCTAGGCAGGCTTGCGCACGAGCCAAAACTTTTGCCCTGGCAATTCCAGAGAAACATTATGACGGCAAGCGCAAGCCTGCGCTTCCTCCATTACAGCCGGGAAGCGCGGCGAGTAGTCGTCTCCGCAGATTACCCCACCTGGCTTAACGTGCTCTTCCCAGTAACGTACATCCTCGCCGACCCATGGGTTTTGATGCATGGCATCAATGAACACGAGGTCGATTGGACCTTGATCCCATACCCCGCCAGAGCTGTTGCGACGCATGGGCACGACATTTGGGAGATGTCCGACGTTGGCGTGGAACTGCGCGAACGGGTCGCCTGCCAAGTTCACTCGTTCATGGCCAGGGCCACAGTATTCTTTGGGCATCCATTTCCACAGGTCGATGGCGTAGACTGTAGCTTTGGTGCTTGTGGCCCAAGTGTAGGTAGATTGGCCCAACCAGGAGCCAACCTCTACGATTGCGCCGTTCTCTGGAATTCTGGCTGCAAGATCAGCCATAACTTTCAAATCTGGCGCAGCCATCCAGCCAGGAATCGGGGAGTTCATGCCGAATGGGTAGCGTCCGCTGGGTGAAAATTCAAGGCCAGGGCTAGGGCCTGTGCGCGCACTTGCCGCTTACTGTTTGAGCTACCGAGCCACCAGCGTATGCAGATTTCGCGCGAGCGGTTTTGCCGAGGCATTCGTGACACCAGCACGGCCCTGGAAAATGGGAAAATGGAGATCGCGGGCGCGGTCGAAGATCGAGGCCACGGTCACGACGCACACGACGAGACTTGTGCGAAGCGGGCCACGATGTCAGCTGCGGCCCAATTGAAGCCACTTTGGAGAATGCGTCCTACTGGCGGGGATCAGTGGGCGGCGGTGCGCGCCTCTAGCGGCGCGATCCGTCGCCATGTGTGAGGGATCGTCACCGCCCCCCATGTTGGGTGAGGCGCCGCGCGAACGATCAGATCTGGGTTCGGTTGCCGGTAAAAGAACTCCGCCCCATCAAGAATTGTCAGCATCGATTTCATGAGGCCCGGGTTCATGAGGCCGCCGACGATCTCAAGAGCGAAGTGGACGGCCTCGCCCGCCTTTATGTCGAACGATTCCGAATTCATCTGCGTCGAAAGTCCCGTCGTGTATTGCGCGTTGGCGTTCCAAACCGGAACGCCGATTATCAAATTTCTGATATCGACTGCCGCGCGAAATCTGACAGTCAGTCTGATCGGGTCAGAAAATCGAAGTTCGGCTATTGCCTTACCGGCAGCGTCGCACCAATAGTGTTCAACGTCCATGATCGCTTGTGCGTTGGCGAACGTCGGCCCCATCGCCCTCGTGAGATTGATTGGACCATGAGCTGGTCCGTGCGAATCGTCGAGCGTTTCGTAAATCTCTATCGCCTCGCGAGGCGGACCAGTGAAGTGCATTCTGCCTTTGTGCAGGACAATGACTCGATCGCAGAACCGCTCAACGTCCCCCATCGAATGCGAAACGAAAACAAACGCGCTCCGTTCGCGCATCTCGCGGATTTTCGCGAGGCATTTTTGACGGAAACGGAAGTCTCCTACGCCAAGTACTTCGTCAATTAGCAAAACGTCAGGCGCAACCATCGTCATGACCGAAAAGGCGAGGCGCATTTTCATGCCCGAAGAATAGCTAGCGACCGGCGCGTCTATTGCTTCGGCAAGTTCGGAGAAGGCGATTATCTCGGCAATGCTTTCGCGGGTTTGGGTGCGTGGAAATCCGAGCGCCGCCGCGCGCAGAAAGATGTTCTCGCGCCCCGAAGCAGCTTGCTGAAAACCCTCCTGAAGATCGATCATGGCCGCTGAAGTTCCGTTGATCCAAATTTCGCCGCTGTCGGGAAGAACTTGTCCTGCGAGCATTCTAAGCAGGGTCGTCTTTCCAGATCCGTTCAAACCAACGATGCCTAGCGCCTCGCCGCACCGCAAGTGGAACGAAACGTCGTTAACCGCCCAAAATTCGTGCGCGGATAGCGCAACAATTGGTGGTGGGGGGAGGCCAAATATGGTTCGTGTTATCGTGCTGCCGAGGCGTGCCTTCTGAGATTGAGTGCGCCGGGCATAGAGTTTGCTGACGCGATTTGCTCGAAGAATGTCAGCCCTCGGGATTTTGGGCGTACTCATTCGGCGAGTCCCCGGATTCGATATTCCGTCAAATGGAACAACCGTGCCGCAAACAACAACAGCAGGACGCCGCCGATTGTCCACGCGAAGAACGCTGCGGGATGGGTTAGCGCGCCGAAAAATACTAGGTCGCGTGCAGCCTGAATGAAGACATTGAATGGATTGAGAGTTTCGAGCATCGCGAGAGGGCCCATTGATGCGATCGGAAAAATGACGCCACTAACGAAGATGCCATACTGCAGCGTGATTGTAATGACGCGCTCAATGTCTGGATAAACAACGTTCAAAATTGAAAGTGCTAACCCGAGTCCGAGGAAGAAGACCAAGCCGGCGAACGCCGCGGGAACAAATGCGAGTGTGCCAATTGTCGGCATGGTCGACGTGGCGATCATGAGCAAGGCGACGAGCACGACCCGCACAAGTGTGTCGAAGCACAGCCGTGCGAAAGAAGCGGCGATTGTTGCCGACAGCGGTATTGCTGTTTTCATGGCTCCGGTGCCGCGTGAGCGGACAACATGAATTGGATGGTTGATTAAACCTGTAAATAGAAACCAAAGAGTGATGTTAAAGCCAATGTAAACCTCAGGGGAAATTCCTTCGATGGCAGGAAAAACCCGGAGCTTAGCCAACAATACGTAGACCGAAACTGGCAACATAGGCAGAAGGATGTTCCATGCGATGCCAAGCGTGGTCCCGCGATAGCTCGCAGTGAAGTCACTCGCAAAAAGTGTGGCTATGTGGGAGCGAAATCCCACGAGTTCATGAACCAGGGCTCCAAACGCAGCAAGCCAACCCATTTTGTATCGACTGTCCGGTCGGTAGATGCGAGCCCGTGGTCTGGCGGAGCGGCTGGTTCGGATCCTGTCCATACTAGTTGCGGGGCACCTTCGCCGGGAGCGATCCTGCATGACTGACGTAGGCGCCAGCGTCTGTCAACGCTTGCCGGGCCGCGCTACATTGGCGTTGAGCGCTCTTGGCCCGCCTTGAGCACAGCGCGCATTTTCGTCTGGTGATTTGAGCTTAGGGCGTGGATTTACGTTGCCGTTATCTAGAGCGTCCGGTCGTCCAGCCCCTGGTAGCGGGTCCAGGTTCAGTGTGGTTCCTCCCCATTCGGAATTGAGTACGATTCGGGATCGGCGCGAAAATTGTTTAGCCGGTGTCACTATTTTGGGGGGTGGACAACTTGTCCAACACGCTGCGAGATTCCAGGTATCGCGCCATCGTCGCCCGTCTTGTCACGCTGCGAAAGCAAGCCGATTTGAACCAGCGCGAATTGGCCGAACGACTAAGTAGTTCGCAGTCGTACGTGGCAAAAGTAGAACTTCACGAACGCCGACTCGACATTGTTCAACTGGTTGAATGGCTACGGGCGCTGGGCGTGGACGAGAAGAAGTTCTTGGTCGAGATCATCAGTGACGTGCCAAGTATCCGCAAGAAACGACCGAAATAACTACTAGACTGCCATATTCCTTGCGCCATCGAAAATGAGTCGTTTCGTTGACACCGATCGAGCTGGCTTTTGGGGTTGATGCGTCGGTCTGATGGTCTGCCATTTAGGCTGAAAGCAGCAGATGGGGATGTTGGGGGTTCGTTTGTTGGGCACTGGAAGTTTGCTTTATCGGGGTGATAACAATACGTTAACTGACGTATTGGCGAGGGAGTCATCGCTTCAGGAACGTGTCAAGAACGATCGGTGACGGCTCCCCAAGCGTCTCCAAGGGCCGTCGATGTCGCTGACAGAGATCGGTCCCCAGTAGCGTCCATCGAAGCTGTCGGGTGTATCGCCGAGCAGAAGCACTTCGCCTTCCGCGAGCGTTCGGCAACCCGACCAGGTGGGCAGGGGATGGCCGAGCGAGTTTGTTTCCCGGCGCGTGATGATGCGCTGGCCGTCGATCACGACTTGGTTTCCCGAGGCGCAGATGGTGCTGCCCGCGAGTGCCGCGATACGCTTGATGAAGCGGTCGGTTGGATCGTCGAAATCGCGCGCCGCGGCTTCGCTCGGGGCGGCGTTGGCGGCGCGGACGATGACATAATCGCCGAGCACGGGCTGGCCTGGCGCGCGGACATAAAAGCCCCTGGGCACGCTCTCGGACGGATTGAAGACGAGCACCGGACGCGCTTGCGCGCTGGCCAAGGCGGCGGCGATAACGCCGGCGCCTGCCAGTAACCATGCGAGCTTGATCATGCGTGTCATGGAATTTCAACTGTCCATGCATGGCGCGAGCCAGTGGGCTCACCCCGGATCGGGCGGTGCGCTGAGCCCCATCAGCCCGATGAGATAGTCGGCCGCTTGCTGCGCCTTGCCGGCGGCGGTCAAGAATGCCGACGGCTGTTCGTCCAAGACGCGAAGCCAACTCGCCAGATAGCCGGCATGATCGTCGATGTGGGCGCCTGGAACTTGGAGCTCGGCGCCCAGCATCGCGGCGCACAATTCGGCAACCACCTCTTCGAGCGCATAACCCAAATCGCCGAAGCGCTTCTGGCCGAAATCGCGATTGAGGCGAGAGTTGGACCTCGTCCAATGCGCCGTCTCGTGCAAGCGGGTGATGAAATAGGCGCCGAAATCGGTGAAGGCGCCGCGATGGGGCAGCTGAATCACATCGCGGTCGGGCGCATAGAATGCGCGGTCGCCGCCATGGCGCACCTCTGCCGGTATGCGTTCGGCGAGGGCGATGAGTTCGCTCTCGCGCGTCGCCAATGGCGCCGCAGGCGGCGCGGCGGCGTGGAAGCTCTCAGGCAGACCCTCGATTTGCTCGGCCGAAAACACAATATAGCCGCGCAAGATTCGACGCACGTTGGCCTGGGCGTCAGCGGACTCATCCGCTTGGTGCGGTTCGGGGCGCTTTTCGCTGTAGAAAACAACGAACGAGCCGCGCTCGGCTTTGCGGACGCAGGCGTTGAGCGCAAGCGCTTGCTTGAAGGTAAGCCAATACGGCGAGGCATAGCCGCGCCGTTGCGAGGTTGCCCACAACGCGATCGTGTTGATGCCTCTGTAGGGGATGCCGTTGGCGCGGCGCGGGAGCGCGAGTGGCGTGGCGGTTTCCCACGGGCGCGCCCAAGGGCGAACGCCGCGTTGTAAGGCGGTTCTAATGTCAGCTGTGACGCGCTCTGCGGGACTGAGGTGTTTCGGGTGAGACGCTGATTGCAGCATCGTGAGACCTCCGATGCGCCAGGGACTATCCCCGGCGACGGAGCCGTTCTCATGGGTGGCGGAGGCGCGCCTGGCGCACCCAAGAGGGCCAAAACGGAGTGCAGGACGGCGCAGCCGTTGTGCTGGGCGCGACTTTGCCACGCGGCTCGGATCGGGGCCGGGGATAGTCCTTGGCGCATCGGGCAAAGGTGGATGTGTCGACTTCCGGAACGGGGCAAAGCACTAACCCGCTCGCGCGGGACGCTGGTCCTGCGAGGCTTGCGTGATCCCTGGTTCCTCCTGTCTGAGGGCTGCGCCTGGATTGGCCAGGTCGAGCCCGAGACGGGAGTCCCCCATGTCCGAGCTGAAACCGATCCATCCGCTGCGCCAGCGCTTGATCGACGACATGACGCTGCGCGGTTTCACCGCGCCGACGCAGAAGAGCTACATCCGGATTGTGCGCAATTGCCTAGCGCGTACGAAGAGGTCGCCCAAAGACCTGTGCGCCGACGACGCGCGCGCTTTTCTGCTTCATCTGCAACAGGACGGCGTCAGCGTGTCGACCATCAATAGCGCCTCGGTGGCGCTGCGCTTCTTTCTGCGCGTGACGTTGGGACGCAGCGAACAGATCGAGCGTATTCCGGTGTTGCGCGAGCCAAAGCGGATTCCGGCGGTGCTCACGCCTGATGAGGTGGCGCGGCTGTTGTCATGCGCTCCGAGCTTGAAGTGGCGCGCCGCCCTGGGCGTCGCCTACGGCGCCGGACTCAGGGCGGCGGAGGTCTGCAGCCTGAAGGTTGCCGACATCGACGCCGGCGAGATGCGCATCCGTGTCGAGCAGGGCAAGCGCCGCAAAGACCGTTACGCCAAGCTGTCGCCGAATTTGCTCGAATTGTTGCGCGAATGGTGGATGACGGCGCACCCACCGGTGTGGCTGTTTCCCAACCGTTATACGGTGCACACGCCGGTGACGACGCGCTCACTCAATCGCAATTTTCATGCGGCCAAAGAGGCGGCCGGCATCGAGAAGCCAGCGAGCCCGCACACGTTGCGCCACTCCTTCGCGACGCACCTGTTCGACGAGGATGTCGATATCCGCGTCATTCAGGTGCTGCTCGGCCATGCGAAATTGGAGACAACCGCGATCTACACGCAGGTCTCCTCCAAGATGCTGCAAAGCGTAACCAGCCCGTTCGAGCGTCTGCCGCAGGTGCGCGAGCCGCCCGCCTGATCGCAGGGCCGTGTCGCGTCCAGTGCTGGAGGTCGCGGATCTGTTCCGCGCCTCCGGGCAGGCCTATCGCGCGCGCAACGCGGGCCATCTGAGCTTTGCCCAATTGCGCGTGATGGCGGCGATTGAAGCGTGCCGGACCGCGGCGCTCGGCGGCCATGTCAGCCGCTGCGAGGACTGCGCGCACCTCGATGTGGCGTACAATTCGTGCCGCAATCGTCACTGCCCCAAATGTCAGGCGGCGGCCGCCTACGATTGGCTGGAGGCGCGCCGGGCCGAGCTGTTGCCGGTCGCCTATTATCATGTCGTCTTCACACTGCCCGCGCCGATCGCCGACATCGCCTACGCCAATAAAGCCGTCATCTACGACGCGTTGTTCAAGGCTGCCTCCGAGACGCTGCTCACAATCGCCGCCGATCCGAAGCATCTGGGGGCCAAGATCGGCATCACCATGGTGTTGCACAGCTGGGGCTCGGCGCTGACGCACCATCCGCATGTGCATTGCATTGTGCCCGGTGGCGGCGTGGCCCCAGACGGCACGCACTGGATCGCCTGCCGACCTGGCTTCTTCCTGCCGGTGCGCGTGCTGTCGCGGCTGTTTCGCCGCTTGATGTGTGAGCGGCTCGCCGCCGCGCACGCCGCCGGCGCGCTCAACTTTTTCGGCGCTCACGCCGCGTTGCACGATTGCGGCGCCTTCGCGGCGTTCTTGAAACCGCTGCGCAAGATCGATTGGGTGGTTTACGCCAAGGCCCCGTTCGCCGGCCCCGAACAGGTGCTTTCCTACCTCGCGCGCTACACCCACCGCGTCGCCATCTCCAATGCGCGCCTGATCGGCTTCGACGGCGCTCGCGTCAGCTTCAAGGTCAAGGATTATCGCAAGTCGGGCCCGGCCCGGTACGGACAAATGAGCCTCGATGCGCACGAATTCATCCGCCGCTTCCTGCTCCACGTTTTGCCGGACGGTTTTCACCGCATCCGTCATTACGGCCTGTTCGCCAACGGCTCGCGCGCCGACAATATTGCCAGGGCGCGCGCATTGCTGGCGGTCACGCCACCAGTTCCAGAGCCAGCCGCAGCGGTGGCGCCGGCGTCGCCCGATCCCGCGCCATGCCCGTGCTGCGGCGGGCGCATGATCATGGTCGAGGTTTTCGAACGCGGCGCCAGTCCAAGACCATGGCGCTGTTCGCCGATCATCGAGGCGATCGACAGCTCATGAGCCTCGTCCACGCAACCGCCGATCGCCAGGCATCAACAAAACGCGCGCTTGCCGCGCGCGCCAGATTCGCTTGCCCCCGCCGACTATGTCCGCGCCACCGATACGTTCAATTCGGCGCTTGCCGGCCTTGGACGCGCTCACTCATCGCCGATCCGCGCCATTCCCCAAGCCCCGACCGCCAACGCCAGGGCGGCGCCGGGCGCCTCGCGCAAACGGCGGCGTTCAAATCCCCATAGAGCCCGCGCTGCATCCCGCGGGTCAGGCTTTGAGCTTTCTGCGACACCCGCCCCGGGTGTGGCCCAACCGTCGCGCAAGGGCGGGCGTCGCAGAAACCTAAACAATAGTCGTCAGTCGGCTGATCGCGCGACGCGATAGCCGACGTCGGCGTGGCTGACATGGGTCTCGGGGCGGGCGGCAAGAG
>JBEBHQ010000068.1:0-4619 GCA_040080805.1 Terricaulis sp. | reverse complement strand
GGGGGTGGGGTGAAGCTCAGTGGGACACAGTTTACGCGTTTGCTTAGATGGCGCGGTGGTTCCCTGCAAATTCATCGCGCGGTGTTTCACCCCACCCCCTGCCCCCTCCCCTCACGGGGAGGGGCTCGCGCTTGTACTTGCGCCGTTTCATAGTGCTCTAGGAAGCTAGGGAGAGCGCCGGCATGACAGCTAAACGCGGATGGACGCGCCGGGGCGCATTGGCGGCGGCGACAAGCGCGGTCGCGGCTTGCGCGCGCGGCGTCGAAACGCCGCCCTATGAAGGCGCGGTGGCGTTCAACCACGGTGTCGCCTCCGGTGACCCGCTGGCCGACCGCGTGGTGATCTGGACGCGCGTCAGCCCGGAGCGGGCGGGCCCCGTGCCGGTGCGCTGGATCGTGGCGCGCAACCGCGAGCTCTCCGATGTGGTCAAGACCGGCGTGGTCGAAACCAGCGAAGCGCGTGACTACACGGTGAAGGCCGATGTCACCGGCCTGCGCGCGGGCGCGCCTTATTTTTACGGCTTTCGCGCTGGCGCTAGTACGAGCCCAGTGGGCAAGACCCGCACCTTGCCGCGCGGGCGCGCAAGCGAGGCCAAGCTCGCCGTGGTGTCGTGCGCCTCTTATCCGCACGGTTTCTTCAACGCCTACGGCGCGCTGGCGGCGCGCGATGACGTTGATGTCGTGATCCATCTTGGCGATTACATCTACGAGTTCGGCCTCGCCGGATATGGCGGCGACACCGCCATCGCGCTTGGCCGTATCCCGGCGCCGGAAGTGGAGCTGATCCGGCTTTCGGATTATCGCCAGCGCCACGCGCAATACAAAACCGAAGCCGAGCTTCAAGCCGCGCACGCCATGGCGCCTTGGGTCGTGGTGTGGGACGACCACGAAACCGCCAACGATTCATGGACCACGGGCGCGGAAAATCACCAGCAGAGCGAAGGCGCCTGGGCGGCGCGCAAGCAAGCGGCGCTGCAAGCCTATTACGAATGGATGCCGATCCGCGATCCCGAACCTGGCCGCGCTTTCGAGGCGATCAATCGCTCGTTCCAATATGGCGATCTGTTTACGTTGATCATGCTGGAAACGCGCTTGCTCGCGCGCACGCAGCCGCTGGATTACGCGCGCGAATTGCCGATCGAGATGCAGCGTTGGGATTTTTCCGGCGCGCCGGTGGCGTTGCGCGCGCATGAGCCAGATGTGGCCGGCATGCGGCTCATGCCGGCAATTTACGAAGCCGTGGGCGAGGACTTACGCCCGGTGCTCGATTGGCGGCGTGCCCAAGCCTTGGTCGCCGATCCGACGAACCTGCCGGCGGGGTTTTTCCTCGCACCGGATGTGGCGCGGCTGAACGACATGCTCGCCGCGCCGGATCGCGCCTTGCTCGGGCCCGCGCAGGAGCAATGGCTGGCGAGCGAGCTCAGCGACTCGAAACAGGCGGGCGTGGCTTGGCAGGTGATCGGCAACCAGGTGCTTATGGCGCCCGTGAACGCGCCTGATTTGTCGGCGACGCCCGCGCCGCTCGCCGCCGCGCTTGAGCGCTTGCGCCCCGGCGTCACGCAAATGCTGAAGCTGACGCGCTTTGCATTCCCGCTCAACCCCGACGCTTGGGATGGCTACCCCGCCGTGCGCGCGCGCGTGCTCGAAGCCATGCGCGCCGCTGGCGGCAACACGCTTGTGCTCACCGGCGACACCCACACCGCCTGGGCCAACGAGATCAACGACGCCGTCGGCCGCGTGGCGGTGGAACTCGGAACCACCTCCATCACCTCGCCGAGCGATGCGTCCTACTTCGCCGCCGCCGGCATCGACTTTTCCGCCGGTTTGCGTGCGCGCAATTCGCACGTGAAGTGGACAGACGCGCTCAGCCACGGCTTCCTGCTGCTGACGCTGACAAAGGAGCAGGCGCGCGCGGACTTCATCAATGTCTCCACCATCCTCACAACCCAATACGAAACCACGCACGCCGCCACGTTCACGATTGCGGCGGATGAAGGCGCGGGCGTGGGGGCGATTGTTGAAGTGGTGTAGGGTTTTGTGGTCTGGCAGTACTCCACCCGCGATGCGTGACAAGGCCCTGCGCCTGGGTTAGTCGTTGAGAGGCGGCAGAGGTGGGGCATGGACGCGATTTCTCAAGCGATAAGCGTCATGGATTGGAGTGCAATTGGAGCCTCCATTTGGGTGTTTGCAAACGAGCCCATTGTTTGCGCGCTACTCCTGCAACGATTGCGGCGGTCCTGGCGCAGCGGGTGAATCTGGTTGTGCAACAAAACGTGGCCAGCCTTGACGCAGCGCGCGCTACAGCCAACGCGCAGGAACGTCTTGGGAGTGAGGCCGACGGTGCAGCTAACGGCGGCTTGGACCAAACCGCACAGTCCGATGGAACGGGAACACAATCCCCACGCGCGCCATTGTCAGATGAGGAAAATCGGCGTCTGGACCAGGGGGCCACATTGATCCAATCGATCAAATCTCACGTCGAGCGGACCGCGCAAGCGGTGCGAGATGGTCGTCGCCGGCGAAAATACAACAATTTGCCGCGACATGATTTCAGAGTACTGGTCTTTGCGCTCGTTGAGGATGGCGCCATTGCGAATGAAGAGGCTAGCCAGCTGAACCATGCGTTTTCACTATGGCGTCGGTTTCAGCGAAGACGTACTCCGGTACCAGACTTCGTTCTGACGGAGCTGCGCTCAGTTGAAAAGCAGTTCGCACAAGGCAACCAAAGAACCTAGAATTCGTCGAAACTGGCGGGAGGTGGTGGGGAATAATTGTACTCGCCCACGGCCTTGGGTTCGCCTCGCTCCCGAAAGGCCGCATCCAACTTGGTCCAATTCAAGAGCATGTACTTCTCAGCACCCCTTGGGCGCCAGAAAGCGCCTCCCTTCGATACGCGGAGATCACCGATCACGCTGCCATTGTCATCGGTCACTCTAAATTCCGGTGCCGTTTGAACATTGGCAACTTCCAGTTTGCCCACTGCCAAGTTTACCTTCGTCAAGCCAACCTCCCGTTCGCCAACGTGCAGGGTGACACATTTGATACAGGGACGCACACTCTTTCTTCACGCTGAACCACCAACGCTCGCCTAAGCGGCGTCGGCGTCTTTGTAGAGCTGGTCGCTTGGAAGCACTCTGTCGGCTTCGCCAACCAGCGTGCGCACGAGCATTGCGTGCACGAACAAATTTGCGGCGTTGAGGTCGCGACCGCTCTCGCGCGCGTAAGCGCGCATGGAATCGGCAAAGGCGAGGATTTGATCGGCCTTCATGGCTTGGTCTTTGGCGTGACTCGGCGACAGGCTGATGACATTACACGGTCCGATTGGCTCGCTACCTATCCCCGGGACGCCGTGTTAGCGGCGGGCCCGGGGCCCATAAACACAGAGGTCTGCGTGTATGGGCCCCGGACTGAATGCTGCGCATCCATCCGGGGATGGGTGGTGCTTCAATCTGGACGCGTTCGCGTCTCAAAATTTGTGCGCGCCGAGGGCTGTCGCACTATTGACGCGCCGGGCCGATCCGAACGCCTCCAGATCGGCGGACACTTTGCCGTCCAGCCATTCTTGCGCCAGTTCACCGAACACGGGCGCGTATTTGAAGCCGTGCCCAGAGCAGGCGGAAAACAGCAGCACCCGTTCATGCGCGGCGCTGGGGGCGATCAGGAAGTTTTCGTCGGGCGTCACGGTGTACAGGCAGCGCGCCATGCGCACGGGATCAGGATCGTGCTTCGGCAGCAGCGCACGCACCTGCGCCGCGAGGAGGGCGCCGTCGCCTTCTTCCGGCTCGCGCACGGCGCCGGGTTCGACAACGCCGCCAATGGCGTGCAGGCCGATCTTGTAATGGCCGCGCGGCGTCGGCATGCCGAAAACGCCCTCGTCATTGTCCACGCAGATCACCGGCAACAATCGCGGCTCGGGCGTGGAAAACCAGGCGACAACACGCCGGCGCACCGAGAGCCGCCCTGCAAATTCCGGCAGCAGCGCGCGCGCCCAGCCGCCAGCGGCGATGATCACCGCATCGAACGCGCGCGCCTCGCCATTGAAGCGCAACACAAGGCTATCGATCGGCGCTTCGATCTTGGTGTTGGCATAAAGCTTGGCCCCCCAACGCGGCGTTTGGCGAATCAAAAAGGCGCGCGTGGCGTCGGCGGCGATAATTCCGCAATCTTCCTGCCGGAACACATCCCATTCGTAGGGCATGGCCACATATCCGCGCGTCAGCGCGTGCATTGCATCGCCGCGCATCAACGCAGCCGGCGCCGCGCTCAGGCGCTGACAGGCGGCCACGAACGGCGACCCGCGCGGCCCGGCCATCAGCCCGCCCGTCCATTCGATCAGCGGGCGCCCCGCCAGGCCCTCCCAGCTTCGCCAAATCGCGTTCGCGCGCCGCGCCAGGCGGACGTAGATGTCACCCTCGCCAGGGGTGAGGCGCATGATCCGCGTGTCGCCGTGCGATGAGCCGTTCTCGTGCATCAGCTCGAACTGATCGAACCCCGAAACATCGTGCCCCGCGAGCGCCAGGCGGGCGCAAATGCTCAGGCCAGCTATGCCAAGTCCAACGACGGCGACTTTCATCGCCCATGCTTTACGCTCCCCCTCCCCGCGAGGGGAGGGGGTAGGGG
>JBEBHQ010000067.1:0-4625 GCA_040080805.1 Terricaulis sp. | reverse complement strand
CGCAATCTCCAACTCCCCCTCCCGCCCGGCCAGCGCGCGCGTGCTCTGCGCCAGCGCGCGCTTGAAGGTCTCGGCGGGGGTTTCACGGGCGGACATTCAAGAGATCATAACGATTGCCATCGGGGCTGGAAAAGCGACAAAGCGCTCTTGAACATACCAAATCTGAAAAATGCAGGGCAGCCACAAGGGATCGGACAGCAATCTTTCCCTGACCTCAAGGACAACCCAAAATTAGCACTCCGTCGGTAAGTAACGGCGCTGGAGATAAAGGCATGAACCGCCGGTCGGCGATATTCGGCGCGACGCTACTTCTGCCAGGCTGCAGTGTTGGAGCTGCCCCTGCGGAGATTCGATACCAGCTCAGGGCTAAGTTTCTCGTCGGCGCCCGAACCATCGAAGGAGTCACTACCTTTCGCTGTAGGTACTGGGCGCCGTCCACTCATCCTTTCGCCGGCAAAGGAGGCTCCATTGGCGTCGCATGGTCCGAAGCCCTTTATGTCGATTTAGCCGAACGAGGGATGCTGGTCGGCTTAATCGGCACGGTCCCGGGTATCATCCCACCAGAAGGGAGGGAATACTGGCCTGGCTGTTTCCGACCTTTGGACCCCGCGCTGGAGATTGGTTACCGCAACTTGAGCGAACTAACCACCGACGCCTTGGGCGACAGGCGCGTTGAAGTTGAGATGGCGCGAGCAATGCGCGGCGAGCAAGCGCTGCCTCCAACACATTGGCCTGTTTTTATACACTTCTCCGATCCAAACGAGATTCGAACTGCCTCTTGGGTTCATATTCCTCGGCAGCGCCTTGGCGCCACGAGCGTAACAGCGTCGAAAACTCTGGGTGAAGTTTGCGGCGACGTTGCAAGCCTCCTGGCCCTCACCGTGGAGGTTACGAACAGCCCCGTCGCGGAACAGATACTCACGACACTTCCGTGGCTTACCGAAATCCAGGGCTCCCCGCGCAATCCCCGCAGCGGCTTTTCCCGGAACAGAGACTCCGCGCTGCACGAGAAACTTGCTTATGGCAATTTCAAGCTGACCGGCCGATGAGATTTGGAGCTGTCATTGCCACGATGCTCGCATTAACGGCGTGCGGCCTACGCCCTCCGACTGCCGTCTGGGGGGCCCGTCTTTCAGTAGAAGAGGGTTTTGACTTGGATGCGGCTAAGCACGCCGACTTCCAAACAACTCGCTCAATCGATAATGCAGACGTCGTCGTGGTTCCGACGGTGGTTGGCCCTCGACTAATACCTTGGCGCGGTGCAACCATATACGGCCCCATCGACGCCCTTAACATCACGAGGAGGTGTGGCGACGCTGAACAAGTGGGCATGATCGCGCCCGCTGCGCCAAGGAACTGGGCGGGTCTTACCGGAGCTCAAAAAAAACAGAGAGGTGCGGGAGAGTGGTTCTGCATCGTTACGAGTTCGGGGCGAACTCTCACGATACACTTTTCTGGGCCTCCGCAGATAGAGGAGACCTACAGAGGTCACGCGCGCACCAGCAAATCTTACACGATTTGGTACTCTTACGTGCGCTAATCCCCGCCGGCCCTGGATTGCGTTTGTTGCGTTTTCTTGACTTAGCTAAGCTACTTAGCTAACCTCTCGGCCATGATCAAAGTGAAAATTCACCAGGCCAAGACCAATCTCTCCAAACTCATCGCCAAAGTCGAGGCTGGCGAGGAAGTTGTCATTTGTCGCGGGGACAAGGAAGTGGCGAAGCTGTCGGCCGCGAACGATGCCAAAAAAGTGCTGCCAAACCGGGGTTTGGGCAATCTCAAAGGCATCATCGAGTGGGATGATCGCTTCTTTGACCCCTTGCCGGCGCATATGATGCTCAAACCCACGAAGAAGCCGAAGAAGCGGGCGTGAAGCTCCTCTTGGACACGCACGCCTACATTTGGTGGGCGCTGGACGAGCGTGGCCTGTCGATGAAGGCCAAGCGCACGGTCACGGCCCGTGCCGCTCAAGTGTATTTCAGCGCGGTGTCCGCGTACGAGATGGCCTACAAGCACGTGAAGGCTACTTGCCGAAGGTCGCGCCGCTGTTACGACGCCTCGACGACGACCTGGCGGAGCGCGGCCTTATTCACCTGCCCGTCTCCATAGAACATGGCCGCCGCGCTGGTGAACTGGCTGACACTCACGGCGACCCGTTCGACCGCATGCTGGCGGCGCAAGCGATGTGCGAAGGCATGGCAATTGTCAGCAATGACGAGAAGCTGAGCGCGCTGGGGGCGAAGCGCGTGTGGTGATCAGTTCGGAATGCCAAAACTTGGGCCGCCGAACCAACCCTGCCAAGCGACCACGATAATCCAATGCAACGCAACAGCGGTCCAGATCGAGCCGGAACGCCAGCGGAGGATGGCGCAGAGCAAGCCGAGCAACGCCGCTAGCGCGAGGAAATCGGCGCGCAGGAAAGTCGCCGCCGAGCCCGGCAGAAACAAAGTTTCGACCACATGCCAAGCCGCGAACAACACCACGGACAGCGCGATCGGCCGCAGGGCGTTTGGCGCTTCGTCGCGGCTCGGCACCAGCATGGCGCGGAACACGAATTCCTCGCCGAGCGCAGGAATTAACAGCGCGCGCAGCGCCAGCAGCGCGACCTCGTCGGCGGGACGCGGCGCGTAATGCAGCAATCCGGTTGCGGCACCGAGGAGCGCGGATAACGCGGCGAACAGCGCGAGCGCCAGCGCGCCTTCGGCGATGTCCCGCGGCGTTGGCGTCGTCGTGCACGCAAGCCAAACGCGGCGCGCGATCACAGCTTTCGCCGGGCTGATGGATCACCGGAGCCCAAAGTGGACTCTTGTTGCAGCATTTTCGCAAACAGCGACCCTCGGTGGATAGCGCGCCATAAGCTGCGCACGAACCGCGGCTTCGCCAAAGCCCATACCGCTCGGGAGCTCATCGACAACGCTCGCGGTCGGCACTGAACCATTTGGTGCAATTGAAAATCGGACTACCGCATAGCCCTCATATCCACGCGTTCGCGCTTGCTCGGGGTACATCTCTGATAGGGCGGACCCAAGTTCGCCGCGATTGATGGCACCGCCAGTGACACCGCAATGCTCCGAGAGGTTTCCCGTCCGCAACGCGTCCACTGCTTCCGCGTTCAGAGGTGGCGCCGCTTCCGCGAAGGGCACAAACCCCCGCATAACTCCATCAGCATTCGCGTTATTGACCCGAAAGCGGAGCATCGCGCGCAGCCCCTCACAGTTCCTCATCGACGAAGGGAATTCGAACTCAGTTGCGATTGCAAGAGCCGCCTCATCGAATAGCCCCTCGGGCTGAGATGCAAAGACGCGGGCGTTCGTCATTGAAAGCGCGCCATTCGCGAAGCTCGTGTCAAATATCAGCAGGACATCCCCCGAAATTCTTCCTTCCAGGGCAGTCGCTGGGTACCCCACCGTCGAGTTAGAGCTCCGATAGAGACCAAATAATCTCGTTTCACACGGTCTCCCGTCCGCAGCTTCACCCCAAGCGCGATATATTTCGGAGGAAAATCTTGATTGAGACCACGCCGTCGACACAGGTGTCACCACCGTGAGCACAGCCAACCAAATTAGGGCTCGTATTCCCCGCATGTCGCCCCCTCAAGCCACCTTCACCCGCGTCGCCGCTTCCGGCAGATCGGCGCCGAACGCGCGTTGGTAGAATTCCGCCACTGTTGGCCGTTCCAGTTCATCGCACTTGTTCAGGAACGTCATCCGGAACGCGAGGCCGACGTCGCCGAATATTTCGGCGTTTTGCGCCCAGGTGATCACGGTGCGCGGGCTCATCACCGTGGAGATGTCGCCGTTCATGAAGGCGTTGCGGGACATATCGGCCACGCGCACCATGGCCATGATCGTGCGCTTGCCTTCGGGCGTGTTGTAGGTTGGCGCCTTCGCCACGACGATGTCGGCTTCGACGTCGTGCTCCAGATAATTGAGCGTGGTGACGATCGACCAGCGGTCCATCTGGCCTTGGTTGATCTGCTGGGTGCCGTGATAAAGCCCGGTGGTGTCACCCAGACCAATCGTGTTGGTGGTCGAGAATAGGCGGAAATACGGATTGGGCGAAATCACCCGGTTCTGATCCAGCAAAGTGAGCTTGCCGCTGGCTTCCAGCACACGCTGGATCACGAACATCACATCGGGGCGCCCCGCGTCATATTCATCAAAGCAGATCGCCACCGGCCGTTGCAACGCCCAGGGCAACAGACCTTCGCGGAACTCGGTGATCTGCTTGCCGTCTTTCAGCACGATCGCGTCCTTGCCGACGAGATCGATGCGAGAGACGTGACTATCGAGGTTGATCCGCACCAAGGGCCAGTTGAGCCGCGCGGCCACTTGCTCAATGTGCGTGGATTTGCCGGTGCCGTGATAGCCCTGCACCATGACGCGGCGATTGTGCGCGAAGCCCGCCAGGATCGCCAACGTGGTTTGCGGATCGAAGCGATAAGCCTCATCGATCTCGGGCACGTATTCGGTGCGCTTGGCGAAGGCGGGAACCTTCATATCGCTTTCAACCCCGAATGTGCGGGCTGAAACGTGGGTGTCTGGCTTCATGGCGAGGAGATCGTCGGAGGCGGTCATGCGTTCTCTGGCACTGCCCCCCTCCCCGCGAGGGGAGGGGGTAGGGGG
>JBEBHQ010000049.1:0-20237 GCA_040080805.1 Terricaulis sp. | reverse complement strand
CGTTGTGCCAGACTCAAACAAGTGCCGGCGAGGGCGCCGGCGGTCCATATTGGCTCAAGCCGCCGCTTTATCCTTAGCTCCGAAGCGCTCGTAGAAGCTCTCGTTTTTCGCGGCCATGTCGCGCAGAAGTTTGCCGGGGCGGAAGCGCTCACCGTAGGTGTCGGCGAGGCGGTCGGCTTCCTTGACAAACGCGGCGCTTCCCCAAAACAGATCCATGTAGCTCACGCAGCCGCCCGAGTACGGCGCAAAGCCCCAGGCCAGGATCGAACCGACATCGGCGTCGCGCGGATCGGTGATGACGCCTTCCTCGAAGCAGCGTGCGACTTCGATGCATTGGCGGAACAGGTAGCGTTTGGTGAGCTCTTCCTTCAAAGCCGGCGGGCACTCTTTCACTTTGGTTTCGATCTTCGACGAAAGCTCCGGCCAGATGCGCGAAGGCTTGCCGTCTTCGCCATAGTCATAAAAGCCCTTGCCGGCCTTGCGGCCAACGCGGCCTTTGTCTTCAACGATCCACGACAGCAACGCGCCGCGCGGATCGGCTTTGTAGTCCTGTTGCGACAGCTCGGCGTTGGTTTTGCCGATTTTGAGCGCGGTATCGAGACCGACGCTATCGCTCACTTCCAGCGGCCCCATCGGCATGCCGCATTGGCGCCCGACATTTTCGATGATGGCGGGCGCGATGCCCTCCATCAGCATCTCGATGCCCTCTGTTGTGTAGGTTCCAAAGCAACGCGAGGTGTAGAAGCCGCGGTGATCGTTGACGACGATCGGTGTCTTGCGGATTTTGATGACGTAATCGATGGCTTTCGCCAGCGTTTCCTGCGTGGTTTTTTCACCGAGGATCAGCTCGACGAGGCCCATGCGCTCGACCGGCGAAAAGAAATGGATGCCGATAAAATTCGCGGGCCTGACGCTGGCTTCGGCAAGGCCAGTGATTGGCAGCGTCGAGGTGTTGGAGCCGAACACCGCGTTCTCGCCCAGCACCGCTTCTGCCTTCTTGGTGATCTCGGCCTTGAGCGCGGGGTTCTCGAACACGGCTTCGATCACAAGATCGGCACCTTTGATATCGTTGTAGTCGGTCGAAGGCTTGATCAGCGCCAGCAGCGCCTCGCCCTTCTCCTTGGTGGTCTTGCCGCGCGAGATATCCTTCTCGACGATCTTCTTCGAGTAATCCTTGCCCTTCTCGGCGTTTTCCATCGACACGTCGATCAGCACGGTTTCAACGCCGGCTTTCGCTTGCACGTAAGCGATGCCCGCGCCCATCAGCCCGGCGCCGATCACCACGACTTTCTTCACCTGTGACGCGGGAACGTTCGCGGGGCGATTACCGCCCTTGCCGAGCGCCTGCATCGACACGAACAGCGAACGCACCATGCCTTTGGCTTGCGGCGTGTTGGCGGTTTTTATGAAATAGCGGCTTTCGATGCGCAACGCGGCATCGATCGGAACCTGCATGCCTTCGTAGATGCACGAGAGAATGTTGCGCTGCGCGGGATAGTTCAAATTGGTTTGCTTCGAAACCATGGCGTTGCCGCCCACCGCCGCCATCGCCCCGCCCGGCGTATAGGGCCCATCCTTCACTTTGTAGCCTTTGACGTCCCACGGCGCGATGGCTTTGGGGTTGGCCTTCACCCATGTTTTCGCGGCCGCGATTGTGGTTCCGGGCGCGACCACTTCATTGATAAAACCAAGGCCCTTGGCGTCTTGCGGCGATTTATCCGCGCCCTGCAAAATCATCATCGCCGCGTTCTGCACGCCAATGAGGCGCGGCAAACGTTGCGTGCCGCCGGCGCCGGGCAGCAAGCCCACTTTCGATTCCGGCAAGCCGAGCTTGATCTTCGGATTGTCAGCGGCGACGCGGTAATGGCACGCGAGCGTCATCTCCAATCCGCCGCCCAGCGCCAGGCCCTCGATGGCCGCCGCGACCGGCTTGCCGCAGGTTTCGAGTTCTCGATAGACGCGGTTCAAGGAGAAGCCCTGCTCGAACTGGGCCTTGAGCTTTTCGTCTTCGGACTTTGGCGCAGCGCCCGCGCCGCGTTGGTTCATCTCGCCAAGATCGGCGCCGGCGCAAAAGCCGCTCTCCTTGCCGGAGGCGATCACCGCGCCCTTGATGGCCGCGTCGGACTTGATGCGCGCCACGATCTCGAACAAATCCTTGATCACCCCGCCGGTGATCGTGTTCATCGAGCGCCCGGGCACGACGAATGTGATGAGCGCAATGCCGTCGCCGTCCACGTCGATCTTGAAGTTTTCCATGTCCTCCACCTTCTTCTCCTCCCCCTGCAAGGGGGAGGTTGGGAGGGGGTCCAGCGCCACATTTAGCAATGTCGCGCCAACCCCCTCCGAGTTGCTTCGCAACCCACCTCCCCCTTGCAGGGGGAGGAAGGCTCATTCCATCACACCCGCTCGATCACAGTCGCCGTGCCCATGCCCGCGCCGATGCACAACGTGATCAGTGCGCGCTGCTTATCTTGGCGCTCCAACTCGTCAACCATCGTGCCGAGGATCATCGCGCCGGTAGCGCCGATCGGGTGACCCATGGCGATGGCGCCGCCATTGACGTTGACGCGTCCCATGTCGAGGTCGAGCGCCTGCACCCAGCGCAGCACGACGGCGGCGAACGCCTCATTCAATTCCCAAAGATCGATGTCCTCTTTCTTCAAGTTGAGACGAGCCATCAGCTTCTTAGTGACGTGCTCGGGGCCCGTGAGCATGATCGACGGCTCGGATCCTATCGAGGCGCCGCCGACAATGCGCGCGCGGGCTTTAAGGCCCAGCGCTTGGCCCATTTCCTTGGTGCCGATCAGAACCGCCGCCGCGCCATCGACGATGCCGGAGGAATTGCCGGCATGGTGGACGTGGTCGATTTTTTCGACCTCCGGATAACGCTGCTGGATCACCGCATCGAAGCCGGGCATCACCTCACCTTGCATCTTGAAGCTCGGCTCAAGCGAAGCGAGCGTCTGCATTGTCGTTTCCGGACGCATGAACTCGTCATGGTCGAGCAGCATGGCGCCGAGTTGATCCTTCACCGGCACGATCGACTTCTTGAAGCGCCCTTCCTTCCAGGACTTCGCCGCGCGTTGCTGGCTTTGCACCGCGTATTGGTCGAGATCGGCGCGCGAGAAGCCGTACTTGGTGGCGATCAAGTCAGCGGCGACGCCTTGGGGGGTGAAATAGCTCTTCATCGCGATCGAAGGGTCGGTCGCCCATGATCCGCCCGTCGAGCCCATCGGCACGCGGCTCATGCTCTCAACGCCGCCGCCGATCGCCATGTCGGCTTCGCCCGACTTCACCTTGGCCGCGGCGATGTTGCACGCCTCCAAACCAGATGCGCAGAAACGCTCGACCTGCACGCCGGCTACCGTTTCAGCGTAATTGGCGTTGAGCACGGCAATGCGGGCGATGTTGCCGCCTTGCTCGCCGATAGGCGAGAGGCAGCCCATGTAAACGTCGTCGATCTTGGCGGTGTCGAGGTTGTTGCGGTCGCGCACGGCTTCCAGCACTTGCGTCGCCAAGGCGAGCGCAGTCTGCTCGTGCAACGAGCCATTCGACTTGCCCTTGCCGCGCGGCGTGCGCACCGCGTCATAGATATAAGCTTCAGCCATCGTACTCACTCCTTCTTTTCCTCCCCCGCTTGCGGGGGAGGTGTCGCCGAAGGTGACGGAGGGGGGGGGCTCCCCCTCAGTCTCGCTTCGCTCGACAGCTCCCCCGTAAACGGGGGAGCAAACCAACGCCCTGGCGGGACCGGAGTCGTCCCTGGCGCTAAGCGCCTACTCCGCTGACCGCTCACGCCGGGCCGGCGCAAGCGCGGCAAATTTCTAACCCGCGATCACCGTTTCGCCATTGAACGAATTGGCGATGAAGCAGGCCTCGTGTGATTTGTGGTGCAGGTCGGCAATATCTTCCGCGCTCGGACGCTTATCGCCGCTCCATTCCACGCGCGGCTTCAGTGTGATTTTCGTCATCGCCATTTTGCCCTCGGCATTTTTCCCCAAAACGCCTTCGGGCGCGTCCACGTAAGCATCGATCACGAAACCGCTGCGGCGGGCAAAATCGAGGAAGAACAGCATGTGGCACGAAGCGAGCGCCGCCACGAATAATTCCTCTGGATCGGCGGCGTCCTCGCGCGACAGCGGCGGGCGCACCACGTGCGGCGAGGAAGAACCGACAATGGAAAAGCCGCCGTCGAAGGCGATGTCGTGCCCGCGCGAATATTTGCCGTCGGCGAATGGCTGCTCGCCGCGGCGCCAGGTGAGCGTTGCGGTGTAGGTGCTCATCAGAACGCCTCCGCGCTCAGCGCCATTACCGGCTCGGCGCCGCTCTTGAGCTTGGCCAGGTGCGCGCCGGCGTCCGGCAATTGGCGCGCCAGGAAATAGCGTCCGGTGGCGAGTTTGGTGTCGAAATACGGATCGCTCGCTCCGCCATCCTTCTTGGCTGCCAGCGCCGCTTTGGCCATCAGCGCCCACATGTAGGTCAGCGCGGTGACGCCGAACAGGTTCAGATAATCATGGCCAGCGGCGCCGGCATTGTCGAAGTTCGACATGCCGTTCTGCATCAGCCACATGGTGCCGTCCTGCAGCTGCGCCTTGGCGCTCTTCAGGCCTTCGACGAATTGCTTGAGTTCACCGTCATCTTCATGCGCCTCGATGAATTCATCCATTTCCTTGAAGAATGCGAAGATCGCGCGGCCTGAATTGGCGCCAAGCTTGCGGCCAACCAAATCCAGCGCCTGGATGCCGTTGGCGCCTTCGTAGATCATGGTGATGCGGGCATCGCGCACGAACTGGCTCATGCCGTGTTCTTCGATGTAACCGTGGCCGCCGAAAATTTGCTGGCAATTGGTGGCGTTGGCGTAGCCTTTGTCGGTAAGATAACTTTTGATCACCGGCGTCATCAGCCCCATGTAATCGCCAGCCTTCTCGCGCACTTTTTCGTCTGGTGAAGCGTGCAGCAGATCGCCGTAGAGCGCTGTCCAGAATGCAAACGCACGCGCGGCTTCGTTGAAACTCTTTGCGTCCATCAACAGGCGGCGAATGTCGGGGTGAACCAGAATTGGATCGGCTGGACCGTCGGCATTCTTGGGGCCGGTGAGCGAGCGGCCCTGGATGCGGTCTTTCGCGTAGGCGAGCCCGTTCTGGTAGGCGACTTCCGATTGCGACAAGCCCTGCAGGCCAACGCCGAGCCGCGCCACGTTCATCATCGTGAACATGGCCGCCAGGCCTTTGTTCTCAATGCCGCACAGATAGCCAACGGCGTCATCGTAATTGAGCACGCAGGTTGAATTGCCATGGATGCCCATTTTCTCTTCGATCTTGCCGCAGGAAACGCCGTTTCTCTCGCCGAGGCGCCCGTCCGCGCCAACCAAAAATTTCGGCACGATGAACAACGAGATGCCCTTGGTGCCGGCAGGCGCGCCTTCGATGCGCGCGATCACCAGGTGGATGATGTTGGAAGCTAGGTCGTGCTCGCCGGCGGAGATGAAAATCTTTTGGCCGCTGAGCCGATAGGTTCCGTCGGCTTGCGCGATCGCCTTAGTGCGCAGCATGCCCAGATCGGTGCCGCAATGGGGTTCGGTGAGATTCATCGTGCCGGTCCATTCGCCAGTGACCAGCTTGGGCAGATATTTTTGCTTGAGCTCGTCGCTGCCGTGCTGGTGGATGGCTTCGTAGGCGCCGTGGCTCAAGCCCGGATACATGCCGAACGCCATGTTGGCTGATGCGACCATCTCCATCCACGCCAGCGCCACCACATGGGGCATGCCTTGGCCGCCGTAATTGGGATCGCTCGACAGGGACGGCCATCCCGCATCAACCAATTGCCGGTAAGCTTGCTTGAAACCAGGCGGCGTCGTCACCGAACCATCGGCATTGCGCACGCAACCATGCTCATCGCCGACTTTATTCAACGGCGCCAACACGCCTTCGCAAAATTTCGCGCCTTCGCCGAGCACTTGCTCGATCAAATCCATCGGCGCATCTGCGAAATGCGCGAGATTGGAATAGCGCCCGACGTCGAGCACGTCCTTCAGGAGAAAGCTGTATTCACGCAAGGGGGCGGAATAGGTCGGCATGGCCGTCTCCACACTTTTGGTTTGCTGTTAATGCGCGTCTTCGAGACGCTTCTTGGCTTCTTGCTCGAATGCGCGCGCCGCGCCGAGTGCGGCGGGCGCCGCCGGCTTGGACAAGAATTCTTCGAACTGACGCACACTCTCGTGCAAGATCTTGATCGCCGCATCGACATCTTCGCGCTGCGCTTCAAGCGCGACGATGCGACTCTTGAAACGCTTCAGCGCGATTTGCGCCTGCGCGCGTTGATCGATTTTGTAGAGGTCGAGAATTTCCTTGATTTCGATCAGCGAGAGGCCAACGCGCTTGCCGCGCAGGATCAGTTGCAGCTTCGCGCGATCCTTATGCGAATAGACCCGGTTCATGCCTTCCCGACGCGGCGTCAGAAGACCCTTGTCCTCGTAGAAACGCAGCGCGCGCGGCGTAACCGCGAACTCCCGCGCCAGCTGCGAAATGGTGTAGGTGCGTTCCTTGGACATCATCCGTGATCCCACGCTCAGCATCGAGGAACGCACATACCTTCCGTTGACGCCTGCGTCAACCAAAGTTGACGGATCCGTCATAAATTCAGCGCGAGGATTCCGGCCTTTATCTCGGACAGCGAGCGGCAACCGCTGAGCGCCATGGTCAGGTCGAGTTCAGCTTGGAGGTATTCCAACACCGCATTAACCCCAGCCTCCCCACCAAGCACTAGCCCATAAACGTAGGGTCGACCGATCCCGACCCCACTTGCCCCGAGGGCAAACGCCTTGAAGATATCCGCTCCGCAGCGAATCCCGCTGTCGAACAGCACCGGAATGCGCCCCTGAACCGCGCCGACGACACCCGGCAGCGCGTCGAGCGCACCGACGGCCCCATCCACCTGACGCCCGCCATGGTTGGAAACGAGGATGCCGTCATACCCTTCGGTTACGGCTTTCGCCGCGTCATCCGCACGGAGAATGCCCTTTAAGATAATTGGTAGTTTCGTCCACGACCGGATCTTCGCGATGCGCGCCCAATCAAGGCTGGGATCCGAGAAGACTTGCGTGAAATGGAAAGCCGCCGCTTGGGGATTTTCCTCGGGCGATTGCGCCAGCAACGCCCGGAATGCCGGATCAGAGGTATATTGGGCGATGCCCTGCCCGCGCAGGAACGGCAGAAAGCCCAAATCCAGGTCGCGCGGGCGCCAGCCCAGGATCGTGGTGTCGAGCGTAATGAAGATGGCTGCGCAGCCGCACGCCTCGGCGCGTTTCACAAAACTTTCCGCAACCGCGTCCGACTTGCCCCAATAGAGCTGAAAGAAGCGCACGCCGGCGCCGTTGGCTTTTGCGATCTCTTCCATTGGAAACGAGGCCTGGCTCGAAATCGTCATCGGCAGCCCGAGGCGAGCGGTCGCGCGCGCGACGGCAAGATCAGCATCGACATGCGCCATTTCCAGCACGCCAATGGGAGACGTGAACAGCGGCGCCGCGGCGCGCGCGCCGAACATTTCGCATCCGAGATCACGCGCAGCCGCGCCGCCCAGCATGTGAGGCGCGATCGGAAAACGCGCGAACGCCGCGCGATTGGCCTCCATCGCCGTCTCGAGTCCGGCGCCGCCGGCGATGTATGCAAAAGCTTCTGGGGACAATTTCTCCTTCGCGCGCGCCTCCAGCGCCGGAAAATTTGTAGGCATATCGGGCTTGGCGCCGCTCAAACCGCGCAAATAGATCGCGCCTTGTGTTTCGGGGCCGAAATGTCGGTGTGTGTTCGCGGTGTCACTCATGGTTACTTCCTCATTCACCATTTTACCGCCCATTAACACGGAGCCGCCTTTGATCGACACTGCAAGTCGCAGGCGATTCTCGAATCTCTCGGATTCGCCTAGGGGTTGGGCGTCAGCGGCGTTGAAGAAACGTCGTTCGAACGCGGCGAGGGCGAATATGAGCAGCGCGCAAAGCTGGAGTCTAAAGGGCATCGACCCGAAAGTGCGCGAAGCCGCGCGCGAAGCGGCGGCCCGTCAAGGCATGAGCCTTGGGGAATACCTCAATCTCGCGCTGTCAGGCCAACCGCCGAACAGCGGCGCGCCGGCGCAGGTGCAAGCGATACGCCCGCGCGGAGGCCGCGTGGGTGCGCACTACGATCTTGAATCCGACGAAGATTGGCACATCGCTGACGGCGCCCCGCGCGCCAACGATTCCGCGCGCTTTGCGCTGCGCATCGAATCTATCGAGCGCCGCACCCAACTCGCGGTGACCGGCCTCGACCGCGCGGTCTCCACCATCGACCGCTCCGTGCTTGGCCTCGCCGCGCGCGTGGAAGACGCCGAAGCCGTGTCGGGCGAAACCGCGGAACGTATCGCCGACGCACTCGAACAATTCCGCGTCGCCGGCGAAACCCTGGGCGGAAAACTCGAACGCGCCGAGCACGAGATCGCCGAGAGCCGCAACGCCTTCGAAGGCGCGCGCACCGATTTGGTTGGCGTCAAGCAGCGGCTCGAAAGCCAAGTCGCAATCGCCGAGGAAGTCGCCCGCCGCGCCGAAGCGGCTGCTTCATACTTGACTACGGAAATGGAAAACCGCGACGTGGCAGTGGCTCAAACGCTCGCCGAGGCGCGTAACGTCGCCGAGGAAGCCGCGCGCCAGGCCGCGGACGCTTCCGCCGACGCCGTCTGCGAACTGCGCCGCCTGCAAGAGGCCATGAGCGAACGGCTGGCGCAGACCGAACACGCCACGCGCCGCGCCGTCACCGAAGCCATCGAGGAAGTGCGCGCGGAATCCGCCAGTGAAACCCGCAGCACACGCGAAGCTTTGCTAGAAGAAGTGGTGCGGCTGGAATCCGAGATCGCCAAGCGCATTGGCACGATTGATCAGCTCAAGAACGACCAAGGCCATTTGATCGCGCGCATCGAACGCGCCGAAGGCGGCGCGCGCGAAACCACGGCGGGCTTGCGTCAGGCGGCGGGCGCGGCGATCGCCGATTTGCGCAACGCCCAGCTGACGCTGGCGGCGCGCATGAAGCAAGTTGAGGATGTCGCCGGTCCATCAGGCGCAATCGATCTCACTGACCTGCGCCACCAGCAACATGACATCGCCGAGCGCCTAGCGGCGCTGGAGTCCAAAACCGAAGCCAGCCCTGTCAGCGACGCGCTCGCCGCGTTCGAGCGGCGCCTCGCCGACGTTGAAACCAACAACGGAAGTCAGCAGCTTGAAGATGTCGATGGCGCGGTGAAAACTCTGGACCAGGCGTTGCAACGCTTGGCCGAACGCATCGCCGAAACGGAATCCACCGCCAACACCGCCATCCGCACGCTGGAGGAAACGGTATCCTCACTCGGCGCGCGCGTCGAAAACGCCGATACCGCGCAAGAAACCGAAGCCGTGCGCGCGATGCTTGAACATCGCCTCGACACCATGGCGCAGTCAGTGCACCAAATGGTGGGCGAAGCGCGCACCGAACTCGCTGGCCAATTGCAGGCAGCGCTCGAAGGCGTGCAAGGCGACGGGCTTGAAGGCGCGCTCGCCGACGTCAACCGCCGGCTTGCGGCCGCCGAGCGCCGGCAAGCCCAAACCATCGAGGCGATCTCGCTTGAAATCCGGCGCATGTCGGAAACCGTCGATAAGCGCTTGCGCGCGGTGGAGGCCCGCAACGATGACGCCGCCGCATCCGCGGTGCGCGAAGAATTGGCGCGCATGGGAACAACGCTAGAGCAGCGCTTCGACGACATCGAACGCCGCGAAGCCGCCGCTTTCGATCGCATGGGCCTTGAAGTCGGGCGCCTCTCCGAGCGCCTGGAGGAGCGCGTCGGTGCGGTTGAAAACCGCAGCGCGCAAGCCATAGAGCAAGTGGGCGAACAAGTCGCGCGCATGGCTGATCGATTCAATCAGCGTCAGGAAATTCTCTCGCGCGAATTGGGCGAGCGTATGCTCGACAGCGAGGAGCGCGCCGGCGCGCGGGTCACCGACGCCATTGGCTCCATCATGCAGCGCCTGGCCGAAGTCGAGCAGCATTCCGCCGAAGCCATCGCGCCGGTGCAAAAAGCAGTGTCGAGCGTCGCCTCCAAGCTGGAGCAATATGAAAGCGCCCACGACGCAAACGCCAAGCAGGACGCCATCCCAACACCGGCCCGCCGTTACGACGATTACAGCGATTTCGTCGAATTCGGCGATCCCGAGCCCTACGTTTCGCCAATGGATGCGGCGCAGCCTCTGCGCGCGGGACCGCTAACTCCCGCCGCTCACGCCAATTCCGAGCAAGCCACGTATTATGCCGAGGACGACCTGCTCGCCGACGATGACCTCATCTCGGATGATTTCCCGCTCGCGGACAGCGAGCCCGACATCTTGTTCACCGAAGCGCACGACCCTGTCTCGCATGCGCCCGCGCCCGACGATGACTTGCTGATTGAGGACGCCGCCGACGCGTACGATGCGCCGCCGCCGCCGCGCGATGAACCACTCTGGTCGTCGGAAACCGAGACGGACTTCGAAGCCGGCTTGGATGCGCCCGCTTCAGCCGAATCCCGCGACCCGTTCGCGGCGACGGACGCGCCCGCACTCGACCTTGCCGACGAACCCCCGCTTCCGCCAGGCAAGAACGATTATCTCGCCAACGCGCGCAAAGCCGCGCTTGCACAGACCCAAACGCAAACCAGGCAACGCCCGCTAACACACGCCGAGCAAGGCCCGACGCCTACTTTGAGCCTGCGTGGATCAAGCCGCATCGTGCTCTGGGGCGCGGCGAGCATTGTGGCGGCGCTATTGGTTGGCGGCGCCTGGTATGTCAACCAAAGCGCGGATACGTCCGACCCACAGCAAGAACCCGCCTCCCCCATCCAGGTGGCCCCACCGGTTGATCCCAACGCCTCGTTTGAAGCGCCGGCGCCCGATCCGTTCGCGCAAGCGCCCGACGCTACAGCGGGCGTTCCCGTCGCCGAAGCCGAAGGCGGCGTGCGCCAAGCCGTGGTCGCGGGTCCGCTCGCGCCGCGCAATGTCTCGCTGGAACAGGCCGCGCAATCGGGCGACCTCACCGCGCAATACGAACTGGCGCTGCAACGCCTGGCCGCTGGCCGCACACCAGAAGGCGCAACCATGCTGCGCCGCGCCGCTGATCGCGGCTTCGCCATGGCGCAGTATCGTCTCGCCAAACTCTACGAGCGGGGCGAAGGCGTGCAAGCTGACCTTGCGGTGGCGCGCCAATGGACAGAACGCGCCGCCGCTTCGGGCAATCGCCGCGCCATGCATGATCTTGGCGTCTATTTCGCCCGCGGCGAAGGCGCGCCGCTCGACGAAGCCGCCGCGTTCCGCTGGTTCCGCCAGGCCGCCGAACTGGGGGTGGCCGACAGTCAATACAATCTGGGCGTTCTCTACCAGCAAGGGCGCGGCGTGAACGCGAGCGCCCCGGAAGCCCTGTTCTGGTTCCTGGTCGCCGCGCGCCAAGGTGATCAAGACGCCGGCGCGCGCGCCACCGCCCTGGAGGCGCAATTGACGCCCATGCAAATGGAGCAAGCGCGGGCGCGGGCGCAGGCGTTCCGTCCGCGCGCGGCGAGCGCCGTGGCTAACGGGGAATTCGGGCAGCGTTCCTGGACGCGCACCGGGACCTGATTTTCAGACCCGGGATCGCGGCCCAGTGTCGCCAACAGTGAAGATTGGAATTTCGCGACGCCTTGGCGTTGCCCTTCCGCGCGCGGGCGCCCATAAGCTCTGCTGGCAACGCGCCCCTGGGGCCCATTCAGAGCTGGACAATTGATCTATTTGCCGATCGCCGAAATGCCGGTGAACGTGGTGCTCGTCCTTTTGGTGAGCGGCGCCATCGGCTTCGTGTCGGGCCTCGTGGGCGTCGGCGGCGGTTTCATCATGACGCCTTCGCTGATCCTGCTGGGCGTGCCGGCCCCGGTGGCGGTCGCCACTGGCGCGAGCCAGATCGCCGCCACCTCTTTCTCTGGCATGCTGGCGCAGACGCGCCGCAAAGCGGTCGATTGGCGAATGGGCATGTTATTGTCCATCGGCGGCATTCTCGGCGGCGCTTGCGGGGTGTGGTTGTTTCAGCGGCTGCTGCATCTGGGGCAACTCGATCTCATCATCTCGTTGCTCTATCTCGTTCTGCTCGCGGGCGTCGGCGCGCTGATGCTGGCCGAGAGCATCGCCGTGATGCGTGGGCGGGCGATGAAGGGCGTCACGGTTCTGCGTCGACCGATCCGTTCGTTGGCGCACAACCTTCCTTTCCGGCTGCGCTTTCCGCGCTCGGGGCTCTACATCAGCGTAATCCCGCCGCTGCTGCTCGGATTTGGCGTCGGCGCCTTGGCGGCGATCATGGGCGTCGGCGGGGGCTTCATCCTGATCCCGGCGATGATCTACCTGCTGCGCATGCCGACGAACGTCGTCATCGGCACATCGTTGTTTCAAGTGCTGATCGTCGCTTCGCTGATCGTGGTGATGCAATCTTCGGCGACCCACACCGTGGACCTCGTGCTCGCGGCGCTGCTGATGCTCGGCGGCGTCGTCGGCGCTCAGCTTGGCGTGCGTTTGGGCGCGGGCCTCAAGAGCGAACATTTGCGCGCGCTGCTCGGTGCGGTGCTGGTGGCGGCGAGCCTGAAGTTTTTGTGGGATTTGGTGCTCCAGCCAAACGAGCATTACGTGCTCGGCGGGGGGCTTTGGTGATGAAGCGCCTGCTTGCACTTGCTGCGTTTGCGCTGACCTGTGGGTCGGCGCATGCGCAAGCGCCGGGGGATGTCGCCTCGGATCTGCCGGCAGCGGTGGTGCAGGAGCAAATCACCGTCAGCTCGGACTATCGCGGCTCGTTCGTCACCGTATTCGGCGTCAACCCGGACCGGCGCGGGCGTGGCGACATCGTCGTCGTCGTGCGCGGGCCGACAGCGCCCGCCACGGTGATGCGCAAGCGGCGCGTGTTTGGGCTTTGGGTCAACACCAGTCCGGTGCGCTTCAGCGAGGCGCCTTCGTTTTTCGCGGTGCTGAGCAACCGTCCGCTGCGCCAGATCGCCAGCCCGCAATCGATCTGGCGCTATCGGCTCGACCCAGCGGCCTCCGCGCAGCTGGCAAGCGCGGTGCCGGCGGGCGCCGACCCTTCCGCCTATCGCGCCGCCTTGGTGCGCTTGCGCCGCGCGCAGGGCCTCTACCAGGATTACACCCGCGCTTCGACGGCGCGGCGCGGCGGGCTCACCATGTATCAAGGCGGGCTGTTTCGCGCCGAGGTACGCTTGCCCGCCAACGCGCCGATCGCGCAATATTATGCCGACACCTATTTGTTTCGCGACGGGCGGCTCATTTCATCTCAGCGCAACCCGATCGGCATCGAGCGCGTCGGCGTCGAGCGGCGCATCCATGATCTGGCCACCAATGCCTCGCTTCTGTACGGCATCATCACGGTGTTGTTGGCGCTGGCGGCGGGCTGGGCCGCATCCGTGTTGTTCCGCCGCTCGTGAGCACTGAACCGCAACCTCTGTTGCCGCGCGCGGCGTTGCGTTTGGGCTTTCTGGGCGTCGCGCCGCTCGCAATCTGCGCGATCGTCTCGCTTTCGCGGCACATGACCACCGCGCACCTAGCGGCGATCGCTTTTGCGCTCTATGCGGCGGTTTTGTTGTCATTCCTGGGCGGCGTTCGCTGTGGCTTTGAGCTGATGCGCGCGCCGCATGCGCCGAACGGTTTGCGATTGTTCTTTAGCGCCTTGCCTGGGCTTTTCGGATGGGCGCTGGCCTTGTTGGTGACGTTCATCCCCGCCGCAACGGGGGCGGCCTCGGCGTTCGCGGGCTTGTTCGCGGCGCAATATGTGTGGGACCATCGCAGCGCCGCCGATGCCGGCGCGCCGCCCTGGTATCCGTTGCTGCGCCGTGTGCTCACCGGCGGGGCCATGATCGTGTGCATGCTGATCCCGTTGGCGGCGGTGCTGCAGCGTTTCTAATCCGCAAGCAAACGCGATTGCGGCGCGGGCAGGACGCGATCCTTGCCGAGCACCAAAGCCAGCGCGCCATCTGGAAAAATCGGCGCGAACGCATCGTCGCAAATGTTGAGCCCGCCCGAATAAGCGCCGAATGCCGGCATCACCAGGCGCGCGCCGTCGGTGGCGAAGCAGCGCCGGCGCACGCTGCGTCCCCGGCCCGCGACGCGCGCGCACGGATGCAAGTGCCCAGCGATTTCGCCGGGCGCCTCGCCCGCGCTGGGTTCATGGCGCAGCGTGAGCGCGCCCAAGCGCAGCACTTCGCGAACCGCGCCGCCAAGCGTTGCGCTGGCTTTGCCGTCGTGATTGCCTTCCACCCACACCCAATCGCAGCGCCCGATCAGCGCTTGCAGCTGCTCGCGATCCTCGTCGCTCAGGCGCGCGGGGCCACCGCCATCGTGGAAGCTATCGCCTAGCGACACCACGATGTCGGGCGCGCGCGCATCGACCAGAGCCGTGAGCCGCTTCAAGCTGGCGCGGGTATCGTACGGCGGCAGCATCTGCCCGCCGCGCGCGAACGACGAGCCTTTCTCGAAATGCAAATCCGACACGACAAGCGCTCGCGCCGCCTCCACCCAAAGCGCGCCCTCCGGCAAAGCCACAACCAGCGTCCCCGCCAATTTCACTTCAACGCACGTCTCCACGATGGCGATGGGCGGCAACGCACGCACGCCGATGCGCGGGCGCGGCGGTTTCTGTTCAGGACGGGCGAGGAACGGCATGGCCGGTGATCCTAGCGCCGATTCGAGCGGGCGCTAGGCTGGCGGCGGGTGAATGCGTGTGATGGGGTGGACGGCCCCCGAACGGCATCGAAGCGTGCCAGACTGGCGTTGTTGAGACCAGTGCGAGGGAGCCGTCCATGGAAGAGATTAGCACAATTGGGCTTGATTTGGCCAAGAACGTTTTCCAGGTTCACGCCGCCGATGCGTCGGGCGCGCCGGTGCTGCGGAAAAAGTTGCGCCGCGACGCAATGCTGGGGTTTTTTGCGCAGCTGCCGCCCTGCCTGGTGGCGATGGAAGCGTGCGCGAGCGCGCATTATTGGGCGCGCGAGATCGCGCGGTTCGGGCATACGACCAAACTCATCCCCGCCGATTACGTGAAACCCTTTGTTAAGCGCCAGAAGAACGACGCCGCCGACGCGGAGGCGATCTGCGAGGCGGCGCTGCGCCCGACCATGCGCTTTGTGGCCGGCAAGAGCGCGGCCCAACAAGCCGCGGCAATCATATTTCGCGCGCGCGATCTGTTGGTGCGCCAACGCACCCAGATTATCAATGCGCTGCGCGGTCATCTCGCCGAGTTCGGGGTCGTCGTCGCCAAGGGGCCTGCTTATGTGGCCAAGCTCGTGCGTATGATCGAAGAAGAGAAGACGCCGCCGGCTGCGCTGCCGGCGTTGCAAAGTCTGGCGGCGACGCTGAAGGGCTTGGAAGAAAGTATCGCTGCGCTCGATTTCGAGATCGCCGCGCGCGCGAAGGAAGATGATGTGTCCCGGCGGTTGATGAGCATACCCGGCGTCGGTCCGGTGATCGCCACCGCCATTTCGGCGCTGGCGCCGCCGGCGGAAACGTTTTCCAAGGGCCGGGATTTCGCCGCCTGGCTTGGGCTTGTGCCGCGACAGCATTCGAGCGGGGGCAAGCAAAGGCTTGGGCGCACCACCAAAATGGGCGAGCGCAGCTTGCGGCGCTTGTTGATCATCGGCGCCAATTCCGTGGTGCGCTGGGCGGTGCGCAATCTTCCGCCAGCGGGCTCATGGCTGGCGCGCATGTTGGCGCGGAAGCCGCGTCAGCTCGTCACCGTGGCGCTCGCCGGAAAAATGGCGCGCATCGCCTGGGCGCTGATGGCGAAAGGCGGAATTTATAGAGCTTCGGGTGCGGTTTCGGCGTAACGCCGAAACCGCAAACGGGGGCCGTGGAAACGGCGTGGGAAGGTCAGACACGGAAAGGTATGGCGCAAAGTCGTGAGGCGGGATCGGGAAAACCAGTCGTGACAGGAGCGCATCAAAGCGCGTGCGTGTGATGTGGACCCGCTCCTTCGAACTCCCATACGGGCCCGCCGGCAAAACCCGGCTTCACCGAGGCCGGACACATGTCAGCACCCGACCACGCGCCATGCATCAACGTCGAGATTCTTCTTGCACCAAAGGGGCCGTCCACACATGTCACGTTCTGCACTTTCGTCTGGCTCAGTTGCGCTCAGCGCCAAGAAGGCGAATCAATGCTTCAATCGCAGCATCAGGCCCTTCAAACCAATTGAAATGCTGCCAGTTATTCAAGGCAATGTTGATGTCACGTGCATCAAGACCTGGCTCTGTGTGAAACACAAATACGCGCTTTCCGGCACTAATTGCGACGTCTACCTCGGCGAAGATATAGGGCGAGCCCAGCGCAGCTCTAGAGAGCAAGAGCACCATGTCGCCGCATGACTCCGCAGCGGTTCGCAGTTCTTCCGACCAACGCGCACCCTCGGGAATATTCCGGGGCGCGAACCAGCAGCTCAAGCCGCGAAGCTCAAGGGCGTCGGCAAGGCGCTTCGCGTCGCCGGTAGTCTCCAGTGTGGCATGTGAAATGAAGATGGGGCTGACGGTTCGAAACCTCGGTCGTATCTCCTCTCCCGCCTCAAAAGAGCTGGTCGCCGATTCCGGGGCGCTTGACCGAATTTCCGCCAAAAGATCATCGAGCGATTTTATGAGCCTCGGCCCCAGAAGATCAGCTTGGCCCTCACGCAGCCGCGTCCAATCTTCAGCGACAGCGGCACGGGCAGTTTTTAAGTCTGCCTTGCTGAGGCATCCAAGGCGTTTTTCTGCCTTGATTGCAGCCGCTAGCTTCATCCCTGCGGCAAGGCGCTTTTCAAGTGCGCGCACGATTTCGTAGGCGCGCATCGCGGTTCGCACGTCCTGCGCCAAAAAAGCATAAAATCGAACCCAGACCGAAGCGACACGGTCGATATCAAGGTCCTCTATGGCCGCCATCGGCCCACTCCATCATTGCGGACCAAGAACAAAAACAGAGTCGCACTTACCAAACTGTAAAGAACGCCGCAGACCGCGACCTACCCCATCGCCTCCGCGATCAGCGCGGGGCACCTTCCAGGGTCGTCTCCTCCGCCGCGCCTTGCATCAACACGCGGCGCTTTTCCAGCGTCACGGGTACCGCGAAAGCAGCCCCATCACGGCGTCACGATCGGGAAATTTGCATCGGGGGTTTCGAAGATTTCGCCCAGGCCTTCCAATGAACGGCGATCGCCGGCGATGCGGACGGCGCCGGAGATCACGGCTTGGCGCATGCTCGCGGTCGCCATGGCTTGCAGGAACGCCGCGCGCGGCGCGGTGATCGTCGGCGCGTCCAGCAGCGTCACGCCCGCTTCGTGCACTAACACGCCGTTGCCTATGGTCACGGCGAAGCGTTCGTTGCGCTCGAGAAAAACCAGATTGAACGCATAGCGACGCGCCCCAAGCCGCTCGGGCGCGAGGCGGATGGCAAGTAGGTCGAGCACCTGCGCCGTGGGCGTGGCGACAACGAGATCGGCGCTTTGCACGGCGCTGTTGCGCCCAACGATGCCGTTCTCCAGTTCCTGTGCGGCACTCAGGTACATGTTGCGCCATATCGCGCTCTCTGCCTGATAGGCCATCTGCCTGTGCGCGCGCGCGAGCAGCGTACGGGCTTCGGCGTGCTCTGGCGCGACAAACACCAGATGGTTCAGCACTTCGGCCGCCCAGCGATAGTCGCCCTCATCAAACGCGCGTTGGCCTTCGGCGAGCACGCGTCCGGCGCCGCCCATGGCGCGGACAAAACGTGTCGCTTCTTGTTCGGGCGGCAATGGGTTGAGATGCGCGGGATTGCCGTCGTACCAACCCATATAACGCTGATAAACGGCCTGCGAATTGTGCATCATCGTGCCGTAATAGCCGCGATTGAACCAGCGGCTGGCGAGTGATTCCGGCAGGCGCACGCGCTCGGCGATTTCGCGGCCGGTGTAACCCGCATTCATCAGCCGCACGCTCTGGTCATGCAGATACTTGTAGGCGTCGCGGTGGCTGGCGATGAAGTCCTGCACGCGGGCGCGGCCAAAGCGCGGCCAAGCATGGCTTGTCACCATGATGTCGGCGCGCTCGCCGTAAAGACGCAAACTCTCGGTCAGGTAGTCGGCCCAGGCCTTCGCGTCGCGCACAAGCGCGCCGCGCGGCGTCAAGATATTGTGCATTGAGGCGTTGGCGTTCTCCGTAAGGCACAGCACGCCAAGATCGGGCAACAGGAAATTCATCTCCGCGGGCGCTTCCGTGCCCGGCGTGAGCTGAAACTCGAAGCGCACGCCGTCAAGCGTCAGCGTCTCCCCGGTGTGGGTGATCAGGTGCGTCGGCGGCAGAAGCGTGATCGCGCCGGCCGAAATCGCAAGCCCGATGCCGGACGAGACTTGGCCTTCCGGCCCGCGCGGCAACGTAGCGCCGAACTGATACGCCGCACGCCGGCCCATGGCGTTGCCGGCGATCACGTTTTCGCTGATGGCGTGCTCCATGAAGCCTTCGGGCGCGATGATCCGCACCCGCCCGGCGGCGATTTCGGCCGCGTCGACCACGCCGCGCACGCCGCCGAAATGGTCGGCGTGGCTGTGCGTGTAGATCACCGCGCGCACCGGCAGATCGCCAAGCGAGCGCCGCGCCAGCGTCAGCGCGGCGGCGGCTACTTCCGAACTGGTCAGCGGATCAATGATGATGAGGCCGCTGTCGCCGACGACGATGGTCATGTTCGATACGTCGAACCCGCGCACCTGATAGACGCGCTCGTTGACGCGGAAGAGACCCGACAGCGCGAGCAAGCCGGCGTGGCGCCACAGGCTGGGGTTCACCGTCTCGGGCGCGGGCCCGCGCAGATAGTCGTACGCCGTGAAATCCCAGGCCACGCGCCCGTCGGCGGCGCGAATTTGCGGTTCGCTCCAGCTGGTGATGAAGCCGCGCCGCGCGAAATCCTCGTCTTCCACGTCCGCGAACGGCAGCGCGCGCGCCATGTCGGCATTGACGGTGCGTGTGGCGACGCTGACTTCGGCGTGAGTCGCTTGGGCCAGCGCGGCGTACATGACGAGCGTACAAAGAATTCGCATCGCTTCCCCCTGAGGTTTTCAGCAACCTGCGGCGCCGCGTGGACAGGCGCAAGCGTCCGCAACGTCAGCCCATCGCCTCCTCGATCAGCGCAGCGGCGTCTTCCAGGATCGCCTCCTCCGCCGCGCCTTGGATCGGCACGCGACCCATTTCCAGCATCACGGGCGCGGCGAACGGTGAGACGTGGGCGAGGTCGCGGTGGAGAATCGCGCCTTTCACGCGTTTGAGCAGCGCGCCGAGGCGGCGTAGATCGAGATAGCCTTCGCCGGCGTCGGCGAAGGCGGCTTGCATGAGCACATGGCCCGGCTCGTATTGCTTGAGCACGTCGTAGATAAGGTCCGCCGAGAAGGTGACTTGCCGCCCGGTCTTCGCTTCCGCCCCCGGAGCGCGCCGTTCGATCAAGCCGGCGATGATCGCGCAATTGCGGAACGTGCGCTTCATCAATGTGCTCTCGCCAAGCCAACTCTCCAGGTCATCGCCCAACATGTCTTCATCGAACAAGGCCGCAAAATCGAGATCGCCCATCGGCTCTAAGCCCCACACCGCCACCGCGTATTCGCTTGCGAGGAAACCGAGCGGATTCTTGCCGACGCGTTCGAGCCGGCGTGTGATCAGCATACCCAGCGTCTGGTGCGCAAGGCGCCCCTCGAACGGATAGGCGACCAGGTAATGCTTGAGCGCGCGCGGGAAAGTCTCCACCAGCATCTCGTCCGGCGCCGGCACAATTGAATGGCGTTTCTGTTGCTTGATCCAATCGCGCACTTGCGGCGGCAATTGTTTTTGGTGCGCCGGGTCGTGCAGCATGCGGCGCACACGCGCGGCAAGGAATGTCGAAAGTGGAAACTTGCCGCCAGCATAGGAAGGTATGCGCGGGTTCTCCTCGCCGCGCGCCCGCGTGACCAACGCATCAGTGTCGCGCACGTCGAGAAAGCGCAGCATTTCGCCGGCGAAGATAAAGGTGTCGCCGGGCGTCAGACCCTCGATGAAATATTCCTCGATGCGCCCGAGCCGCCGGCCGGGCGTAAGAATTCCCCTCCCCGCCAGGGGAGGGGGTAGGGGGCGGGGTGTCGCTCCAACGCTTGCCTTGTTCGATCCTGTTGTAGCGGCAGACCTCGCGGCCTCGCGCTTCACCCCACCCCCTACCCCCTCCCCTCGCGGGGCGGGGG
>JBEBHQ010000048.1:0-20406 GCA_040080805.1 Terricaulis sp. | reverse complement strand
CCTACCCCCCCGCCCTTCGTTTGAATCCGCCGTGGGCGGCGTGACACAACGCGACGCCCAAGGCATCGGCGGCGTCGGCGGTGACGTCGCCAGCGGTGGGCAGCAAGCGGCGCACCATGAAGGCGATTTGGGTTTTGTCGGCGCTGCCGGAACCGACAATGGCTTTCTTGATTGTCGCCGGCGAATACTCGGCCACCACTACGCCGCGCCGCGCCGCCGCCGCCAACGCAACTCCGCGCGCCTGGCCAAGCGCCAGCGCCGCGCGCGCGTTGGAATTGACGAATGTTTCTTCCACCGCGACTTCGTGGGGATTGTGCTGGTCGATGACGGCGCCAAGTTCCTCGAACAAGAACAGCAAGCGCGAAGCCAATTGTTGTTGCGATTTCGGCGCTACAATTCCGTGCGCGACGTGTGAAAGCCGCGCGCCCTCGCTGGCGACCAATCCCCAGCCGCAACGATTGAGTCCGGGATCGATGCCGAGGATGAGGATCGCCGTCATGGTCCGTCAGACCTGCGCCCGCAAGTCTTGCCAAAGCGCTAAAGCCACCTCAGCATGCGGGCATGAAATGGGTGGGACACATCATGTTTGGACGATTCTGCGCGCACTTTTTGGCCGCCCTCGCCTCCTTGTGCTTCGCCGCGCAAGCGCAGGCTCAAGCGCCAAGCGAAGCCGAACGAAACCAAGCGCTCGATCTTTACCGCCGCATCGTTGCGTTCGACACTTCGGTCGAGGGCGGACAAACCCCGGCGATGGCCGGCTATCTCGCCGAGCGCTTCCGCGCGAGCGGCTTTGCGGCTGAGGATGTTCACGTCCTGCCGCACGAGACCACCACCTCCCTTGTCGTGCGCTATCGCGGCGATGGAAGCGGAGGGCGGCCAATCCTGCTGCTGGCGCACATGGACGTGGTGCCGGCGTTGCGTTCCGATTGGCAGCGCGACCCGTTCACCCTGGTGGAGGAAAGCGGCTTCTTCTTTGGCCGCGGCGCCAGTGACAACAAAAGCGGGGTGGCGCTCATTGCAGCGACGTTCCTGCAATTGCGCGCCGAGGGCTTTACCCCCACCCGCGATCTCATCATCTGGTTTTCGGGCGACGAAGAAACCTCTGGCGACACAACGAGCGCGCTGCTGCGAGACCATCGGGGGCTTATTGGCGAGGCGGAATTCGCGCTCAACAGCGACGCGGGCGGGGGCCTTTTGACCCACGAGGGCCAAGCCACATCGTACTTCCTGCAGACGGCGGAAAAAACCTACGCGACCTTCACCTTCACCGCGCGAAATCCTGGCGGGCATTCCTCGCTGCCGCGCGCCGACAACGCCATCTTCGATGTGATGGACGCGCTGGCGCGGCTGCGCGCCTACCACTTCCCGGTAATGTGGAACGACACCACGATCGAAAGCTTCCGCGCCACCGGCGCGCAAATCGGCGGCGCGGACGGGGCGGCAATGCTGCGCTTTGCCCAACATCCTGGCGACCGGCGCGCGGCGGCGACGTTATCGCGCAATCCATCCCTGGTCGGGCAATTACGGACGACATGCGTGCCGACGATGCTCGCAGGGGGACATGCCGAAAACGCGCTGCCTCAATCGGCGATCGCGACCGTTAATTGCCGCATCTTTCCAGGCGTCGCGGTGTCGGATGTGCAAGCGGAATTGCAGCGCATCGCCGAAGCCGGTGTGGAGGTTGCGCCAACCGCACAATCCTTCGCCAGCGACGCATCGCCATTGCGCGCTGACATCATGGAGGCGCTCGCGCGCGCGGTGCGCGCAAATCATCCCAGCCTTCCGCTGACGCCGTCAATGTCGGCGGGCGCGACCGATGGCGTGTTCTTCCGCGCTGCCGGCATCCCCACCTACGGCGTCAGCGAGAGTTTCATGCGCGAAGAAGACGAGTTCGCTCACGGCCTTAACGAACGCAATCCGGTGGCGAGCTTCTATAATGGGCTGACGCACTGGCGTGTGCTGGTGACGGAGCTGGCGGGGCGGCGCTAAGGTTCCAGGAAATACACTCTGACCAACCGAACGAGTTCGTCCTCGAATGCGGTGCTATGAAGGAAGTCGATGTTTTCGTAGCTGGCGGTGCGAATGGTGTTATCCACCGCCCGTGTAAGCACGTAGAGGCGCATCTCCGATGGTGATGGGGCCTCTGCCGGCAGCAAGTCGCCGGCGCGTCCGCGTAAGAGTTCGGCAACCTCCGATACCGGGCGCGCCATTTCTTCATGTCCGCCCATTGAGAACAGGGTCTCCATCAAGATGCGCCGGACGCGGCCGCGGGCGGTGTATCCCTTGATCAGCGCCCGGATGGCGCGCCGCGCGGGGTCGATGGGGCTGTCACCGGGTGCGGGGGCCAGGGCGACCTTCACACGATCTCGTAAGTGATCCAGTTCGCGCCTGGCCATGGCCAGAAGAATCGCCTGCTTGTTGGGAAAATAGCCGTAGAGCGAGCCGATGCTGACACCCGCGACCTCAGCAATCCGGTTGGTGTTAAGTCCTGCACGTCCATGCGCCGCTAAAATCCGAGCCGTGGCTTCAAAGATCAGCTCCACGGTTTCGCGCGAACCCGAACGTTGGGCTTCACGCCGTTGTTTTTGCTTGTTTTTCTTGGCGGTGTCGAGGGCCATTCCGCGTCTCTTCGCATGCGAGTAAGCAAATACGAGCTTTGCTCGTATCTTGCAAACTCCAAACTCCGAGGAGGCGCCGCTCATGCAACACCGTTCTCTGCTTTCCGCCGTCGCTCTCATCAGCCTTGCCGCGTGCGCCAACGGCCCCGCAGCGCTGTTGAACGAAGCTACTGGCTCGACCAGTCAGACTTTGTGCTCGAAGCTGTTCGTCTCTGGCCTCGCGCCCGACCAAGTGTTCGATCGGCACCTGCGTCCCGAGCCCGGCATGGGCGCAATCGCTTGGGCGATGCGCTATGACATCGACCGCCAAGCGCGCACGGTGCGAACGCGCCTCTTCGGCGGCTTCGAGCGTCAAGCGGTGTTTGCCGAGGGGCGCGGTTGCACGATCACTTATCCCGGCACGCCAGCGCCGGACGCGCTCACGCCTGGAGCGCGCGCGGATGCGTTGCTGCCGGAGATCGCTGGGCCTGACCCCGTGACGCCAACCGATCCTGCGCTGATCGCGGCGCTCGATGCGGCGTTCGCAGAACCTGAAACGGGCGCGCCTCGTTTCACTCAAGCCATCGTTGTTGTACATCACGGTCAGATCATCGCCGAGCGTTACGCCGAGGGAATTGGGCCTGACACCCCATTGCTCAGCCATTCGATGACCAAGTCGCTCGTGAACGCGCTTGTGGGCGTACTGGCGCGGGAGGGACGGCTCAGTGTGGATACGTCGGCGCCGGTAACGTCGTGGCGTGCCGACGGCGATCCCCACGCCGCAATCAGCATCGACAATCTGCTGCGGATGAACGCCGGCTTTGGCTTCGACGAGGGTGGCGGCGCCAGTATCGCCACGCACATCTGGTACAATGAGCCAGACACAGCCGCCGCGGCGGCTGAAGCGGAAATGCGCAGCCAGCCTGGCGAAGAATGGGGCTATTGCAGCCGATGCTACGCGCTACTCGCGCGTGTTGTCGGCGATAAGATCGGAGGGGGACCGCAAGGACTTCGCGACTTCGCTCAGCGCGAATTGTTCGATCCGCTCGGCATGCGCGGCGTCACTCTGGAATTCGACGCCAGCGGCACAATGATGGGTGGGCAGGCGAGCTTCGCGACGCCGCGCGACTGGGCGCGCTTTGGTCTGTTGTATCTGCATGACGGCGTCATCGGTGATCGACGCATCCTGCCGGAAGGATGGGTCGCCTATTCCACGCGCCCAACAGGCGACAGCGGATACGGGGCGGGGTTCTGGCTCAACACCACCGACACTCAGATATCCGAGTGGCGTATGCGCTGGGGACTGCCAGGGGCCCCTGCGGACGCGTTCATGGCGCGGGGTTATTTGGGTCAGTACACCGTGATCGTGCCGTCAGCGGACCTGGTTGTGGTGCGCTTCGGGCAATCGCACGCGCGCGCCGCCGACGTGGCGAGCGTCGGGGGCTTGGTGGCCGCGGTAATCGCGACCCTGCCGGCGCCAGAAGCGCGATAAAAAGGACTGGCCGAATATATCGGGGAGTCGAGCCTTCTCTTCAGGAAGGCTAACGCGCTATCCACAAGGTCAGGACGTCACCCGCCTTAGTCGCGCGAAGTGTTCGTCCCATCCTCTGTCGTGGTCCGCGGTTTTGTTGAAGGCGCCGGAATCGAGTTTCTCAAAGCCGTCATGAGTCAAGGCGAGGATGGTGCCGCCTTCGGCCTCTTCGAGCTCAGGCCAAAACTCGACCGCGCCCGCTAGGCGCTCGCGACTTCGGCGGTGCCGTGGCAGTATTTGAACTTCTTGCCAGAGCCGCACGGGCACGGGGCGTTGCGGGAGACTTTGCCCCAGGTGCGGGTGTCGTGGCGATCGAAGCCTTCCGGCGCGAGCGGCGGCGGCGGCTCCGCCGGTTGCGCCATTTCGTTTTCGCCGGTGTGCGGGTTCTGGTGGATCTCGAAAGTGCGCACCGGCGCTTGCGGGCGCGGCAATTGCTCCTCGCCTTGGCCAATTTGCAGGCGCAGCAGCATGCGCGTCACCGTTGTACGCAGGTCTAGCAGCATGCGCTCGAACAACGTGAACGCTTCAGTCTTGAACTCGTTCAGCGGATCGCGCTGTGCGTAGCCGCGCAAATGCACAACGCTGCGCAAATGGTCGAGCAAGCTCAAATGCTCGCGCCAGCGCATGTCGACGACCGAAAGCAGCACTTGCTTTTCCACCGCGCGCAAACGCTCGGGGCCAAGCGAAGCCGCTTTTTGCGCATAGGCCTGATCAACCTCGCGCGTCAGCCGCTCGATGATTTCCGGTTGTGCGATCCCCTCCTCGGCAGCCCAGCGATCCACCGGGGATTTGAATCCGAAAATCTCCTCGCCCTCGACCATAAGCTCGGGCGTGTTCCATTGTTCCGGATAAGCCTTCTCTGGCATGTGCCGCCAGACCAATTTTTCCACCACGTCATGGCGCATGTCTTTGACGATCGGCGCGACGTCGGCGGTACGCATGAATTCGATGCGCTGCTCGAAGATGGCCTTGCGCTGATCGTTGATGACATCGTCGTACTTGAGCAAATTCTTGCGGATCTCGAAATTGCGCTGTTCGACGCGCCGCTGGCTGGTTTCCAGCGCCTTGTTCATCCACGGGTGAACGATGGCTTCGCCCTCCTGGATACCCAGGCCGCGCATAATGGCGTCGAGGCGGTCGGCGGCGAAGATGCGTAACAGATCGTCTTCGAGGCAGATATAGAATTTCGATTTGCCGGGGTCGCCTTGGCGCCCGGTGCGGCCGCGCAATTGGTTGTCGATGCGGCGGCTTTCGTGACGCTCGGTGCCGAGCACGTAGAGCCCGCCGGCGTCGAGCGCGGCGCGCTTCTTCTGCTCCACATCCGCGCCGATCTGACGGCGCATCAGTGCGATTTGTTCCGGGGTTTCGTCACCCTTGAGCGCGGACTTGACGCGCATGTCGAGATTTCCGCCGAGCTGAATGTCGGTGCCGCGGCCAGCCATGTTGGTGGCGATCGTCACCGCGCCGGGCACGCCGGCTTGGGCGACGATCTGCGCTTCCTGCTCGTGGTAACGCGCGTTCAGCACCTGATGGGGAATGCCGCGCTGTTTGAGCAGCGTCGAAAGCGTTTCCGATTTTTCGATCGACACCGTGCCAACCAGAACCGGCTGCTGCTTGCGATGCGTTTCCTCGATGTCGACGATGATGGCTTTGTATTTTTCTTTCGCCGTCCGATAGACCTCGTCATCGTCGTCCTGGCGCATGATCGGGCGATTGGTGGGAATTTCCACAACGTCGAGCTTATAGATATCGCTGAATTCCGCCGCTTCCGTTGACGCGGTGCCGGTCATGCCGCCGAGCTTGTCGTAGAGCCGGAAATAGTTCTGGAACGTGATCGACGCGAGCGTCTGGTTCTCCGGCTGGATGTTGCAACCTTCCTTGGCCTCGATGGCCTGGTGCAAGCCTTCCGACAAGCGCCTGCCATGCATCATGCGTCCGGTGAATTCATCGACCAGGATCACTTCATTGTCCTTGACGATGTAATCCTTGTCGCGATGGAACAGCTTGTGCGCGCGCAGCGCCTGGTTGGCGTGGTGGACAATGGAAATGTTCGCCGGCTCGTACATCGAGCCTTGCAGCAGACCGCGCTCGACCAGGATTTCCTCAATCCGCTCGGAGCCTAGCTCGGTATAAGTGACGGAACGCTGTTTCTCATCGTGCTCGAAATGCTCCGGCTGCAGGAGCGGCATAAGGCCGTTGATCGATTTGTAGAACTCGCTGCGATCCTCGGTCGGGCCGGAGATGATGAGCGGCGTGCGCGCTTCGTCGATCAGGATCGAGTCGACTTCATCGACGATGGCGAAGCGGTGGCCGCGCTGGACCATCTCGCCCAGCGAATACTTCATGTTGTCGCGCAGATAATCGAAGCCGAATTCGTTGTTGGTGCCGTAGGTGACATCCGAGGCGTAAGCTTGGCGGCGCTCGTTGTCGTAGAGCCCGTGGACGATGACCCCAACCGAGAGCCCCAGGAAGCGGTAGATCTGTCCCATCCAATCGCTATCGCGCTTGGCCAGGTAATCGTTGACGGTGATGACGTGGACGCCGCGGCTTTCGAGCGCGTTCAGATACACGGGCAGCGTCGCCACCAAGGTCTTGCCTTCGCCGGTGCGCATTTCAGCGATCCGGCCTTGATGCAAAAATATGCCGCCCATCAACTGGACGTCGAAATGGCGCATGCCCAGCGTGCGCTTGGCAGCCTCGCGCACGGTGGCGAAGGCTTCGGGCAGAATTTCATCGATCTTGCCGCCGCGGGCGAGCCGATGGCGATATTCGCTGGTTTTGTTGCGCAGCGCCTCGTCGGACAGCGCCTCGAACGTGCCCTCCAGCGCGTTGATGCGCTGCACCATTGGCCGGAGCACCTTGGCCTTGCGCTCGTTGACACTACCGAAAATCTGCCGGGCGAGGTTAAGCATGAGCGCGATCTAACATCCGATGCGCCCTGCAAATCTGGCGCGGAGACTTGTACCGAGTACCTTGACCTTGTTGGCTTTTTTGGGGCGCCCGGCCGCGCGCCCGCGTGCGAAAACACTCTCGACTCGTGCGCCCGCGAGACTTAAGAGCGCCCCTAGGCGGTGTCAATGCAACGCCCTGGGCTTGGGGGCCGGCGCACGCATTGCCGCCGCCGTCGTAACCGCCTCCGTAGAGTGAGCAGAACGCATGATCTTGCCGAAGCGCGCGCCGAAAAAAATATCGCGCAAAATAGCGATTTTCGCCCTTGCACTCGCGCTCGCGGGTTGCGGTTTGGGACGCGATGCGGGCCAGGACGGGGCGGGCGTCACCAACCCGATCGTGGCGGCGACCGTGAACGGGCGGCCCATCTATGTCGAGGATGTGCGCGCCTATGCTGTCGCGCGCGGCTGGCTGCAGGAAACCGAAGACCTCGACGCCAATTCCGACGCTTTCTACATCGCGCTCGAAGAATTGATCGAAGTGCGCCTGTTCGCCATGGAAGCCGAGGCGCGCGGGCTCGACCGCGAGCCCGACGTCCGCCGCCAACTCGAAAACGCGCGCGAACGGGTGCTCGCCAATTCGATCTACGAAGAAATTGACCAGCGTTCCATCGACCCTGAAGCGATCGAACGACTGTATAGGGAAAACACAAGCCGCCTCGGCCAAGGTGAGGAGATCCATCTACGCCACATTCAGCTGCCGACACGCGAAGCCGCCGACGCGGCCAAAAGAAGGCTCGAGCAAGGCGAAAGATTTGAAGCGCTCGCGTTCGAGCTTTCCACCGAGCGCGACACCGCGCCTGACGGCGGCGATCTCGGATTCGCCACCATCGCCGACTTGGCTGCAAGCGTGCGCCAAGCGGTCGAGCGCAATAGCGTGGGCGATCTAATCGGCCCGCTGCAATTGCCCACCGGTTGGCACATCTTCCGCATCGAAGACCGCCGCGCCGTTGGCGTGCCAAGCCTGGAAACGTTGCGGCCGCGGATCATCGACTGGTTGCGCTATCAGGAAATCACCCAATTAAACGAGCGCTTGGCCCGCGACACACGCATCGAGCGCCTGCGCGAGCCCGACGAGACGCTGGCGCCCACGGACGAAGTCACCGCGCCCGCCGACGCCGTGCCCGAACGTCCAACGCCCCAGCGCCCGGCGCCGGACCTCGCGAGCCCGCCCGGCGAGGAGCCCCCACCCTTCCCGTTCCCGATGGGCCCATCGGGCGTCAGTGGGCCGCCGCCAGCGGCGCCCCAACCCGCCGCGCCGGCGCCCGAGCCGCAAACGCAGAGCCCCGCCGACGAGCCTGTGCAATGACGCAGATGCCGGTGTCGCCGCTTGCGCCGGACCAATTCCCAGACCTCCCCGCTATCGCCGGCCTAGAAGCCGCCATCGGGCGCGCGGGTTTCTACAAGCACGAGCGGCCCGACCTGTTGGCGATGCGCTGCGCGCCGGGCGCCCAAGCCGCCGGCGTGTTCACCACCAATGCCGTGGGCTCGGCGCCGACCGATTGGTGCAAGCAGGCGCTAGCGGCGTCAGGCGGGGCGGCGCGCGGCCTGCTGGTCAATGCCGGTTGCGCCAATTCGTTCACCGGCCCCGCTGGCGACGCGGCTTGCAAGCGTTCGCTCGACGCCGCGGGTTTGAAACTCGGGCTGGAAACGCGCGAAATGCTCGCCGCCTCCACCGGCGTGATCGGTGTGCTGCTCGACGATGGCAAAATCACGCGCGCGCTGGCGGCTATGGAATTGGGGCCGGTGGATTGGCGCCAGGCCGCGCGAGCGATCTCCACCACCGATACGTTTCCCAAGGGAGCCGCCGCGATTTGTGAGCTTGGCGGCGAGCGCGTTTCGATCGCCGGCATCGCCAAAGGCTCGGGCATGATCGCGCCGAACATGGCGACGATGCTAGCGTTCGTGTTTACCGATGCGGCGCTTTCGGCACCGGTGCTGGAGGCGCTTTTGCGCGCAGAGACCGAGACCAGCTTCAATTCCATCACCGTCGATGGCGACCGCTCGACCAATGATTGCGTGCTGCTGTTCGCCACCGGCCAGGCGCGCGCGGCGCCGATCTCCGACGCCGGCGATCCGCGCCTCGCGGCATTCCGCGGCGCGCTGTCACGGGTGCTGGCGGACTTGGCGATCCAGATCGTGCGCGACGGTGAAGGCGCGACCAAGCTGGTGACGTTAAACGTGAGCGGCGCGGTGAGCGACGCGTCGGCGAAAAAGATCGCCCGCACGATTTGCGAAAGCCCGCTGGTGAAAACCGCCATCGCCGGCGAGGACGCGAACTGGGGCCGCATCGTCGCAGCCGCTGGCCGCGCCGACGAACCGCTGGTGCGAGAGATGCTCTCGGTGCGCTTCGGCGACTTGTGGGCGGCGAAAGACGGCATGGTTGCGCCCGGCTACGACGAAGCCGCGATGAGCGCGTACATGAAGCGACCGGAGCTGCAGATTGCCGTGGTGGTGGGATCAGGCCAAGGCGCCGCCCGCATGTACACGTGCGATTTGACCAAACGCTACGTGGAGATCAATGCGGATTATCGGAGTTAGGGGGCGGCGGGCAGCCGGCGCCGACCAAAGCGTCTGCTGGAATGTCCTCCAACCGACCTTCAACAAACGCATCTGGGCCAAGCGCCGCACTCCAAAAGCACGTTTGCCAAGCCTGCGGGCGTGCTAGCATCGTGGGACTGGAGGCCCATCGCATGTCCCAACGCCGAACCACTCTGCTCATAGCCGTCGGGCTCGCGGTCGCCATGAATGCTGGCTGCACAGCGCGGGCCCAATCTCTGTACGACACGTTGACCCTGAGCGGCGCTTGTTTCGCGCGCGACTATGATGGAGCGCACCTGAGTGCGCACCCCGATCAGACCGTGACGCACTTCCATCTCGGCGATCCAGGGCCAGACTGGCGCGAAACTCAAGCGCAGGATCACTACAATGTAGCGTTTGGATTTCGCACAATTGGCGGTGATGACACGTATTCCGGCGTCGGGATTTGCGAACCGCGCGGTGATCTCGCGGCGTGCGGTATCGAGGCCGACGGCGGCGCCTTCACCATCGAGCGCAATGGCGAAGGCCTCCGCATCCGGCTTACGCGCATGCAAGTGGAAGGCATGGAGGATTTCAGCCCGGACCTCGCGCTCCGCGACAATCGCGTGATGCTGCTGCGCCCTGCGCCAAGCGCGACGTGTGCGTCCGAATAAGCAGCGCCCTGGCGGCGACGGCGCAAGACCGTGGCTAGGCCCCCTAATTCCCGTTTAGCCTAATTGTTCTAAACCAATTCAACACACGGCTTCTTCATGCAAATCGGCGATGCTTCACCTTCGCGGCGCCTGCTTTTGGTGGTCGCGGCCGCGTTGGTTGATGGCGAAGGGCGCGTGCTGATTGCGCAGCGGCCGGCGCATAAGCAGCTCGGCGGCCTTTGGGAATTTCCCGGCGGCAAGGTTGAGCCCGGTGAGTCGCCGGAAGCGGCCTTGGTGCGCGAGTTGAGGGAGGAGCTGGACTTGACCATTGAACCAGATTGCCTCGATCCGTTCGCGTTCGCCTCGCACGCCTACCCGGATTTTCACTTGCTGATGCCGCTCTACGTGATCGCCAACTGGAAAGGCGAACCGGCGCCTAACGATGCCCAAGCGCTGGCCTGGGTGCGCGCGCGCGAGCTGCGCAACTACCCGATGCCGCCGGCCGATGTCGTGCTCGTGGAACGGCTGATCGAGCGAGACGCGGCATGATGAAGCGATTCCTCCGCGACGAGCGCGGCTCCACCGCCATCGAATACACACTGATCGCATCTTTGATAAGCATCGCCATCATCAGCGGCGTATCCTTGTGGAGCGACAAGGTGATCGCGATTTTCGACATCATCAAGGACGCCGTCGTGCCATAAAGGCGAGCGCCTCACGCGTCCAGTTCGACATCCCAATAGAGATAGTCCACCCAGCTTTCGTGCAAATGGTGCGGCGGAAAACGCCGGCCAACGTGTTGGAGTTCATGCATCGTCGGCCGGCGGGGCTTGCGGCGTGGGCGCATCGCGGCGTGGTGGGCGTACTTGCCGCCCTTTCTGAGGTTGCACGGCGCGCAGGCGGTGACGATGTTTTCCCAAGCGGTGCGTCCGCCCTTGGAGCGCGGCACCAAATGGTCGAACGTGAGATCATCGTCCGAGCCACAATATTGGCACAGGAAGCCATCGCGCAGGAACACGTTGAAGCGCGTAAACGCCGGCGGGCGGTCCTGGGTGACGTAGTCACGCAACGATACGACCGACGGCAGCCGCATCTCGAACGAGGGCGAGTGGATCAGCTTGTCGTAATGGGCGACGACATCGACACGCTCGAGGAAGACGGCTTTCACCACTTCCTGCCAGGGCCACAGCGAAAGCGGATAATAGGACAAAGGCCGGAAATCGGCGTTGAGCACCAGCGCCGGAAAGCCCGCCAAGGGTGCGCTGGAAACATTCATCTCCGGCAGCCCCAGGGCTGCCGTGCGAATTGGTATTCGGGGATCAAGCTGGTCTGTTTGAAGACTCGGTACTCCCTACGCCCTCGCATTATAGCACAGCGCACGCTAGCCATAGCCGATTCGCCGCGACGCCTTCGTGACAGCAGGCCCGCGTGACCGGGAATCCTCAGCTTGCAGCCATGATTTTCCGTGTTTTCAAATAGGTAGCGAGGAACGACCCGCCCAGATCGAGGCCATCTGGGCCAATGGAATGGGGTACGCCATAGGAAATATGCCATTGCGCCCCGTGGCCTGCCGCCGACAGGGCCTCCGCGGAGTCAAACATGGCCGCGACCGGAATGGTGGGGTCGCGGTCGCCGTGGATCAGCAACACTGGCGGCTTGGCCTTCATTTCGTCCTTGAGCCGGCGTCCGCCGACCAAGACGCCCGAGAAGCCCAGCACCGCCGCCGGCGCCTTGGCGCGCCGCAGACCTACGTGCAACGCCATCATCGTCCCCTGGCTAAAGCCAACGAGGGCCAGGCGGCTTTCATCAAGCCCCTGGCGCTCCAATTCACGGTCAAGAAACCGATCCACCGATTGGGCGGCGGTGCGCGCGCCTTGCTCCATCAGCATTGGGTCGAGGTTCGAGATTGGAAACCATTGATAGCCACCCGGGGCCTGGGGCACGGGCTCGACCGCGTTCGGGGACACGAACGCAGCCCCCGGCAACAGCTTTTGCCAATAGGGCGCCAAGCTGATCAGGTCCGCCCCGTTAGAACCGTAGCCGTGGAGCAACACGATCAGAGCGTCGGGCCTACCCCCGCGCGCGGGCGGCAGGCGCGGACCATCAAGAAAAAGCGTCATGACGCTGACTTAGCGCGCGCGCGCAATTTGTCATCCGACATTCGTTGACCCAATGACGGGCTTGCGCCAGAAGCGGGAAACCAGAGGGAGATGCTGGGATGCGCGCGGACATTTTTGCCCTGGCGACAGCATGCCTGATGGCGCTCGCGCCCATCGCCGCAGCCCAAACCACCACCGCTGAAAGCACGCCTGTCGTAATCCACGCTGGCGCGGCTGGCGGCGAAGGCGTGATCGACGCGCGCGCGCAGATTGTGTTGCGCCAAGGCGTCACCACCGTGCGCGCCGCGGTGCTGGACGAGCCGGCGGCGCGGCCTTCCGGCAACGGACGTCAACGTGAGGGCTTCCCAGCTGGCGAGCGCCTGTTCGGCATTTATGACGGCGACGAGTCCTGGTCCTATTGTGCCTTGCGCGAAAGTTTTTGGCTCGGCGATGCTTTGACATGCTACCAAGACACGAACGAGGACGGGCGCTTGGATGTCGCCATGCCGTCTGGAGCGCCCTTCCTCGGCGTGCCGTTCTTCATTTTGGCGCAAACCGCCGAGCAGCGCCCGCTCGCCACGCCCGCTGCTTTCCGCCGCATCCCCTACGATCAAGGCCCGTCAATCGAAGCAGGCCTGCGGCTGACGCTGACTGAAGCGCGCGTCCGCCGCAGCCGAACCGAACCGGCCACCGCGTTGCTCGAGTTTGGCTACATTCTCGACAATGACCGCTTTGTGCCGGTGCGAGGCACGTCGCACCGCCAAACGCTAGAAGGCGCAGGGCCGGTCACCCTGAGCGTCGCCGACGCGCATGTGGAACTTACCGGCCAGCCAGTGCGTGGACAATTGCACTATCGCGTGGTCGAAGCGATGCCAGCACACATTGATCGCGTGATCATGACACAAACGGTCACGTACACGACGACCTACGTTCCCATTTACGTGCCTAGGTGAAGCCAATGCGCGCTTGCTTGATCTTCGCGGCGTTCCTGCTGTGCGCCAGCACGGCGGCGGCGCAGACAGCACGCACTCCCGCGAACGTTGCGCGGCCCGCGGCTGGTCCGCCTACGGTCATCACCGATCGCGCGAGTTTCCCGCGTCAGCTTGACCGCGGCGATGTTATCGTCGAATTGCGCACCCCGGCCGCGGAGACGCGCCGGTTCGGCGACGCCAACGCCAAGGAGCAAGCGCTCGAACGCATGGCGCTCGGCGATGGTCGCGAAGTGTACTGCGGCGAAGCCATGCCGAGCGCGGCTTTCGCTGCGCAATTGCCGGGCGGCGTTCGGCTTCCACCCATGTGCTTCCGCGACAGCGACAATGACGGCGCCGCCGATCAGGTGTTTTCTATTCTTGGCGGCGACCTCAAATTCGGGGCGGCGCTCGACGCCGCGAGCGCGATCCCGCCGCGAGCGTGGCTAGAGGACACGACGATTGAGCGACGTACTGAGTACCGCTATGGCGGCGCGCAATCGGGCCGGGTCTTGGAGAATGGCCGACTTGGCGAAGGCGCGGTGGAGGTAATCGTCGTAACCGCCACCATCGACGAAACTCAGGGCCTTGGCCAATCGCAAACGAGCGAGCGAATGTTGATCGGTTGCCTTGGCGACGGTCGTTGTTCGCCGCTTCCAGCGAGTATCGATCCAATCATCGCGCTCGCGAACCCGACCGTGGAAGGCGCAGTGGAAGCTCGAATAATCAGCCTGCCCGACGCAATTGCCGTCAGCGGCGAAGTGAGCGCGATGGCGGCGCGCGAGCGCGCGCGCCAAGTCGCGCGCCGCGAGGCGCAAGTATCGCCGGCGCCTTGAGCGCATGGGTTTCTCGACCCGCTTCGCCCCCTCCCCCACGGGATATTTGCATCTGGGACACGCGTTCTCGGCGCTGATGGCGTTCGATGCCGCGCGGGCGGCGGCGGGACGCTTCTTGTTGCGGATCGAGGATACCGACCAGACCCGCTGCCGGCCCGAATTCGACACGGCGATGCTGGAGGACCTGGCCTGGCTTGACATCGCCTGGGAGGTTCCAGTGCGCCGCCAACGCGAGCACATGGGTGAGTACGCGGCGGCGCTGCGCATGCTGGTCGAGCGCGGCCTAGTCTATCGCTGCTTCCGCACGCGCAAGGAGATCATGGCGGAGATCCCTCACGCCCCGCATGCGCCCGCCGATGTCGTCGCCTCCGCGCCGCTCATGCCCGCCCTTGAGGCCGAACGGCTGGCTGCCGGAGATGCGTTCGCCTGGCGGCTCTGGCTCGATCGCTGCCGCGAAACACTCGGCCCGGACTGGGACAATCTGTGGTTCGAGGCCGATGGCGCAATGCTCAAGGCGGAACCGGCCCGGCTGGGCGACGCGATAATCGCGCGCAAGGAATTCCCCGCCTCCTACCACCTCGCGAGCGTCTGGGACGATGCCTTGCAGGGCGTCACCCACGTCATTCGCGGCGAGGATTTGCGCGAGGCGGCGCACTTGCACGTGCTGTTGCAAAAACTGCTGGGCCTGCCCCATCCTGTTTACCAGCACCACGCCTTGGTGCTCGATCAACACGGCAAGCGCCTCGCCAAGCGCGATCAAGCGGCGACTTTGCGGGCGCTGCGCGAGGCGGGAAATACGCCTGGCGACATCCGGGCCCTGCTTCGGCTTTAACCGTTAGCGAGAATAAACCAATTCAGTGCACCATGTCATAAGCACGTTGGGCGCATAGTGCGCTGTTAGGCGAAAGCCTCGCCGCGCCACGCGGCAATGTTGAACACATGTTATGGGTCGATCATCAGTGCTATTTCGGAGCTGACCGCCGCAAGGCGCGCGCCGGCATGCGCATGCGCGAACGCCGCCACGAAGATTATGCGGGACGCGCACCATGCATGAGCACGGCGCTGCGCCAATTGCGCATACGCGTCATCGATGCGCGTGGCCAGGCTGGCGTCAGCGCCTTTATCGATCGCACCAATGCCGTCGCCCGCCTCGCCAGTTTGAACAGCGAACACGAAGCTGCCCAAATCCTGCTGAGCTTGGCCGCAACCATCGCGCGTGCCCGCGACCAAGACATCCGCGAAAGCATGTACGCACACATCGATCGCGCCCAAGCCGCGCTCAAGGGCAATCACTAGCTCAATCCGGGTAGTGCCGGTCGCCAGGCCAGCCCACGATGGCTTCGATCGTCGTATGCGCGGATTCGAGCTTGTGGTCCGGAACGTTGGAGATGCGGGCGGCTTCGATCCAGGCCTTGATGGCGGTCGGCGCCAGACGATCGCGCGCGCATAGCACGAACAACGGCTCGGTCTTGCCCAGACTCGCGAGCGACCCGAATTCCATTTCGTTAGCGAGCGTGACAAAGCCGGCCTCGCGCAACAAGCGCACACACTGGTCCTTCACCTCGCGGCCCTCTTCTGAATTTTGCGACATCAACGCCTCCTCTCATGTTGGTCGGCTGGCGAACGCGCCAATGAAACGTGTCGTCCAATCGCCAAGCGCATCCCAGCTCTCGATGCCGCCCTCGAAGCGGCCGAGGCGCACCATCACCAAATCCTTCGACGGCACGACGACGATAATCTGCCCTTCATAGCCTTGCGCGGAAAAAGCATCCGCCATCGCGTTATCAGTGATGAGCGAGCGCATGGGCGCGCCGGTTCCGCGCTCAGGCGTCAGCCACCATTGCGCGCCGTAGATGTCGGTGTCGGGATCGGTTCCGCGCGAACGGGCAAAATCGACCCAGCCTTCAGGCAGCACCCGGGTTCCGTCCCAAACGCCATCGCGTAGATAGAGGTAGCCGAAGCGGGCAAAATCGCGCGCCGTCGCCCACACCAGAGAACTGCCATAGAACAAACCTTGCGGATCGAACTCGACCACTGGGCGCATGCCGATGCGATTGAACACGGACGCGTCCATCCACGCGCGCATGCGCATGCGCCGGTCGGCGGCGTCGCGCGGAGCGGGCACGATTGAACGGGTCAGCGCGTCGGAGATCAGGAGCGTGCCGGCGGAGGAATAATTCCAGTGTGTGCCGGGGTCGTGGATGAGCTCCAGGCCGGCGCCGAAACGCGCGGTGTCGCCGCGCCCAGCCCCGAACAGCATGCGCGCATTGCCGCTGTGGGCGATGTTTTCGGCTGTTTCGGTATAATCCAGGCCATCGACCATATTGAGCCATTGGCGCCAGGTGATCGATGCGCGGCGATCGCCCGCGCGCCAATGGGGATTGCCCATCGGCGTATCGATAGCGATGCGATCCTGCAGGACAGCCGCGCCCACCAAAGCATGGGTGATCGATTTCGCCATCGACCACGAGGTCAGCCGTATGTCGGCGCTGTAACCGTCCGCGTAGCGCTCGAACACCACGCGCCCGCCCTGCACAGCCAGCACGGCGCGGGTCTCTCCCAATTGTGGATGCACGCCCGCGAACGCTTCGGTGACGGCAAGGTCGAGCGCGGCGCCATCCACATCGCTGGGAAGGGCCGCGATCGCCCAGTCGCGCGTTGGCCAAGCCAGCCCCGCTGGCTGCGGCGGCAGCGGCGCCAGGGATTGGGCGGACGCCTGCCCCACCAAAGCAAGGGCCCCGGCCAGAAACACTCCAAATAACGCCTCGCGCAGCATGACGCCCACCCCTGCTTTCGCTATGCTTCGTCCTGAGCATAGGGGGAGGCGCCGGTGTCGCGCAAACGTTGGATTTGGATCAGCGCGCTTGGTGTTGTCGCCATTGCGGTCGCGGCGGCGGCATGGTCGATGCGTGACGACTTCGCCTATGCGCGCATCGCCACCGGCTACGCTGCAAAGCAGACCTGCTCGTGTCTGCACGTAAGCGGGCGCACGCTCGAGTCCTGCATTGCCGACTTTCCCGCGGACGCGCAAAGCAGCATCGACGTCACGGCGGAGGCCGGCCGCATACGCGCCAGCGTTCTGTTTGGCGCCGTCAGCGCCGAAGCCGCCTTCGAGGATAGCTATGGCTGCCGAATCCTAAACTAGCACACCCTGGGGATGAGGGATGGGCTTGCGCATCACCGCCAGCACCAGCCCGATGATCGAGCGCAGGCCCGCCCAGATCGCGACCGCCAAATGCACGAGCCGCGTCGCCAGGATCTGCATCGGGCTGACATAAGAGAGCAGGCTGCCAAGCACCCAGATGGAATAACCGATGATAAGCGTGCGCAGCGCGTGCTCGTGGTGCGTCGCCGCCCAGGGCATGCCCTCGCCGCGATTGGAATAAGCCAAAGCCGCGCCAGCTATGCCGACAGCCATGCCAATGAGCGACAATGGCGGCGCGGGAAGGAACCAGTTCAGCGCGAACGCCGCCAGCGCCAGGATCTGCACCAGCACTGCTTTGCCGCGATGCGTGTTGAACCCCAGGCCACCGCTTTTCTGCGGCTGCGCCGGCTTGGGGCGCGGGCGAAACGGCGTGACGTTGTCGTGGGACATGGGACGCAGCTTTACGGGGAAGCGGGCGCCATCGGCAAGGCCGCTTAGGCCGCAACGGTGGACGAAACGCGGCAGCCATGGCCTATGGATGCATGAGTTCATCCACACTGCCCTTCCCGGTTACCCAGAACACTGCCCTTGACGCTTATGAGCTAATGTTCGCGCCGTGGGTCAAACAGCTGGGGCTGCGCGACTTCACGGTTGACGACCGCCGCATTACCGCCCGCCTGCCGCTCGACGATGCGCTGAAATTCTCAAGCGGGGCCGTGTGCGGGCAAGCCATCATGGCCGCGATCGACACCATCACGTCCATGGCGATGATGACCGGCGACCGTCCAACCAAGGGCACGATTTACCAGCACACGCATTTCCTGCGGCCCGCGCGCGATGATGATTTTTTCATCGAAGCCAGCGTGCTGCGCTTCGGCAAGGCGACCGCCTACGCGGAGGCGCGTGTGACGTTCGCGGCGTCTGGCGAACTGGTCGCGCACGCGGTGCTGGAGTTTGCGTTCTAGCCGGCGCTTACAAATTCAACAAATGCGGATCGCCGCCTTGGGCGGCGATGTTGACGGAAACGGCGCGTTCTTCGGCGAAGCGCGGCAGGTAGAACGGCCCGCCGGCCTTCGGGCCAGTGCCCGAGAGGCCCGACCCGCCAAACGGCTGCACGCCGACGACAGCGCCGACAATCGTGCGGTTCACGTAGCAATTTCCGGCGGGAACGGCAGCGCGCACCGCTTCGGCAAAGCTTTCCAGCCGCGAATGCACGCCGAGCGTAAGGCCATAACCCTTGGCGGCAAGTTCGGCGCCCACGTTCGCGATATCGGCGGGATCGTAGCGGACGACATGCAGGATCGGGCCGAACACTTCCTTGTCGATTTGGCCGAGTGTGTTGAGTTCGATGAGCGCTGGGCCGAAAAAACTGCCGCCGAGCGTGCTCACGCCGAGTTGCTTCAGCACTTTCGCTTCTTCGCGCATGCGCATCATGTGTTTGTCGAGGTTAGCTTTCGCATCCGTATCGATAATCGGGCCGACGTCGGTGCGCGGGTCGGCGGGATCGCCAAGCACGAGGCAATCCATCGCGCCCATCAGCGTTTCGAGAATGCCGTCGGCGGTGTCGTTCGGCAGGAACAGCAAGCGCAGGCTCGAACAGCGTTGGCCGGCCGATAGGAATGCCGAAGCGATGACATCATCCACCACCTGCTCCTTGAGCGCGGTGGTGTCCACGAACATGCCATTCAAACCGCCAGTCTCGGCGATCAATGGCACGATCGGGCCGTCCTTGGCCGCGAGACCGCGATTGATGAGGCGCGCGACTTCCGTGGAGCCTGTGAACGCCACGCCAGCGATGCGCGGATCGGCGACAAGCGCGGCGCCTATATCACCCGCACCTTGAACGAGTTGCAACGCGGCATCCGGCAACCCAGCGTCGCGAAACAAGCGCACGGCCTCCGCGGCGATCAGCGGCGTTTGCTCGGCGGGCTTGGCCACGACACTGTTGCCAGCCGCCAACGCCGCCGCGATTTGTCCAGTGAAGATCGCCAACGGAAAGTTCCACGGACTGATGCACACGAACACGCCGCGTCCATGCAGTTCGAGATGGTCGGTCTCGCCCGCGGGGGATGGCAGCGCCATTGGCCCCGCGAACAGGCGTTCGGCTTCGGCGGCGTAATAGCGGCAAAAATCCACGGCCTCACGCACCTCATCGATGCCGTCCTGCAAGGTGCGCCCGGCTTCGCGTGCGATCAGCGCGACGAGTTGATCATGCTGCTGCTGAAGCGCGTCGCCCATGGCGCGCAAAATGCGCGCGCGCTCGGCGCCGCCTAGGGCGTTCCAGGAGGGGAAAGCTGAGAGAGCGGAAGTGACCGCCAGCTTTCCTCCCCCATTCACGGGGGAGGTGTCAGTGAGCGCAGCAAACTGACGGTGGGGGGATGACGCTTCCCGCCCCTCCGGTCGCTTCGCGACCACGTCCCCCGCAAGCGGGGGAGGAAAGAGCGCCTCCCGCTCACCTGCAATGCTCAAATCCCGCCCCGCCGAGTTACGCCGACTGGCGCCGAACAATTGCGGCGGCGGCGGCAAACGCGGGTGGCGGCGCGGCTTGGCTTCGAGCGTGGTGATCGGATCGGCGGCGACCACATCGGGGGAGACATCATCGTCGAGAAACGAGTGCACGAACGAAGTGTTCGCGCCATTTTCCAACAAACGTCGCACCAGATACGGGAGCAAATCCTCATGGCCGCCGACCGGCGCGTAGACACGCACCGGCGCCGGCGGGTCGAGCGCCAGATACAGCGCTTCACCCATGCCGTGCAGACGCTGGAACTCATATGCATCCCGCCCCGCGCTGTTCGCCATGCGCCGCACTGCGGCGACCGTGTGGGCGTTGTGGGTTGCAAATTGCGGGAAGATGGCGCCGCCGACGGCGATAAGATCGCGCGCGCAGGCGAGATAATGCACGTCGGTCGCGGCTTTCGTCGTGAATACCGGAAAATCCGGCCGACCCATGATCTGCGCCCGCTTCACTTCGCCGTCCCAATAGGCGCCCTTGACCAAACGCACCTGGATCGGCGCGCCGCGGCGACGGGCGAGCGAACCCAGACGCTCTATCAACGCGCGTGTGCGCTTTTGGTAGGCCTGAACCGCGAGACCCAAACCCTCCCAC
>JBEBHQ010000047.1:0-20695 GCA_040080805.1 Terricaulis sp. | reverse complement strand
CCTGGATCGGCTCTCCGCCAACGGTGATTTCGTCGGATGCCCCACCACCACCGCCACCGCCGCCACCGCGAACTGCGCCGCCGGTATTGACCGCTATCGAGATTGGCAAACGACAATAGATCGAGTCGCCACCCGCGCCGCCCGTGCTGACGCCGCCCGCACCGCCAACGCCGCCTCCGCCATGGACGTTCCCTGTGATCTGGATCGCGAGAGAAATGGTATAGGTTCCGTTTGGCCAGGTTCCCGTGTCGAGGGCGATGGCGCCATTGGGTGCGTTTGCGTTTCCCGCAACCCCGGTGATGGTGACACCGCTGGCAAGCGTGTAGGTCACGTTCGCATTCTGCGCGCCGTTATAGCCTACCGCGTCCGCGAGCGATCTCAAATTGACCGGCCCTGTCCCGGTTATCGCGATCGTTTGTGTGAACGTGCTCGGCGGCGGAGGCGGCGGAGGCGGTGAGCCGTCGTTGCGGGTGACCTGCGTTCGATTTCCGGCGTTGTCGTACGTATAATCCACCACCATGCCATTTGAGAACGTAGCGCGCGTGACGCGCCCCTGTGCATCGTAGATGTATTGGATGGTCTCCGCGCGTGCGTCAGGGCTCCCGCGCAAAAGCGCGCTCACAAAACTAGCGAGCAACAATTTTGCGAACATCGCGCGGCGGGAGATCGTCATGTCTCGCTCCCCAACTCGTGACTTCACAAGCGAACCTTCGCCGTGCGCGCTTCTCATAGCGTTTCGATTGACTCGCAGGAAACGCTGCACGTAACGTCAAGTCAAGCGAAGATCAAGGAGTGGTGTCGATGCGGCAATATCCACGCGGCGACCGACTTGCTCTATGGGTCTTGCGGATTGCTGCGTGTGCGGCGATTGCCTGCTTCACTGCAATGGTGACGACGCTGCCCGCGTCGGCGCAGTCGATCCCGCCGCCGCCCGTGCGCTCGGCGGTGGACGCCAACGGAGTTGATCTCACCACCGGCATCTTGCGCATCGCTATGCCAGGCATTGCGGTGGGGCAACCCGGGGCGGGCGGGTTGTCTTACGCGCGCGTGTTCGATTCCGGCGCGCAGGCTTGGCGCGACAATCTCACGGGAACCATCAACAGCAGCGGCGCCACGTACACGGTCACGCTTTATGGCGGTTCACAGGTGTTCACGCTCGTGGGCGGGGTTTACGTCGCAGCGGAGCCGGATGGGGCGACGCTGGCGTTCAGTGCGAACATCTATACCTACAGGACGCGCAATGGCGCGGTGGCGCTCTATGACAAGGGCTTGGCAGGAAGTTCCCCGACGCAAGCCAATGAGGGGCGCATCACCACTTTCACGGCGCCTTCGGGCGAAGTGCAAACGTTTACTTACACGGCGCTCAACGCCACGACGCAGCGGTTGCAATCGCTGAACAACAATTTTGGCTATCAGCTTAAGTTCGAATACCAGAACAATGATCCCGCGACCGGCGGACTAACACTGATCAAGGTGACGGCGATCAACAACGCCGTGGATTATTGCAGCCCCACTGCCGACAGCTGCGCTGGCTTCACGCAAACATGGCCCAGCCTCAGCTTCGACGCAGCACTGCCGACGACAGTGACGGACGCTTTGGGGCGCGTCACGCGCTATACTTACGTAACCAACCGCGTCAGCGCAATCCGGCGCCCGTCGAGCGCCGTCGATAATGTGACCTTTACTTGGGTGATAGGCCGCGTGCGCGTGGTTACAAACGGCGTCGGCACATGGAATTATGGCTATACGCCGCCGACCGGGAATATTGGCACGACGACGATCACCGACCCGCTCGGTCACCAGCGTGTGGTGACCTGGGACGCTTCACTCAATCTTATCTTGACCGACCGCGACGCGCTCAATCGAACCACTACCTTCACCTACGGCGCCGCCAACCGCTTGGCGCGCGTCACGCAGCCGGAGGGAAACTACGCGGCGCTCACTTACGACGCGCGCGGCAATGTCACGCAGACGACGCAAGTGGCGAAGGCCGGCTCAGGGCTGGCCAACATCGTCACCAGTGCGGCGTATGCGACAACATGCACGAACCCGGTCACCTGCAACATGCCAACATCCACGACCGATGCGCGCGGCTTCCGCACCGATTACACCTACAATTCCAGCCATGGCGGCGTGGAGACGATCACGGCGCCCGCGCCTTCGGGGACCGCGCCGGTGGGATCGGGCGCGCGCCCGCAAACGCGCATCGCCTATCAGCAGTTCAGCGCTTATTACAAGAACAGCGCCGGCGTGATCGTTGCGGCGCCAACGGGCGTTACGCTGCCGAGCGAGATTTCGGCCTGCGCGACGACCTCGTCGTGCGTCAATGGCGCCGATGAAACGCGCACCGTCATTGGCTACGGTTCGAACGGCGTCGCCAACAATCGATTGCCTGTCGCCACGACTGTGCGCTCGGGCGACAATGCGCTCTCGGTCACCAGCACGGTGGCCTACGACGCGATCGGCAACGCCATTACAATCGATGGCCCGCTGGCTGGATCCGCCGACACTACGCGCACGCGTTATGATGCGGGGCGCCAAGTGGTCGGCGTGATTGGGCCCGATCCCGATGGGGCGGGGCCGCTCAAGCACCGCGCCCAGCGGCTCGGCTACAATTTCGATGGGCAACTGGTTACCGTCGATCACGGAAATGTGAACAGCCAATCCGACCCTGATTGGGCGGCGTTCACGGTGCTGGAGCGGGCGACCATGGCTTATGACGCGGTGGGCCGGCGCATCCGCAGCGATCTGATCGACGTTGGCACGGGCAACGCTCTGGCGGTCTCCCAGGTCAGCTACGACGCCGCCAACCGGCCCGAATGCGTGGTCCAGCGGATGAACGCGGCGGTGTTTGGCGCGCTGCCGGCGGCGTGCACGCTCAGCACGCAAGGCGCGAACGGGCCCGACCGCATCACGCGCACTGCCTATAACAATGCCGACCAGCCGATCCAGGTCACCTCCGGCTATGGCACGGCCGGCGCCATCAACGAGGCCACGACGAGCTATACCAATAATGGCCTGCAAGCCACGCTCGCCGACGGCGCCGGCAACCTCACCACCTTCGTCTATGATGGCTTCGATCGCTTGAGCCGCATGCGCTATCCACAAGCGGCCAATGGCGCTGTCAGCTCCACCACTGATTACGAGGAGACCACTTACAACATCGCCGCCAACACGACGACGCAGCGCCGGCGCGATGGGCAGGTGCTCACGCTCAGCGCCGACAATCTGGGCCGGGTGACGTTGGTGGACGCGCCGGGAACGGGGCTCGATGTGACCCGCTCGTATGATCTTTTCTCGCGCCAGCTGAGCGCGGCGAGCGGCGGGCAGAGTTTGTCGTTTGCTTATGACCAGCTGTCGCGGCTGACCAGCGCCACGGCCGCGCAGGGCAGTGTGAGCTATCTCTACGACGCCGCCTCGCGGCGCACGCGGATGACGTGGCCGGATGGGTTTTACGTGGCTTACGATTACGATCTCGCGGGCGCGGTCACGGCGATGCGGGAGAACGGGGCGGCGTCGGGGGTCGGGGTGCTGGCGAGCTTCGCGTACGATAATCTGGGTCGGCGGGCGTCGCTGGCGCGCGGCAATGGGGTGAGCACGGCGTACGCTTACGACGCGGCCTCGCGCTTGGCGACGCTGACGCAGGATCTCACCGTCGCGGGCCAGGATCAGAGCTATGGGCTCAGCTACAACGCCGCCAGCCAGATCACAGAGCGCACTGGCTCGAACGCGGCGTACGATCTCCCCGCTCCGGTGGACGGAACCACGAGCTATTCCGCCAACGGCTTGAACCAGTACGGCAATGTCGCCGGCGCGAGCTTGACGTACGATTCGCTCGGCAATCTCACCGGGCTCGCTGGCGCGGCCTATGGCTATGACGTGGCCAACCGCCTCACCAGCGCCACGCCCGCGGGCGCAAGCGCGGCCACGCTCGCCTATGACGCCATCGGGCGTTTGCGCGAGACGGTCGGCGCCGGCGCCACCACGCGCTTTCTCTACGACGGCGCCGATATGGTGGCCGAGTATAATGGCGCGAACGTGATGCAGCGCCGCTTCGTGCACGGCCCCGGCGTGGACGAACCGTTGGTGTGGTACGAGGGCGCGGGAACCAGCGACCGCCGCTGGCTGCTGGCCGATCAGCTGGGCTCGGTGGTGGCGGTGACCAACGCCAGCGGCGCGGCGACCAGCATCAACGCTTACGACGAGTACGGAACCCCCGCCGCCACAAACACCGGGCGCTTCCAATACACCGGCCAGATGTGGCTGCCGGAAGCGGGCGTGTACCACTACAAAGCCCGCGCCTACCTCCCCGCTTTAGGCCGCTTCGCGCAAACCGACCCGATCGGATTCGGCGGGGGCATGAATCTGTACGCCTACGTCGGCAACGATCCGGTAGGCTTCAGCGATCCGATGGGCTTGGCCGAAGTCTGTGCCACGCCGACGGGATCTCGCATCCCCCGCTGCGTAAACGTTGATGGAAATGGTAATGGCGATTCGAGTGACGTGGATTTGACGCCTGCACAAATTAGAATGTTGGCCGCTGCCTTCAGGGAGTTCATATATTTGAACGATGAGGCGGACCTTAAATACCGTGGCGCTACGATTGGATATGGCTTCTCTCTATTGGACGAGAACTTGGTGCGTGCGGTGTCGCAGTTTATAGGAGCCAATCTTAGGAGAGGTGGCTGGGGCGACACGGTAATCTACGGAGGGAATTATTTGGGGCGCGACGTCGCCGGCCAGGCGCACTGGGAACGCCAGAGGGAAGTAGGCCGGGGTGTGTATTCGATAAAGTTGAACATGAATTGGGGAGATCACAGAACCAATCCAAGCGGCCTCGCGCGAACGATGATCCACGAATACCTTCATCGACGTGACAATATGGGCATGGAGTTTCGAAATAGCCCTGTGCACCAAGCTATCGACGCCGAAGCACGACGGCGGCTGGTGATCTACGGATTGGCGGGGGGCGGCTGCGCGCCCGTCGGCGGCCATTGGCCGTTCCCACCGTCCTACCCAGGTTGCTAGGTCGGAGAGAACAATGAGGGTGCGATTTTTGCCGGTGTGTTTCTTGTCAGCGTGCATTGTTCTCGCGGCGTGTGAAGAGAAGGGGAACCTCGCCGAGTTCTGCGAGGTCGGTCTCGATCAGTCAGAGCGAATATTCTTTGATCCTGACAGGCGATTGGTGTTTGGTTCTGACAGCAGTTCCTCGTTGGCACCCATCTATAGTGGCGCCTATATCGGCTTCATTGACCCATTTCCTATGATGGTGCCCGCCGAGGCGACCATGCGAGGCCAAACCACGGTAACGTGGGAAACTGACGGGTATCGATTTGTCGCCATGGCGGCCGGTCAGTTAGATTCCGATTGGATACTTGTTCACGCCACGCCGGTGGGGAGCTCGAGTGTGGATTCGCTCGCGTCTCTGACGAGCACTTCGCTTCTGTATTCGCGGAAGTCCGGTGTGCTGGCCTACCGCCGGACCACCGAGTTTGAGGGACAGATGTTCGACGAAGAGAATTATTTGTGCAGTGAGAGGCAGCTTCGCCTAACCGACTTGGTGGACCAATAGAAACAAAATCTGAGCCGGGTGACGCTGCTCGACGCGCCGGGAACGGGGCTTGATGTCGCCAGCACGTACGATCTTTTCTCGCGCACGCTGAGCGCGGCGAGCGGGGGGCAGAGCTTGTCGTTTGCGCGTATGACCAGTTGTCGCGCAACACCAGCCAGACAAGCCCGCAGGGCAGTGTGAGCTATCTCTACGACGCAGCCTCGCGGCGCACGCGGATGACGTGGCCGGATGGGTTTTACGTGGCTTACGATTACGATCTCGCGGGCGCGGTCACGGCGATGCGGGAGAACGGGGCGGCGTCGGGGGTCGGGGTGCTGGCTATTTTTGCTTACGACAATCTGGGTCGGCGGATATCGCTGGCGCGCGGTAACGGGGTGGCGACGGCTTATGCGTACGATCCGGCCTCGCGCTTGGCGACGCTGACGCAGGATTTGCCCGGGACGAGCGCCGATCAGACCTATGGGCTCTCCTACAATGCCGCGAGCCAAGTGACGCAGCGCACCGGCTCGAACGCGGCCTACGATCTCCCCGCGCCCGCGAACGGAACCATTGCCTATGCCGACAACGGCCTCAACCAATACACTTCCGTCGCCGCAACTACGCCCAGCTACGATGCGCGCGGCAACACGACGAGCGCGCTCGGCACAGCGTACGCGTATGATGTGTACAATCGCCTCACCAGCGCCACGCCCTCGGGCGGGGCGGCGGCGACGCTCGCCTATGACGCGGTCGGGCGCTTGTCCGAGACGGTCGGCGCGGCGACCACGCGCTTCTTGTACGACGGCGGCGACATGATCGGCGAATACAATGGCTCGAACGCGTTGCAACGCCGCTACGTGCACGGGCCGGGCGTGGATGAACCTTTGGTGTGGTACGAAGGCGCTGGAACGACCGACCGCCGCTGGCTGCTCGCCGATCAACTCGGTTCGGTGGTGGCGGTGACCAACGCGGCCGGCGCGGCGACAAACATCAATGCCTACGACGAGTACGGCGTCCCCGCCGCCACAAACACCGGCCGCTTTCAATACACCGGCCAGATCTGGCTCAATGAGGCCCAGCTCTACCACTACAAAGCCCGCGCCTACCTCCCCGCTTTAGGCCGCTTCGCGCAGACTGACCCGATCGGGTTTAGCGGAGGCATGAATTTGTACGCCTACGTCGGCAACGATCCGGTGAATTTGATTGATCCGTGGGGGCTGCGGGGCTTCGAGGACACGCCGGATGGGCAACCCCCGGAAGGGTGCTCCGACAACGCCGACGGCTATGGCTGCCCGATCGCTGGACGCGACACATTCTGGCTCTGGCTCTTCCTGCGCCGCGTGTTCGGCGAGGCAGCACCTCTTGAGCAGCCCTGGGAGACGTTCCAGCGTAGCGCGAACGACATCCCCGCGATGGATGTGATTGACAGCTTGACCGCTTACGCTGGCTATCGAGTTTGCCCCGTTGCGGAGGCAGCAGGCCTGTCAGGGGACAGATTTTCAATAGATGTTCAAGGGCCATATCGCTTTAGCGGAGGAGTTGAGGGCGGAGGAGCGGGAGCAAGGTTCGCCGTGGGGCTGGGCCGAGACGGCTTTTATGGTCAAGCGCGTACCGTGTCGGGGTGGGGTGTTCGCGCGGGGCAGCGTGTTATTAGTGGCGGCGCTGGCAACGTCAGTGAAACGCCTCTCAACGCTTCCAATTTCAGCAGCGCGCAGGCTCGCGGTAGTCAGCAAAACTTTGGCTTCCGGCCCATTTTCGTTGGGTTAGGCGTCGAGGGTCAGGTGCGCGGCGGCTTGGCGGCTCGGGCCGGTGTCGAATTTAGAGATGCTGGCGACAATTGCCCCGGATCGCAGTGATGATCGGAAAACAAATAGCTACCGTCTCTCCCATCGTTGTCGTTGCGATTTTCGTCGTGACGCTCGCGGGCTTGGAATTGCTGGAGGCCCACACCTCGGGTCCGTTGCAACAGAGTGTCCGGTCAGTCGGGATACTCTTCCCTTCTATCGCGATCGTTGTGTGGTCATTTGGACTTTTCGCTTTAGCTCAGCATTCACGAGGAGTGAGACCAAGCTTGTGGTCGGCCATATTCGGATTGGCTTTGCTCTTTCTGTTGATTTCCATACCAATCAATAGTCAGCTTTTCGTGGCGCTTGAGAGTGGAGTGCAACCGCAGTTTCCTCTGGGTATGTTTGTCTCGGCGGCTTTGGTTGTGGTTTGCGTAGGACTAGCGACAAGCGCGTTTTTGGCCGCGACAGGCGCCGACAACTCCCCCTTTAAATTCCTCCCGTTTGGCGCCACGTTCGTCGCCATATACTTTTTGCCTCTCGGCATCTGGTTTCTGCGGAAACGCATCGCAGCACTTTCGTGCACCCAGGACCTGGAGAAACAGAAGGGTGACGCTCACGGTGGGTAAGTGGATCCGGTGTCGGCGCGGAAGGACATCCACATTGGCGGCAATTCTTTTCAAAAGGGGCAGTTCCTCCGCCCATACACCGACAACGAATTGTGGAATTTGGGCAATGACGTCCTGCGGCACGGGATTGCGACCCCCAACACGGTTCATTTGGGACGATACAACATCAGAGCTCCGTTTCCTTTCCCGATGGGATACCAAGACTCCCTGCTCTTCGGGCGAAGAGAATTGTTTGGGGTCACGCTAACAGTTGACGGCTCGCCGTTTCGTGGCGTGTATAGGGCTGTCTCCATGTTTCCAACTTCGCGGTGGTGAGTTGAAATTTCGCGCCGAAATACCCTTCGTTGATCAGAAAACGACTGTGATTCTTGAGTGGGCTGCCGACTCAAGTGAAGCAGCGCGTGTGAGTGCGTGGACCTCGGATGTTGCTTGGGAGTATCCGTTCGTCCGCTTCTATATGCGTTTTCCGCAGGTGGAACTGTCATGCGGACTGATCCCACTTGTAGAGGCTCTTGCTTTCTTGGGCGCCCCCGGTGGCCGCGAGCGATGGGGATCGCCATCGTCGATGGAAATGGGACAGTACGATGTAGAGATGGCCAAGGATGAGGGGCGTTTCCGAATCACTTTCAGGATGATTGGCGCGCCGCCATCAGCCGGATTGAGTCTCGACTTTGATGATGCCGAGGCGGACGCGTGGACCTGCTGGACTCGGGATATTGCTAATAAGACGGCAAGACTTCTTTCTACGTGACCACCAAGGCGCGGTCACGGCGATGCGGGAGAACGGGGTGGCGTCGGGGGTCGGGGTGCTGGCTACGTTTGCTTACGACAATCTGGGTCGGCGGACATCGCTTGCGCGCGGCAACGGGGTGGCGACGGCTTATGCGTACGATCCGGCCTCGCGCTTGGCGACGCTGACGCAGGACCTCGCCGGAACCGGCCAGGATCAGAGCACCGGGCTCAGCTACAATGCCGCCAGCCAGATCATTCAGCGCGCCAGCTCGAACGCGGCGTACGATTTCCCCGCGCCGGTGAATGGAACCATTACCTACGCCGACAACGGCCTCAACCAATACACTTCCGTCGCCGCAACCACGCCCAGCTACGACGCGCGCGGCAACACGACCAGCGCGCTCGGCGCGGCGTACGCGTATGATGTGTACAATCGCCTCACCAGCGCCACGCCCCCAGGCGGGGCGGCGGCGACGCTCGCCTATGACGCGCTGGGGCGCTTGTCCGAGACGGTCGGCGCGGCGACCACGCGCTTCTTGTACGACGGCGCGAGCATGATCGGCGAGTACGATGGCTCGAACGCGTTGCAACGCCGCTTCGTGCACGGGCCTGGCGTGGATGAGCCTTTGGTGTGGTACGAAGGCGCTGGAACGACCGACCGCCGCTGGCTGCTCGCCGATCAACTCGGTTCGGTGGTGGCGGTGACCAACGCGGCCGGCGCGGCGACAAACATCAATGCCTACGACGAGTACGGCGTCCCCGCCGCCACAAACACCGGCCGCTTTCAATACACCGGCCAGATCTGGCTCAATGAGGCCCAGCTCTACCACTACAAAGCCCGCGCCTACCTGCCGAGCTTGGGGAGATTCGCGCAGACCGATCCCGCAGGCCTCGGCGGCGGCATGAATCTGTACGCTTACGTCCGCAACGATCCGGTGAACTTCGTCGATCCGTGGGGGCTGCAAGAATCGCCCCTCCCTGGGTGTCGCCTCGACGCGTGTCCAAGTGACGACGGCGGCGTCGTTGTCACAGCGTGCCCGACAAATTCCATCTGCAGCGCCTTCTGGATCGAGAGATTCTTGGAGAATCTTCGTGGCCTCGCCGCGCCCACCATCGCTCCCGCCACCCCGCGCGGCGTCGGGGGTGGAGGCGGCGGCGGGGGCAGTACGAACGAGCAGCCGCAATGCTTGTCGCTGAATGAAGGGCCCGTGTTTGTTACCGGCGGAGGCTTGGACCTTGCGCTCGTTCTGGGAGTCGGCGTCGGGGTCTACCGCTTTGACATTCCATCGGTAGGTGCGTCGGGCGTAGTTACATCTGGCGCTGGGCTTGGTGGACTTGGCGGCTCGCTTGGAGGATTCCGCGGTCGTGTGAATACACTCGGCGACTTCTTAGGGCGAGGGTCTCGGCTTGACGTCGAGGTTCCGGGGCTCCCGGGCGTCGGCGTGGAGTTCATATTCAACAGCTCAGGCGATCATGTTGGCGGCGGCTTTTCTATTGCCGCAGGCGGAGGCGTTTATGGCGGACCAACTCAAACAAGCCTTCAGTCATCGAGCATTCCGTTGTGTGCAGATTAGCCTTGGTGATAAATGGTTAGGTGCGGTTTCTGTCGTCGCGTTTCTGGCCGGCGCGTGTGCGCTACAACTGGAGCCGCCGCTGTTGGCGCCAGCTGTTGTGTTTGTTTTCGTGGTGTACTGCGGGATTTACATCTCGCGGCTGATTTTCTTGATGAGGAAGTCCCGGAACCCCGAGGACACGACAGCCTAGCACCCCGCCAGGTGTTGAAGAGACGTAAGGCGCGCCGTGTTTTATGAGAGCCGAGCCGCTGGTGTAGTACGAAGGCGCGGGCACAAGCGATCGCCGCTATCTGATCACCGATCAACTCGGCTCCATCGTCGCCGCGAATGGCGCCACGACGACGGTCAACGCGTATGACGAGTTCGGCGTCCCGGCTGCGGCCAACGCCGGCCGTTTCCAATACACCGGCCAGATGTGGCTCGGCGAAGCGCAGCTCTATCACTACCGCGCCCGCGCCTACCTCCCCCAAACTCGGCCGCTTCGCCCAAACCGATCCGATCGGCTTTGGCGGGGGGATGAATTTGTACGCCTACGTCGCCAATCGCCCGACCTCGGCGATCGATCCAACAGGCCTGTGCGAAACCACCACCGGCTCACGCATCTGCGGCGGCGGCGGCGCGGGCGTCGGACCAATCTACGCCACCTACTATTCCGGCTCAGCTCCGCAATCGGCATACGCCCGCGCGCACCAGCAAAGGCAAATATGCGGCGCGGACTGCGCCGGGCCGAATGAAGAGGATGAGATTGTTGTGACTGCTCGGCTTTGGCGCACCCAGCTTTCCCCGGATGAACTCCAATTTCTGGACACGCACTCGCTCATGTTCATGCGCCATCGAGTCTTGCACCCTGACGAAGCGGTTGCCGCGTTGCTTGAGTTTCCGGATATCGATACCAGCGTCATCGTTATCTATTTCGACAGCCCGTTCTCGGACACAGCGGTCACCCTCCAAAACGGCATTCACTTTCCTTCGCAAGATTCAGGGTGCGCCAACTTCATGATTTGTGGTGGTACCAACTATGTGGGCTGGTTCATTCACGAGGTGACTCACATTTGGCAATATCAGCATGGTGTTGATCCCGTTGCCGGAGCGTTTAGCCCTTATGGCTACATGGGATTTGAGGAATACTTGCGGACTGGCTCGCAGAACCTCAACACCGAGGGGGAAGCCGATTGGCATAGGTGGAACTATCTATGTACCCAAACGACGTGGAGGGCCGGCAGATGCTAATGATTAGGTGGGTATCATGAATCTTGGTTGGTTAGCGGCCCTGTTGCTTGCGGCTTGCCTCCCGCCGCAGGGCGCCTATCAGATAAGGCCGGGAGTAAATGGGTGCGATCTTGTGCCGCTCGATTCATTGGACGGTTACGCGCATTTGAGACACGACAAGATTGTTGGGATTTCGCGCGCGCGCGGACGAACGGGCCCCATCTCTTGGGTCGATGTTGCGCCGCCAACGGCCACGAGTAACGTTGGCGGTATCGGCCGAATGAGAAGCTTGAGCCTTTTGTGGGATTCTCGTGGTGACGAAGGACCCGCGTGTCAAGTTGGTCCGGATGTCGCACTGGGAGTGGGTGTCGGTTGCGGCGCAAGCGTTCCCGAGACAGAGTTAGCGGTGACCGCTTCCTTTGACCCCGTCAGCATCGACATCGCGGAGGCGCGCATGGCCGAACTCGTGACGTATGTCTCGGAGGAAGTCTTGTGCGACGGTAGGTGAGCCGATTGTGGCCGCCAACGGCGCGGTCAGCTCCACCACCGATTACGAGGAGACCACTTACAACATCGCCGCCAACACGACGACGCAGCGTCGGCGCGATGGGCAGGTGATCACGCTCGGCGCCGACAATCTGGGCCGGGTGACGTCGGTGGACGCGCCGGGAACGGGGCTTGATGTCGCCAGCACGTACGATCTTTTCTCGCGCACGCTGAGCGCGGCGAGCGGCGGGCAGAGCTTGTCGTTTGCGTACGATCAGTTGTCGCGCAACACCAGCCAGACAAGCCCGCAGGGCAGTGTGAGCTATCTCTACGACGCAGCCTCGCGGCGCACGCGGATGACGTGGCCGGATGGGTTTTACGTGGCTTACGATTACGATCTCGCGGGCGCGGTCACGGCGATGCGGGAGAACGGGGCGGCGTCGGGGGTCGGGGTGCTGGCTATTTTTGCTTACGACAATCTGGGTCGGCGGACATCGCTTGCGCGCGGCAACGGGGTGGCGACGGCTTATGCGTACGATCCGGCCTCGCGCTTGGCGACGCTGACGCAGGACCTCGCCGGAACCGGCCAGGATCAGAGCACCGGGCTCAGCTACAATGCCGCCAGCCAGATCATTCAGCGCGCCAGCTCGAACGCGGCGTACGATTTCCCCGCGCCGGTGAATGGAACCATTACCTACGCCGACAACGGCCTCAACCAATACACTTCCGTCGCCGCAACCACGCCCAGCTACGACGCGCGCGGCAACACGACCAGCGCGCTCGGCGCGGCGTACGCGTATGATGTGTACAATCGCCTCACCAGCGCCACGCCCCCAGGCGGGGCGGCGGCGACGCTCGCCTATGACGCGCTGGGGCGCTTGTCCGAGACGGTCGGCGCGGCGACCACGCGCTTCTTGTACGACGGCGCGAGCATGATCGGCGAGTACGATGGCTCGAACGCGTTGCAACGCCGCTTCGTGCACGGGCCTGGCGTGGATGAGCCTTTGGTGTGGTACGAAGGCGCTGGAACGACCGACCGCCGCTGGCTGCTCGCCGATCAACTCGGTTCGGTGGTGGCGGTGACCAACGCGGCCGGCGCGGCGACAAACATCAATGCCTACGACGAGTACGGCGTCCCCGCCGCCACAAACACCGGCCGCTTTCAATACACCGGCCAGATCTGGCTCAATGAGGCCCAGCTCTACCACTACAAAGCCCGCGCCTACCTGCCCTCGCTCGGCCGCTTCGCGCAAACCGATCCGATTGGCTTTGGTGGCGGAATGAATCTCTACGCCTACGTCGCCAATCGCCCAACGTCGGCGATCGATCCCTCAGGCCTGTGCGAAACCACCACCGGCTCACGCATCTGCGGCGGCGGCGGCGCTGGCGTCGGACCAATCTACGCCACATACTATTCCGGCTCAGCTCCGCAATCGGCATACGCCCGCGCGCAACAGCAAAGGCAAATATGCGGCGCGGACTGCGTGGGTGTCGTGGCCGATAGCGATGTCAGCGACGACGATACAATCGATTCAATCGTCGTGACGGGGCGGCGCCTAATTGCCCCGTACATACTGGGGTACAATCCACTGGATCTAAACTTTCATTTCTTTGAGGTCGGACCTACACGTGTATGTTTCATGGCGCACCCTGGCTGCAACTTTGATGATGTAGATGCATTTGTGGCCGGTGAGCACGTCCCCTGGCAAATCCCTGCGAATGAAGGGCCAGGACAATATGACTTGCTCGCAACCCAACCAATAGAGTTTTGGCATCAAGGTGGTGTGTTCATCAATCAGACGCTAGAGGGGCACATGTTCCATGACGGACGCTTCGTCACAGTGCTGTTCGCGGTGGGCCCCGCGCTTTATCTCTTTTCCACGGGCATCGGAACCGGCGGATACCGAGAGTTCAATGAATGGATCGGGCCGATCTTGTTTGGTGGGTTCCACGGACAAACACAGAATCGGTTCCGCGGGTTTTTCCGATGAGTGTACAAATGAAAAGGTCCGCATTGATTGCTTGGATGCTGAGTTTTCTTTGCTTCGGTTGCACGCTCGACCCACGCGGCGAACTGCGCACGCCGACATATTGCGTTGTTGTGGGTGCGAACGACGCCCAGGGGCGAGAACTCCTAGCTGCGTTTGATCTTTTTGCTGAGCAAGCAGGTTTGGAGAGCGGGGGGGGCGTCGTTGCGCGGTCGTATTACACTCCGGGCCGCGCCATGGAACTAGATGTCACTACCTATTTGGGCCCGCTGGGATCGGAGGTTACAGTATATGCGCTTCAAGGCGACGCAGATCGACTATTTTTGGATCGACTTCAGGGATTCTTGCGCGATGAAATAGAGCCTCGATGGCTCGTGCGACATTGTGAAGACGTACCCGGCTTCGACCTACCCCAACGTTGGGGGTGAGTTTGCAAACGGTGCGCGCGGCTGCGCGGCGCGGCGAGCGATGGTACAATCCACGGCGACGCCATTCGACGCTGGGCTATCTCAGCCCAATTGCGTTCGAGGAACAGGAGGCGTTAGCTTAGGAAGGCGTCCACGAGACCGGCAGCAGCTCATAGATTCATTTGTCGGACCAACACCGTGCACCACCACCTCACCGGCTCTGGAACCGCGGGCTTGGCGTATTGAACCGCGCCGGGTTTGCCGGAGGCTCCCTTTCTTGAGAAGGTGGAGCGATGAGCAAATCCAAGACACGACCGAACTATTCGCCGGAGGTGCGTGAGATGGAGAGACAAGACGCGGACTGCGGACCACACGCATAGGCAAGAGCCGGCAATGGCCGCTTCCGGTTGCCCGGTGCGCTGGTGGGGAACTGCAACGCAGGCAATTGGGGTCCGGGCTGCACGCTGGCGTAGTTTCGGACTCCGCGTGGTCAGACTGCCTACGTCGATACAAGACCTGTTTTGAACTGTTTCCTTCGATTTCAATCAGCGCTCTTTTGCAGTGACCTATTCGTGACCTAGAGGCGATAATTCGCCGCTGGGTGGCATGAATGGCCAGAAAAAATCGCTTTAGAATCTGGTGGGTGTAGCAGGATTCGAACCTGCGACCCGCTGATTAAGAGTCAGCTGCTCTACCGACTGAGCTATACACCCAAACCTTGCGAAGCGCCTGCACATAGGGCGATTGGGCCTGTTCGTCCAGTGCCGCCACGGGGCCAGCGGGCGCGGCGACGCGGCCTCTTGCCGGAGCTTGGCCGGCGCGCGACGCTCATCGCGAATTCGTCAGTGGAAGGGCCTTGGCCATGAACGCATTCGCTTGGGGCTTGGTGGGCTTCGCGTTGCTCCACCTTGGCTTGTCGGCGACCGGGCTGCGCGCACGCGTGGTCGGACGCATCGGCTTGGGCCCTTATCGGATCGCCTTCTCGTTGGCGTCGCTGGGGCTCTTGCTGGCGTTGATCCAAGGCTATGGGGAGATGCGCGCCGATCCGTTCGACCCGCTGAACGAGGCGATGTGGCTTGCGCCCACCTGGCTGCGTTGGCCCGGCATTGCGCTGGCGGCGTTCGGAGTAGCGCTGGCGACCGCCGGCGTGCTGACGCCGGGGCCGACCTATGCGGGGTTTGAAACCAAGAGCTTAGCGCAGGCGGAGCCCGCGCGCGGGGTGCTTCGCATCACCCGCCACCCCTTTCTGTGGGGCGTGGCGCTGTGGGCAGCGGGGCATCTCATGGTCAATGGCGAGCGCTTCGCGGTCATGTTGTTTGGCGTGCTTGGAGTGATGGTTCTGCTGGGCGCGCGCTCGATCGACCGCAAGGGCAGGGCGCGCGGCGCCGGGGCCTGGGCGCGCTTCGAGGCGGTCACCTCCAACGCCCCGTTCGCCGCCATCGCCCAGGGCCGCAACCGGCTGGCGCTTGGCGAAGTGGGGTGGCGGGCGCTGGTGGGCCTTGCAGTGGCGGCGGGCGTTGCGCTGGGGCACGAGGCCGCGTTCGGGGCGGCGGTGTTCTCAACCCCGTCTTAAGGCGGCGCCGCCCACACTGGCGCCATGAACGCCGTGCTGGACCGCGCGCATTTCGACCATATGACCGGCGCTGATCGCGCGCTGCAGCGCGAGGTGCTTGAGCTGTTTCGCGCCCAGGTTTCCGGTTGGACCAGCGCCATCGCAAGCCCGCTTGAATGGCGCCACGCGGTTCACACCCTCAAGGGTTCGGCGCGCGGCATCGGTTTTCATGAGCTCGCCGCCGCCTGCGAGGCGACCGAGGCGGCCGCCGATGGCGCGCGCGCCGAGCGCCTCGGCGCATTGGGCGCCGCGCTCGGCAAAGCGCTCACGGCATTGGATCAATTCGTCGTCGACACTGGTTTGCACGCGCTCTGAACCGCCCTAAGCTGACGCCATCAAGGTGAAATCGCGCCGCCATGCTGCTCATTGCCTATCTCCCCGAGATCGCGGCGTTCTTGCTGTTCATCATGCTGTCGACCCAGCTGTCCGAGATCGGGCCGCTTCTGGTGCTGGGCGAGATGGGGTTGGTCGGGCTCTTGTTCCTGCTGCGGCCGGCGGCGTTTGTGCAAACCATGCTGCGTTGGTGGCCGCTCTTGCTGGTTCCGGTGTTGGCTACGCTCTCGGCGCTCTGGTCGGATGCGCCAATGGCGTCGGCGCGCTATGGTGCGCAGCTTCTGTTCACCGCGTTCGTGGGCGTGCATCTGACGCGGCTGATGACGCCGGGGCGGTTCGCCACCGTGTTCATGCTCGCCATGTTCGTGTTCTGCGTGCTGTGCGTGCTGCACGGGCGCCAAGGCCCATCCGCGGAAGGCATGGTGCTGATCGGGCTGACAGGTTCGAAGAACCAGCTTGGCTTTGCCGCGCTGTTTCTGCTGCTCTCGGCGTTGACGAATTTGATGATGGGCGGCGTGAATGTGATGTTGCGCTGGGTGGCGGTGCTGGCGCTGCCGTTGGCCGGCTATCTGCTAATCGAGACCAACGCAACGACAGCCGTGTTGATGGCAGCGGGGGGCGCGCTGGCGCTGATTGGGCTGTGGTTCATGCAACGCCTGCCGGCGGGCGGGCGTGTCGCCGTGATTGCGGGCGTGGTGCTGGTGGCGGCCCCGCTCAGCTTGCTCATTCCAGAAGCCAATGCGTGGCTCAATCACTTTGTGTTCGACACGCTGAACAAGGATCCCACGTTGACGGGGCGCACCTTGCTGTGGGCGCGCGCCGACGAACTTATCGAGCGGCGCCCGCTGTTAGGGTACGGATATCAAGCTATCTGGATGGGCGATTCATTCGAGACGATTGGTCTAAAGCGCCTCACCGGCATGACCGACGGGCGCGTGTTCCACTTCCATCATCAATTTCGCCAGCTCGCCGTGGATACCGGCTACCTCGGCTTGGTGACCTTCATCGTGGCATTGGCGGCGACGGCTTTCGCGGGCCTGCGTCAGCTCTTGCTCACGCCGCACCCCGCGACGTCGTTCTTCTATGCGATGTTCGTGCTGATGGTCGCGCGCGCCTTCACCGATACGATCCTGACACCGTTCACCGTCCACACGGTGATTTTCTTCGCTTGCAGCGCTTATGCGTTCTGGCGCCCATCGACGGCGCCGGCGGAGGCGCATGCGCGCGGCGTCACGGCCTGGCCGGCCTGGATGCCCGCGCCGATCGGGTATCCGAGCCGCCGCCAACCCTGACGCAAGCGAACAGGCTTACGCGTCCGCTTCGGCCATCAAGCCGCGCTCGGAGGCGCGAGTTTTCATCGCTTTTTGCAGCTTCTCAAACGCGCGCACTTCGATTTGGCGCACGCGCTCGCGGCTGACGCCATATTCCTTGGACAAATCCTCCAGCGTCGCCGGTTCGTCCTTCAGCCGGCGCTCCTCGATGATGTGGCGCTCGCGCTCGGAAAGTTCGCTCATCGCTTCTTGCAGCAGCGTCATGCGCGCGCCGAATTCCTGGCTGTCGGCGAGGCGGGTTTCCTGTGTGCCCTCTGTCTTGTCGTCAGCGAGCCAATCCATCCACTCGGAATCGCCTTCACCGCTGGCGCCGCCAACGGGGGCGTTTAGGCTGGCGTCGCCGCCGCCGGAAAGCCGGCGGTTCATCGAGGTGACTTCTTCCTCGGTGACGGCCAGCTTGTGGGCGATGGTGGCCACGTGTTCGGGCCGCAGATCGCCTTCCTCCAGCGCGGAGATCTGGCTCTTCATCCGCCGCAAGTTGAAGAACAATTTCTTCTGCGCGGCGGTGGTGCCCATTTTCACCAGGCTCCACGAGCGCAGGATGTATTCCTGGATTGAGGCGCGGATCCACCACATCGCGTAGGTGGCCAAGCGAAAGCCCTTGTCGGGATCGAATTTCTTCACCGCCTGCATCAGGCCGACGTTGCCTTCGGAAATCACTTCGCCAATCGGCAAGCCGTAGCCGCGGTAGCCCATGGCGATCTTGGCCACCAGCCGCAGGTGCGAGGTGACCAGCTGATGCGCCGCGCGGGTGTCGCCGTGCTCCTGCCAGCTTTTTGCCAGCATGAATTCCTGCTCCTTCAGGAGCATCGGAAATTTGCGGATCTCGGTGAGATAACGCTGCAGACCCTGTTCGGGAGAGAGCGCGAGCGTGAGCGCGGTGGACGCCATTTCGTTTCCCCTTTCGGCCGCCGGCACGAGGCCCGGGTGCTCTTCTCTACGAACAAACAACCCGGGCGGTTTCGTGGACGCCGGGTGATTATATAGGAAGCCTGTCAAGCTCCGCACGTGGGTGTGGAACATAAAGCGAACTCACGATTTGCGCAACCGAAACGATCGGGTGACGAGCAGGCGATACTGGGTTCAAGTGCTCCGAGTAAGCCCACTGGGTTCGCCTGGGTTGGCCGCTTCAGTCTGAGCCCAACCTCGGCAGAAGATGCACAAGGAATCGCCTTACGATCCCGGCTATGGCAACAAATGAGTGGCGCGCAATGGGTGCCCGGGCATGGCGCGAGGCTGCCCGCAGCGCGGGTGTCGAAAGCGCTGAGCGTGTAATTGTAGCACTTTTGATCCAGTTCATCATCGCGGCCGGTCTCTTTATCTGGGCGACCGATCCGCAGGATGGGTTGCTTGTGCGCGGTCTGACAGCTGCGGCGCCATTCCTTCTCTTTCCGGCGCTTTTCGTTTGGAAGTGGATCAGCTTTCCGCCGCGACTGGCGACCGAGCTGGATGCGCTGAATTCTGATGCGTTGGCACGCATCGCTGCGGCGAGGGCTGAATTGCCGGCAACGTTAAAGCCATTCAATCTCTATATTTGGAAGGATGATGTCGCTGTGGCGCGGGTGATGGGGCCTCAGTTAGACGGGCACGCGCTCCGATTCGCCGGAATGCAAAAATTGCGCGCGCTGGAGCCAGGAGACGAGTGCCGCTTTGACGCGTTGCGTGTTCGGTATCTGCATCACCAGGTTCAAACAGTGAGCGGCACGCAGATGAATATGGAGATCGCATATCAAGGCGTTGAATTCGAGGTTGTCGGTGAATATCCACTGTATGCGTTGGTAGAGTGACGCTCGGCCCTTCCTGTCGCTCTTGCGACCTCACCAGTGGGAGCGATCGAGTACGTTTTCGGTGGCGTCATGCTCGCGCGCAAATTGAGACCCGGCCTTGGGCTTGGCGTTCGCGTGGCGCTCTATGTCCGTATGTCCGTCGGACTTACCGAACGCATCACCTGGGAAGAGGCTCTATCGTCGATCGATCGCCGCTCTTGCGGCGTACGCTCACAGCCGCCGCAGCGTCGCCAGCAGCGTCTCCATATCGGCCGGCAGCGCGCTTTCAAATCTAAGCTCGGCGCCCGTTACTGGGTGGCGGAAGCCCAGCACTTTGGCGTGCAGCGCTTGGCGCGGAAACGCGCGTACGGCGGCTTCCGCTTCCTCGGCGTGCGCACCTTCGGCTTTGAACGCGCGTTGCTTGCCGTAGAGCGGGTCGCCGACCAGCGGGCAACCGAGGTGGGTGAGGTGAGCGCGGATTTGGTGCGTGCGTCCGGTGTGCAAGCGGCATTCGATCAGCGCCGCGGCGGGCCGCCCAGCGGAGGCGCCGGCTTGTTGGCCAAAGCTCTCAATGGTCCAATAATCGGTGATGGCGATTTTGCCGGCTTCGGTGTCGCCATTGCGCGCGACCACGTATTTGCGGCGGTCTTCGCCCGAGCGCACCAGCTTGTTTTCGATGCGCGCCGCGCGATCCTTGGGCGCGCCGCGCGTCACCGCGTAATAGACCCGCTCCAGATTGTGCTTGGCGAACAGCTTGGCCAAGCCTTGGTGCGCCGCATCATGCTTGGCGACCACCACCAGCCCCGTCGTGTCCTTGTCGATACGGTGCACGATACCCGGGCGCGCCACCCCGCCTATGCCTGAGAGGCTGTCCCCGCAATGAGCGAGCAGCGCGTTGACAAGCGTGCCGCGCATCGAGCCGGGCGCGGGATGCATGGCCATGCCGGCGGCCTTGTTGACCACCACCAGATGCTCGTCCTCGAACGCGATCTCAAGCGCTAGCGCCTCGGGCAGGGGAGCGGCCGGCTCCGGCGGCGGCAGGACCAGTTCATAGCGCCCGCCCGCGCGCGGCTTGTCCTTGGCGTGCGTGACGGGCGCGCCGTCGAGGCTCAGTTTGCCCGCGCCGATCAAGCCTTGGATGCGGGCGCGTGAAAGATCGGGCCAGTGTTTGGCCAGCCACACATCCACGCGCTCGCCCGCCGCCGCCGGGGCGGTCGCGGCGCGGGTTTCGCCTTCTTCGCGTTGCTTGGTCTCGTTGTTCGACATAATTGCAACTTGAACCCCCTCCCCGTG